>CP046179.1:2642500-3242500 GCA_014075275.1 Boseongicola sp.
TGGTTATCATGGCCGACCAAATGGCGTTGTCGGTAGGGGACTTGTTCATGGCCGCGGTCTTCCCGGGTGTGATCATCGGTTTTCTTTACCTGACCTACATTTTCATCATCGCGCTCATCAAACGCGACGTGGCACCAGTGCCCGAAGGAGCAGTGCGTCCGGATTGGGCGGCGGTCAATGACGTGTTAATTGCCGTCATCCCAACTTTCGCGCTGATCCTGGCCGTTCTGGGGTCGATCTTTGCGGGTCTCACGACACCGACCGAAGCCTCAGGCATTGGCGCATTGGGCGCAATGCTTCTGGCAATCGGTTATCGCAAACTCACTATTGCGAAGTTGGTTAACGTGCTGAAAGCCACGTTCAACACTACAGCCTATATTTTCGCCATATTCCTTGGCGCGACGGTGTTTTCCTATGTCCTGCGTGAACTGGGCGGCGACGAGTTGATCGAGCATGTCGTTTTGTCCACCGGACTTGGCCCGAATGGCACGGTGCTTTTCATATTGTTCATCGTCTTCCTTTTGGGGTTCGTTCTGGACTGGATCGAAATCACGTTGATCGTGCTTCCCTTGATGCGCCCGATCATCAACAGTCTTGGTATCGACATCCCCGGATATGGCGTGGTCGACGAGCCTGCGCTTATCTGGTTCGTGATCCTGGTAGCTGTAACTTTGCAAACCAGTTTTCTGACGCCACCTGTCGGCTTTGCTTTGTTCTACCTAAAGGGCGTTTGTCCGCCCGAGATAAAGCTGATGCACATCTATCGCGGGATTATTCCGTTTGTCATCTTGCAGTTAACTGGCCTGGCTTTCGTCTTCTTCTGGCCCAATCTCGCGACGTGGCTTCCCTCGGTCGCCTATTGAGAGGCGATGAAATGACCAATGAAGCTCTTCTCGAACGCTTTCGCGATATAGTGGGTCGACGCCATGTCCTGACCGAGCAACGAGCAACGGAACGGTTTCGCCGGGGATTTCGCTCCGGCGAAGGAGAAGCACTTTGTGTTCTGCGACCGGGAACGCTGCTGGAGCAGTGGCAAGTCCTGCAAGCAAGCGTTGAAGCGGACAAGATTGTCATCATGCAAGCCGCCAATACTGGTTTGACCGAAGGCTCGACACCAAGCGGCAACTACGACCGGGACGTGGTGTTGATCAACACCCGGCGGATGGACAAGCTGATGACGCTTTGCGAAGGAAGACAGGTCATCAGCTTCCCCGGATCGACACTTTTTGCGCTTGAGAAACTTCTGGCACCGCTGGGCCGCGAGCCGCATTCGGTCATCGGTTCTTCCTGCATCGGCGCGTCAATCGTTGGTGGCGTTTGCAATAGTTCGGGCGGATCGCTGGTAGAGCGGGGGCCGGCCTATACCGAGCTGTCACTTCATGCGCGCGTCGGCTCAGGTGGTGCACTTGAACTGGTCAATCATCTGGGAATTGAGTTGGGCGATACACCGGAAGAAATTCTGACGAACCTTGAAAATGGTGCATTCGATAAGACCCCCACTCAGACGAACATGCGCGCTTCGGCCAGCGACTATGCACAAGTCGTACGTGATGTGAATGCGGATACGCCTGCTAGATTTAATGCCGACAAGAACAAGCTTTTCGAAGCCTCCGGGTCAGCGGGCAAACTCGCTGTATTCGCAGTGCGACTTGATACATTTCCGAAAAACGAAACCGAGAAAGTCTTCTATATCGGATGCAATGACCCTGCTGATCTTACTGATCTGCGACAACACATTCTATCCGATTTTAAGTCACTTCCCGTTTCGGCCGAATATGTACACCGTGAGGTTTTCGACATCACAGAAACTTACGGCAAGGATACGGTGGTGATGATCGACAAACTGGGCACAGACCGCTTGCCGATGTTCTTTGCGCTGAAGGGAGCGATAGATGCGCGATTGCGCAAACTCCCGTGGATGAGCAACTTCACCGACCGTGTCATGCAACTTGCGTCGCGCGTCTGGCCGGAAATTCTGCCAAAACGGATGATCGAGTTTCGCGATAAGTTTGAGCACCATTTAATCCTAAAAATGAATAATGCCGGTATTGATGAAGCCGCCAATTGGTTGCCTGAATTCACGGCGAACCGCGACGCCGAATATTTTAAATGCACACCTGCCGAATCCAAGATCGCGGGGCTTCACCGGTTTGCGGCAGCGGGTGCGGCCGTCCGGTATATGGCAATTCATGCCGACGAAGTTGAAGACATTATTGCGCTTGATGTCGCGCTCCGCCGAAACGAGACCAACTGGACCGAGAACCTGCCATCAGAGATCGACCAGCAGTTGGTTCACAAGCTTTATTACGGCCACTTCATGTGCCACGTCATGCATCAGGACTATATCGTCAGAAAAGGCGCTGACCCGAAGGCGATCAAAGCGGCTATGCTGAAACTCTTTGATGAGCGCGGCGCCGAGTATCCCGCCGAACACAATGTTGGGCATCTTTACAAAGCCAAACCCGATCTCGTAGCCCACTACAAAGCCTGTGATCCAACAAACTCTTTTAACCCGGGCATAGGGTTAACATCGCGTTCAAGGAACTACGAAGAAACCGGTGCTTGCCATAGCTTTTCCGTAGAACCTTAGCCCTCTGTTTCAGGCCAGTCCTTAATTCAACTGCTGTTATACTGACGCAAGGCCGCACGCGAACCTTGCGACCAAATCAGCGAAAGCCACGTTTGAAAACTTTCCTTAAAGACTTCGGACTCGGACAGGTCACCATAAAACTGACGCTGTTCCAGCCAAGCTGCGGGATCATGACGAGCGTGCTCGGCAGATTGTTGAAGGTCGTCCCAATTTGGATCATTTGGCTTGATCATAGTGCCGTCTTCGCGTGTTCCATGGCACATCCGTGCCCAGAGCGCCTCGACCAGAGACAGACCTTGAATGGATCCACCTGCCTTCAATGCATCGCGCATAACCGGCAATAAGAAACCCGTATGTCTGGACGACCCGTCAAAGGCGACCCGACGAGTTGTGTCAAGAATTGCAGGGTTCGAAAAGCGACTTTCTACCAGCTCTACATATGCATCTGCCGACATTTCCGGCACCGAAGTCACATAGCGAGATATCTCTGTGCGCTGCACTTTCTTCCAGTAAGACAGAATGTCTGCATCCTGCATGCAGTCAGCAATCGTCGAGATCGACAGGATTTCACCTACGTTGGCAAGTACCTGATGCCCACCGTTAAGAATTCTGAGCTTCATGGTTTCATAGTCGTGAACACTGTCGGTAAATGTCGCGCCAACCAGATCCCAATCAGGGCGCCCGTCCACAAATCTATCTTCAATCACCCATTGGCGAAAACTCTCATGGGTGACCGGCGCGGCGTCGACAATTCCAAACCTGCGGACCAGTTCGATCTCTTCCGGCCCAGTCGCAGGCACAATACAGTCAACCATCGAGTTCGGGAACGCTCCGGTGTCTTCTATCCAATCCGCCAGGTCAGGATCGGATAGCCGGGCAAGTGCAACGACAGCGCGATGAAGAACATCGCCGTTGTTCTGTAGATTGTCGCAACTAAGACACGTGAAAGGAAGAACCCCAGCGTCTCTGCGATTTCGGAGTGCCGAGATCATCGCACCGAATGCTGTCCGAGGATTGTTGGGGTTTGAGGCATCATGGATGATATCAGGATGGTCAGTGTCCAGCCCACCGTTGTCTGGTGCAATGAAATAACCGCCTTCAGTAACAGTCAAACTGACGATGCGTATGGCCGGGTCTGACATCGCCGTAACGAGTGCACCATTGCCATCCTCAATCGGAACATAGTCGATCATGCTGCCAGTAATTTCAGCTGACATTCCTGAGGGGTCGAGCTCAATTAAGGTTGTAAGGTAGTCCTGCGAAAGTAATTTATCTCGCATCTCAGTGTCATAGGATCGAACGCCTGCGCCAATGATTGCCCAATCCGTCGCGTGCCCCATCTGAAGCAGTCTGTGCTGGTACCATGCCTGGTGCCCGCGGTGAAAATTACCCAGTCCGATATGCAAAATCCCTGCACGAAGCTCGGACCGATCATAATTTGGTCGCAGCACATCCTCTGGAAGATCTTCCAGAAAAGCGTCCGATAGAGGGACAGGGTTTGTACGGGGCTTGTCTTTGAGCATTCTTAACTCATCCACTGCCCGCCATCCACGTTGTAGCATTGTGCAACAACATAGTTTGCGTCTTCACTGGCAAGAAATACGGCCATTCCGGTAAGGTCTTCAGCGCGGCCCATGCGTCCGTAAGGAACGGCTTCGCCGACTTCTTTCTTCTTCTGTCCGGGTGTTTTGCCTTCATATTTGGCAAAGAACGCGTCGACGCCGTCCCAATGCTCGCCATCTACAACGCCCGGTGAGATGGCATTCACGTTGATCCCATGCTGGATCAAATTCAGACCAGCAGACTGGGTCAGACTGATGACCGCAGCTTTGGTTGCGCAATAAGTGGCTACCAGAGGTTCACCGCGCCGACCCGCCTGACTGGCCATATTGATGATCTTGCCGCCTTTGCCGCGCTCAATCATGTGTTTGGCAACGGTCTGCATCGTGAACAACGTCCCGGCGACATTGATGTCGAACGCCCGTGCATAGTCGGCCCGTTCGATCTCGACAATTGGGGCTGCCGTGAAAATGGCTGCGTTATTAATCAAGATGTCGATCTGGCCCAAGGCATCGATGGTTTCTTTTACAGCGCGATCAATGCTGTCCTGATCTGTAACGTCCATTTCAACCGCAACAGTGTTCTCAAGAGTTGCGGCTGACTTATGGGCACGCTCAATGTCGATATCGGCAATGGCTACGCTGGCGCCTTCGCGAACGTAAGCCTCGGCAAAAGCGTAACCAATGCCTCGGGCGGCGCCCGTTATCAGCGCGGTTTTGCCCGCCAGTCGCCTCATGCCATCCGCAATCCCTGTGCGTCGAACTTGTGGATCTTGTCCATCTGCGGCGTCACATAGATTTCGTCGCCGTAGCGGACGTTGATGTCGCCAGACATCCGAACAGTCACCATGTCCGCAAGACCAGTGCCGTGAACATGCACAAAGGTGTCGGACCCCAGGTGCTCGGCCACGCCTACGGTGCCCTTCCACATGCCTTCGGTCGTGCTGACGTCAGCGTGCTCAGGGCGAATACCAATGGACGTTGCACCGTGTTTCTTAGCTTCATCACCGCCGAATATGTTCATCTTTGGCGACCCAATGAAGCCGGCTACAAATTCATTCCGGGGGCTGTGATACAGCTCTAGCGGTGAACCAACTTGCTCGATGAAGCCTGCACGCAATACCACGATCTTGTCGCCCATTGTCATTGCTTCGACCTGATCGTGGGTCACATAGATCATGGTTGTTTTCAGGCGTTCGTGAAGTTCGCTGATCTCCAATCGCATGCCCACCCGAAGCGCGGCATCAAGGTTGGACAACGGTTCGTCGAAAAGGAACGCATCGGGTTCGCGAACAATGGCCCGGCCAATTGCAACCCGCTGACGCTGACCGCCGGAAAGCTGGCCTGGACGTCGATCCAGATAATCAGTCAGGTTAAGAACTGAAGCGGCCTGTTCCACCTTCGCTGTCTGCTCGGCTTGATCAAGTTTAGCCATGCGAAGCGGGAAGGCTATGTTCTTGCGGACAGTCATATGCGGATAAAGCGCATAGGACTGAAACACCATGGCCAGACCACGTTTGGCAGGCGGAACGGCAGTAGCGTCCGCTTCGTTGATACGGATCGAGCCAGACGTCACGTCTTCCAATCCAGCGATCAACCGAAGCAATGTCGACTTGCCGCAACCCGATGGCCCGACGAATACAGTGAATTCGCCGTCTTCGATTGTCAGATCAAGCGGCGGAATGACTTCCACATCGCCGAAACTTTTTCTGACTTGTTCCAATACAATACGTCCCATGAGTCAGGTTCCTTATTTGACGGCGCCGAAGGTCAAGCCCCGGACGAGTTGTTTCTGGCTGAACCAGCCAAGGATGAGGATTGGTGCAATCGCCATAGTTGAGGCTGCACTGAGTTTTGCGAAGAACAGGCCTTCGGGGCTGGAATAACTGGCAATAAATGCTGTCAGTGGTCCCGCCTTGGCCGCCGTAAGGTTGAGCGTCCAGAAGGCTTCGTTCCAGGCCAGAATAATGTTCAACAGTATGGTTGAAGCAATTCCAGGCACTGCCATCGGTGTAAGGACATAGAGTATTTCCTCGCGCAGTGACGCGCCATCCATCCGTGCCGCTTCAAGGATATCGACGGGGATTTCTTTGAAGTACGTGTAAAGCATCCAGACAATGATCGGCAGATTGATCAACATGATCACCAGCGTCAGGCCAAATCGGGTATCCAAAAGCCCCAACTGGATGAAAATCAGCGAGATAGGGTATAGAACACCGACCGCAGGCAACATCTTGGTGGACAGCATCCACAGCAGAATGTCCTTCGTCCGCTTTGATGGCACGAATGCCATCGACCAGGCCGCAGGAACCGCGATGATTGTGCCCAGGATCGTCGAACCGCCAGCAATGATTATCGAGTTCCAGAGAAACTTCATATAGTCCGAGCGTTCCTGCACCAACGTGTAGTTCTCCAACGTCCAGTCAAAGTTGAAAAACAGCGGTGGATAGTTAATAGCCTGCGCTTCGGATTTGAAGCTGGTCAGTATGGTCCAGTAGATCGGAAAGAAGATCAGCAAACCAACTGCCCAGGCCGCCATTGTATTGATAGATTTGCGCTTTGTGGTGACTGCACGTGCCATGTCAGATCCTCCTCACGCGTCCAGGTTCTTGCCAACGATGCGCATCAGGAAGAGCGCGACGATATTGGCGAGAATGATTGCATAGACACCACCTGCTGAGCCCAGGCCAATGTTCTGACTTTCCACCATGCGCTGGAAAATCAGATAGGTCAGGGTCCGGGTGCCGAAGGCGCCACCGGTGGTCACGAAGATTTCCGCAAAGATCGACAAAAGGAAGATCGTCTGGATCAGGATCACGATGGTGATCGCTCGGGCCAGATGCGGCAGGGTCATAAAGTAAAAGCGGGCAATGGGGTTCGCACCGTCCATCTCGGCGGCTTCCAGTTGTTCGCTGTCCAGCGATTGGATTGCCGTCAAAAGGATCAGCGTTGCAAATGGCAGCCATTGCCAGGAAACGATCATAATTAGCGAGAATATCGGGGCGTCACTTAGCCAGACGACCGGGTCTGCTCCAAAGAACCGCCACAGGTGTGCGAATAGTCCGTTGGTCGGGTCCATCATCATGTTTTTCCAGACCAGCGCCGAGACTGTCGGCATAACAAAGAAGGGCGAGATAACCAGAATGCGGACAATCCCTTGGCCCCACATCGGCTGATCAAGCAAAATGGCCAACAAGATGCCAAGAACCACGGTGATCACAATGATACCGCCCACCAAAATCAGGGTGGTTTGAACGGCGGGCCAGAACGAGCTTGAGCCCACGAAACGTGTGTAGTTTTCGAAACCAACCCAATCCAGGCCGCGGTCAAGACTGTCTCCGCGCAGGGGCAGATACTTCTTGAACGAAAAGTAGAGGGTCATTGAGAGCGGAACCAGCATCCAGACGAGGAGCAGGAAGACCGCCGGGGCCATCATTAAACGGGCCGCTGATCTTGAATGTGCTGTAGCCATTTTTATGCACCTCTCCTGTTAACGGTATGTCACCGTTTCAGATTTGAGCTCTCGGATTCAAGGGTGAAGGGTCCGGAGGGCAGGGAGCTGCCCTCCGGTGGGAGAACGCTTAGCGGTAGCCTGCGGCTTCCATTGCGTCGTTTGTCAGAGCCTGTGCTTTCGCAAGAGCTTCGTCGATGGTCTGCTGACCAGCATAGACCGCCGAGAATTCCTGGCTGACTTCTGTCGCAATTCCAGCGAATTCAGGGATCGCAGCGAACTGAACACCAACATATGGGACAGGATCGACTGTCGGGTTGTTGGGGTTAGCGGCCAGGATCGCATTCAACGTCATCTGAGCAAAAGGAACCTCTTGGTAGATGGCGTTGTCATAGAGCGACTGGCGTGTGCCCGGAGGAATGGAAGCATGACCATTCTCGAACCCAACCAAACGCATGTAGTCTGGGCCGGTCGACCAGGCGATGAACTCTTTTGCAGCATCAGCTTTTTGTGTGCCTGCTGGGATTGCAAGTGCCCATGCCCAAAGCCAGCCTGAGTTTCTGCCAAGACCTGCATTTGGTGCAACTGCCCAACCAATGTTTCCAGCAACGTCGCTGGCTCCACCTTTGCCGTCTTCAGCCAGCCATCCGGCAGCAACGGTTGCGTCCATCCACATGCCACACTTGCCTTGACGGAAGAGAGACAAGTTTTCGTTGAAGCCGTTGTTCGCATATCCAGCAGGACCAGATTCAGCCATCATGCCAGTATAGAATTCCAGAGCGTTCTTCCAACCTGGCTGGTCGAATTGAGCGTTCCAGTCTTCATCAAACCAACGTGCGCCAAAGGCATTGCCGAGCACTGTGATGATTGCACCACCTTCGCCCCAACCTGCCTTACCACGCATGCAGATACCGTTGATTTCGTTGTCACGATCAGTCATCGCAGCCGCAGCTTGGCGGATGAAGTCCCACGTCGGCTCGTCAGGCATTTCCAGACCAGCTTTTTCCATCAGGTCTGTGCGATAGTGAACGAACGAACTTTCTGCATAAAATGGCGCTGCATAAAGTGTTCCGTCATGCGACAGGCCACCACGAACGGCAGGCAAAATGTCTTCGACATCGTAATGTGCTGGCATATCGTCAAGCGGGACGAGCCAGTCCTGAGCACCCCAAATCGGGGTTTCAAACATACCAATCATCATAACGTCAAACGCACCACCCTTAGTGGTGATGTCAGTTGTAACGCGCTGACGAAGAACGTTTTCTTCCAGAGTAACCCACTCGACGGTATGACCGGTGCGCGCAGTAAAGTCGCCAGTCAAAGCCTGCATCTTGATCATGTCATCGTTGTTTACAGTCGCGATGACGATGTTTTCGGCGTAGGCGGCGCTTGCTAGCGCAACCCCTGCAGCAGTCGCTGTTGCCAGTTTAAAATTCGATAACATCCGATTCCTCCCTATGTTGGACGTTAAGGGGAACCTAGAACGCAAATACACCAACGTCAATCAAAAATTTGCGCGAGTAAAGTTTTGGGGTTACGCCGAGGATCGCAAGATCAACTTGGCGGGGTAAAGAGTCACCTTTCGGTCCGCGAGTTTCCCACCAGCCTCAATCACCTCCCGAAGCGTCTCAACTGCACGATCTGAAACCGAGTCATAGTCGTGCGCAGCGGTAGTAAGGGAAGGGCAGGTGAAGCTGGAAAAAGGGTGGCCGTCGTGGGAAGCAATGCGCATCGCACATCCCCGGCCATGACCAACCCTAAGTCCCTTTTCGTAGCAAGCGGCCAACAAGCCAATAGCCAGCCGATCATTGCTGCAAAGTACTGTGTCACTGGGAAATCCGCCACTTTCAAAAACCCGAAGGGCACCCTCGCGACCGATTTCCTCAAACGACCAGCCCGCGCCCTCAACTTGAACGACCTGTGGTTCCAATCCATGGCGCTTCATCAGTTCCAGATACGCCAGGCGACGCTTGTTCGCATTTGGGTTTGCCGGGTGTCGCATTTCAAAGAAGCAAGGTGGGGTTCCGGTTCTCAGCAAATATTCAATGGTCTCTGAGACAAAGCTGAAATTGTCAGAGCCAACAAAGGCTTCGCCAACATCTTCGATCTCACTATCGAAAAGAACGGTTGGGACTTTATCGCAAAATTCTTTGATGGCGTCCCGATCCGAAACCCGACCCAATGGGGCAAACAAGACACCCGCAGGCTTCAAAGAAAGAATGCTGTCGAGAATTTCAATTTCCAGATCGGGGCGCCCATAAGGGCTGAACAACGTCGGACGCAGTCCCGCCGACGTGCATCGTTCCTCCAGCTTTCTTGCGATTTCAGCGAAGAATGGGTCGGTCAGGTAAGGGACGACAATTCCAACGTTCTTCGTTGAGCTTCGATTCTGGTTTATCGCAAAAATGTTTGGGCGATAGTCATAACGATCCAACGCTTCTTCGATCTTCTGTCTTGTCGAGGATCGGACGCTTTCGGGGTCATTAAAGTACTTCGATACAGTCGGCCTGGAAAGTCCGCTTTTTGCCGCGAACTCATCCATGTTGCGTATCTTTTTGCCAGACATTCACACTCTCCTGCACGCGTGATTGCGCAATTCCACTCGCCCCGCGTCCACTAATTATTATCTCGCGATAATAACAAACTCCCTGAGATGCAACGTTACAACCATTCAACATTGCGACGTGTGGCAACAGGAAACCGTCTCTTTTCTTAGTCCAGATAATACCCTGTAAACTCTTTGATGGTCGACACGGTCATCAATGTTTTCATCTCGGAAACTGACGGGATCATCGAAAGCCGGTTGCGATACAACTTTTCGTAGTCTTTCGCGTCACGGGTCGCAACGCGAATGAGATAATCAAAGTCGCCGGATATCAAATGGCACTCAAGAATTTCTGGCATTTCAGCGATGGCGTCCTCGAATGCACCTGTATCCTCACGTCGCGCACTAACTGTTTTTACTTCGACGAAAATCTGAAGCTCAAGCCCGATCTCCAACCGATCAAGCCGGGCGGAATATCCGGAAATTTTTCCGGAACTCTCCAGAATTTTCACGCGCCGGTGACAAGCCGAAAGCGACAGTCCAACAAGGTCGGAAAGCTGCAACATCGATATATTACCGTTCGATTGAAGAGTTGTGAGAATCTTCCTATTGATGTCATCCATCGGAAATATTCCTAATAGTTTGCTGTATTTCCCAAAGTATTTCAGAAATTTTCCGAAAATAAAGAAAAAAAGACAGTCCTTTCTCTTGCGATGTGTGCAAGTCTGTCCGTGCCAGTATTTGGCACAACGAAAGGAGTGGGGAATATGACAGAAACGATCGTCGTCGGATATGACGGCAGTGAAAGCGCCAGTCGGGCATTGGGGTTTGCAGCGCAAATCGCCAAATCCCAGGGCATGGAGGTCACCGTTACACATGTGTTGGAATGGTCGCCTTATACGTTTTTAACACCTGAAGAACTGGAAGAGCGTCACGCTAGGCGAACCGAAGAACTTGCTCGCGCGGAAAGCACGATCTTGGCACCTGTCATGGAGAAGTTGTCCGCAGACGGAGTCTCCGCGAAAGCTGTGCTGAAGTACGGCCACATCGCAGAAACTATCTGCGCCGTGGCAAGCGAGTCGGGAGTATCTCAAGTGGTGATCGGACGCACCGGGCACTCGGCACTGGCATCCAGACTGTTTGGCTCTGTTGCTGGCACCTTGGTTCAGGCTTCGCCTGTGCCAGTGACAATCGTTCCATAAAAAAATGACAGGGATAGTGATGAATAGAAAATTGAAAATGGCGTCTCTCGCCATTCCCACACTTCTTGCCTCGGCCGCTCCGGCGCTGGCGCAGAGCATCGACGAAAAAGTAAACGAGGTTTTTGCAAGCTCTACCGGCTGGTTCGTCAGCCTGATCTTTAGTCCGTTCCCAGGAACAAGTTTCCCTTGGATCGTGGCGTGGCTGGTGATCGCAGCGACCGTTTTTACGGTCTACTTCGGCCTGTCCGTCGTCAGGGTTTTGGAAACCAAGAGTTGCTTAAACAAGTAAAGAGTTTGGCTCGTCTGGTTGATGTTATTATGCGGCGCGCTGTCTGTGATGCAAGCGCCGCGCTTCGAGCGTCTTTCGTTTGATCCTTTCCCGTTGTCTTAGAATGGCTTTGTCACGCCCGAAGTAGACGTCGGCGGGTGTGACGTTGTTCAGGCTCTCGTGGTAGCGCTTGTGATTGTAGTGATCGACGAAGGCTTCGATCTGGGTTTCGAGGTCTCCCGGAAGGAAGTAGTTCTCCAATAGGATGCGGTTCTTCAGGGTTTGATGCCACCTCTCGATCTTGCCCTGTGTCTGGGGATGATATGGTGCGCCCCGAGAATGCTTCATGCCTTTGTCCTGCAGCCATTCAGCCAGATCGCCAGAGACGTAACTGGACCCGTTGTCGCTGAGGAGGCGGGGTTTGTGGATGACGTGAACCTGATCGCACCCTGATGCTTGTAGCGCCAAATCCAGGGTGTCCGTCACGTCCTCTGCCCGCATGTTCGTGCAGAGTTTCCACGAGATGATGTAGCGGCTGTAGTCGTCCAGGATTGTGCTGAGATAGAACCAGCCCCAGCCAAGCACTTTGAGATAGGTGAAGTCGGTTTGCCAAAGCTGGTTGATCGCAGTGGTCTTGTCTTTGAACTCGTTTGCCGCCTTGAGCACGATAAAGGCCGGGCTGGTGATCAGATCGTGGGCCTTCAGGGCCCGATAGACTGAAGATTCCGAGACGAAGTAGCGCTCCCGATCCGTGAACGTCACTGCCAGTTCGCGCGGCGACAGCTCCGTCTCCTGCAGCGCCAGCTTGACGACCTTGCGCCGGACTTCGTCGGGGATGCGGTTCCAGACATGTCTGGGCTTAGGCGCTTGATCCACAAGGCCAGCGTCGCCGCGCTGCCGATACCGATCATACCAACGGTAAAATGTGGTGCGGGGGATGCCCAGCTTTGCCAATGTTCGACGAGCAGACAAATGCGACCCCTCAACAAGCCGGATGATCTCCAACTTCTCAGATGCAGCATACCTCATTCTTGGTCGCCCCCACCGCCGGTCATGCTTTTTTTGAGAAGACGCAGTTCCAGTGTTTGCTCGGCAACGACCTCCTTCAGGTCTCGGGCTTCGCGGCGCAGGTCCTTGACTTCGTCGGTCGTAGCCGCACGCGCCGTATCTCCAGCAAGCCGCCGTTTGCCAGCTTCCATGAAGTCCTTGGACCATTTGTAGTAGATACCTTGAGATATTCCCTCACGACGGCACAACTCAGCAATGCTGTCTTCGCCACGCAAGCCATCCAGCACGATCCGGATCTTCTCTTCTGACGAATACTGTTTGCGCGTCGCGCGCTTGATCTCTTTGACGATCTTCTCGCCGGGGCTCCTGCGAGTTCCAGTTGTCTGTCTCATGTCCCACTCCTCAGTGGTTACGATGAGCCAACAAAACTCTCTTATCAAATTAACCTAATTGGACCCATAGGCGCTGACTTCAGACATGACTATACCCGACTGGACGTATTCGGCAGCAGACCAAGCGACAGATGATTGGTCTGGCCCCACTTATATCGAAGTTGCGCAAGTTTCAGACCGGTTTGGGCCGGGGTTATATGGAAAGTTTAAGATCAATGACTAACACCGCTCAATTTGCGCTGCCTTTGGTGCAGCCAGCGCAGGCACAGAAACACGTTACAGTGAACGAAGCACTGCTGCGTCTGGATGCGTTGGCACAAATTACTTTGAACGGAGTCGGGATGGTGACACCGCCCGGGTTGCCTACAGAGGGTGAACTTTATGATATTGGTGCAAGCGCTACGGGGGATTGGGCATCGCAGGACGGAAAGCTGGGGCTTTTTTCCAACGGAGGATGGGTGTTCGTTCAACCCAAAACCGGCTGGCGGGGCTGGCGGGTGGATACTGGATCGGCAGTTACTTATGACGGTGCAACTTGGGTTGAAGGTGGCGGTAGCTTTACAGCCAATGGCGCCGGATTTGTGCACCGCTCAATTGAAGTGGATCACGCGGTTGGAACTGGCGCATCTTCGGCGATTTCCGCCTTTATTTCATCAAATTCAATTGTTTATGGTATTACCGGCCGTGTTTTGTCTGCAGTCGGCGGAGCGACAAGTATTGAGATTGGCGTCACGGGCAGCACAAATCGTTATGGTTCGGGCATTGGTGTCGGTGCGGGGTCTTGGGCGCGCGGCTTAACCGGAAATCCATTAACTTATTACAGTGATACCGACCTGATTTTGACGGCTACCGGTGGGAACTTCGACGGCACGGGAACCTTTCGCGTTGCAGTGCATTTTGCAGAATTGACCTTGCCGCGCGCCTAACAATTAACCCCGCGCGCAGGAAATACAGTTGGGTGCGGTTGGATCAAGGTCCAGCCGTCCTGCCGCAATCTCTTCCCCACAATCCTGGCAATACCCAAACTCGTCTTCTTGGATACGCTGAAGTGCGGCGGCGATACGCGCGCGTCTTGTTGCGCGCCGGCGCGCGGTGGCTTGCGCCATGGCCTGGCGCTGCATTGCGTCCATGCGACTGAGGCGCCCCACGGACTGTTGATCCAGCTCGACGGTTTGCTGATCTTCGGCACCTGCGGTGTCTTCGGCGATCAATTCTTTCATTTCCGCCAGTAAACGCGTGCGATATTTCTCGATGTCGATTTCAGGCATCAAATTTCAGGCATCAAATTGACCTCGCCTGGGGGTTTGATCGTGGTCCTTCATGCCTATCTGTTGTAAAAGCGGGTGGCAAAGGAAGGATTTGGCCATGGCCGAGCAACATCGCAAACCTACGTCGCTTGATCCCGTTTGGGACAAAATCATCAAGGCGGCACAGGCATCCATCGTGAACGAGCCCCTGATGGGTGGTATGGTGCATTCCAGTATCCTCCACCACAAATCGTTTGAAAGCGCGTTAAGCTATCGCGTTGCCATGAAACTGGCGTCGCCGGAAATGTCTGGTCAGTTATTGCGCGAGATAGCGGAAGAGGCCCACGCGTCTGATGTCACACTGGGTGAAGCCGCCAGAGCTGACATCACAGCCGTATTCGAGCGTGATCCTGCTTGCCATAGCCTTGCTCAACCTCTGTTGTATTTCAAAGGGTTCCAAGCGATTCAGGCATACAGGGTTGGTCACTGGCTCTGGAAACAGGGCCGCAGGGACATGGCCTATTTCATTCAGGCCCGCGTAAGCGAAGTGTTCGGGATCGACATTCATCCTAACGCGGTCATCGGCAAAGGGTTGATGATCGATCACGCCCATTCCATCGTAATTGGCGAAACCGCAGTTGTGGGTGACAACGTTTCGATGTTGCATTCGGTCACTCTTGGCGGCACCGGCAAAGAAGACGATGACAGACATCCGAAAATCGGAGATGGCGTCCTGATCGGAGCTGGTGCCAAAGTGCTTGGGAACATCCGCATCGGTAACTGTTCGCGTATTGCGGCGGGCTCGGTTGTGCTCATCGAAGTTCCGCCTTGCAAGACAGTCGCAGGTGTTCCAGCCAAGATCGTCGGTGAAGCCGGTTGCGACCAGCCAGCCCTGACGATGGATCAGGCTTTGAACGGACTAGTAGCCGGACTGCCCTGACTTCCGCTAAGGTGAAGACTGTTGCCTGATTTGGGCAGCAGTCAATTCATCTGAAGGAGTGGGGCATATGGGGATCAGACAAACAAACGGCCGAGGCCGTCTTTACGACAGTATTCTCGACACAGTGGGCGATACGCCCGTTATCCGTGTGAACAACATCGCGCCGAATAACGTCAAGGTTTATGTTAAATTTGAAGCGTTTAATCCGTTAGGCTCAGTCAAGGATCGACTGGCGCTGAACATCATTGAAGCGGCTGAGCGTGACGGGCGCTTGAAGCCGGGACAGACTGTTATCGAAGCGACATCCGGCAACACAGGCATTGGCCTGGCTATGGTTTGTGCCGCCAAAGGCTATCCGCTGGTTTGTCTGATGGCTGACAGTTTTTCCATTGAGCGACGCCGACTGATGAGGTTCCTCGGAGCCAAAGTCGTGCTGACACCTCGCGAGAAAAAAGCGTTCGGCATGATCGAAAAGCTTCGGGAACTGGTCGATGAACACGGGTGGTTTAACGCCGCCCAATTCGAGACAGATGCAAATGCCGACATCCATGAAAGTACAACTGGGCGCGAAATAATCGGTGATTTCGCCGGTCAGCGCCTTGATTATTTCGTGACCGGCTATGGCACCGGCGGCACATTCTCCGGGGTGGCTCGTGTGCTCAGCAAAGAACGCCCTGACACGAAGATCATCCTGACGGAACCGGCCAATGCCGCGCTTGTGGCCTCGGGCATCGAGCAAGAGCGTCTTGAAGACAAATCGGCTGCTTCAGGCCATCCCTCCTGGGAACTTCATCCAGTTCAGGGGTGGACGCCTGATATTATTCCCTGGGTTCTGCAGGAAGGGCTGGACAAGGAGGCGCATGACGACCTTATTCCAGTGCCTGGTCCCGAGGGAATTGCCTGGTCGAAACGATTGGCATCCGAAGAAGGTATTTTCACCGGAATTTCGGGCGGAGCCACGCTGGCTACTGCGATGAAAGTCGCCGAGACCGCCCCAGACGGCTCTGTCATTCTCGCCATGCTTCCCGATACAGGCGAACGCTATCTGTCGACGCCTTTGTTCGATGATATTCCCGAAGGGATGACGGACGAAGAGTTGGAAATTTCCAAATCGACTCCGGGGTTTCAGTTCGAGTGATAAATGCATACGTGCCGCCCCCTTTCGTGGGGGCGGCCTACTTCGGTTCGTTCCAATGATTTGCTGCCCCTGCGGTGCTTTTGGTCTCTGTAGTGTTACGAACCAAAGAAAACATGCTATGGTTTGCTCACAAGCATTCTAATAGAGGAGGGGGAAATGGGACTTTACCAATCAATGTCGTCCGCCATGCGAAATGATGATGCCGCCGCATATCTGGAACTTTTACACGACGATTTTCAATTTGTCCGTCATCAAAATGCGAGACACTGAACAAAGCGCAGATGTCCGAAATGATGCAAGCCATGTCTGGCAGCGGCCAATGGGGCATCCAAAACGAGCGCTGTCTTTACGAAAACGACGACGTCATTGTAGGCCATTCAACGATGAACTTCCCCGATGGCAGCCGCGAAGCAGTTCTGGCATTCCACAAAATCCGGGACGGCAAAATCATTTCGACGGAAACTGGAGCAACGCCACTAAAGTGATTGGTTAAAACTTCTTTCTGGCTAAATACTCTGGGGGGGGCTCGGGGGGCAAAGCCCCCCGGCGGATCGGCTGCCGGCAGGCAGTCGAAATCAGGCCAGCATTGCGACCGGGTTCTCCAGATTGTCCTTGATCGCGTTCAGCAATTCAGCACCCAAAGCTCCATCAATCACCCGGTGATCGACGCTTAGCGTCACAGACATCACTGTCGCCACGGCCAATTCGCCATCCGCACCCACAACCGGTTTCTTTGCGCCCGCACCGACGGCCAGAATGCCGCCATGGGGTGGGTTGATGACCGCGTCGAAATTGTCGATGCCCATCATGCCGAGGTTCGAGATTGCGAAACTGCCGCCCATATATTCTTCAGGGGCCAGTTTGCGCTCTTTTGCCCGCGCCGCCAGATCCTTCATTTCTGCCGACAATGCGGACAGCGATTTCATGTCCGCGTCCTTCAGGACTGGCGTGAACAGCCCGCCCTCAATTGCCACGGCTACAGCCACATCCGATGGTTTCAGTTTCAACGTGCGATCCCCGGCCCAGACCGAATTTGCCTCCGGCACCTGCTGCAACGCAATTGCGCAGGCCTTGATGATAAAGTCATTGACCGACAGCTTCACACCGCGCGCTTCCAATTGCTTGTTCAACTGGCTGCGGAACTTCAGCAGGGCATCCAACTGGATATCCCGGCGCAGATAGAAACGCGGGATGGTCTGTTTGGCTTCGGTTAGACGTGCAGCGATTGTCTTGCGCATCCCGTCCAGCTTGACCTCTTCAAACTCGCGCCCCTCATACATGCGCATAACCTGTTCGGTGTTCGGACCTGCCGCCGCAGTCGCTGCTGCCGGGGCAGGTGCCGCCGCTTTCGCCGCTGCTGGTGCCGCAACCGCGCCAGGTTGCGCATTCTCGACATCTGCTTTGACGATCCGGCCATGGGGGCCAGAGCCCTTGATAGCACTCAGAACCAAACCCTTGTCCGCCGCAATTCGGCGCGCCAATGGAGAGGCGAACACCCGTGATCCATCCGAAGCCGCCGGGGCCACAGGTGCAGTTGCTGCCACTGCAGGCGCCGCGGCTGCGGGGGTTGCTGCTGATGCAGGCGCTGGAGCTTCCGCCGCTGGGGCAGGGGCCGCTGTCGCGCTGATGTCGTCCGCGCTTTCACCGTCTTCCAGTAAAACTGCAATTGCCGTGTTCACGGCCACGCCTTCGGTTCCTTCAGCCACCAAGATCTTGCCGATAACGCCCTCGTCCACGGCTTCGAATTCCATCGTCGCCTTGTCGGTCTCGATCTCGGCCAACAGGTCACCCGAGGCAACGGTATCGCCTTCTTTGACCAGCCATTTGGCCAGCGTGCCTTCTTCCATCGTCGGTGACAGAGCGGGCATCAGAATCTCGGTGGGCATTAGGCTTCCTCCGCAAGTGTAATCCGGTCAAAAGGCGATTTTGGCACGCCCCCGGTATATCGTTTTGTCATGGCAGCCTCGACAGCCGTCAAATGTTTCTCCAGCCAGGCATAAACCTCGCCGTGTCCGGGGCGCCGATTAAGGCCCAACATCTCCATGACCAACCCTTCGGGCACATAGCCCAGCACATCAACGCCCTGAACCGGGGTTGAGACGCGATAGGCTTCGCGAGTCATATCGATGCCAAGGACTTCCATCAGCGGAACGTCCTTGCCGAAGAATATGTTGTTGCCAATGGTCGCAGGTTTTGGCCACCGTTCACATCCAGATACATCGGCGCATTGCTGGGCAAAGCGGCAATTTGCGGGCCGCGCGCGACTTCGATGGCTTCAATGCGCATCGGTGCGCTTTGCGATGTCACGGCAAGGCTCATCACAGAGACCGGTAGCATCAGCGCGGGCTGCCCAAACGCCAACAGAGAACTGTGATTACCGTTAGGCTGATCGCCCCGGCCAAACCCAAAGACGACCAGGGCAGCCACTAGCGCTGTTATGGTCCACCGCAGCTGCATCTTACCGATACGTCACAGCCTTAACCGCATCCATCACCTCTTTGACCGAGGTCAGCGCCAGCTTTTCGAGGTTGGCCGCATACGGCATCGGCACGTCTTTTCCGGTGCAGGCCATGACGGGCGCGTCCAGATAATCAAACGCCTCGCGCATGATCTCAGCCCCAATGTGGTCCGACATTGATGCAACCGGCCAGGCCTCTTCCACAGTCACACAGCGGTTGGTTTTCTGAACCGAGCGGATCACCGTTTCGATGTCCAAAGGCCGCAATGTGCGCATGTCGATCACTTCAGCCGAGATGCCTTCTTTGGCCAGCTCGTCCGCTGCTTCCAGCGAATAGCTCATCCCGATACCCCAGCTTACGATGGTGACATCGCTGCCCTCGCGCCAGACGCGGGCCTTGCCGAACGGAATGGTGAAATCATCCAGCTTCGGCACATCGAACGCCTTGCCATACATGATCTCGTTTTCCAGGAACACGACCGGGTTGTTGTCGCGAATAGCTGTCTTCAATAATCCCTTCGCATCTGCCGCCGAGTAGGGCTGAACAACGTAAAGCCCAGGAACGCTGGCATACCATGCCGCATAGTCTTGGCTGTGCTGCGCCCCAACCCGCGCCGCTGCGCCATTCGGGCCACGGAAGACGATAGGCGACCCCATCTGACCACCCGACATATACAGCGTCTTAGCGGCCGAATTGATGATGTGGTCAATCGCTTGCATCGCGAAGTTGAACGTCATGAACTCCACAATTGGGCGCAAACCGCCCCAGGACGCACCTACTCCGATACCGGCAAACCCATGCTCGGTAATCGGTGTGTCGATTACACGGCGCGCGCCGAACTCGTCCAGCAGACCTTGGGTGATCTTATAAGCGCCCTGATACTCGGCCACTTCTTCGCCCATGACGAAAACCGTCTCGTCGCTGCGCATTTCCTCGGCCATTGCGTCGCGCAAGGCTTCGCGCACTGTAGTTTGCACCATTTCAGTGCCTTCGGGATAATCCGGTTCCATCGAAACGCTGGTCACCGGAGCGGCAGGGGCCGAAGCGGGCGCTTCTGCAACCGGGGCAGGGGCCAAGGCAGTTGAAGCAGCGGCGGGAGCAGCAGAAACCTGAATGTCATCAGCGCTTTCGCCTTCTTCGATCATCACAGCGATGGGTGTATTCACGGCAACGCCTTCGCTGCCCTCGGCCACAAGGATTTTCCCCATGATGCCTTCATCGACCGCTTCAAATTCCATCGTCGCCTTGTCGGTTTCAATCTCGGCCAGAATGTCGCCGGACGAAACTGTATCGCCCTCTTTCACCAGCCATTTCGCCAAAGTGCCTTCTTCCATCGTAGGAGAAAGTGCGGGCATGAGAATCTCTGTAGCCATGGTCAATGTTCTCCTACGGCTGGTGTAATAAATCCGACGACATTTCCGTGACCGTCTTCAACATAAGCACAACGGCCAATGCCCGGGTAGTCCGTTGGTGGCAGCGCCTCACCACCACCATTGGCCAGCGCCCAGGTGTAACGATCATCGCAGTCGGCCACGTCAAATGTCATGGTCCCGCCACGTATAGGTGAGCCGCTGGCAGGTGTCTCGTCGGGACGTAACAGCAAACCGCCGGTCAGCCCTTTGCCCATTCCAATCTGATCGCCATCGATAAGGTTATAGTGCATCTCTTCACCGCCGGGCATGGCGGAAAAGGACCAGCCAAAAAGACCGGCATAAAAGGTCTTTGCTGCATCCACGTCTTTCGCATAAATCTCAAAGTGAGGCATCGGGCGCTCCTAAACGTAAATATCTGTCCAAAGCTCGGACAATTGCGGTTCGGGGCTTTCTTTCGAGAAATCTGCCGCTTCGTTGACGATGGCTTTGATCTCTTTATCAATGGCCTTCAATTCGTCTTCGACCTTCGGATCGGCCTCTAGAAGGCGTTTGCGCACCGCTTCGATTGCGTCACGCTCTTCGCGCATTTTTTGCACTTCGTCGCGGGTGCGATATTTTGCCGGGTCCGACATCGAGTGACCACGATAGCGATAGGTTTTTACTTCCAGGATGTAGGGGCCTTTGCCCGCGCGGCAGTATTCAATGGCCCGCTGTCCTGCGGCCTTAACTGCCAACACATCCATACCGTCGACTTCTTCACCTTCAATTCCGTAAGCGGCACCGCGTGCCCAAAGCGATGGTGATTTCGTGGCCCGCGCCACAGACGTGCCCATGGCATACCCGTTGTTCTCGATCACGAAGACAACCGGCAAGTCCCAAATCTCGGCCATGTTGTAGGTCTCGTAAACCTGGCCCTGGTTGGCCGCGCCATCACCAAAGTATGTAAACGTCACACGGTCGTTGCCCTTGTATTTGTCCGACAATGCCAGTCCCGCACCCAACGGCACGTTCGCCCCGACGATCCCATGACCGCCGTAAAAATGCGCCTCTTTCGAGAACATGTGCATCGAGCCGCCCTTGCCCTTCGAATATCCGCCTTCGCGGCCCGTCAGCTCGGCCATCACGCCCTTTGGGTCCATACCACAGGCCAGCATATGGCCGTGATCGCGGTAAGTGGTGACGCGCTTGTCGCCTTCTTCGGTGCAGGCTTCGAGCCCAACAACCACTGCTTCCTGACCAATATACAAGTGACAGAACCCGCCAATCAGCCCCATGCCATACAATTGGCCGGCCTTTTCTTCGAACCGCCGGATCAGCAGCATCTCTCTGTAATACTTAAGCAATTCCTCTTTCGAGGCATTAGACTTACGCGTCGCCCGCTTCGCAGCCATGGACAGCATCCTCCCGGTTCGCTTGGATATAGTTCAGCGTTAAACTATCTCATAAACCAAAACGCTGAAAAACGCACGCGGAAATGCGGAGCGAAAAGTGAAAAGCTGTTATGCGAGGGGTGCAAGTGTTGGTAAGATGCGCGCGAAATTGGATATTCTAGAGGGAATGAATTGGTTTTTGGGCTGTTAGCGACTGCAGTATTTTTAGCAATTGGAGTTGCGATGTATTTAATAGGACGCACCTTCGGTCGGCATTGGTTAATCGCAGTTGTTCCTTTCGCAATATTCGCCGTTGGATTGGTAAGTTGTGCAAGTTCTGTGAATGAACCCGTTGATTTTGGGGGCGTTTTCTTCGGTTTCATTTTTTGTCTTCCGGCAGCTCTCGTGGCTCTGATCGGGGGAGCTATTGGAGTATCGCATTGGCGCCGAACGATGACAGACACCCAGTGACCCGATGCGTTCGAATGATCTTTGGCGTTTCGATTTGGCCATAGTAATCGAAAGTGGTGTTGCGGCAGCAGCCAATGAATTCGATTGAACATGCTGAACGTCTGCTATGAGCGGTGACTTCAACTGATCACGGCAACACACTCAGCGAACTTCTCCGCCGGCCAATGTCGCAGGCGGGGTGCCAAACGCCACTTTGTCCGCACCGTTAGAACTGTCTGGCTTCAGCGAAATTCCACCGAGCGGGTTCAAATTGTATAGTTGCAGTAGCTGCGTAAGCAGCTTCTAATACTGAAACCTCAACTCCTACGGTTTTGCGACCATAGGCGAGGTTCGTAGGTACATGGCAATAGAAACCTGCACTTTCACTCATCCACGAAAATTCGAACGGACTTGCCAAGGACTGCACAGTTTGCGCATCGTGGCAGCTATGTTGCGTAATTTGGTATCAGCACTGTGTTTTGGCCTCTATGGCAACGGCGCCGTCGCCTGCGACACAGCTCTCATTCTAACAATTGATGTTTCAAATTCTGTGGATGTAGGCGAGTGGCGTTTGCAAAAGAACGGTCTTGTTGACGCGTTACGCGACGCCGAAATCGTCCACGCCATGATCCAAAACCGTGCCGCGATGATGGTCATTCAGTGGTCGGGCGAGGACAGGCAAGAAGTTTCGATCCCATGGCGTCGAATTGGCAACGAATTTGACGCAGCACTCTTCGCCAATGAAGCAGCTGACATGGAGCGGGCCTTTGTATTGTCTGACACAGCCCCTGCCGAAGCCATTTACTTTTCACTCGAACAATTTGATGAAGTTCCAGACTGTCGTCGTAAAGTTATCGATGTTTCTGGCGACGGCAGCGCCAACGCGGGGCGCAACACGGTCACTGCTCGCAATGTCGCAGAACGTGCAGGTGTCACGATTAACGGGATTGCTATCGAGTCCATGGGTGTGGCGATCACAAACTATTACCAACGATCGATCATCACCCGCGACGGGTTCGTTCTGACCGCCCGCATGCATTGGGACTACCCGCGTGCGATACGCCAAAAGATCATCCGCGAACTCAGCCGTATGCTTTTTTGACCGTGCCCTCAATTTAAACCAGGGATAGGCTATGGGGTCTGAAGTGAATGTCCCGTGAAATTTCGCGCCAAAGGAACTTCTCTAAAGAACACGAAAGAATGCTCGTATCGAACCAGAAATCTAAAACTGCTGCAAATCATGCTCCCCGGCGGACCTGATCCTTTCGAATGCAATATCTAGCATCCCAAAATTGACGGAAATACCAACTTCGAGGCAAGGACCGAAGCAACTCGAAACGACAGTTCGAGTTTTTTATCAGTTGTGGAAATGTCGATTTTGACATTCAAAAATGCCTGCTTCGGCGAAGCTACGCTGCAGCAACCAAAAATGCTGGCGTTGTGCAGCATCGGCCACGAGGCGGCCGTCGGGCCAAAGGTCTTGGCGAAGATGTCCTTGAGGCTCTGCAATACGCTAACGTGGGGCAGGGTATTTTGGCTGGTTTCTCGATCCTCTTTTGCGCCATGATCCTTGACCGAATTGTGCAGGGCGGGCGCAAGTGACACCCTTGGTGCTTGTCCATGGCTTCATGGGTGGCAGCGATCAATGGGGACCGCAAAAGAACCTTGCCGCCGATCTAAAGTTGATCCGGCTTGACCTGCCAGGGTATGGGCGCGCGGCCGACCAGAATGCCATTGCGTCCATAGATGGTATGGCAAGATGGGCATTGGATCACTTGGCCGACATGGGAATTAGGACGTTCGACCTGTTGGGGCACTCCATGGGCGGGATGGTCGTCCAAGAGATGGTTCGCCAGGAGCCTGAGAGGATCAGAAAGTTGATTCTATACGCAACCGGGCCCACAGGCGTGTTGCCGGATCGGTTCGAACCGATTGAGACATCTATTGCGCGGGCCACAGCGGACGGTGCTGAGACCACGGCGCGCCGCATTGCCGCTACTTGGTTTCTCGACGAACAAAGTGTCGATGACAATGCGGGCTGCCTTGATCTTGCAGCGCGAAGTGGTTTGCCTGCGATACTGGCGGGACTGGAAGCAATGCGAGGATGGTCTGGAGAAGACTATTTGAGTGAAATAGCTGCCGATACGCTGGTCATTTGGGGCGATCAGGATCGGACTTATGGTTGGCCGCAAGTCGAGCAGCTCTGGATGACTATCCCAAACAGTCATTTGGCGGTGCTTCCACTCTGCGCGCATGCAATTCACCTGGAAAAACCGAAATTTTTCAATGCTATACTGATGGATTTTCTTTCTAAGTAGGCGGCGCGGACTTCATTTGCGCGGAAGGAAATCCGTTTCCCCCGCAATTCAAGGAGGAGAAAAAGAAGATGTTGTCTTCCGCTTCATAGCTCTTGGCCAACTTCTAACTTGTCTCGACAGTTAGTGCATGACTGGCGTTTGGCGCGCCAGCGTTGCATGTGCATATAGGTATACGCTCAAAGCAGTTGTTCGTGATGAGAATAACGGCAAGTTTGTCCGCAAAGCAGCCTTCGGACCTTGGTTTTACTGGGTCTCAACTTTCCAAATCTGACCCGATGCAATCCGCTCCAATTGCCAAAGGTAATCTAACGCAACCAAACGTCATCCAATTACCCCAACAGCCTGTGCAACTGCCGCCTCTGTCTTCTCCAAATCGTCAGCGGTCACAGCGAGCGATGGATAGAGTTTGCCGGGGGCTTTGAAAATCGCACCCTTGCGCAAGGCGTCATTGTAGCGGACGTTAACCGCTGGATCGTCATGTTGTGCGGTGCGGTAGTCACGAATAACGCGGTCTGTGAAATAGATGTCGAACAACGTTTCATCGCCGCATATCTGGTGAGGTATCCCGGCTTTGCTCAATGCCTCTGTCTGCATTTTCTGCAAAGAACTGCCAATGGTCCGCAGCCGGTCATATGCGCCGTCACGGCGTAAAACTTCCATCTTTTTCAGCCCCGCGGCAGACGCCACGGGATTGCCCGACAAAGTTCCCAACTGCATCAGCCATTTATCCGGGCCAACACGCCCGACATCAAAGTGCTGCATGATCTCGGCGCTGGCACCTAGGGCTGCCAACGGAAATCCACCACCGATGATTTTACCCAGCGTGCAAATGTCAGGCACCACGCCGTATTTCTCCTGCGCTCCGCCATAGGCCAACCGAAATCCCGTGACGATCTCATCGAAAATCAACAAAACCTGATGCGTGTCGCAAAGATCTCGCAGCCCCTGCAAATATCCCGCTTCAGCAGGAATGATCCGCTGCAACGGTTCAACAATAATCGCCGCCACGTCAGAATTGCCGTCCAGCAGCTCGGCTACCGCCTGAAGATCATTGAAAGGCGCAATGAGCATTTCATCGGCAACACCATCCGGGATGCCGGCGCTATCTGGCACCGCTTGCGGGAAATTGACCTGCACTTGCGGAGCCAGGCTCATCTGCGCCTCGGCACTCATGCCGTGATATCCGCCCTCGAACTTCAGGATCTTGCTTTTCCCGGTATAGGCACGCGCCAGCCGGATGGCATACATATCCGCTTCACCGCCAGAGGCGACAAAACGAATCTGCTCGCAGCATGGCACTGCCTCGACTATGGCCTCGGCCAGTTCCACACCCCGACTGTTGTTCGCAAAAAAGGTCATGCCTTTGGGAAGCTGCTCAAAAACCGCTTCCATCACTTCCGGATGCCCATGCCCCAGTAGCATTGGCCCTGAGCCAATCAGATAATCGATGTATTCCTTGCCGTCTTCGTCCCAGACCCGGCTGCCTTGGCCGCGCGAAATAAGGATGTTGGTATCAAAGTTGCCAAAGCCACCAGCCGGAAGAACTTCGCGGGCGCGGGCAATCCACTCGGATTGTGTGTTCAGTTTCTGCATGTGTCAGGCCATTTCAAAAATTGGAGTGCCCAAGATATCCGGATCAGGCACAACGCCAAGCCCAGAACCTTCCGGCGGTGCAATGCGCCCGTTTTCTCTTTGTGGTGCTTCAGGGCAAAGGCGCGGTCCCACATAGGATGCCAGATCGCAGGTGTTCATCAAGGAGCCCTGAGGTGTGGATGCGGCGAAATGAAGTGCGGCCGCGGTGACGATATCCGACCCCCAGGTGCATTCTGCACAAATCCCTGCTCCCAGATGCACAGATAGATCGCGCGCTCTCCGCATGGCCGAAAGCCCGCCGAACTTTGAAAGCTTCAAAGCCACCGCATCCAGGCACCCCAATTGGTGGGCACGGGTCAATGACGCCAGATCAAATGCGTTTTCGTCAATCTTCATCGGCAAGCCAGTTGCTTGACGGACAGCTGCGCACTCTTCCAGGGTCTTGCAGGGTTGCTCGAGCATTACATCCAGATGCTGAACGGCGCGCCCAGTGCGCGTCGCCTGAAGCCGTGACGCACCGCAATTCCAATCGCCGTAGACCAATGGACCAGAACCAACGACCTCGCGCACTTTGGTCAGGCGCTCGACGTCCGCCTGCCAATCCTGATCTGCGCCAAGTTTCGCCTGAAATTGCTGAATGCCGCTGGCAAGGGCCTCTTTCGCAATAAATGCCATCTCGTCGGGCGCGATGCAGGTTATCGAGTGATAAAGTGGCATGTCTTTGCGCGTGCGCCCGCCCAACAGCGCATAAAGCGGCAGGCCGGTCGCTTGCCCGAAAAGATCCCACAGCGCGATATCAACAATGGATTTAGCGGCAGGATGCCCCAAAAGGAACACATCCAGTTTCCGCATCGGGGCATCAATGCCGAAAGGTTCGATGCCCAGAATCTCGGGCGCCATCTCTTGAACCGCACTTGGAACCCCTTTGGCAAACGCAGGCAAGTAGTGCGGTATTGGGCAGACTTCGCCCCAGCCTTTTAATCCGGTATCGGTCTCCAGGCACAGAACATGAGTTTCGACTGTCGCGCAGGTTTTGCCTTCGGCCATGTAATAGGTGGCATGGCTGGTCAGCTCTACGGACCATAATGTCAGCCGGGACACTTTCATGAATATAGCGCCACCGGATCGCCCAAGGCATCTTCATCTGGATGCACCCCCAATCCCGGACCTTCGGGCAAATGCAGATATCCATCGACGTTGCGCGGTCCGCGCCCACCAGCGATATCGACCGTGATCATGTCCTGACACGCCCAGACCGCGCGGCAATTGTCGTCTGGAATGGTCGCGGCAAGATGAAGAGCTTCGGTATCCGCCAGAACACTACCGCCCGTGGCCATGATGAACATGTCAATACCATGGGTCAGCGCGATGTCTCGCATCCGCGCCGCCTTGGTCAAACCGCCGACCCGGTTCAACTTGATGCCAAAAATTTCGGCCAGCCCATCCAGCGCAATCCGGGTTGCGTCCTGCAATGTTACAAGGCTTTCATCCACGGAAACCGGCGTCGCGTGTTTCGCCGAAATCGCGGCAATATCATCCAAGGACTCGCAGGGTTGTTCGACCATAACGTTCAGGTCTTCGACAGCGTTCATCACCCGCAACGCCTGCTGCCTCGTCCACCCTCGATTGACATCATACAGAACAATCTCGCCCTCGCGACGAATGCTCTCGACGTCGCGGATGCGCGCAATATCTCGTTCGACATCACCCCCAATTTTCACCGAATGGGCGATGTAACCACGTTGACGATAGCGGTCGATCACTGCGCGTGTATCCGTTGCAGTTGTGGCCCCCACGGACGATGCGATCGGGCGTGGCGTTCTTGAACCACCGCCCATCAGATCGGCAATCGACAAACCTGCTGCTTGCCCGGCAATGTCCCAACACGCCATATCCATTGGGCTTTTGGCATAAAGGTGGCCGGGCAGGGCAAGGTCCATGGCCCGTTCGATGTCCAGGTTTCGACGCGGATCTAACCCCAGAATATAGGGCGCCATCGTCGCGATTCCGGCGCGGATGCCCGGACCATGAGCAGGCACATATGTGTGCCCCCAGGGTGTGCCCTCTCCCCAACCTACAATTCCGGCGTCGGTCTCAACTTTAATGAAAGTAGCGTCCAGCACTTCGAACTTCAGCCGCCCCGCTGACAACCAATAGGGATGCTCAAGTGGCAGATCGACCTGATAAACTGTGATCCGTGAAATCTTCATCCTGACCTCACAAGCTCTGAAGTTTCTTCTGGTCTACCTTGCACCGCGTCTGCGCGAGGCAAAAGGCTTTGCGGATCATGGGCCGGTTCTGCCAAAACAAGTGCTGCACGGCTTTGTCCATGAATGACAACCTCCAACACAGTGCCCGGAACCGCTGCATTTGGTTTCACATAGGCAAACGCCAGAATTTTGCCGACCGTATGCCCGTACGCAACCGAGGCGGTTGATCCCACAATCCTGCCGTCCTGAAGCACAGCCTCGCCCCCATGTCCGTCAACGTCTCCGTCCGGCTCGATCTCCAAATACGCACAGACCCATGGCAGATCCGAATTCAACGTGGCCTCCCGACCCAGATAGTCTTTGTCTGTGCGCGCAAACCGCAAGACATCGGCCTCGGCGAGTGTCACTTCGTTGGTTAACTCGCCAGCCCCTTTGAAGCCTTTTTCCATCCTCAGAACGTTCATGGCAAAACTTCCGTAGTCTGCAATGCCATGACGCGCGCCAGCAGCCCAAAGCGCATTGTAGACATCCAGACAGGCAGCGTTCGGCATGTGAAACTCCCACCCCAGCTCACCAGCATAAGACATCCGAAAAGCCCAAACCAAATGCCCGGCAATTTCGACCTGTTGGGCTGATAGCCAACGAAATGCTGCATTGCTCAGATCGCTTTCCGTGCAAGCAGCCAAAACATCTCGTGAACGCGGGCCATTGAGTGACAACGCCGAGCGTTTTGACGACAGCGCAACAATGGCCACGTCCTCGCCCGCGCGATTATGGTTCAGATGATCCAACAGCCTTTGTTCAAAAAACGCCGCGCAAACCAGATAAAACCGGTCGTCGGCTAACCGCGCAATGGTCGTTTCCAACTCGATCCGTCCACGCCGGTTCAACATATGGGTCAGTGTGATCGAGCCTACCTGCTGTGGCATCCGGTTCGCGGTCAGCCGATCCAGCAGGGCATATGCTCCCGGTCCAGACACCTCGACTTTGGTAAAGGCGGTCACGTCCATCAGGCCAACACGCTCGCGCACCGCCTTTACTTCGAAACCAACCATCCTGTGCACGTCGTTGCGGCGGAAGGAATAGTGGTCTCGTTGCGCCACATCACCGCGCGCAAACCAACGTGGTCGCTCGAACCCATAGACTTCTTCATGCACGGCACCTTTTTCCCGCAACACTTCATGCAATGGCGAAGGCTTGATCGGACGCCCGGCCAAACAATTGAAATGCGGAAACGGAATTTCGTGGCGCAGGCAGTAATCTTCCTCTGCCTTGATAACCTGCCAATCCTTTGTGGCATAAGCCCCAAACCTGCGCGGATCGTATTCTCTCATCGAGATATCTGCCGATCCATGCACCATCCAGCGCGCCAGCTCCCTCGTCAGCCCAGGCCCCCAGCCGATGCCGATCTGTGTGCCACAACAACACCAGTAATTGCGAACCCCCGGTGCGGGTCCGATCAACGGGTTGCCATCCGGCGGATGACTGATCGCCCCATGCACATCGCGCTGAATGCCCAGTTCGGCAAAGATAGGCATTCTGTTCAGGCTTTCTTCCAGCCACGGCATGACCCGATCATAATCCGCATCAAACAGCCAATTTTCATATTCCCACGGGCAATGATCATGCCAGACCGAATTCGGGTTGGCTTTTTCATATATCCCGATCAAGCCGCGCTTCTGCTCCATCCGAATATAGCCTGAAACCTTGCGGTCATCGCGGATGACCGGCAGTTCGGTCGCCAATGCCTCAAATTCCGGCACCGGCTCGGTCACAAAGTAATGGTGGGTCATCGAGGTCATGGGCAGTTGCAGTCCCGACCACTCGCCCATCTGGCGGGCATAAGTGCCGCCAGCGTTGACTACATGCTCGCAGGTGATGGTCCCTTGCTCGGTTTCAACCCTCCATTCGCCACGGGCAGTCTGTGTGATGTTGGTGGCCCGGCAATTTCGGATGATCCGCACGCCATTCCGACGAGCTCCAGCAGCCATTGCCATGGTTACATTTGTTGGATCGACATGCCCGTCATCCGGCGTGTGTAGGGCCCCTAGAACACCTTCAAGATTGTAAAACGGATGCAACTCTCGGACGCGCTCAGGCCCGACAAGCTCGATGTTGAACCCCAACGACCGTCCGACCGACAACGTATGGCGTAACCAGTCCATTTCATCTTCTGTATAGGCCAGCCGAAAAGAACCGCAGCCATGCCAGGTGACTGCCTGGCCCGTTTCGGATTCGAGCGCACCTGAATAAAGCCCAATGTTGTAATCAACACATTTGCCCAAACCGAAACTGGATGTGGAATGGGTTATCTGACCCGCCGCATGCCAGGTGCTGCCGCTGGTCAGTTCGGCCTTTTCCAAAAGAACCGTGTCGGCACCCCAGTGTTCATGACCAAGGTGATAGGCCAGCCCAACGCCCATGACGCCCCCGCCCACAATGACCACGCGCGCCTGCGATGGAAAATTCGTTGCCACGAATTCGATCCTTTCGAGTCGTTTTTCTCTCGACAACGTAGGCGGACAAAAATACCATCGTCAATCATGAATGGGACAAATGTATCAAATTCAATTTTGAAGCGTCTTGCCGAGGAATTGCCAGAGCTGACTCCCGAGGCGCGCAAAGCCGCCACTTATGTGCTGGAAAACCCCCGCGATGTGGGCGTTTCGACAGTCCGCGAGATCGCAAAAGCTGCCAAGGTAAAGCCAAACACGGTCGTGCGCATGGCGCGTCAGGTCGGCTTTGACGGCTACGACGATTTCCGCGTGCCGTTTCGCGATGCGATCCGGCGAGGCGCCGCAGATTTCCCCGACCGGGCACGCTGGCTTCAGGACATGCGCAAATCCGACGACTTGGGCGGTCTATATGCTGATATGGTGCAGGACGTGTTGCGCAATGTCGAAGAAACATTTGCCGGGATTTCGGCAGAGCAACTGAAATCGGCCGCCAGCGATATCTGGAACTCCCGCAATGTCTATGTGCTGGGCGTCGGTGTGCACAATTCGAACGCTCGTAATTTCACCTATCTGGCCTCGACCGGCATGGTGCAATTTCAGGCAATCCCGAATTCAGGCTCAACACCAATAGACGATCTTGCTTGGGCCGACGAACGCGACGTTTTGATCGCGATGACGTGCAAGCCCTATAGGTCCGAGGTTGTAGAGGCGGTAAAAATTGCGCGGGAACAAGGGCTTACTGTCATTTCGCTTTCCGACAGCCCTGCCAGCCCGATCCTGCACAGTGTCGACCACGGATTTGTGGTTTCGGTCGAGACGCCCCAATTCTTCCCCTCGTCTGTCAGCATCATTGCACTCCTTGAAACGCTGTTGTCGTTTGTGATTGCAAGCGCCAGCGATGAAATCGTGCAGCGCGTGGAGGTCTTTCACAAACGTCGCCATCAACTTGGGCTATATAGCAAGGAGGGTGAATGAGCGGCCCTATCAGATCATTAGACGCACGATACTATACCGACCCACAAATCTTCCGGTTGGAATCCCAGGGTGTGCTGTCAAAGACCTGGCAATTCGGCTGTCATGCCAGTGCGTTGGGCGGCGTCGGCGATTACGCAACTTTCGAGATTGCGGGTGAAAGCCTTTTTGCCATTCGCGGCCGCGACGATCAGATCCGCGTGTTTTACAACGTCTGCCAGCACCGTGCACATCAACTGGTCAGCGGTACCGGCACCACCAGGGTCATGGTGTGCCCTTACCACGCGTGGACATACGAGCTTACTGGCGAACTTCGCGCTGGCTCGAACACCAATTCTGTCGAAGGCTTCGATAAGTCCAAAATTTGCCTGACCGAGGTGCGTGCCGAGGTCTTCCTGGGCTTCCTGTTCGTCAACCTCGACCCGAACTCAGCCCCGATGGATGAATGGTTTCCGGGGGCACGGGCAGAGCTTTCTGAGTTTGTGCCCAACTGGGCTGACTTGAAACCGCTGGAATGGGTTGAAATTCCCGAAGCCTGCAACTGGAAAGTCTCGATTGAGAACTATTCAGAATGCTACCATTGTGCGCTTAACCATCCGACATTCGCCAAAGGTGTCGTCAAACCCGAAACTTATGACATCCAGCCCCAGGGCAAATGCTTGCGTCACACGACCGAGTGTCAAAACCTCGAAAACATGACCTATTACATTCACTCGGGCTTTGACCATTTCGACGAGTATTCCAGTTGGTTCCTGTGGCCATTGTTCTCATTCCAGGTCTATCCGGGAAATGTGTTAAATACCTATCACTGGCGCGCCGTCGATGCGGGCCACGTTGTGGTTTGGCGAGGGTGGTATTCGGTTGGTGCTACCGATGATGCAAAGGTCCGACAGTTGGCCGTGCAAGATCGCGAAACCACTGTCGAAGAAGACATTCATTTGGTCGAGTCAGTGCAACGCGGCCTTGCATCGCGTGGCTACATGCCCGGCCCACTGGTCATTGACCCTTGCGGCGGCGTCAACTCTGAACACCCGGTGATGCATTTGCAAAAGTGGATGCGCGACGCCATTGATGAGGCCTGAGTGATCAATTCGGAATCATCTAAAGGACAGGCCATGAGCGCATTTGACGAGGACCTCTTTTTGAAGGGGCTGGAACAACGAAAATCCACTCTTGGCGCCGAATACGTCGAAAAGAACCTGGCCAATGCAGACGAATTCACCCGACCTTTTCAGGAAGCAATGACCGCATGGTGTTGGGGTTTCGGATGGGGCGATGACGTTATTGACCCAAAGACCCGGTCAATGATGAACCTTTCGATGATCGGCGGGCTGGGCAAAATGCACGAATGGGAAATTCATTGCCGTGGTGCGATCAACAATGGGGTCACACCGGAAGAAATTCGCGCCATTATTCACGTTGTCGGAATTTACTGCGGAGTTCCACAAGCGCTTGAATGTTTTCGTGCAGCGCGAAAAGTGTTTGAGGAACAGGGGATTAAGGTCCAGTGTTAATGCCGGTCTGGTGACTAAGAACGGAGATTATTCATGCTAACAGGTTCTTGCCATTGCGGTAATATTGAATGGACACTCGACGCGCTTCCAACTTTGGTCACGACCTGTAACTGCACGGTTTGTCGGCGCTATGGGTCCATGTGTGCCTATGGGATCTTGGATCAGGACATTCACACGTCTGGGAAATCAGAGTCCTATCGGCGTCAGGATAGCGGGTCCATCAACTTTCACTTCTGTACCACATGCGGTTGCATGACCCACTTTATCGAAAGTTCACCTAACAAAACTGGCAAGATACGGACGGCGGTCAATGTCCGAATGTCCGATCCTTCGCCAATCAACGACGTGCCGATCCGTCATTTCGAAGGACACAATAGTTTCACACCACTCCCTTCTGATGGTCGGACTGTTCGCGATATGTGGTTTTGACGGCCGAAAGGTCGTCGTTCGTCAACAAACCCTATCTTTAAAGACCCTCCCAAGCGATTTGGGTTTAGGGATCTTTACGCGGGCCGCTGTCCGATCACCGACATGAACATGATTGATCCGAAAAAGGTGCCGTTCTTAATGCCTTAATGCGCGCCCGCGCTTCGTCTATCAACATGTCGCGACCCTCGGGGCCGAGTAGCCCATCCGACACCATAAATTCAGCGCCCCGCGATATCAGCGTCAGGAAATACGCCGCATCGCCATCGGCAAAATAGGGATGCGCGTCGCGTCGGCCCACCTTAAATCCAGATTCTTCAAGTCGATGGGTAAGTGTCCGGCACAACCATTTGTCGTGAATTAAGTTGGCCGCAACTTGTTCCAGACAAGCCTGAAGTGGGTCCAGGTCCCCTAAGGCCGTCGTATTGGCTGCATAATCCCCATCAAACACCACAATTTGCCCGCCGGGTTTCAACAGCCTAAACGCCTCGCGCAATGCCTTGGCAGGTTCAGGTATGTGGCAAAGGGTTGTGTGAAATACGACCAGATCAAATTCCTGATCGGCAAAGCCGGTTGACCGCCCGTCGCCGGTAACAAAACTCAGGTTCTCGATGTCACCAAATCGGCTCACAGCCCGGTTGATCAGCGCCGGACTAGGATCAAGACCGACAGCACAGCCAGCACCCGTTGTCTGCACCAGATCAGCAATAACGTGCCCAGTGCCGCTGCCGATTTCCAATACCCTGGCGCCCGGCTCAACATCCAGCCAATCAAAGTAACGCCGCCGCATATCGATCATCTGCGGATCATTGGCACGAATTGTCAGTGCATCTCCCAACAACTCCTGAGTTTTCACCGGCACGTCGGCAATTGTCGAATAAAGGTCAGGCATGTCGAAAGTCCTCAATCTGGTTCCACTCGCAACAGCATCACGACTTCCCCGTGCCCGGAACATTCCCTAATGTGGAAACGACGAATTGCAGAATTGCACAGGGCGGACTTGATCATGGGTAGGTCGAAAACGACATTTGCTCACGGCATCCGTGGTCTCGATTGGAGCGATCTGCACTTGATCCTGGCGATTTGCCGTAGTGAAAGCCTGTCAGGGGCGGCCCGCACCCTTGGTATCAATCACTCGACTGTATCCCGCAAAATCAACGCCATCGAAGACAAAACAGGCGTGCGTTTTTTTGATCGATTGCCCCAGGGCTACTTGATGACAAAAGCAGGACACGCGGCCCACGAACACGCCCAGCGGATCGAAAAAGAGGTAGACGATCTCAGTCGCAAGATACTTGCCCAGGACGCGACTTTATCGGGACCAATTCGTCTGACCTGCTCCGAGGGGCTGGCAGTCGAACTTGCCCCCAAACTGGTCGCCGAATTCTGCAAAGAGCACCCGGATGTCTCTGTTCACATTGAACCACAACATACGACGCTGGATCTGTCTAAAAAGGCCGCAGAAGTCGCGGTTCGCTATGCCAAAAATCCGGCTGAAAGCGCCTTTGGACGCAAAGCCTGCGCCTTTCGCGCCACCTTGTATTCAAGCCGCGCTTACATCAACAAAACACGCGGGATATCAATGGCCGATCAAAACTGGTGCGTCGCCGCCGATACCGCCAACTGGTTGGTTCCATTGATCTTTCCAAGCACCGAGGCTGTGGCTCAACGCACGGTTATGAGTTCCGGCTCGCCACTTGGCGTCATCAACGCGGTGGCTTCAGGGCAGGGCAACATGGTCATGGCGTGCAACCTTGTCGATGCCGATCTCCGTCTTGTGCGCATCTCGGAAAATCTGGAACACCTAAACATGGACGTCTGGATTCTCACTCACAACGACTTGCGCCAAACAGCCCGTATTCGCGCATTGATGACCCACCTTTACGACGGCATATCCGCCAGACGGGCCGAGTTCATGGGCAAGGTCAGGGCAGGTGGGGTGGAGATTCTGCTAGAGCGGGATTAAATGCTGGCAACCAAATTCGCCTTGTGACGCTTTCAGCGCATTTTATTAATCCGAGAAGCACAACTTGTTTCCATCCAGATCTCGAACATAGGCCGAATACCGGGGACCCCGCTGATTTGGCGAACCTTCAGAAGTCGCGCCCAAGTCAATTGCTTTTTCATAGATCGCTTGCACGTCTTGCGCAGCCCCAACACTGAAGCCAACCATTGTTCCGTTCCCAATGGTGGCCGGTTCCTTGTTAAAGGGTAATGCCGTGGCAAAAGCGAAATCATCGCCGATCCAGTAAACCATTCTTTCCGTTGGCTTAACGCGGCTCACACTTTGGGACTCGAACAAAGTGTCATAGAATTTCGCTGAGCGTTCGATGTCGTTTGTGCCAACGACAAAATAGTTCATTTTCATAGCGTGATCTCCAGCTAATATAGTGTCTCTTCCTCTCAATATTGAATATTAAGACAGTTTATGTCTTATTTGTTTCATGGCACGGACGAATGCAAATGGCAGGTTGAGGCGGATGGAGCTGCTAGCCGTTCAACTGAAACAAGAAGAGCATTGCACAGTCGGAAACCTTGCGCTTCAGCACGGAGTCAGCGAGCGAACGATTGCGCGTGATCTGTCGCTCATGCGCGATCAGGGCATGCAGATTGACGCGGATCGCGGTCGCGGTGGGGGTGTGCGCCTTGACCGCAAATGGGGTGTCGGCCGTATTAACCTGGCTTACTCCGAGGCAGTTGATTTACTCATCAGCATTGCTGTTGCGGAAAAAATGAACTCGCCTATGTTTTTGGCAAATCTTGGGTCCGTCAGGCGACAGTTGGTGGCGTCCTTCTCACCTGAAAAGCGCGACAAAGTGAACCGATTGAAGTCACGAATACTCATCGGCGACACGGCTTCGACATTCGTGCAAGCGAACGTCACCTCCCCACCGAAATCGGCCGTCCGAGCCTTGCACCAGGCATTTGTCGAGCGAAAGGCGTTGGATATCCAATACCAGAGAGAAGATGGCGAGACTTCGGAAAGGCGGATCGACCCGCATTATCTTCTGTTAAAATATCCTGTTTGGTATGTTGTGGCGTTCGATCATCTGCGAAAAAGTCCAAGGACATTTCGCTATGATCGTGTGCTTACTGCCGAAATGACGGAACACAATTTCCCGTTGCTACCAAAAGAAGATTTTCGCCCATCGCTAAACGATGACGACCTTGTTGTTTGATATTCATCGGCTTGAACGGAAGTTCTGATTCAGAAGGCAACTGGCAGTGATCGGAACAAAGCCAGCAATTCCGACCCTAGTTTAATGCAATTTCATCCGACCGGATCAGCCCCAGAATGTCACGCGCCTGTTGGTCCAGCAGATCCAAATCCAGATAATCGTCGCTCATGCGCCTAGTCTTGTTTTCCAGGCTGGCAACTTCTGCGGCCAGACGTTCGTGCTCCAACTGTAATTCTTTGACCTCGGCTTCGATTTGAACCCGTTCGAACAACCCATAATCGCCCTGCACGCTGGCAAACGTGAAATACAGCCCCAATGAAAACATCAGGCCGAAATAGAAGATGACGCCAAGCGCCGGACGCTTCAGATTGCTGCTCATGTCTTGCCTTAACGGCCCTCTGCCGGGGCCTGCTCAAAGACAATGACACAGTGATTCGCCTTTGTGAATCCCTTAATATTCAATGGGCAGAAAGCCGCAGAACTCAGGCGATTGAAGCGTTGTAGATCGAGTCAATCGTCGAGGCGATTGTGGCATTAAACGCGTCGTCGCTTTGCTGAGCTGACAGCCCTTCGGACAACGCGCGGCTGAAGCTGGCGATCATGCCACGGTTTCGCGACAACAGATCATTGGCTTCGTCGCGCGAATACCCGCCTGACAGGGCGACAACCCGCATGATTTTGGGATGATCAATCAGGGACCGATAGAAGTTGTCTTCGCTTGGCAGCGACAGCTTCAACATCACCTCGGTGCCATCGGGCAGGGCGTCCAGATTGCGGTGGATCTCATCGCGCAAAATCGCCTCAGCCTCGGCCTTATCGGAGATAGTGATGTTCACTTCTGGCTCCAATATTGGCATCAAACCATGGCCAAGTATCTGATTTCCAATCTCAAACTGCTGATCCGCAATGGCGGCGATCCCGGCTTGGTTTGCAGCGTTGATGACTGACCGCATCTTGGTCCCAAACACGCCCTTGGCCACAGCCCGGCTCAGCAACCCGTCCAGATCGCCCATCGGCTTCATCAGCTGAACGCCATTCTCTTCGGCCTCAAGCCCCTTGTCGCACTTCAAAAACGGAACAACGCCGCGGGCTTCCCAAAGATGCTGAGCCGCCGGAGTACCCTCAAATGCACGATCCATCGTCATTTCGAACAGGATCGCACCAATAACTTTTTCACCGGTAAAGGCAGGGGCGGCGACGATCCGCGACCGCATCGCGTGGATCTGATCGAACATCTCGGCGTCACCGGAATAGGCATCTTCCTCGACCCCATAAAGCTTAAGCGCTTTCGGCGTCGATCCACCGCTTTGGTCCAATGCCGCTACAAATCCCTGACCCGAGCGCATCTGCTCTGCTTGGCGTTCCCGTGACATCCGAACCTCATCCTTTTCAAAACCTGCGCCCGTCTTAGGCAACGCGGGCCTTGCATGCAATCGTGGTGCCGCTAACAGCCTCAGCTTTTCTCCAAGGCAGCAACGCCGGGCAGGGTTTTACCCTCCATCCACTCCAAAAACGCGCCGCCAGCTGAAGAAATATAGGTGAAATCGTCGGCCGCACCCGATTTGTTCAGCGCCGCGACGGTATCTCCGCCACCAGCGACCGATACCAACTTGCCTGCTCGGGTCAAACCCGCCGCATGCGCTGCGGCCGCATTGGTCGCCATATCAAAGGGGGCGATTTCAAACGCGCCCAACGGACCATTCCAGATCAAAGTCTCGGCGGTATCAAACACGGCCTTCACTTTTTCAACCGACTCTGGCCCGGCATCCAGGATCATTCGATCCGCCGGACAAGCATTAGCAGCCACCGTGATATTGTCGGCGCCTTCCGCAAATTCAGTCGCGCAAACAACATCAACCGGCAGGATAATCTCGCAAGCCGCTTCATCCGCCTTGGCCAGTATCTCGCGTGCGGTGTCTGTCATCTCATGTTCCGCCAGCGACTTGCCGACGTCGTGACCTTGTGCGGCCAGAAACGTATTCGCCATCCCGCCACCGATCACCAGCATATCGACCTTGCGCACCAGATTGCCCAGAAGGTCCAACTTGGTCGACACTTTCGCCCCGCCTACAACCGCAACAACTGGCCGCTTAGGCTCACTCAATGCCGCTTCCAGCGCCCGCAATTCAGCCTCCATCAACCGCCCAGCACAGGCAGGCAACAAATGCGCCACGCCTTCGGTAGAAGCATGGGCCCGGTGCGCCGCCGAAAACGCGTCATTGCAATATATGTCCCCAAGCGAGGCCAAAAACTTCGCCATCATCGGATCATTGGCCTCTTCCATCGGGGTGAACCGCGTGTTCTCGACCAGAACCACCGATCCGGCGGGCAGGGCATCCAAGGCACCACGGTCTGGTCGTTCGACAAAATTCACCGGCTGCCCAAGCGCTTCTTCCAGCGCAGGCACCACTACTCGCAAGCTCATGTCCGGGTTCGGCTGCCCCTTAGGGCGACCAAAATGCGCCAGCATCACCGGAACACCGCCACCGGCCAGAATATCCCGGATCGTGGGCACAATACGCTCGATCCGGGTGGTATCCGTCACTTGCGCCCCATCCACGGGCACGTTCAAATCGACCCGTGTCAAAACCAGCTTGCCAGCAAGATCCATATCATCAAGCGTTTTCCAGGCCATCTGAGCCTCCTAAGATGCGTTTCGCCTTTCACTATCGTGGTTGTTCGTGGCGTCAACAGGCGGATCGTCGCCTTTCGGCTTTTCCTCGCCCAGCGCTCGCATTAATGTCCGCGCAAACCGAGTTAAGGAGAGCCCCATGGCCGACTATAAAGACCCTGAAAATACCATCCTGATCGAGCTGAAAGACGGCACCGTCGCAATCGAGCTTCTGCCCGATATCGCACCCGCCCACTGTGACCGGATGAAAGATCTGGCCCGCGCCGGTGAATACGACAACGTTGTCTTCCATCGGGTCATCGACGGCTTCATGGCCCAGACCGGCGACGTCCAGCACGGCGATTTCGAAGATGGCTTTAATATTCGCAGCGCCGGCACCGGCGGTTCTGACCGCCCCGACCTTCCCGCCGAATTCAGCCGTATCCCCCATGATCGCGGGTCCATAGGCGCAGCGCGCTCGCAAAACCCGAACTCGGCCAACAGCCAGTTCTTCATCAACTTCTCGGACAACGCGTTCCTGAACGGCCAATACACCGTCTATGGCCGCGTTATCTCGGGTATGGAACATGTCGACGCCATTGCTCGCGGCGAACCGCCAATGAACCCTGATCGTATGCTCAGCGTGAAAGTCGCTGCCGATGCGTAAGCTGGCAGCTGTTCTTTCGCTGATCGCAGCACCCGTCTTCGCGCAAAGCGTTGAAGACGGCCCCGGTCCCAATCTGTTGATCGAAGTCGCGGGTCGCGTTGTCATCGACATGTTCGAAGACGTCGCCCCCGGTCACGTCGCCCAGATCACTTCGCTCGCCGAAGAGGGTGCTTATGACGGCATCGTCTTTCACCGCGTGATCGAAGGCTTCATGGCCCAGACCGGCGATGTCGAGTTCGGCAAAAAAGGCGGCGATATGCGCATGGCCGGCCGTGGCGGCTCGGACCGCCCTGATCTGGAAGCAGAATTCAGCGAAATACCGTTTGATCGCGGCGTCGTCGGCATGGCGCGTTCGCAAAGCCCTAACTCTGCCAACAGCCAGTTCTTCATCATGTTTGCCGAAGGCCATTTCCTGAACGGTCAATATACGGTCGTTGGGCAAGTGATCGAAGGCATGGATATCGTCGATGCAATCAAACTGGGTAAAGGCGCCAACGGTTCCGTCATTGGCGAGCCTGATGCAATGGCAACCGTTACCGTCGAGCGCTAAAATTCAATGATTATCGAACCGGCTCGCGGGAGCCGGTTCGCCCTAATCCCTGACCAGACGCTCACAAAAACATGTTATTATTGGCCCGGAAATATCCCGGGGAGTGTGAGGGGCAGCGCCCCTCGCTCTATTGCTCAATTAAACCCTCTTACGTCTCAGCGCCCGTCTGACGATCCTAAAACGTCTGATCAACCCCGCGTGAGGTGGGGTATGCCGGGACGTTTCGACCTGCCACATTGTTCCTAAATGATGTGCAGGAGGATACATGATGCGCCTCAAGACCCTCGCTTTCGTTGCGGCTTTTGCCACCAGCGCAGCCCTCACGACCGCAAGTGCCGAACCATCACGCTGGCAAAGTGAATGGCCGGACACTGATTTTGATATTACAACCATCGACGACTGGCGCGAGATCATGTCCGGCGGCCCCCCCAAAGATGGCATTCCGGCCCTTGATGAGGTCAGCTTCATCAACGCAGCCGATGAAACCCGGATTGGCGAACGCGAACCCGTGATCACAGTCGAGATCGACGGGGCCGAGCCGCGCGCTTATCCAATCCGCTATTTGACCTGGCACGAGATTGTTAACGACACGGTCAATGGCGTGCCCATTGCCGTCACCTTCTGCCCCTTGTGCAATTCGGGCATCACGTTTGATCGGCGCGTCGATGATAAGGTCCTGAGTTTCGGTGTTTCTGGTAAGCTCAGAAATTCCGACATGGTCATGTATGACCGCCAGACCGAAAGCTGGTGGCAACAAGCAGTTGGCACTGGCATTGTCGGCGAACTGACCGGCGTTGAGCTGACCCAAATGCCGACGTGGATGGAAAGCTGGAGCGAATTCATCGAACGCAATCCGGACGGTCTTGTGATGGATGAACCCGGTTGGCGTCGACAGTATGGTCGCAACCCCTACGCCGGTTACGACAGCTCGTCCCGACCTTTCCTCTACAGCGGTGAACTTCCGCCACACGATATCCCGGCACTGATGCGCGTCGTGCGCGTCGGTGAAAAAGCCTAGACCTACGAGCGCCTCCGCGAAGAAGGCCAGATCACCGAGGCCGGCATTACTCTCAGCTGGACTGACGGTCAGGCCTCAGCACTGGATAGCAGCAATATGGCCGAAGGCCGCAGCGTTGGCACCGTGCGTGTCAAAGATGGCGCGGGCGCCGACTTGCCCCACGACGTCATGTTCGCCTTCGCATTCCACGCCTTCTTCCCCGATGGCGACTGGATGCTCAGCGGCAGCTAACATCGATCGCGGCCCGCCCATCGGTGGGCCGCATCACGACAGCGTCTTCTCCATGTAACAGCGAATATTGCTGTCTAACCCGTGTGGCGGTGGCCCCTTGTGCACGGTTTGAAACCCCAGACTTTCATACATGCGCACCAAACCCGTTGCCTTCTCGGCTGTGTGCAGCGACAGCGTCGCTACGCCCCGTTTCCTGGCATCAACCTCAATACGAGCCATCAATTCCGCGCCATATCCGCGTCCGGAGAACTCTGGCAAAACTCCGACCAAATCAATCTTCCAAGCCGTTTCGCCGGCCCGGTCAACCTGCGCTGCACCGGCAATCTTACCGCCCAATACAGCGACCCAGGAACGCTCATCCGCCACCGCTTCCGGCAGATAGTCATAGGGATTCTCTTCAACTTCCGGCGTTTTCATGATCAGCAGCAAATATCGACGGAACGCAATTGTCAGCACCGCTTCGGCCGCCTCAACTTCGTCTGGACGCATCAACCGGATATCTACAGCGCCGTCCATCGCTAGTCCGCCAGTGTCACCAATGCGTGCCGCTTCTTGCCGGCTGACAGTTTGATCGGAGACGCCAAAGCCGCCGCATCCAACATCAGACCGGCGTCGGTCAATGGCTGGTCATCCAACTTGGCCCCATTCTCAGCGATCAGGCGTTTCGCCTCTTTGCCCGACTTCGCCAAACCGGCCCGCACAATCAGTTGCACCACCGAAATGCCGTCACCCAGATCTGCGCCCGTCAAAGCCAGTGTCGGCAAATCATCCCCAACACCACCCTTCTCAAAGACTTCACGCGCAGTCGCCTCGGCTGACTCTGCAACATCTGGCCCACGGCATAGCCCGGTCACCTGATTGGCCAGAATGATCTTGGCGTCATTGATCTCAGACCCGCCAAGCGCGCCCAGGCGATCACATTCCTCAATCGGCATCTCGGTGAACATTTTCAAAAACTTGCCAACATCGGCATCCGCCACATTGCGCCACCATTGCCAGAACTCATAGCCCGACATCATGTCTTCGTTCAGCCAAACCGCGCCATCCGCTGATTTGCCCATCTTTTTGCCGTCCGCACGCGTCACCAGTGGCGTTGTCAGCCCAAAGACATCCGCACCCTCAACCCGTCGGATCAGATCGGCACCCGAAACGATATTGCCCCATTGATCCGAACCACCCATCTGCAACACACAGCCATAACGGCGGTGCAGTTCCAAAAAGTCATAGGCTTGTAACAGCATGTAATTGAACTCAATAAAGCTCAGCGCCTGTTCCCGGTCCAACCGCGACTTCACGCTTTCAAACGCCAGCAATCGATTGATCGTAAAGTGCTTGCCGATGTCGCGCAGAAAGTCGATGTAACCCAACTTGTCCAGCCACTCGGCATTGTTCACAAGCGGCGAGTCAGTCGGCCCGTCGCCATAAGAAATATAGCGCGAAAACACGCTTCGGATGCCGTCGGCGTTTGCATTGATCTGATCAACCGAAATGATCTTGCGCATCTCGTCTTTGCCGGACGGATCCCCGACCTTTGTCGTCCCGCCGCCCATCAGTGTGATGGGCCGGTGCCCGGTCTTCTGCATCCATCTCAGCAGCATGATCTGCACAAGGTTACCGATGTGCAGACTGGTCGCTGTCAAATCAAACCCGATATACCCGGTCACCGTTCCACCCGCGAAAGCCTCGTCCAACTCTTGCAAGTTGGTGCAGTCGGCCAGAAAGCCGCGCTCGATAATCGTCGCCAGAAAGTCGGATTTCGGGTGATAGGTCATGTGGTCTCGTCTATGCTTGGGGCCAAAGGGGCCGCGAATTGCGCTGCTCTCTATAATCCGCTCGGGGGCAGAGGAAAAGCCATGTCAGATAACGGGCCAATCTGGGCGCTGGGCGCGATGTCAGGCACCTCGCTGGATGGCGTCGATGCGGCGATGATCCTGACTGATGGCGTCAAGGTGCACGAATTCGGCGAAACCGCCTACCGCGCCTACACCGATGCCGAGCGCGCAGTGATCCGTGCCGCACTTGGCCAAGCCGAGGGACCGGAAGTCGCTGCCGCTGCCGAGGTTGTCGAAAACGCCCACGCCGAATTGCTGGCGGGCTTCGACGGTGCGGCGTTGATCGGCTTTCACGGCCAGACCCTGTTTCATCGACCCGAGGATGGCCTAACGGTTCAGGCCGGCAACGGTGCCCTTCTGGCCGAGGTTCTGGACAAACCCGTGGTCTGGGATTTTCGCAGCAACGATGTGGCTTTGGGCGGGCAGGGCGCTCCACTGGCTCCCTTCTACCACTTCGCCCTCGCCCAGATGATCGGGGCCACTGGTCCCCGGGTCTTTCTCAACATCGGCGGTGTCGCCAATCTAACCTGGGTTGATCCCAACTTCGACACCCCGGAACAGGACGGCGCATGTCTGGCTTTCGACACCGGCCCCGGCAATGCCAAGATCGACGACCAGATGCAGGTGCGACGCGGCGAAACCATGGACCGCGACGGCGCACTTGCAGAGACCGGTGTCGTCGACGCCGATGTCTTGGACACGATGCTGAAGGGCGAACCCTACTTCCTGCGCATCCCCCCCAAGTCGCTTGACCGCGAAGACTTCGCCCTATGGGCCCAGGCCGTCGCTGAACTGTCCGACGCTGACGCCGTTGCCACACTTGCTGCCGGAACCGCTGCGGCCATCGCGCGCGGGTTGGAACACTGCCCTACACGCCCGGAAAAACTGCTGGTCACAGGGGGCGGACGACACAACCCCGGTATGATGCAAATGATCGCAGCACTTGCACCATGTCCGGTGATCCCGGTGGAAGAGGTTGGACTGAATGGCGACATGCTCGAAGCCCAGGCCTTCGCCTATCTCGCCGTGCGCGTTATGCGCGGCTTGCCGACCAGCGCCCCCAACACCACGCGTGTGCCAGCACCCGTCGGGGGCGGTCAACACTCTCTGCCAGGAATGCTGACCAAGGCAATGTCCTAACGTCAAAGATCTTTGCCCAGCGGCAGCCCCCATTATTGGCCCAAAAATATCCTCGCCGAAGGCACGCGGGCGCCAGCCCGCTCCCCGGATTTCGCGTCGAAATCCGTTTCCGAAAGGTTAACGAAACCTAACACCACCGCTCGCAGGCACCGACGTGATACCGACGCAATACCGAAAGCAGATTTCGGGCCATTCACGACGGAATATCGAACCCCGGTGCCGCCAGTTCAAACCCCTCAAACTGAAAGCCCGGACTGACTGTGCACCCCACCAATGTCCAATCGCCCGTGCTCTTCGCCGACTGCCACCAGCCTTTCGGAACGATCACCTGCGGCGTTTCTCCAGTCGTCAAATTCGGTCCCAACGCGTGCTTTTCCACCCGCCCGTTCTGGTCCTCGGCCATTCGCAAAACCAATGGTGCACCCGCATAAAAGTGCCAAATTTCAACAGCATCCACGCGATGCCAGTGGCTGCGTTCGCTCGCTTTCAGCAAAAAGTAGATACAAGTCCCCGAAGCCCGCGGCCCATCGTCCGCAACCCATGTCTGACGATACCAGCCACCCTCAGGATGCGGCTCAAGACCCAGCCGCGTAATGATATCTTCAGCGTTCATGACATTGATTTTCGCAGAGTTCGCACCCACAAGAAAGCCCGGTGTGACCCAAAAGAATCACATAGCTTCAAAGTTTTAGTCATCTCTACATCTTGAGCCAGCCACCGTTCATACTCCCGAAAACAACAAGCAACAGGTAAAAAGATGAACCCCTTTAAAGGCATGCCTCCGCAGGCAGTTCCAGTGGCAAACGAAGCGGTGCCAGAAGATGTTGAATTGCCAGTTCTGGACATACAGCCGGCCTCACAAATTCCTGAAGATGTCGGCATGCCGGACATTCCAATGGTGCCGGTTTGTGAAGATGACCATCTGCCTGAAGAGGCCAAATCAGCAATCGACGAGCACGCAGATTTTTTTGACTGCTTCTAGTTGATGTTTCTGCCAAGAATCGAAGATTGGTAGCCCAGAACTATACGCCTTTGATTTTCAGGATCGCCTCCTGTCGCGTCGCCACCCCCAGCTTGGCGTAGATATGTGTCGCATGATTGCGCACCGTTTTCTCGCTGACCCCCAGGTCACGAGCAATCGCCTTGTTGCTTTTGGCGGCGCATATCTCGTCCAGAATGGCCTGCTCACGGTCGGTCAAACCAGCCACAGTCAGGCCTGAAGAGATACCCGTAAACCGCAGTAATTCCTCGCGAAATATGCCCCATCCCGGCTCGGATGCCTGCAAGATATGGTTCGCACTTGGCACAGCCACCATCTCGGCGCCCGGGATGTTGCGTGCCAGAAATTTCCCTTCCGAAAACGGCGCAATCAACTCATCCTCGCCGTGAACAATCAGGGTAGGAACGGTCACTTTCTCCAACGAGGCAGACACATCCATTTCCGCCCGCGCTTGCAACAGGCGCGCACCCACATCCGGCGGGGTCGAGCGTTGAACCAAGTCGTTGAACCAGTTGATTTCTTCCGGCGTCCCATTCGGAATGAACCGCTTTGTAAACAGCTCCCGAAAGGCCGGGTTGGGTAAATGCGCCCCGACCCGGAACGCTTCGATAACGGCGGCATATATCTCAGCCTGCGCAGGCTCGGCTCGCCTATAGACGCCACGCGCATAGCCGCCCCAAATCACCAGATGAGAGACGTCCTCGGGATACCTCAATGCGTATTCCACTGCTGCACCGGTTCCCTGCGACATTGCGAGCAAAACAAAAGGTTTCGGCATATCCGCAGCTTCCACAACTCGGCGCAGATCGCTGACCCAGTTGTCGATGCTCAGTTCGCCCTGTTCCTTATCTGACATGCCGCATCCGCGTTCGTCATAACGCAGATAGTCAAAGCGGCTTTCCAGGAAATCCACCCAATGCGACCAGATCGGGCTTTCGGCATCGTATTCCAAATGGGTTAGCCAAGTCGCGGCCTTGACCAACGGCATCCCTTGACCGGAACGGGTCCACGCCAGCGATAGTCCATCTTCTGCTCTGGCATACCGAACGGGCCGCAATTTCCCCCCTTCGGGACATCTGTCCCACTGAATTTCCAACATAAAATCGAAAACCGGGACATCTGCCCGATATCGCGACCGGCTGGGTATCTTCAGATTGATGTCATCAAGTCGCCAACCAACGCAAGCACATCGGACCCAAGACCATGACAAATTTCGCCAAACGCATTTTCCGCTCAAAGCCCGAAACCACGACGGTAAGGCGTCGTATTCACCACGATGCAAACGCAAATCTAATCACTCTGGAACCGCGCAACACAGCACGGAACAAAACACGCCGCGATCTCTACAACACCCGGATCTGGCTCTAGAATTTCCGGCCCGCAAGTCCGGAAAAGGCGCGGCGTTCATCTCTCAATCCAAGACGCCGCGCCGCCCTTCAGGCAACAAGATCATAGTGGTGCAAATAACGTTCCTTAACGATCCCTGCCTCATCCTCATGAATATGCGGTACCTGCCAATCATCGCCGACAAAAGCCTTCAGGGCCTCCAGATCCCGCCAGATCATGAAAATCGAGAACTCATTCGGCTTTTCCGGTCGCGGCAATCCAAAGTGAATTGTCTCGATGCCGTCGGTCCCATTCATCAATGGGACCGCAGTGTTAAGGAAAAAGTCACGAAACTGATCAATCTTGTCGTCAAAAACAACAACACGAAAGATACGAACAATCATCTCGCCCCTCCATTTTGATGCCCGAAGGCTACCATAAATGCGAAAAGGCGCGAAAACGGACTTAGCGCAAGATTGATTTCCCCGAGTAAATTGCTGTTTCATCAAGTAATTCTTCGATGCGGATCAACTGATTGTATTTCGCCAACCGATCCGACCGCGCCAGCGATCCAGTCTTGATCTGACCGCAGTTGGTAGCAACCGCAAGGTCCGCAATCGTGGCATCCTCGGTCTCACCTGAACGGTGCGACATCACTGATGTAAACCGCGCGCGGTGTGCCATATCGACTGCCATCAGCGTTTCGGACAATGTCCCGATCTGGTTCACCTTCACCAGCAAAGAGTTTGCCGCACCTTCTGCGATCCCGCGCGACAGACGCTCAGGATTGGTCACAAACAAATCGTCCCCGACCAACTGCACTTTGTCACCCAAAGCTTCCGTCAACGCTTTCCAGCCGTCCCAATCGTCCTCGTCACACCCATCCTCAATCGACAGGATGGGATAATCAGCAACCAGCGCCTGCAAATAGGCCACGTTCTCGTCTGAAGACAGTGATTTGCCTTCGCCTGAGAACTCATACTTTCCGTTCTTGTAGTATTCCGTGGCCGCACAATCCAACGCCAGCATGATATCATCGCCCGGTGTATATCCAGCCTTTTCAACGGCTTTCAGGATAAAGTCCAAGGCATCACGGGTCGAAGACAGGTTCGGCGCAAAGCCGCCTTCGTCGCCAATTCCGGTCGAAAGACCGGCCGCTGAAAGCTCTTTCTTCAGCGTATGGAAAATCTCCGAGCCCATACGAACAGCCTCGCGAATATTCGAAGCACTGACCGGCATGATCATGAACTCCTGAATATCAATCGGGTTATCGGCATGTTCGCCACCGTTGATGATATTCATCATTGGCACCGGCAGAACCCGCGCCGAAGTGCCGCCGACATATCGATAAAGCGGCTGAGCGGTGAAATCTGCCGCTGCCTTCGCCGTTGCCAGTGAAGCGCCAAGGATCGCATTCGCTCCCAACCGACCCTTGTTGGCAGTGCCATCCAACTCGATCATCGCGCCGTCAATCGCCTGCTGTTCGGTCGCGTCGAAACCAACCAGAGCATCTGCAATCTCGCCGTTTACGGCTGCCACGGCGTCCAGAACACCCTTGCCCATATAGCGCGCCTTATCGCCATCGCGCATCTCAACGGCCTCATGCGCGCCGGTGGACGCACCTGATGGAACCGCCGCGCGGCCCATGTTGCCGTCTTCCAGCATAACGTCGACCTCAACGGTCGGATTGCCTCGGCTATCCAGAATTTCGCGGGCGTGAATATCAATGATGGTGCTCATGTCAGACCTGTGGCTGAGTGTTAATTTGCGCGTTCTATAGCAGTCTCATTTCCAGATGGAAACGCGACATCTGTGACCGCTAACAGTCCCGCGAAAAAAGGACTGTGTCTACAAGGCTTAAGGGTTCTGCCTTGCCAATTGTAAGTGGCGTTCGCGCCAGAATGCATAGATGCCCGACCCGATAATAATGAATGTGCCGACCCACGTGAAAACGTCTGGAACTTCTGCAAAAACGAAATAGGCTATGGTAAGGGCAAATATCATGCGTGTGTATCGAAACGGCGCAATTGCCGAGACTTCACCCGTTCTCATTGCCAGCGTTACGGCAATAAACGCTATTGTCACAGTGATCGTCGCGCCTAGGACCAAGAATATCGATTTCGTATCCATCGGTGTCCACCCATCACCAAAAACGACCATTGCCGTAGTCACGACCAAAAGGGCAATCACGGCCCATGTCAGGGCAAATGGGCTCGAAAGCCCGGCGGGAAGAACGCGCGATCCGATATCTCTCATGGTTAATCCTATGATGGCCAAAATTGACCATAGAAGGTTTGGATCAACCTCCCCGACACCTGGCCGCAAAATCACCATCACACCACCAAACCCGATAGCAACTGCACTCCAGCGGCGCCAACCAACGGTTTCCTTCAGGACAAGAGCTGCGGCAAGTGTCACTGCTAGGGGCTGGGCCTGAAACAGAGCCGACGCCGTTGCCAGCGGGATGGTTGCCAACGACATGACCACACCGATCGAGCCCAGAACCTCGCCTATAGTTCGTGCGATTACCGCTGTGTTAAAGACATTGCGCGAAAAGATCCGCTCACCGTGCATCCAGACTTGCGGCGCAAAGATCAAAAGATTTCCAATCGAAATCAGCGCCATACATTGCGGCACGCTGATAGTCAGTGTGACTTCTTTGATGAATGCGTCTGAAAAGGCGAAAAACGCCATTGCCGTCGTCATCAAGATGATTGCGCGCATGTTTGCCAAGGGTGGCTCCATTCTTATCCCCGGCACGTATCAGGGCTGCTCGGTGTTGGAAATGGCTGGGAAAATATTGGTCCACAGGCCGTGCGTCTGGCGTGGACGAGGTGTCGGCGAACTGCTATCTGTTGAGGCATGACCGCTGCCGCCCCCAATATGAGCCAATCCAGGCCGAAAATTCGTCAATTGGACGAAGGAGCTATCAATCGAATTGCGGCGGGTGAGGTGGTCGAACGTCCGGCCTCGGCCGTCAAAGAACTTGTTGAGAATGCCATTGACGCCGGGGCGCATAGAATTTCGATCACAATTGCTGAAGGCGGTAAACGGCTGATCCGGGTCGAAGATGATGGTTGTGGTATTCCCGCCGACGATCTTCCCCTTGCCTTGTCACGCCATGCCACATCAAAAATAGACGGTTCGGATCTTCTGAACATCAAGTCTTTCGGGTTCAGGGGCGAGGCACTGCCATCCCTCGGTGCGATCGGGCGTTTGACCATAACTTCGCGGATCGCCGGGGACGCAGCTGCCGAGATTAAAGTCTCAGGTGGCAATCAAAGTTCGGCGCGACCAGCTGCTGGTAACGACGGCACCGTGGTTGAATTGCGCGATCTGTTTTTTGCAACTCCGGCCAGATTAAAGTTTCTGCGCACGGAACGCGCAGAAATGCAGGCAGTCACAGACGTGATCAAACGTCTTGCTATGGCGGAGCCTTATCTGAAATTCACGCTGGTTGACGCAACTGACAAGCCGCGCACTTTGTTCGCCGTCGATGCAGAGTCCGGCGAACCTCTGCAGGCTCTGTCGCGCCGTTTGCGTGCAGTCTTAGGGCGTGACTTTGCCGAAAACTCGCTGGCAATTGATGCCGAGCGCGAGGGTTTGCACCTGACCGGCTTTGCTGCTTTGCCGACTTATTCGCGCGGTTCCGCCGTCCAGCAATTTCTTTACGTCAATGGCCGCCCGGTGCGGGACAAACTGCTGATTGGGGCTTTGCGGGGGGCTTATAGAGATTTTCTTAGCCGTGACCGGCATCCGGCGGCAGTTCTGTTCATCGATTGCGCCCCAGAACTGGTGGACGTCAATGTTCATCCCGCCAAAGCCGAGGTTCGATTTCGCGATCCCGGCATAGCGCGTGGCTTGATCGTGTCGGGTCTGCGCCATGCTTTGGCCGACGCGGGGCACCGCGCCTCGACTACTGTCGCTGGCGAGACACTGGGGGCATTTTCAGCGCCACAATCAGAAGCGCGCGTCTATCAAATCGACCGCAGGCCAGCTTACTCCACGCCAGGAAAACCTGTTGAAGATCAACAGTCCGGATTTTCGGAAACCGGCGCTTCGTTCGCTGCCGCATCGGCTCGCATTGAACCCACACCAGACGAGACGCCGACAGCTGATTTTCCACTGGGCGCGGCGCGCGCGCAAGTCCACGAGAACTATGTAATTGCTCAAACAAAAAGCGGCATCGTAATTGTCGATCAACACGCTGCGCATGAGCGCCTGGTATATGAAAAACTCAAACGGCAAATGGCCGCCAATGGCGTGGCAGCACAGGCGCTTTTAGTGCCCGAAATCGTCGAGTTTGGGGCAGAAGCGGCGCTGTTGCTGGAATTTGCCGACGAACTGGCGAACTTTGGATTGACTATCGAGCCATTCGGGCAGGGCGTGGTCGCCGTGCGCGAAACCCCTGCAATTCTTGGCACTGTCGATGCCACGGCGCTTTTAAAAGACATCCTTGACGAGCTTAAGGACCTGGGTGACAGCTCAGCCGTTCAGTCTCGTATCGACGCGATCCTCAGCCGCGTTGCCTGCCATGGCTCGGTGCGCTCAGGTCGCCAGATGCGCGCCGAAGAAATGAACGCGCTCCTGCGCGAGATGGAGGAAACACCTCATTCGGGTCAGTGCAATCACGGCCGACCAACCTACGTTGAACTCAAACTCGCCGACATCGAGCGGCTGTTCGGAAGACGATGATCCAGATAGGCGAAACGTCTTACGCATTCACTGATCCGATTGTTTTGCTGATCGGTTTTGGCGGTGCGTTGTTGTTGCTGGTTTTGGTTCTGCTTTTCATGTCTGTTCGCCGCGCCGGGCAATCAACGGAGATGATGCGCCCATTGTCCCAGGATATGGCGACGCTATCCCAACGGGTCCAAAGCCTGTCGGATGGTCAACATCAGTTGGCCGGTGGCCTTACTCATGTCAGCGAAGCCCAGGCTGCCAGCCAGGCCAATATGTTGAAGCTGATGGAGCAACGGCTGTCCGAAGTTTCGACCAAGATGAACGACAATCTTCAGGGGTCGGCAACGCGGACGGCGCGGTCATTGGGCGAATTACAGCAGCGCCTGCAAACCATCGACAAAGCCCAGGCCAATATCGAAAAGCTCTCCGGCGACGTGCTGACGTTGCAGGACATACTTTCAAACAAACAGACACGTGGCGCGTTCGGAGAAATCCAATTGAACGACATCGTCACCAAAGCCCTTCCATCGGACAGTTATTCATTGCAGGCAACGCTGTCGAACGGCAAACGCGCTGATTGCCTGATCCACTTGCCGAATCCACCGGGGCCAATCGTCATCGATTCAAAATTTCCGTTGGAAGCTTACGAACAGCTTAGAAACGCCGAAACCGATCGCGAGACAGTCGAGGCGGGCAGGGCGATGAAAACTGCGGTCAAAGCCCACATCAAGGCCATATCCGAAAAGTATATTCTAGACGGCGAAACTGCCGACGGCGCTTTAATGTTCTTGCCGTCCGAGGCTGTTTATGCCGAGCTTCATGCCAACTTCCCTGACCTTGTTCGCGAAGGCTTTGCGGCGCGAGTGTGGATTGTGTCTCCGACCACTTGCATGGCAACTCTGAACACGATGCGCGCCATCTTGAAGGACGCGAGAATGCGTGAACAGGCCGGTGCCATTCGAAAAGAACTTGGATTGTTGAACGGAGATGTGGACCGCCTGACGGCACGCGTCGAGAATCTTGACCGCCATTTTGGTCAGGCTGCCAAGGATATAGCGGACATAAAGATCAGCGCCGACAAAGCCGGGCGACGAGCGCAGAGACTGGACAATTTCGACTTTGAAGAACTTGCACCGGACTCAAGCGGCGATATCGTGCGATTGGCGCCAAAAGAGTAGCTCACAGTTTAAGTGCTCTTGGCCTTATTTTCATCGAATTTTCATCAAATTGAACCGCTAGAAGGAACTCAACCGTGTGAACTCGGTTGTTGTCCTTTGGGTGTGTAATGGCCAAGCGTTTGATCTTAAGCAGTTTATTGGCGGCATCCTTGGCGGGATGCGGTGTAGGTCCATTGCCAGGACATGTTGGTGATCCAAGCTTTCTTGGCGGAACCGATGCCGATGTGTCTTATTCTGGTCTCGCGTTTGCGGATGGAACGCAATTGCTTGCAGACGTTGAGGGCGAGTCCATTACGGTAAAATTGGCGCGTTTCGTTCATGATGAAACCGCCGGAACAACCGAAATCGTCATAACAGACGAAACAGCGACCATACCGGTCGGATTTCTCGACCGGTCCAGCAGGGACGTGATCCTGACAATTGATGGCACACCGGTCGCATTTACCGGTGGTGTTGGAACACTGGACAGTGGGCAATCGGTTTGGTCCTACCTCAACTATGCGCTGACCCAGTCTGGTACTGGCGGCATATACGCTTACGAGGGATATGGCCCGGCAGTTGCAAATTCCATCGACATGGAAGGTGTCTACGCCTTCGGGTTTGAAACTGACCCTACCCAGATAGATGCACGCTCGGACACAGTAAATTACGCCGGAAGCTACTTCGGATACGGGCAGATGCTTGATCTTGATGGGGCAGTAACTGAAAGCGAGGTTGAAACCACCGGTGCTATACAGCTTCAAGCCGATTTTGGCACGTCAACCATTTCAGCACGGTTGGCCGGTGAACTCGATGTGTTGGCCGGTGTTATTCCCTACGAATTGATATTCGTAGGAGCGGACATCGTGGGCAGTGGATTTGTTGGTGGTCCCGACATGACCTGCAGCGCTGGATACACTTGCTCCTCTGCTACGTCCGTCGGAGGCACCTTCTACGGTGTAGATGGCCACGAGATCTCCGGCGTTGTCGGTTTTGATGAGACTGTTTTAGGGCCAGGATTAAGCGGCGGGTATCAATTCCTTGGAGTCGCGGGTTTTTCAGCCGACGAAGAATGAAGGCATTGAAAAGTTTGGCTATCCAACAATGCAAAAGGCCGGCTTGGAAGCCGGCCCTTCTATTTTACGACAGCGCCTTTTGCAGGTTTTCGTCAATCTTCTCAAGAAATCCTGTGGTCGTCAGCCATTTCTGGTCCGGGCCAACCAGTAACGCTAGGTCTTTGGTCATGTGACCACTTTCAACGGTATCGACGATGACTTTCTCCAACGTTTCGGCGAAGCTTTTCAGGGCCTCGTTGCCGTCAAGCTTGGCACGGTGCTTCAGTCCTCCTGTCCAAGCATAAATCGACGCAATCGAGTTGGTGGATGTCTGCTCACCCTTCTGGTGCTGGCGATAGTGCCGCGTCACAGTGCCGTGTGCTGCTTCGGCTTCTACGATTTTGCCGTCAGGCGTCATCAGCTGCGATGTCATCATGCCCAAAGAGCCAAAGCCCTGCGCAACTGTGTCGGACTGAACATCACCATCGTAGTTTTTACAGGCCCAGACGTATCCGCCGGACCACTTCAATGAAGCTGCGACCATATCGTCGATCAACCGGTGCTCATACCAGATCTTCTTAGCTTCGAACTGCTCTTTAAACTCTTCTTCATAAACTTTCTCGAAGATGTCTTTGAATCGACCGTCATAGGCTTTCAGGATTGTGTTCTTCGTCGAAAGGTAAACAGGCCACCCAAGGTTGAGGCCATAGTTGAGCGAAGCCCGTGCAAAGTCGTAAATAGATGCGTCAAGGTTATACATGCCCATGGCAATACCGGATGACGGCGCATCGAATATTTCATGCTCAATTTCTTTGCCATCTTCGCCGACGAATTTCATGGTCAGCTTGCCAGCACTTGGAAACAGAAAGTCGGTTGCGCGATACTGATCACCAAAGGCGTGGCGACCAACGACAATCGGCTGGGTCCAGCCAGGGACAAGCCGAGGAACGTTTTGACAAATGATCGGCTGACGGAAAATAACGCCACCCAGAATGTTGCGAATGGTTCCGTTGGGCGAGCGCCACATCTTTTTTAGGCCAAATTCTTCAACCCGCGCTTCGTCCGGTGTGATCGTAGCGCATTTGACTGCAACACCGACTTCTTTGGTTTTTTCGGCAGCATCGATAGTGATCTGGTCATCTGTGCGATCGCGTTCTTCGATGCCCAGATCGTAGTACAGTAAGTCAACGTCCAGATACGGCAAGATCAACTTGTCTTTGATGAGCTGCCAGATGATGCGGGTCATTTCATCGCCGTCCATTTCGACGATCGGGTTTTCGACTTTGATCTTTGACATCGGCGGTGTCTCCGTTGCGGGTGGAATTGTTTGGTCGCCCAATACGCCATGTCGTCGGTAATGAAAAGTCGGTATGCCAAAGTATACCAAAAAAATTGGCTCCTAATATCCAAACGCCCGGCGTGCCGGGCGAATGATTGAATCTAATGTCTGTCGATGGTCGGTTAGACTAATACTCTAACGAGTGTTTTCTGTCAGGCGACGCTCAACATAGTTGGTTACGTGCCCAATCATCCCCTCCATATGAGGGTCCTCGAAGAAGTGACCAGCACCCTCCATCTCTGTATGGGTGATTGTAATGCCCTTTTGTTCGTGAAGCTTTTCTACCAGCGTATGGGTGTCGCGAGGCGGTGCAACACGGTCTGCGGTTCCATTAATGATCAGACCCGACGACGGGCATGGTGCCAGGAAAGAGAAATCATACATGTTGGCCGGAGGCGATACACTAATGAAGCCGGTGATTTCAGGGCGACGCATCAGCAATTGCATGCCAATCCAGGCCCCAAAAGAGAATCCCGCAACCCAGCAATGCTTCGAGTTCTGATTCATGGACTGTAGGTAATCCAGCGCCGAAGCTGCATCGCTCAGTTCGCCGACGCCTTGGTCATATTCACCTTGGCTGCGCCCTACACCTCTGAAGTTAAACCTTAAAACAGTGAACCCCATATTGAAAAAGGCATAATGCAGGTTGTAGACGACGCGATTGTTCATCGTTCCACCGAATTGCGGGTGTGGATGAAGAATGATCGCGATTGGCGCGTCCTTCGCCTTTTGCGGGTGATAGCGCCCTTCAAGGCGGCCTTCGGGTCCGGGAAAAATTACTTCGGGCATAGGTCGCCATCTTCCTTCAACTTGCCGCGCCCCAATTCTTGACGAATTTAGTCGGGGTCTTTAGAAGCGTTCTAAATTGAACCAGACACGCCACCGCGGACGAAGGGTGAAGTATGCTGCGCGGTCGGAAAGGTCAACAATATTAGGACGTCTCGGCGGCATGAAACTTAGCACAAAGGGTAGATATGCGATGGTTGCGCTTGCCGATCTGGCAACAGTGCCGGACGGAACCCTGTTGTCGCTCGCCGAAATTTCCCGACGGCAAGACATTTCTCTGCCCTATCTTGAGCAATTGTTCGTCAAACTGCGGCGCGCCGGACTGGTGGAATCGGTCAGAGGTCCGGGTGGCGGCTATCGATTGGCGAAGCGACCAGCAGATGTGCGCGTGAGTGACATACTGGAAGCCGTCGATGAAACGGTTTCCGCATTGCATACGGGGGCAGGGGCATCTGGCGGTTCGTCTGGTTCAAAGGCGCAATCGTTGACTAATCGCTTGTGGGAAGGCCTGTCCGCGCATGTCTATGTTTTCCTGCATCAAACGCGTTTGAGTGACATTGTGGAAAATGAACTAGCTCCATGTCCCGCTGTACCGGCGCTGTTCGAATTGGTGGACGAAAGTTGATGCCCGTCACGAACATCACGTGCGAAAACGACGTGTTTTCGATTTGCCTTGTACTTCAGGGTGTCTTTGAAGTTCGCTTCGAACTCCACACCGGAAATCGCGTGGATTTCCAAGTTGGGGATACCCGATCTTGAAACGCACCTATCTGGACTGGAACGCGACCTCTCCTCTATGCCCCGAAGCACGCGAGGCAATGAAGGCTGCACTGGACGGTAGTGGAAACCCTTCTTCTGTGCACGCAGAAGGTCGCGCAGCACGCAATATTATCGAGCGCGCCCGCGGGCAAGTCGCCTCGTTAGTTGGCTGCAAGGCAAGTGAAGTAGTCTTTACTTCTGGTGCAACAGAAGCCGCCAATGTGCTACGGAACTTGCCGCCGAATTGCGCGGTATGTGTGGATGAGACATCCCACGATTGTCTCTGGACGCATTTTGATCTGACCGGTGCCAGCGATCATTACGATGGCCCAGGTCACACCCTGGCGATGGGCGTCGCGAACTCAGAGACCGGTGTTATCAGCAACTCACCGCAGGCAAATGATGGGCGTTTTCCATTTGGTGAGGTCCGCTGCGACATGTTGTTGCTAGATGCCGTGCAGGCCGTGGGGCGAATTGCTTGGAGTTTCCATTGGTCTGGCGCTCATCTGGCAATCATGTCGGCGCACAAGCTGGGTGGACCCAAAGGCGTTGGTGCTTTGATCGTCAGAGATGGCATGGATATCAATGCTTTACAGAAAGGTGGCGGCCAGGAAATGGGACGCCGGTCTGGCACGGAGAATGTTGCAGGCATTGCTGGGTTTGGTGCAGCTTGTGAGGCGGCGGAGCGAGATCTGTCGAGTGGCATTTGGACGGAAGTCGAGAAACTTAGAAATATTCTAGAAAATGCACTGGTAGCTGACGCAAAAGAGACTATTTTTGTCGGGAAAGACCTCGAGCGCCTTCCGAACACTTCGTGTTTTGTAACTCCGGGTTGGAAGGGCGAAACGCAAGTCATGCAGATGGACCTGGCTGGAATCGCGGTATCTTCTGGGTCGGCGTGTTCGTCCGGAAAGGTCAAAGCGCCGCGTGTTTTGCGGGCTATGGGATTGAACGATAGAGCGGCCGAAAGTGCGCTGCGGGTCTCGTTGGGGCCGACGACGACTAAAGAAGATGTGCTGCGCTTTGCAGATGCGTGGCTGACGCAGGAACGAAAATTCCGCCAACGGGCGGCGTGATGGGAGAGCCGATAATGGCAGCTTTGGATATCACTCAGGTGAAAGACGGCGTCGATCAGGAAACTGTTGATGCTGTGCGTTCGCTATCGGGGACCTACAAGTATGGCTGGGAAACCGACATCGAGATGGAATACGCACCGAAAGGTCTTTCTGAAGACATTGTGCGTTTAATATCGGAGAAAAACGGCGAACCAGAATGGATGACCGACTGGCGCCTAGAGGCATACCGTCGTTGGCTTCAGATGGATGAGCCTGATTGGGCTATGATTAACTATCCCAAAATCGACTATCAGGAACAATACTACTACGCCAAACCAAAGAGCATGGCCGAAAAGCCAAAATCCTTGGACGACGTCGATCCGAAACTTTTGGAGACTTACGCAAAACTTGGCATCCCCTTGAAAGAACAAATGATCTTGGCGGGCGTCGAAGGTGCAGAAGATGCGCCTTCCGAGGGCCGAAAAGTCGCAGTCGACGCCGTTTTCGACTCTGTCAGCGTGGGCACGACATTCCAGGCAGAGCTCAAGAAAGCGGGCGTTATCTTTTGTTCGATTTCAGAAGCCATTCGCGAACATCCCGATCTGGTTAAAAAATACCTCGGATCGGTGGTGCCTCAATCGGACAACTTCTTTGCCACGCTGAATTCGGCCGTCTTTACTGATGGTTCGTTCGTCTATGTCCCGCCCGGGACCCGCTGCCCAATGGAACTAAGCACGTATTTCCGTATCAATGCCGAGAATACAGGTCAGTTCGAACGTACTCTAATCATATGCGATAAAGAGGCTTACGTCTCTTATCTGGAAGGGTGCACTGCGCCTCAGCGTGACACACATCAGCTTCACGCTGCTGTTGTGGAGTTGGTAGCTATGGACGACGCCGAGATTAAATATTCAACGGTTCAAAACTGGTATCCCGGTGACGAAAACGGCAAGGGCGGCATTTATAACTTCGTGACCAAACGGGCTGACTGCCGTGGTGATCGGTCCAAAGTGATGTGGACCCAGGTTGAAACAGGCTCGGCTGTGACCTGGAAGTATCCATCTTGCATTCTGCGTGGTGAGGAAAGTCAGGGCGAGTTTTACTCGATTGCCATTACCAACAACATGCAGCAGGCAGATACCGGAACGAAAATGGTTCACCTGGGCAAGAACTCCAAATCGCGGATTGTGTCCAAGGGGATATCTGCAGGCAGAGCTCAGAACACGTATCGTGGCCTGGTTTCAATGCACCCTCGCGCCAAAAACTCGCGTAATTACACGCAATGTGACTCTCTTCTGATCGGCGATAAATGTGGGGCGCACACGGTGCCTTATATTGAAGTGAAAAATAACTCTAGCCGGGTAGAACACGAGGCGACAACTTCGAAAGTTGATGACGATCAGCTGTTCTATTGTCGCCAGCGCGGCATGGACGAAGAAGAAGCCGTTGCTCTAGTTGTGAATGGATTTTGCAAAGAAGTGCTGCAAGCCTTGCCGATGGAATTTGCGATGGAAGCCCAACAACTTGTGGCGATCTCGCTTGAAGGGTCTGTGGGGTAAGTTCGATGCGCTCGGTTCTTCTAACTGCGGTTTTTACCGGTGCTTTCTGCTCGGCTTTCGCAGTGTTCATTGATTACGCAACTGACATGCTGGCGCAGAACCAAATCATCGTCGTGAGTTTTGCGAGTGGTTTTATGGGAAGCCTTATTGCGCAATTGGTGATTGGGCGCTGGAGGGCCAAGCAGGGAAGCCCCGGGGAGATGGATCAATGATTATCAGCACGACACCGTCAATCGAAGGTCGCCCGATCAAGGACTACCGCGGAGTAGTTGTCGGAGAAGCTATCCTTGGTGCGAACGTTTTCCGCGATTTGTTTGCCCAGATTACCGATATCGTCGGAGGGCGTTCGGGAGCCTATGAGCAAGAGTTGGGGAAGGCGCGAGATATTGCTCTGCGCGAATTGGAAGAACGCGCCATCGCGGTCGGCGGGAACGCAGTTGTGGGAGTCGATCTGGATTACGAAGTTATCAACAACATGCTGATGGTTTCTGCGTCCGGAACCGCCGTGGTTTTGGACTAAGATGCCGCATAGTTCTGAAAATAAACAATTTTTTCGGATATTCCCCTCGTTATTCGTGGGTGTCGGGGACGGTTTGGATGCGTCGGAGCGCTGGATTCGCTCACTTTTTTCCCAATCCTTGCCCTTCTTTCGTCACGAAGCGCTGAAAAAAACAGCCCGACGCATTGAAGGGGATTTTCAGCATGTCAATTGGACAAGCACAGCGCAACTCGTTCGAAGAGCGCATAAAGCGCATCGGAACGAATGCGCCGAATACCATGGGCGAAGTGCACATTGGGCCACGGGACGAAAAGACGGCGCGCAAGGGCAAGTCGACCAACACCGTTCGCTTAAAGAACAAGAAGAAAAAGGTTCGGGTCGGCGAAGGATCCAATCTGGTTTTGGTGCCTGTCGCAGTGATTATCGGTGGCTTATCTGTTTTTGCGGGCAAGGCGGCGGCGTTTCACTTCTTTCAAGACGGCGGTTTGATGCCAATCGAAATACCTGTGGTGGCGATTCAACCTTACATTATCTACGCCCATCTTTTGATCGCAGGCCTGTTGGCGCTGATGTTTACCTGGACGTTCGGTTTAAAAGGAATGATGCGCAAGTTGGCGGTTGCAATTGGGTTTGGTGCGATGCTCTTCGGCGAAATTCAGATGATCGAAAAGTTTCCGGAAACCTATGCGAACTTCTTTTCAAAAGACTATGTTGCCGCTGCGCTAAAATCGCGCGCGTAACCAGAAACAAAACAAAAAACAAACTAGCAGGGCGCGCCGTCGTGGCGTCGCCCTGTTTTGCTGTGTGAGAGGAATTCATGCTTAATATCAAAGATCTGCACGTCAAACTTGAGGAAGAAGATAAGCAAATCCTCAAGGGCGTGGATTTGGAAGTGCCAGCGGGTGCGGTGCACGCCATTATGGGCCCCAATGGCTCAGGAAAATCGACGTTAAGTTACGTGCTGTCTGGTCGCGACGGGTATGAAGTGACTGGCGGGTCGGCAACTTTGGAAGGCGAGGATCTACTTGACCTTGATCCCGAAGAACGCGCTGCGGCAGGATTATTCCTGGCGTTCCAGTACCCAGTCGAAATTCCCGGTGTGGGCAACATGACGTTCCTTCGCACCGCCTTGAACGCTCAGCGAAAAGCACGCAATGAAAGCGAAATCAGTGCGGCGGAGTTCCTTAAGCTCATCCGCGAAAAGGCGAAGTCGCTGAAAATTGATGCTGATATGCTGAAGCGGCCTGTAAACGTTGGATTCTCAGGTGGCGAAAAAAAGCGCAATGAGATTTTGCAGATGGCGGTTCTGGAACCAAAGATGTGCATTCTAGACGAGACTGATTCGGGACTTGATGTTGACGCTATGAAATTGGTTTCCGAGGGAGTTAATGCACTTCGTGATGCTGGCCGTTCGTTTTTGGTTATTACGCATTATCAGCGGCTTCTTGACCACATCCAACCTGACGTCGTTCACATCATGGCCAATGGCCGAATGGTGAAATCGGGTGGTCCGGAACTGGCTCTTGAAGTGGAAAACAACGGCTATGCGGACATACTCGCGGAGATGGCATAATGACATTGCCTGCGTCTGAACTTTCAGAAACCGAAGAGCGACTGATGTCGATGTCGTTGCCGAAGGGCGGGTTCACCGCCGAGGCACGAACATCTGCGTTGGCACGCGTTCGGCAAATTGGATTGCCATCGCGTCGCGATGAGTACTGGAAATACACACGCCCTGATCTTTTGGCTGCAATTGACCCAACTTCGTCCGCTCCGCTGAGAACCGATACACCCATCTTTGGTGATATCGACAAGGTGCGGTTGGTCTTCGTTGATGGCGTCTTTGATGCCGACGCATCGGATGACATCAAGTTGGAGGGGGTGGAAGTTTCGCTCTTGTCCGCTGCTGACCAGAAAGACATTCACTGGGCAAAGTCGTTGTATGGCGAGTTAGAGGCGGCTGGACAAAATCCGGTTAAGCGGCCCTTTGCGGCTTTGAACACCACGTCTGCAACAGAGGGTGTTCTTGTCCGTGCAACAGGCACAGCGCCTAAGCCGCTGCACATTTCTTACCGTCAGTCTTCGCAGACGTCTGATGCAATCATTCATCACTGTATTCGAGTTGAAGACGGGGCGTCGTTGACGGTTTTGGAAACCGGTACTCCGGGCGCGCGAAGCAATATTGTGACTGAGTTTGATATCATGGAAGGGGCTACGTTACACCACGTGCGGCCGCAAGGGCGCGCCCATAACCGACAGGTCGCGTCACACATCTTTGCTCGCGTGGCCGGTAACGCGTGTTTCAAATCCTTTACACTGGCTCTGAACGGGAAGCTCACCCGGAATGAATGCGTCATTGACATCGTTGGCGATGATGCCGTTGCTCATGTTGCAGGGGCAGCTTTAGGTGACGGGGTTAATGGTGAATTCCATCACGACGATACTGTTTTTATCACACACCGTGGGTTGAATTGCGAAAGTCGGCAAGTTTTCAAGAAGGTGCTTCGCAACGGTGCGGTTGGCGTATTTCAGGGTAAAATCTTAGTGGAGGAAGGTGCTCAGAAGACTGATGGCTATCAAATTAGCCAGGCGTTGTTGTTGGATGACGATGCGCAGTTTTTGGCGAAGCCAGAATTGGAAATTTATGCCGATGACGTGGCCTGCTCCCATGGTTCCACAAGCGGCGCAATTGACGAAACTGCCTTATTTTATCTGCGCGCACGGGGAATAAGCCGACAGGATGCGCAAGACCTTTTAACCCTTGCTTTTTTGGCTGAAGCCATCGACGAGATTGAAGATCAAGCTCTCGCAGACGATATCTTGCATCGATTAGAGCGTTGGCTATCTCGTCATCGTGGCGAGTAATGGGGCGGTGAATTGAGTGTAGTCCTCGATGTTTTGCGAACGTATCGCGCGCCGCGGCTGATAATGCGCCGTCGGATAGGCAGTGTTGAACGTGAAGATCGGGCGCTTGCGACGCTTATGGCTGCTTGCACGCTCATCTTTGTCGCTCAGTGGCCGCGCCTGTCTCGAGAGGCGTTCCAAAACGTTGAGACAACCCTAGAGGCACTAATGGCTGGCGCATTGTTTGGCTGGTTGGTTATAGCGCCGCTTGCAATGTACGGAATTGCATTTTCAGTGTTTCTCCTAATGCGTTTGCTTAGGAGTTCGGTGTCCGCCTATGAGTCTCGAATGTCTTTGTTCTGGGCTTTGTTGGCTGCCGCGCCGCTTTGGCTGTTGACGGGATTGATGTCTGGGTTCTCGGGCGCGACCACAGGCACTCGTGTCATTGGAGCCTTGGCACTTGGAGCGTTTCTTGTTTTCTGGGGGTTAGGACTTAAAGAAATGGCCAGTCAAACCCGGGTTGAGGCCCAATAGAGATGTATAACGTATTCATATCACTAGCGCGACAGGCGTTGCGTCAGCCCAGAGAGGCTGCAACAACTATGATGTCAGTGGGCGTGCCGCAGTCGGCACTTTGGCCAATGTTCTGGCTGTTGGTTGTAGCGTCTGTTTTGCTCATACACGTAGGAGGGGCGCCAGCAAGCGAAGATGGTCAGGCCCTCATGCCGCCGTTTGTATTTGTCTTGATGTCCGGTGCAGCTGGAACTGCTTCTGTTTTTGCCATTTGGAAAATTGGCCAGCTCATGGGCGGAAGCGGGAGTTTTCAAGAAACTCTATTGTTGACCATATTCTTACAGGCGATCATCTTTGCCGGCCAAATGATCGAGCTTGTCATTTTTGTTGTTTTCCCATCCCTTGCGGGGCTTTTTTCGGTTCTGCTGATCTTGGTGGCTTTTTGGATGAACCTGAACTTTATAGCCGCTTTGCATGGGTTTGCCTCTCTTTGGAAAGCGTTGGGAGTTTTTGTGCTCGCGTCGTTCGTTGTTTTACTTGTTCTCATGACGGTGACTTCTCTTGCGGGCCTTCGCGTTGAAGGTGCAGCCTGATGTTTGATGTGGACAAGGTCCGTGGCGATTTTCCGATCCTGGATAGACAAGTTAATGGAAAGCCGCTGGTATATTTTGACAACGGGGCGTCTGCTCAAAAACCCAGCGTCGTAATCGACGCGGTTACGCAGGCTTATTCGCAAGAGTACGCTAATGTGCACCGCGGATTGCACTACTTATCCAATTTAGCGACAGAAAAGTATGAATCTGTTCGCGGAACGATTGCCCGCTTCTTGAACGCCGCGTCTGAAGACGAAATTGTCATGAACTCCGGAACGACGGAGGGCATCAATTTGGTTGCTTACTCCTGGGCTATGCCAAGGCTTCGTGCCGGAGACGAAATCGTGCTTTCGGTCATGGAACATCACGCAAACATAGTGCCGTGGCATTTTTTGCGCGAACGCCAAGGTGTTGTTCTTAAGTGGGTCGATATCGATGAAACCGGTGGTTTGGATGCACAGAAGGTCGTTGATGCAATTTCGGAAAAAACCAAACTTGTTGCGATAACACAGCTCTCAAATGTCTTGGGCACCCGGGTTGATGTGAAGTCGATCACCGAAGGCGCCCATGCCAAAGGTGTTCCTGTCTTAGTCGATGGCTCGCAGGGCGCAGTTCACATGCCGGTCGATGTGCAGGACATTGGGTGTGATTTCTATGCGATCACCGGACACAAACTTTATGGACCGTCGGGGTCCGGCGCCATCTATATTCGCCAAGAACGTATGAACGAGATGCGGCCGTTTTTCGGCGGTGGCGACATGATACGAGAAGTCCACAAGGACCACGTGACCTATGCAGATCCTCCGATGCGTTTTGAAGCAGGCACGCCGGGTATTGTGCAGCAGATCGGGTTTGGAGCCGCATTGGAATATCTGATGGCGCTGGGTATGGAAAATGTGGCTAATCACGAAAATGAGTTACGTGACTATGCCGTCGAGAAGCTTTCGGGTCTCAACTGGATGAGTGTTCAAGGCACCACGGCAGACAAGGGCGCAATATTCTCATTCACACTCAACGGTTCCGCACATGCTCACGACATTTCCACCGTCCTGGACAAGAGGGGTGTAGCAGTGCGGGCCGGGCACCATTGTGCCGGTCCATTGATGGATCATCTGGGCGTTTCGGCCACCTGCCGAGCCAGTCTCGGACTTTACAACACCAAGTCCGAAGTCGACACTTTTGTTGAGGCATTGGAACTGTGTCACGAGCTCTTTGATTAGACGTCGATCAACGGATGCTTGGCGGCAAACAGTTCGGCATCTAGCAGTTCCTCTATCCCACTTCGTAGTCCTTTAATCACTGTGCGAACGCGCTTTGTATCAGCGGTCGCAGGATTAATATGGATGTGCAAAACCCGCTCGATCCTGTCCATTTCGCCCGTCGCCCTAATTAGGCCTTCATCGCGCTTGGCCAGGCACATAGGCAACACGCATCGCCCAAAGCCAGATCGTGTTGCTGCCAGAAGAATTGTCGCATCCGTTGCTGTTAGCCGGACCTGGGCATTTTTTGCCAGTCGTTTGCGAACCTGTCTGGAAAATGAGGGCCCATGGGCGTCATCGTCTTTGAACTGAACCCAATTATTGCTTGTGCAATCGAAGTTCGCTGACTGGTAAGAAGCATAGGGAACGCGGCAAAATGGCACTGCGATATCTGATCCAGTTGCTGCTGCATCAAACCACAACGATACAGTTGCCTCCCCATGAAGTGGAGTCGGTGGAAGTCGCCCGGACAGACGCAATTCAAGGCCAAGGCTACTTTCGAGAAGGTTGGGAAAAACTTGGTCCGCCAGCAGTTGCAGCATCCATGTATTTGCCATTACCCGGACGATCCCGCTGGGACCGTGTTGAGAATTGGAAAGCATATCGCCCATACGCTCTAGTCTGGCTTCAATCCGTTCCGCATCGGCCAAAACAATCTGACCTTGGTCAGTCGGAAGAAAACCAGATTTCGAGCGGATGAATAGTTTGGATCCCAATTGAGTTTCTAATGCTGACAGCCTGCGTCCAGCGGTCGTTTGGTCCATACCCAAGCGCTGCGCCGCGCCTGTAAGTGATCCCGCCTGCACAACCGCCAGCGCAACTTTTAGATTATCCCAGTCCATTTAATCATCCTGCATATTTGCAGGAAGGTTAGGCGCTTATTCGCCTTAATGTCTATACACATGATTTCTATGGTCCGAAGCATACGCATTTAATCCGAATGATCGGAAGGGTGCGAACAGAAACTTTGAGGACAGTTACCAATGAAGTTCATTCAACTTTTGGCTGCGGTCGGAATTACGGCGGTGCTTTCAGCCTGCGCTCAGCAACCTGAATCCATTCGCCCAGAGCCGACATTTGACAAATTAGGTGGCGGAGAATGTGAAGAAGGCTGGGTCTATATACCCGGCACTGCACCGCGTCCGCCGGAGTGTATTCCGGAAGACGATTGTGATCCGATCACTTTGGCTGACGGATCTGTGGTATGGGATTGCCCGCCACCACCGCCGACCCGTGATCGTGACCGTGATGACAGTTCATCGTCAGGAGGCACAACGCGGCCATCTACACCGGGAACACCTCCCGGATCGACTGCGCCTAGAGTGTAGTCTACTTCGCGCGCTCCGATGTGGCCTTCAATCGGAGCGCGCTGATTACTCGATTGCCAGAGATATTTCAGCAAGCTATAGAGCGCATCGAGCACCCGTAGCTCAGCTGGATAGAGCGCTGCCCTCCGAAGGCAGAGGCCAGAGGTTCGAATCCTCTCGGGTGCGCCAATAAAAACAGCAAGTTAGTCGATTGGCGCGATGGATTTAGTCTAGTATTAGTCTAAAACGCATAGTCTGCAGCAAGAGATCGATGCTGTTTTGCAAATTGAGTACGTGATGAGTTAAGACTGGCGACTGTCGCTCGAGATCGGGTCCCTGTCTCTCCGCCACTATATCACTGGAAATATTTGTAAAAAAACAATAAATTTTCCACGTTCGATAGCTATCCCCACAATAGTACCAACTGCGTTGAGCATATTATTAATGCACCAGTGCTTAATGGCCAATCGACGACATAAGTCAGTGCAGTGCCAAAAAAATTCAAACCTTAGCGAGTGGTAGTTCTTCTACTATTAGGTTGGTGATAATAACTTGGCCTTCGTCATTGACTTCGCTCATGGGTTCGGGGTGCCGAAAGGGAATTTCGGCGTCGTAGCCAAAAAAGGAAAATCGAAACTCCACTGCCCCAAAGTCCTCGGCATCAGCGTCGAGCCGCTCGATCCCTTCAGGTTCAATGACAAAATCCACGCGCTCAACGAAACCATCCGCACCAATGGCAAATCGTGCTTTGTTAGCATTTTTCATCAGTTCCGTGACGTTTTCGAAATCTCCGAATGGACCTTCGAACTCCCATAGTCGACCTGAGTCTGCCTTCCCGAATTTCTTGTCCTCAATCGCTTGCCGAACGAAATCTTCAAGATTGTCCGTCGTCAGGGTTTTGGGAACCAAGAGTTGCTTAAACAAGTAAAGAGTTTGGCTCGTCTGGTTGATGTTATTATGCGGCGCGCTGTCTGTGATGCAAGCGCCGCGCTTCGAGCGTCTTTCGTTTGATCCTTTCCCGTTGTCTTAGAATGGCTTTGTCACGCCCGAAGTAGACGTCGGCGGGTGTGACGTTGTTCAGGCTCTCGTGGTAGCGCTTGTGATTGTAGTGATCGACGAAGGCTTCGATCTGGGTTTCGAGGTCTCCCGGAAGGAAGTAGTTCTCCAATAGGATGCGGTTCTTCAGGGTTTGATGCCACCTCTCGATCTTGCCCTGTGTCTGGGGATGATATGGTGCGCCCCGAGAATGCTTCATGCCTTTGTCCTGCAGCCATTCAGCCAGATCGCCAGAGACGTAACTGGACCCGTTGTCGCTGAGGAGGCGGGGTTTGTGGATGACGTGAACCTGATCGCACCCTGATGCTTGTAGCGCCAAATCCAGGGTGTCCGTCACGTCCTCTGCCCGCATGTTCGTGCAGAGTTTCCACGAGATGATGTAGCGGCTGTAGTCGTCCAGGATTGTGCTGAGATAGAACCAGCCCCAGCCAAGCACTTTGAGATAGGTGAAGTCGGTTTGCCAAAGCTGGTTGATCGCAGTGGTCTTGTCTTTGAACTCGTTTGCCGCCTTGAGCACGATAAAGGCCGGGCTGGTGATCAGATCGTGAGCCTTCAGGGCCCGATAGACTGAAGATTCCGAGACGAAGTAGCGCTCCCGATCCGTGAACGTCACTGCCAGTTCGCGCGGCGACAGCTCCGTCTCCTGCAGCGCCAGCTTGACGACCTTGCGCCGGACTTCGTCGGGGATGCGGTTCCAGACATGTCTGGGCTTAGGCGCTTGATCCACAAGGCCAGCGTCGCCGCGCTGCCGATACCGATCATACCAACGGTAAAATGTGGTGCGGGGGATGCCCAGCTTTGCCAATGTTCGACGAGCAGACAAATGCGACCCCTCAACAAGCCGGATGATCTCCAACTTCTCAGATGCAGCATACCTCATTCTTGGTCGCCCCCACCGCCGGTCATGCTTTTTTTGAGAAGACGCAGTTCCAGTGTTTGCTCGGCAACGACCTCCTTCAGGTCTCGGGCTTCGCGGCGCAGGTCCTTGACTTCGTCGGTCGTAGCCGCACGCGCCGTATCTCCAGCAAGCCGCCGTTTGCCAGCTTCCATGAAGTCCTTGGACCATTTGTAGTAGATACCTTGAGATATTCCCTCACGACGGCACAACTCAGCAATGCTGTCTTCGCCACGCAAGCCATCCAGCACGATCCGGATCTTCTCTTCTGACGAATACTGTTTGCGCGTCGCGCGCTTGATCTCTTTGACGATCTTCTCGCCGGGGCTCCTGCGAGTTCCAGTTGTCTGTCTCATGTCCCACTCCTCAGTGGTTACGATGAGCCAACAAAACTCTCTTATCAAATTAACCTAATTGGACCCATAGGCGCTGACTTCAGACATATTTGTCCACATTCCGAAGACGGGCGGAACATCGATGGCGCTGGCGCTGGAAGCGCGCGCAATGGCGGAGGACATCCTGATCGGAGACACGCCAAAAGCGGTGCGGCGTAGGAAACGGTTGAAATTGATCGAAGCTCGGGGGCGCATTTGGAAGCATAGTCGGCTGAGAGATATTGATGGTGCGAGCGGTATCGGGGCGCTGGACGAGTTCTTTGTCTTTACGATGGTGCGCGATCCATGGACTCGGGTTTTCAGCCTGTATCATTGGTTGAGAGCGCAAAACTTTGATCACCCGGTGGTTCCAAAGGCGAAAGGACTGGAGTTCGGTCCCTTTCTTCAAGACCCTATCGTGTCTGACATGTTGTCGCGGGATGCGGTTGATCAGTATGTGACAGACAATAGCGGCAAAAATTACTGCAATGCCTTTGTGCGATTGGAGCATTTTAGAGAAGATATCGTGCCCGTTGAAACGCACTTGGGTTTCAAGCTGGGGGTATTGCCGCATGCCAATGGTTCTGATCGTCCGACAAATGTGCGGGGGGCTTACGATGCGCGATCTGCTGAGCAGGTGAGGGCATGGTTTGCGACAGATATCGAAAGGTTCGGATACGAGTTTTGACGGTTTTTGGTGGTAGGTTCGGGAAATTGACCTTCGAAGCAATGGTGTGTTGCGCCGCGAATTGATGATATTTCGGAAATTATTCTTAATCGCATGTGTGTTTCACGGAATTCATAGTAATTCAGCGATATAATATAGTATCTGATTGAAATGTATAAGCTATTTCGGATGACGGGGCCAATAACTGTGTTTCCCACCTCAAAACGATCCTGATAAAACCGGGAAATTGTCGGGGGCCTTCCGCATTCTTGCCCGATTTCACCGTCAAAAGGACCAGTGCCGGGGGGCAAAAGAATAAGGGTAAAGCTCCTAATGGACCGACTGACCGAAATGGAGGCGTTTGCGACCGTCGTTGATCAAGGCGGGTTCACTGATGCTGCCAAGAAAATGGGGATATCGAAGTCAGCCGTGTCAAAGCACGTCTCGTCTTTAGAAGCCCGACTTGGTGCGCGTCTTCTGAACCGCACAACACGACGCGTATCGCCGACCGAGATTGGCCTGGCCTATTACGACCGCGCACGGCGTGTGTTGAATGATGCTGGCGAGGCCGATGCACTTGTCACTTCAATGCAGTCTGCACCCTCGAGGCTGCTGCGTATTTCGGTTGCGACCGATTTTGGTGTGAACCACCTGTCACCCGTCCTTGGCGACTTCTTGCAGGAGTTTCCGGACATCACGGTGAACATGGTGCTGAACAACCGCTATGTTGAGCTGATTTCGGAAGGCTTCGATCTGGCCATTCGAATTGGTGAGCTGGAAGACTCGACCCTTCGCGCCCGTAAATTGTGCGAAACAAATCGTCGGATGATAGCCAGCCCGGAATACTTCAGCAAGTATGGCCAGCCGCAGAAGATCGACGATCTGAACGAACACAAACTTTTGCACTATTCCAACAATTCATCCGGCAACGTATGGAAACTGACCGCGCCTTCCGGTGAGAAGCGTCAGGTTCGAACTGCCGGTTGGCTGACGGTCAACGACGGTCAGTCATTGCTGAACGCCGCGATTGCCGGTCTTGGCATCGCTTACCTGCCATCGTTCCTTTATGCGGAAGCGATGGAGCAGGGGCTGGTTCAGGAAGCCATTCCAGAGCTGCCGATCGAAACACAAGGTATCTTTGCAGTTTATCCTCCGGGCCGTTTCACACAGCCTAAGGTGCGTGCATTTATCGATTTCCTTGTCCATGCCTTTGCAGAAAAAGGCCCGGACAGCTGGTGAGAATCTCCTGTATGTGACGAGTTTTCCCTCGGTAAGTTAGAACTCGGGCGCCAAATGGGCGCCCGTTTTTTTTGGGGGTGCTTAACGTTCCAGCAGGACAACTTCGACACGACGGTTGAGTGCCCGCCCGTCTTCAGTCAGGTTTGAGGCGCGCGCCGCCAGGTATCCGACGCCGCTTGCTTCAAGCTGTGTCGTGGCAACGCCATAAATTTCGGTCAGCCGGTTGCGGACCGCTTCGGCGCGACGCTGGGACAGTGCTGTGTTAGCTTCCAGTGAACCGACGCTGTCGGTATGCCCAACCAGAACGATCCGGGCTTGGGGTTCGGTGGCTAACCATGCGGCAAGGGATTGCAATGACGTGTAGTCTTGGTCACTTAACTGATCCGAACCTGATCCGAAGTCCAGGTCATCCAGCACGATATGGCCGCTGGCAATCAGCACATCAATCATGGCATCGCCTTCGGTGGGGTCTTCGACCACGGTAGCGGACGACGGGTCTGGGGCGGTCAGATCGGCGGGCGTGGCGTCGAAAACTTCAGTGATATGAACGAAACCAGCGTCAGATGCGCGCGAAGTGACAATCGCGACGGTGTGCGGTTCGGACGTGGCGGCGCTGGTGTTGCGCATCAGAAGATAGCGATAGTCGCCCAGATCAACGTGCATCGCTGGTTCGCGCAGTAAGTCCAGTTGGAACCGGAAATCGAAGCCGCCGCAAATGACATCATTGCAGGAATACACCTCGGAATATCCATCGGAAACAAGAGCTTCACGGATGGGTTGCAAGAGCTGCAGAGTGGTCTGCGGGCTGCCGGTGATGCGGATTGCGCGGTTGCGAATAGCGCCTTCCACAATAGGAGGCGATGTTGATGACCACGCCGCCTCGGGCAGTCGAATAGATGTGGCAGGCGAGATTTCGAAGCGCGAGATTGACCCGCCGGGCACATTGAACTCGACGGCGGCAACCGAGGTCGCAGAAGCCAAGAGGAATAGAAATGCTGTCCGGATCATAGGTCTGCCTTGTCTGCGCGGCGATAGTGATACTGCGCGACCTCGCTCATGCCAAGCGAACGATAAAGAGCATTTGCCGGGTCGTTGGCGCGCGTGACCATCAAAGTCATCCAGCGCGCCCCGGTTTTGGCAGCCCAATAGGCGGCGGCTTTCATCATTTGTCGACCAGTTCCATGGCGCCGGTATTCTGGCAATATCTCAAGCGCGTGCACCATGGCGATATCTTCATGGCAGGCGACAAAGACAGTGCCGACTGGTCGATCCTGATACCGGCCTATGATCGTAGTTTTAGGGCCTTTGGCGCGCTTCATAACATTCCAGCGAGGTGCAAGCACGCCCCCTGCCGCCCAAATTTCGGTCTGGATTGCAAGCGGTGGCCATGTCGGCAGCATGGTGGCGGGGGCAGGAGTTTCAGACAACGCGTTGATTTCGATGGAGTAAACGGCAACGGGATCGACGATGCAATATCCCCTGTCATCCAAAGCCTGATCTAGCGCATCATCGTTTGGGCGGATCATAAAAATAGGCGGCTGGAGAAGTGCCGCCATCTCAAATTCGGCTGCTGTGATGTCGCCGTTGCCAATATCGGCAATGGAGGTCGCTGCGGAAACACGTTGCCCGCCACCATCACCCTTGCGAATGATCCATGGACCAGTGCGCGAAAAACCGGCAGCTGGCCATGTCGCGTCCAGGGCCTGAAACAGCCGATTTGAATCCGGCGTTGTCATGATCGAGCGCCCGGAAACTGCGTTAGAAGTTCCTGGACGGCCGCGTCTATGCGGTTTTTGTCGGTGCTGCGAAAAACGACGTTGCTGCCATATATCCCATCTTGGTTAAACGGATATGAACCGATGGTGAGATCGGTGAAGGCGGCTGCAAGGTCGGCCAATGGGCCGGCAATATCGCCTTCGCCGCGCTCGATCCGCAGCGAGATGGATTGCAATTTGGAACCGCCCGTCAGGGACGGAAGCACCGAAGCAACCATCGCCTGAAAGATACTTGGAACACCGGCCATGACGTGGACGTTTCCAAGCGTAAAGCCTGGAGCGGCTGAGATTGGGTTGTCGATTAGGGCTGCGCCATCGGGAATGCGGGCCATTCGTAGCCGGGCTGTGTTCAGGATTTGATTTTGGCGATCATAGTGATGTTGAAGGATTGCGCGCGCGTCCTCGCGCACGTCAATCTGCACATCAAATGCGGCGGCGACACAGTCGGCGGTGATGTCGTCGTGGGTTGGGCCGATGCCGCCAGACGTAAAGACATGATCGAAAGACCCTGACAGGTCGCGAACGCCTGCAATGATGGAGTCGGGTTGATCAGAGACGACGCGAACCTCTTTTAAATCAATGCCTTTGTCGGTCAGCTGCCCAGCAAGATAGTGCATGTTAGCATCGCGGGTTCGACCCGAAAGAATCTCGTCCCCGATCACCAGCATTGCCGCCGTTGGATTGCCCATTGCCCCGTCCTTGCACAGCCTTCAAGGCCGGTATAGGCCGCAGGTCATGCGCTTTCAAACCCCTCTTGTGCCTGGACGGCTTTTGCGCCGTTACAAACGCTTTCTGGCGGATGTTGTGCTGGAGGGTTCCGGCGCGGAAGTGGTGGTTCATTGTCCGAATCCCGGTGCGATGCTGGGGCTTGCAGAAACCGGAATGCGAGTTTGGGTTGAGCCAAATGACGATCCCAAAAAGAAGCTGAAATATGGTTGGCGGTTGGTCGAGTTGGGGGCTGGGCATCTGGCAGGGATAGATACTGCGGTGCCAAACCGGGTCGTTGGCGAGGCGTTGCGCACAAGGGCTATTCCGGAATTGGCTGGATGGGAAAATGTGCGAGCGGAAGTGCCTTACGGCGAGAAGAGCCGGGTTGATTTCCTGCTGACGGAAGATGAGTTGCCCGACATTTATGTCGAGGTGAAAAACGTGCATCTTCAGCGGGTTGGAGATTTGGCGGAGTTTCCGGATTGTGTGACAGCGCGCGGTGCGCGCCACCTGGATGAGCTTGCATCGATGGTGCGCGGCGGGCACCGGGCGGCCATGTTCTATCTGGTCCAGCGGACGGATTGCACGCGGTTTTCTTTGGCACGGGACATTGATGTGAAATACGCTCAGGCCTTTGACCGCGCGCGGTCGGCGGGGGTCGAGGTGCTGTGCTATGGCACCGAGATCAATAAAAGCGGCGTGACCCTCGGGGGCCGGCTGCCGTTTGAGCATTAGCGGCATCTGGCACTTGTCGGCAGAACGACTTATATCAGCCGAAACGGGTTAAGGATCACAGCTGTGGACGAACGCAGGCAGGGCCGTGTCACGAAAGACGGCATCCGAATTTATGACGCCGAAGACTTTCAGGGCATGCGCGTTGCGGGTGAGCTGGCTGCACGGATTCTGGATGAGATCGCGCCGATGGTGGTGCCGGGGGCGACGACTGGTCTGATTGATACTGCGATTACCAATATGGTGGATGAAGCGGGGGCGACCTCGGCCACGATTGGGTACAAGGGCTATCAGCACGCCAGTTGTATCAGCGTGAACCATGTCGTTTGTCATGGAATACCGGGCGATAAGCGCCTGAAAGATGGCGATATTCTGAATGTAGACGTGACGGTGATTGTGGACGGATGGTATGGCGACACCAGCCGGATGTATGTGGCCGGCAAGCTGAGCCGGAAGGCAGAGCGGTTGGTTCAGGTGACCCATGACGCGCTGTTCAAGGGGATCGAGGCGGTGAAGCCGGGCAAAACGTTCGGTGATATTGGCCATGCCATTCAGGCTTATGTCGAAGCGCATCGGATGTCTGTGGTGCGGGACTTCTGCGGCCATGGATTGGGGCGGGTGTTCCATGCGCCGCCGAATGTTCTGCACTATGGACGTCCCGGAACCGGGGCCGTTCTGGAGCCGGGGATGTTCTTTACAATTGAGCCTATGGTCAATCTGGGGCGTCCCGAGACCAAGGTTCTGGCCGATGACTGGACGGCGGTGACGCGGGATAAGTCCTTGTCAGCACAGTTTGAACACTCGGTCGGGGTGACGGAAGACGGGTGCGAATTGTTCACCTTGTCGCCCGGTGGAAAGTTCCATCCGACCTGGGGCTAACCCGATTTTCTTTACGCATTGTTAGGGAAGTATTGCTTGCGGCGCTGGTTGGCCGTGGCGGGCGGTTTTGGCGCAATTCTCTGTGGAAACTGATGAAAATCGGCTGTCTGTATCGCGTCGGTATCATGTCGGTATTACGTCGGTGGACCCGAGCGGTGGGTTTTGGTTCCGTTAAGGTTTGGGAAACGGATTTCGACACGAAATCCGGGGAGCGGGCTGCTGCCCGCTGGCGCGCCGCGCGGGGATATTTTTGGGCCGATAATCGGGATGGTAGCGCAATGTGTCGGAGATGTGGGAAACTCGGGCGCTGCGTAATAGGATTGCGCAAATCGGAGAATGGGTATGGCAAATGTTCTGATCGTTTTGGCGCATCCTGAGACGACGACGTTTACTGCGGAATGGGCGCGGGCGAGCGAGCAGGCATTTCGCGATCTTGGGCATGAAGTGGTGTGGTCGGATTTATGCAGTATGGCCTTCGATCCGGTGGAACGGCGCGGGCATTATGCAGGCGATTTGCCGTCGGGGCCGTTTGATGTTCTGCGGGTGCAGGAACAGGCGGCTGCGGCGGGCATGCTGCCCGGTGATGTGGCAGCGGAGATCGACAAAGTGCGGCGCGCGGATCGGATAGTCTTTCATTTCCCGATCTGGTGGTTTTCCCCGCCTGCCATTCTGAAGGGTTGGTGCGAACGGGTGTTGGCGCATGGGGCGCTGCATTCGGTGGATGAGCGATTTGATCGCGGCATGGGGCGCGGCAAGCGCGTGTTGTTTTGTGTGACGACGGGATCACGGGCGTCGGAAAGCGCGTTCAACGGCAAAGAGGGGGATGTCGAGATGTTGCTTTGGCCGCTGGCCTATGTGTTTCGGTATCTGGGGATGACCGTGTTGCGCCTCAAAGTCGTGCATGGGGTGCATGGGTATCATCGCGGCAGCCGCGAGGTTGAACTGCGGGAGCGATTGCGTGGGGTCCTGGCGGCGCATAAGGATCTTGTGGGCAGGTTCGATGAATTGCCGGTGATGGCGTTTAACTCGGATGATGAGTTTGATGAGCAGGGGCGGTTGAAGGCGGGGGCGGAGAGTTACTCTGGGTTTATTCGGCATGGGGGGTAGGTTGGAGTTCGGATCTATGACACAGAACCTAGATTTCGTGAATATCCGCTTCGAGCCCTTATTTACCAATGCTGCAGAGGCATAGTTTTGGCAAAACGTGCGAGAACCAAACGTTCGCTGCACGTGCGAAGCTTAGCCCGAGCTAACGAATAAGCAGCCATTCGTTGTCGATTGCGCAAACGCTATTTTGAGGGCAAGTGCGACGTTAGAAGCTCCGGTTCGTCAAAACAGAAACGATCGAGAGCGTTTCGGCTCGGACTAAATGAATCTGTTCACAACATTTTCCAAGCGTTCCTGCCGACCGGACTTAGGAATAGGATCGATACCGTCGTTTTCAACGCGTTCTGCGATCGAACTCAGGGTATCTCGCTTCAACATTTCAATATTTCTCGGCGAATTCCAACAATCATACCGCGCGGCGCGTGCTTCTTCCAAGATGCCGGATTTCAGAAGAGCTGCTGCCTTCTTCAATCCCTGCGCACAGATATCCATGCCACCAACGTGAGCCAGAATTAGGTCTTCTGGGTCAAGGCTCTGACGCCGCAATTTTGCGTCGAAGTTCGTTCCGCCGGTCGCGAATCCGCCTGCCTTGAGCACCTCATAGTAGGCTAGCGCGACCTCTGGAATATTATTCGGGAACTGATCGGTATCCCAACCGGATTGATAGTCGTTCCGGTTGATATCAATCGATCCGAAAATGCCAAGGCTTGCCGCCATTGCAAGTTCGTGTTCGAAACTATGCCCGGCCAGAATAGCATGGCCTTGTTCGATATTTACCTTAACTTCGTTTTCAAGACCGAACCGACGAAGGAACCCGTAGACCGTCGCGACGTCATAGTCGTATTGATGTTTGGTCGGTTCCTGTGGTTTCGGTTCGATCAGAATTGCACCATCGAATCCGATCTTGTGTTTGTAGTCCACGACCATCGATAGGAACCGGCCGGCCTGTTCAGCTTCGCGGCTCAGGTCGGTGTTGAGCAAGGTCTCATATCCCTCGCGCCCGCCCCAAAGAACGTAGTTTTCTCCGCCCAGTTTGTGGGTAGCGTCCATGCAAGATTTAACGGTCGCAGCAGCATAAGCAAACACATCCGGGTCAGGATTTGTGGCTGCTCCTGACATGTATCGACGGTGAGAAAACAGGTTCGCCGTGCCCCAAAGCAACTTTGCCTCGCTGGTTTCCATTTTCTCGGCAAACACGTCGACGATTTCTTCAAGGTTCCGGCGGCTTTCTGCAAAACTTTTGCCTTCAGGACGAACGTCCGCGTCGTGAAAACAAAAGTAAGGTGCGCCAAGAATTTCGAACATCTCAAACGCGACGTCTGCTTTCATCTTTGCCTGCTCCATCCCGTTTCCGAACCACGGTCGTTCAAACGTCTGCCCACCGAAAGGGTCGCCGCCCTCCCAAGCAAAACTGTGCCAATAAGCAACCGAAAACCGCAAATGATCTTCCATGCGTTTTCCAAGGACGATTTCGTCCGGGTTGTAATGGCGAAAGGCAAAGTCGTTGTCGGTTTCGGGGCCCTCGAATTCAATCTTCGAGATTCCATAAAAAAAGTCGGTCATTCTTGTTCGTCCTTGTAGCGGGCCATCACACATTCTAATTGCTATTCGACGCTTACCCAGGCGGAATTTCGATTCGAGGACCGAATACAGGCGTCAATGAATTGAACACCTAAAAGTCCGTCATTGATTGCCGGAAAATGCACATCTGACGGGATTGGATTGCCAGAGGCACGCGCGCGGATTGCAGTTGCGGCCTCGTCATAGATATTGGCGAAACCTTCTAGGTAGCCTTCTGGGTGTCCGCCGGGTGTTCGCGTCAATCGGTTTGCATGTTCATTCGCCCCAGCACCTCCGCGCGTTAGCAAACGTTTCGGTTCCCCAAACGGTGTGTACCAAAGATAGTTCGGATCTTCTTGCGCCCACTCCAAACCGCCCTTGGATCCGTAAACGCGAAGTTTGAGGGCATTTTCATTGCCGGGTGCGACCTGACTTGACCAAAGCATGCCACGCGCGCCACCTTTGAAACGCATCATGACATGAACGTTGTCATCCAAACGGCGCCCCGGAACAAAACTTTGCAAATCCGCGGCCAAACTTTCGATCTCTAGTCCCGTTGTGAAGCCCAACAGATTAAACGCATGGGTCCCAATGTCGCCCACGCAACCACCTGGACCAGATCGTGCCGGATCAGTCCGCCATTCTGCTTGTTTGTTGTCCTGACCCTCTTCGGGCTCGGTCAGCCAGTCTTGTGGATACTCTACTTGGACGACTCTAAGTTGGCCCAGCAATCCTTCCGCGATCATGTTCTGCGCCTGTCGGATCATAGGGTAACCGGTGTAGTTATGAGTCAGCACAAACAGGGCGCTTGTCGCTTCAACCGCTTTCATCAATTTCCGGGCGTCGGGCAACGTTGCGGTTAAAGGCTTATCGCAAATCACGTTAATTCCGCGCTTTAAAAACTCCTTAGCGACTGGGTAGTGCATGTGATTAGGCGTAACGATAGCGACGGCTTCAATCCCATCCTTCAACCGCGCCTCGCGTATGGCCATAGATTTGAAATCATCGTACGTGCGATCAGAGGCCAACCCAAGTGCTGCACCAGAGGACTGCGCCCGTTCTGGCGTCGATGACAGGGCACCGGCAATCAGGTCATAGTTACCGTCAATGCGCGAGGCAATACGATGCACCGTCCCAATAAACGCATCCGCGCCGCCACCCACCATGCCAAGGCGAATTGGTTTTTGTCCGTTCATGATGCACCTCCAATACCAAGAAGCCTGCAGTTCGCCGCTTCATCCGCGCCGCCACTGGCAAAATCATCAAAAGCCTTCTCAGTCAGACGGATCATGTGATCTTTGACGAATTGCGCCCCTTCTCGTGCACCGTCTTCTGGATGTTTCAGGCAGCACTCCCATTCTACAACCGCCCATCCGTCAAACCCATTGGCCGCCATTTTGGAAAAGATCGCCCCAAAGTCGACTTGACCGTCACCTAAGCTGCGAAATCGGCCGGCCCGGTCGACCCAAGGCTGGTAGCCTGAATAAACGCCCTGCCGACCGGTCGGATTGAACTCGGCGTCTTTAACGTGGAACATCTTTATCCGGTCTTTGTAGATATCGATGTTGTCCAGATAATCCATGCACTGAAGAACATAGTGGGAAGGGTCATAAAGCATGTTGGCGCGCGGATGATCGACCAGCTTGTCCAAGAACATCTCAAACGTGGCACCGTCGTGCAGGTCCTCGCCCGGGTGAATTTCGTAACAGACATCGACGCCCAAGGCATCGGCGTGGTCCAGAATTGGGCGCCATCGGCGCGCCAGTTCATCAAAGGCGGTGTCTATCAGGCCGGCAGGTCGTTGCGGCCATGGGTAAACAAACGGCCAGGCAAGTGCGCCCGAAAAGGTCGCATGGGCCGTGATGCCAAGATTATAGGATGCCGTAATGGCCAGTTTGACTTGATCTACCGCCCATTGTTGGCGGGCTTTCGGGTTTCCCTGAACTTCTGGAATGGCAAAGCCGTCGAATGCTTCGTCATAAGCGGGATGAACGGCCACAAGCTGGCCCTGAAGGTGGGTCGACAATTCGGTAATCTCGACTCCGTTTTCCTTCGCAACTCCAACAATCTCGTCGCAATAGGAACGAGAGCTCGCTGCTTTGCCTAAATCGAACAGCCGTCCATCCCAACTTGGAATTTGGACGCCTTTATAGCCACAATCAGCTGCCCATTTCGTAATGCTATCCCAGGAATTAAACGGGGCTTCGTCGCTTGCAAATTGGGCGAGAAAAAGCGCGGGGCCTTTGAGCTTACTCATTGAAAAAATCCTTATCTGTAGGGTGGCTATTGCTGAGAGGGGGCAATTGAATGCCCCCTCGATTGGCTTCCGTTTTCTAAATCCTAGAAGTGAGACTCTGGGAAATAGAACGCAGCCGCGTTTTCTTGTGTGATCAATGTCGCGCCAAGGATATAGCGTCCAGCGACCGGGCCGTTTGATTTGAACGCAGCTACAGTCACGTCCATTGCCGTTGCGATCATTGAAGGTGGGTACAACACGTCAACAGGCACAAGCGTGTTTCCGTCCATGATACCTTTGATGGTTTCCTTCATACCGGCACCGCCGACAACGAACATGCCGTTGCCGTCACGACCCGCTTGCTTAAGCGCCGCAACAACACCGATTGCGATGTCATCGTCCTGGGCCCAAACAGCGTCGATATCAGGGAAACGGCTTAGGAAATCTTGCATGACTTCAAAGCCATCGTCTGTCCGTCGTCAGGGTTTTGGGAACCAAGAGTTGCTTAAACAAGTAAAGAGTTTGGCTCGTCTGGTTGATGTTATTATGCGGCGCGCTGTCTGTGATGCAAGCGCCGCGCTTCGAGCGTCTTTCGTTTGATCCTTTCCCGTTGTCTTAGAATGGCTTTGTCACGCCCGAAGTAGACGTCGGCGGGTGTGACGTTGTTCAGGCTCTCGTGGTAGCGCTTGTGATTGTAGTGATCGACGAAGGCTTCGATCTGGGTTTCGAGGTCTCCCGGAAGGAAGTAGTTCTCCAATAGGATGCGGTTCTTCAGGGTTTGATGCCACCTCTCGATCTTGCCCTGTGTCTGGGGATGATATGGTGCGCCCCGAGAATGCTTCATGCCTTTGTCCTGCAGCCATTCAGCCAGATCGCCAGAGACGTAACTGGACCCGTTGTCGCTGAGGAGGCGGGGTTTGTGGATGACGTGAACCTGATCGCACCCTGATGCTTGTAGCGCCAAATCCAGGGTGTCCGTCACGTCCTCTGCCCGCATGTTCGTGCAGAGTTTCCACGAGATGATGTAGCGGCTGTAGTCGTCCAGGATTGTGCTGAGATAGAACCAGCCCCAGCCAAGCACTTTGAGATAGGTGAAGTCGGTTTGCCAAAGCTGGTTGATCGCAGTGGTCTTGTCTTTGAACTCGTTTGCCGCCTTGAGCACGATAAAGGCCGGGCTGGTGATCAGATCGTGGGCCTTCAGGGCCCGATAGACTGAAGATTCCGAGACGAAGTAGCGCTCCCGATCCGTGAACGTCACTGCCAGTTCGCGCGGCGACAGCTCCGTCTCCTGCAGCGCCAGCTTGACGACCTTGCGCCGGACTTCGTCGGGGATGCGGTTCCAGACATGTCTGGGCTTAGGCGCTTGATCCACAAGGCCAGCGTCGCCGCGCTGCCGATACCGATCATACCAACGGTAAAATGTGGTGCGGGGGATGCCCAGCTTTGCCAATGTTCGACGAGCAGACAAATGCGACCCCTCAACAAGCCGGATGATCTCCAACTTCTCAGATGCAGCATACCTCATTCTTGGTCGCCCCCACCGCCGGTCATGCTTTTTTTGAGAAGACGCAGTTCCAGTGTTTGCTCGGCAACGACCTCCTTCAGGTCTCGGGCTTCGCGGCGCAGGTCCTTGACTTCGTCGGTCGTAGCCGCACGCGCCGTATCTCCAGCAAGCCGCCGTTTGCCAGCTTCCATGAAGTCCTTGGACCATTTGTAGTAGATACCTTGAGATATTCCCTCACGACGGCACAACTCAGCAATGCTGTCTTCGCCACGCAAGCCATCCAGCACGATCCGGATCTTCTCTTCTGACGAATACTGTTTGCGCGTCGCGCGCTTGATCTCTTTGACGATCTTCTCGCCGGGGCTCCTGCGAGTTCCAGTTGTCTGTCTCATGTCCCACTCCTCAGTGGTTACGATGAGCCAACAACTCTCTCTTATCAAATTAACCTAATTGGACCCATAGGCGCTGACTTCAGACACCATCGTCCCGGTTCCAGTTGGCGTGCTTGTGATCCAATACATTGATCCCGGACCCTTCGATTTCTTCCATAAAGGCATCAAAGCGCTCATTGTCGATCAGTGTAGGGATACCGCGCAGGATGACGATGTTATCGCCAGATTCCAGGCGGCTTTTCATATAAACTGCAGACACCCGCCCAAGTTCAGGGTTGTTGCCCGCGACATAGATGTCTTCAATCCCCGGCTGGCTTAGACCACGGTCAACAACCGTAATAAGCGCGCCCGATTTCTTAACGTTCAAAACCGGATCCGTCAGAGGCTCGGATTCAAACGGCAACACCACCAAAGCGTCGATGTTATGGACCGACACGAGGTCTTCCAGTGCGCTGGCTTGTGCGCTTGGATCAGGTGAGTTGATCAGGACCAAATCGATGTCTGGGTACAATGCTTCAAGACGCTTTTCGGCCTGTTCGGCGTGCCAGTTCATACCAGCCGCCCATGCGTGGGTTGGTGTCGGATAGCTGACGCCGATCTTGATGTCTTGGGCTGCGACTGCGCTTGCCGTAAGCGCAATGGCGCTCGCAGCAAGGGCTGTGCTAAGTGTTTCAAGGTTTCTCATGATCTCTCCTCCAGATGAGAATTGGGCGCACTTATCCTGTCCGGTGACGCCCGGTTTACTTTAAATTTGGGGGACAGGGTCCCGGTTCAGAGTGGTGGTCTTAGGTCGACTTGGATTTGGCCTTGCCCCAGCTTCCCCGCTGGAGCCAGACCGCGATGATGATGATAAGACCCTGCATCGTTCCATTCAGGTAGTTCGATATAAGGTCGGTGAAGTTCAGGATGTTCCCGATTGTCGTCAGAATTAGCGCGCCGATTATCGTGCCGCCCACGCGGCCATAGCCACCTTTAAGGACCGTGCCGCCAATGATGACCGCGGCAATGGCCTCAAGTTCCCAAAGAACCCCGGTCGATGAAGATGCTGACCCAAGGCGCGGAACATAGATGATTGTGGCGATCGATACGCAAATCCCTTGAATGACGTAGGTCCATGTTTTGATGCTATCGACTTTGATGGCAGAGTATTTGGCGACGGCTTCGTTGGATCCGATTGCAGTGCAATACCGCCCGAATGCCGTGCGGTTCAACAGCAACCATCCTAGGATTGAAACGATGATAAAGGCCCAAACCGGGATCGGTAGACCCATAAATGTATCGTAATAGATCGGGCGATAAACACCGCGCAGATCGAAATCTAAGGACAAGGTCCCACCGTCTGCAAAATACGTAACCAGCGACCGATAGATCCCCATCGTACCAAGCGTCACGATGAAGGCTTCGATCTTACCTTTGGTCGTCAGAATTCCGTTGATCCAACCGGCGCCGAGGCCCAGAAGGATTGAACAGCCGCATCCTAGGATAACCGTCGCGACACCCGCACCTAGAGTATCAATGGCGCCGTTCATGATGATGATCATGACACCGGAAATCGCGGCGGCCATGGATCCAACCGAAAGGTCGATCCCGCCTGCGGTAATAACGAACGTCGCACCAATGGCGATGATTCCAATGAACGCGGAACGGGTCAAAAGGTTGGTCAAATTGCCTTCGCTTAGGAAGGCCGGGTTAATCAAAAACCCAATGATGCATAAAATCGCAAGCGCAATTGCAGGTCCGGCCGTCTTGATATCAAGATGAAATCGGCGAGGCTTGGCGGCAATTTTCGTATCAGTGGCAGTCATTGTCTTGCCTCTCTTTTCAGTCCAGCGGCATATCGCACTATTTCATTTTCGTTGATGTCATCGCCCGTCAAAATTCCCATGACTTGCCCGTCCCGCATTACAACAACGCGATGGCTGACACCGATGATTTCGGGCATTTCGGACGAGATGATCACAACCGAAACACCTTCGGCCGCGAGGGCGGCGATGAAGTGATAGACTTGCTGTTTCGTTCCAACATCGATGCCCCGAGTTGGTTCGTCGATGATGACAACACGGGGCTCGCTTTCCATGACTTTAGCCAACAGCAATTTCTGCTGATTGCCACCGGACATGTCCCCAACGTTGATCCCAGGATCCCGCGCCCGAATGTCAAACCGGCGGATTGCACGTGCAAGCGCTTTGTCTTCGGCTTTCGTATCGATCCCAAAGCGACCCACAAACCTAGGCAGGGAAAACAGCGTCAGATTTGGCCGCATCGTTTTATCCAACAACAGCCCCTTGGCTTTCCGATCCTTTGTGAGATAGGCGAGCCCGGCGTCCCGCGACGCCGCTACAGAGATGAATTGCACCTCGGCACCGTCCAGTTTGATAACACCGTCGAATACTGGCGCCAATCCACAAATCGCTTCAAAAACCGCAGAGCGTCCGGCGCCGATCAGCCCTGAAAATCCCAAGATTTCGCCTTTGCGAAGGTCAAAGCTCACATCGGTCGCACCGATTGTGCTTAAACCCCGAACTTCCAAAACCCGTTCGGCATCGACATCGACTTCCCGCATTGGTGGGTAAAGATCGGAAAGTTCGCGTCCGACCATCATTTGCGCCATCGCGTCCAGCGTCAGATCACTTGCAGGCTTCGTGCCAATCCATTGACCGTCCCGCAAGATCGTGACCCTGTCCGAGATTGCTTTGACCTCTGCCAACTTATGGGACACGAAAACGATCGCGACACCTTGTTTCTTTAAATTGATGACCTGTTGAAAAAACAGCTCGGTCTCGGCTTCGGTCAGAACCGCCGTGGGTTCGTCCATAATCAAAACACGTGCATTTCGGCTGATTGCTTTCACAATCTCAACCATCTGCTTTTGAGCAATCGAAAGATCGGCAATGCGCGCAGACGGCGAAATGTCGATCCCGATATCATCCAGATGAGATTTGACGGCAGCGCGCATCGCAGCTCGATCTAAAACCCCATTTCGCGAAATTTCACGCCCCAGGAATATGTTTTCCTCGACCGTCATTTGTTCGGCTAGGTTTAGTTCCTGGTGGATCAAAACGATCCCAAGCTTTTCGGCTTCTCCATTCGCGGGAAGCAGAATTTCTTCACCATCAAAAAGGATCTTACCGGAAGTCGGTTCGTGAAACCCTGACAGAATCTTCATCAAAGTCGATTTGCCGGCCCCATTTTCACCGATCAGCGCATGCACTTCACCGGGGCGTATATTCATACTGATGCTGAACAACACTGGGACCGAGCCGAAGGATTTGCTGATCCTGTCTGCTTCAAGAATTGAAATGCTATGCGGTTGCCCGTCTGGCATTGTTCCTAGTTCCTCCCAGTAAAACGGCCATTTTTAACGGCTCGTTGGAGATTGTGTAAACCTTTACATAACTAAATGTAAACCTTTTCACATACTAGTTTCACCGCTATACCACCACTAAGCACTTGGAATTACTTAGCGAAACCAACGGTGGCGCTTCCCATAAACAAGGACCGGATTTGTTGCCCAGCGGACCAGAAAGACCTGCCACGATCGAAGACGTGGCCAAGCTTGCAGGTGTTTCTATTGCCACTGTAAGCCGTGCGATTCGGATGCCCGAGAAAGTCGCGGAAAGCACCCGCAAGCGTGTAACAACAGCCATTGCCCGCACGGGCTACACGGCCAACGCGATGGCTCAAAACCTTCGAATGCAACGATCCAAGATGGTCATGGTGCTGACACAATCTATCGCAAACGCCAACTTTCCTGGCATTCTTACCGGTCTCGAAAAGGTCGCAAACGAGCGAGGCTATGGGGTTCTGATCGGGAATACCGAAGGATCAATCGCCTTAGAAGAAAATCATATGCGGTTTTTGTCTGCGGGTATGGTTGACGGCCTTATTCTATTGACAGGGCATCTCCCTGTGGCAGGCGCTCCCAAAAGCCCGGTTTCGGCATTTCCCCCAATGGTCGCTGCAACACAACCGGTTGAACTGGAGGACATACCATTCGTCGGCATTGATGACGTCGCGGCGGCAAAAATGGCCACCGAATACCTGGTGTCCTTGGGACACCGCAAAATCGTCTACATATCATCAGATCGAAGCGACGCCGTGTCCGATCTTAGATTTGATGGGTACCGAAAGGGGATCGCCGAAGCCGCCGGTTCAATCACAGAGTGGTTGGTTGAAAGCGACGGCACCAGCGAAGGTGGTCGCGCCGCGGTCGAACGGCTTTTCATCAAAGATACCCTCCCAACCGCTTTCTTTTGCTTCAACGATGAAACGGCCATCGGCGTGATCAGTGCGCTCCAGCTGCGCGGGCGAAGGGTGCCCGAAGAATTTTCGGTTGTCGGCTTCGACGACATTCCTTTTGCCAACAACATTACACCTGCTTTAACCACGATACGTCAGCCCAGGCTTCAGATTGGTGAGACAGCAATGTCTTGCCTTTTGGACGGATTAGTTGGGGGGCCCAGTAGCGAGCAATTGATGCACGGGGATCTTGTCGTGCGCGAAAGCTGTGGCCCAGCTCCATTCGACAGTTAAACTTCGACGGGCGTCGCCGCCAAGTAAGCAACGCAGAAATCACTTCATTGCGATCGATCAGACGTCTAGGATGTAAAACTACATCTTTAGATCTGACTTCCGCGGCAACTTAAATCATCGGATAACTTGAGCCATTAGGCGCACTCTTTTTGTTAGGTTTTCGAAATACCACTTTTTTCCGCCTTGCAGCCTTCCGCAACCATCGCGGCGAAAGGCAGTTTTGTCCGCGTTGTGTGAGTTAAGACGGGCCGCAGCGAACGGCCAAATTTCCTAGACCAGCCGTTCGAACATTTTGCAGCGAAGGTCTCGAAAGAGCCCATTTTGACCGATGCTGCGCGGTGCACAAATGTCCGGTTTTCGAATCGAGACAAGAGCTGCGTCACTTGCAGGCAGGCTTTCAAGTTTTCAACCTGCCGCGCCAGGGCGCTTTGCCTATCCCGTCGGTCGAGCCTTGGACCTCGGCTGGATGCCAACGCATTGGCCCAAAACTATTTAACCACTTCAATTTTGCTGCGATTCAATGAAATCGCGATGGCGGCAATAAGCAGCAGACCCAGGGCGACTTGACTCCAGGAAGGTGGCACGCCGGCAATCGTCAGTCCGTTTCGGACAATGGTCAGGGTCAAAGCGCCAATGATCGTTTTGACAACACTGCCATAGCCACCGGTCAGGGGGGTGCCGCCGAGGGCGACGGCAGCGATGGCGTCGAGTTCCATCATCATTCCTGCCTGCGGTGTAGCCGCCCCGGCGCGGGCAAGATTGACGCAGGCCGCGAGGCCCACCATCAGACCGGCAGCGGCAAACACCTTGATTTTAAATGTCGTGACGTTGATGCCCACGAGGCGCAGCACTTTCTCGTTACCGCCGACGGCACGCAACTGCTGACCGAATACGGATTTCTCATAGAACGCCCACATCACAAGCGCGACGATTGCCGCAAGAATAAAGATCGCCGGAAATTTACCCATCGAAAGCAGCCACGGTGCCGCAACCGAAGAGATGTTCCCCCCTGATGCCCCGCTATCGGACGTGATATAGATGGATGTCCCATCAGACATAATGATGACCAGCGCGCGGACGATGATGAGCATGGCTAGCGTCGTGACAAAGGACGGGATCTTTAGAAGCGAGATGATGCAGCCGTTGACCATGCCGACAAATCCGCCGGCAAGAACACCGAGGATCAGGCCCGCATCACCGAACCAAAGCATACCAAGTGCGCCAAGAAAGGCCGAGAAGGCAAGGCTCGACCCGATGGAGATATCGATCGATCCGGTCGTGACGATCATCAGTTGCGCAAATGCCAGAAGTAACAAAACGGGCGTTTGCTGGGCGATGAATGTCCAGTTGCGAACGGACATGAAACGGTCGCCCGAGATAGCCCAGAACATCAGGACTACCAGCGCGATGGCGATGAAAGGCACATAGTCGCGCAATTTCTCGACCCTCTCTGGGGTCAGTAGTGGTCGGGCTGTTGTGGTATCTGACATGGAGTTTCTCCTCATTCGCCCAATGTGATGGCTTTGACGAGCCGGTCTGATGTGATTTCGTCGCGTTTGAATTCACGTGATGTGACACCGTGGTGGGTGACAATGATCCTGTCTGCCAGACGACGCACCTGATCAAGGTTGTGACTGATCAGGATAAATGACGTGCCGTGTTGATCGCGGACATCCTCGACCAATCGCTCCACTTCTCCAGTTTCATTGGGGCCAAGAGCGGCAGTCGGTTCATCAAGAATGACAATGTAGCTACCCCAGGCGATCGCGCGACCGATGGCGATGCTTTGTTGTTGGCCGCCCGACATCGACGAAATCGGTTGAGACAAGTCTTGAACGGTGGTGACGTTGAGTTGTTTGAGCACCTCTCGCGTCTTTTTTCGCATCTTTCCTTCGTCAACGAACAGCCCCCACTTTCGGGGAATACGGCCAAGAAACAGATTGTAGGGGGCAGTCATGTTAGGAACCAGCGCAAGGTCCTGGTAGACAACTTCGATCCCGCAGGCCTGCATATGAGACACGCTATGATCCGCCCGAGTTACCTCAACCCCTTTGATGTATATGCGTCCGCTGTCGGGCACATGGGCACCGGACACGATCTTGGCCAGGGTCGATTTCCCAGCCCCGTTTCCGCCCACGATCGCAACCACTTCACCCTGCTTGAGGTCAAATGAGCCATCGCGCATCGCCTGAACACCACCGAAGGATTTCGTCACGTGCTCGACCGTCAAGATTGGCTCCTGATCTGATCCGTCCATTTCAAATCTCCCCTTTATTCAGTTCGTCGGCCACATTGCTTTCTACGTCTCGCACGGCGCCCAAATAGGTTTGCGAAAACACGTCTAAAAACGTTCCAGTGAGGACGGTGTCCTCGGCCAAGTTGCTAAGCTCAATGTCGACCGAGCGGTACACGCTCGGAAGCACGGCCTTTTCCACCTGTGCCTTGATTGCATTCAGGAATTGCTCGCCGAATTGAACATATTCGTCGCCGATCACAATCAGGTCCGGATTGGCAAAGTTGATGCAGTTTGTAATGCCTTGCGCCAGATAGAGCGCGACCTTGTTGACCTCTTCGGTCGCGACGGAGTCGCCATCCGCATAGGCTTCTACCACGTCAGGGAAAGTCGCATCCTTTGTCAGACGTGTGGTCGCCCGTTCGCTTACTGCACGTAAAAGCGCAATTCGGGATGCAAAAAGTTCCAAACAGCCGGTGTTTCCGCATTTGCACACAGGGCCATCAACCTTGATCGAAGTGTGCCCCAACTCGCCCGCCAGACCAAGCGCGCCGCGATAAACCTCGCCGCCAACAACAAGGGCCGAACCGATACCTTGGCCAGCCGAAACATAGAGCAGCACCTTCGCGCCATTCTTGCGCGCGGTGTGTCGCCATTCAGCGAGCGCTGCGGCTTTCGCGTCATGGGTGGAAAAGAAGGGCACATTCGGAAACCGCGATCGAAGCTCGGGGATAAGGTCAAAGCCCTGCCACTCGGGGCTTTCGGTAATCAGGATAACACGCTCGTCGCGTTCCAGAAACGGGCCGGGCACGGCAATGCCGATGCCGTCGATTTGTTTCAAACCGCCGATCCGCCGTTCCGTCGCTTGTGCGATATCAGCGAACGTCTCCGCTGCGGGTTGTCCGCGCGAGATGGGATATTCTTCCGGTTCGATGGGGTCGCCGCGCAGGTTGAACGCGGCGATTGAGAAGCTGCGCCGTTGAAGGCGCAAACAAAGGATGTGCCGCCCTGTTGCGGAGAATTCGAGGTTGATCGAGCGCCTGCCGCGGGCCCCTTTGACAAGGCCGACCTCTTCGACAATCCCGTTTTCCAGCAAGGGACCGATCGCGCGGGTCACGGTTGCCTGGTCGAGGCCCGACACCACGCTGATGTCCTTGCGCGAACATGTTCCAAGGTCATGAAGTGCCTTCAGAATGACCTGACGGTTGTGGCCCTGCACGCCCTCAATCGACAATCCCTTGCGTGTCGTCTTCATTGTACGCTGCCTCCAAGCCGCTGATATGTCCAGCATAGTCGGAGTTGCTTGCAATCTACAATGAATTGATGGCACCAGTCAGACATCTGTCCGCTCAAGATACAGGATGTCTTCGGGCATGCGCCCGTTTCGGATGGATTGAGCGTTTGGCATATCGGTGCGATCGATTTTCACAAAGGCCTCCTCTTTCGATCGTCCGCTTCTCTGGTGCCGTGCCAGAAGCCTGTTGCGGAGCACGTCGTCAGGGGCATCGGTGAAGACGCACAGGTCAAAGCCGGTGGCAGCAGTTGCCCAAGGCTCTGCAGAGGTCAGCACGTAGTTGCCTTCGATCACGAAGGCCTGTTCGCCACCGGAAATGCGGGTGCCTTCTGGAATAGGCTCGTGCCTTTGACGTGAATAGACCGGCCACCAGAAAGCGCATCTTTCCTTCAACCGCCGGACGGCCGCAACCAAGGCCTCGGCATCAAAGGTATCAATCCGACCTTTCGCGGCGTTCAGCCCGCGTTTCTTCAGTTGCGCATTGGTCAGATGAAAGCCGTCCATCGGGCAGAACCGGGTTTCTATTCCCGCCGCGACTAGATCAGCAACCAGCCATTCCGCCAGAGTGGATTTGCCCGATGCAGGCGGCCCGGCAATGGCGACCAGAAATGGTGCGGCCGCGCCGTCAATCCGGTCGGAGACGGCCTGCAGCAGTGCTTCATATGTGCTTACCGTCTCAACCATGCATCCAGATCCGTGTGCCTGCCGTTTCGCAGGATATTGCGGCGATCCGATTGGCGCTGTTCAAGGCTTCGACAAAATTGCCTGTCGCTGTGAAGGCATGGCAAAAGGCACCGTGGAAGATGTCGCCTGCCCCCATCGTGTCGACCGCCGTCACCGAAACAGCCGGGATTTCACCCGAGGTGTCGCCGTCCTTCCAGATCAAACCGTTTGTTCCGCGCGTAATGGCCCAGCGGGACAACCCCATCTCGGCGCACATTTCCGCAAAGCCTCTACGCCCTTTGACAAGGAACACTTCCGAGACGACGGGAATATAGGCAAGGCGCAGGAAGTCGGGCGACCAGTCTTTCCAGCCGCCTCCATCCAGAATGACGGGGCGGTCAAATGCGCGGATGTCGTCGTAGTGTTGCTCGACAAAGGGACGCTCGTATTGGTCGAGTTGGATCAGGTCGAAATCACTTGCGAACAGGTCCGCGCCATTCTTGAGGCGCGCGCAATCGTCCTGGGCATCGTTGACGATCATGCGTGTGCCCAGACTCCGCGTGGAAACGACAGTGGACAGCGGGATAATATAGTCTGGATCAGCACAGATATCGCGCAGATCAACGCCGTGGGCGTTCAGATCATCAGTCACGAAATCGCGCACCAGACCCGGCGCGCCCATGGAAGACGCCAGGGTCGCATCGCCGCCCAGATGCGCGAAGGTCACGGCGGCGTTCAGAGACGATCCCCCCGGTATCAAGTCGTTCGACAGCGCTTTGGTCTTTCCGTCCGGTCCGGGGAAGTCCTCGACCAATGCCGTTACGTCCAGCACCGAGCGCCCTATGAAAAGTGCGCGGCTCACGCGGCGGCCACGGAAGGTTCAAGTGCGCGCTCTGCATAGCGTGTGGCCATATCGGCCAGCGAAATCGGCTTGACCTTGTACGCCTTTCCCGCGGTTCCAAACCGTTCGAACCGGTCGCGGACCAGCGCTTCAAGCTCATCCATCGCCGCCAGGATGAAGGCGCGCGGGTCAAAGGCCATCGGATTCTCCTCTGCGAAGCAGCGCATCGCTCCGGACATCGCCATACGGCAATCGGTGTCGATGTTGACCTTCCGGACGCCGTGACGAATGCCGCGTTCAATCTCTTCGACAGGCACGCCCCAGGTTTGTGGCATCTCGCCACCGTGGGCGTTGATCAGGTCTTGCAAATACTGCGGTACAGAACTGGAGCCATGCATTACCAGATGGGTTTCGGGCAACCGCTTGTGGATCGCTTCGATCTGCGCCATCGACAGGATGTCGCCATCCGGGGCACGTGTGAACTTGTAGGCCCCATGCGAGGTGCCGCAGGCAATGGCCAGCGCATCAACCTGGGTCGCCGCGACAAAGTCGGCGGCCTGATCGGGGTCGGTCAACAACTGGTCGCGGTCCATCTTGCCGACAGCACCTGATCCGTCTTCCTCTCCGGCTTCGCCCGTCTCCAAGGAGCCGAGCACACCCAATTCACCTTCGATCGACGCGCCCATCCAGTGGGCGATCTGCGCCACCCGGCCTGTGATGTCTACGTTATGCTCATAATTGGAAGGAGTTTTGCCGTCCTCCAATAGCGAACCGTCCATCATCGCCGAGGTAAACCCCGCGCCGATGGCACTCACACAGGCCTGTTCATTGTGGCCATGATCCTGATGCAAACAGATCGGATTGTCGGGGTACATTTCGGCCAGTGCCTTTACGATCCCGACAATCATCCTGTCGCCGGCATAGACGTTGCGCACGTTCAGGCTGGCCTGCAGGATCACTGGCGCGTCACAGGCCCGCGCAGCGTTCATGATTGCTAACCCCTGCTCCATATTCGAAATGTTGAAAGCAGGCACGCCGTAGCCATGTTCAGCGGCATGATCGAGTAGTTGTCGGAGAGTTATCAAGGGCATGTGTTTGGCTTTACTTTCGGAATTTCAGGTCATGGAATGTCGCGGCGCCTTCTTGAACGAAAAGCCCCCATGCATCCGTGTTTGAAATGTCGTAGACTCTGAACGAGGCGACCACCTGCCCACCTACGAAACACTCGATTGCCGACCCATTGCGCAGGATCTGCACGCGATAGCGCCCATCATCAGGGGTAAAAGCCAACGGACGTTCGACCAATGGGTTATCAATTTCCTGACTGACTTCGATACCGTGCCGCTCATTTAGAACCAGACTATCCCAGAGGGGGTCCATGGCGGCAGGCCAGCGATCAAATACCACCCGCTCTTTCATTGGCTCGATAGTAAGGCTGTAACCGCTGTCCAGGTGATCACCACCACGGGGCTCGATCAGAACACCCACAGCTTCGGTGTTGGCAGTGGGTTCGATGAAGACGTCAAGAAGGACGTCATCTCGATTTGGACCATCCAGAAAGGCATAAGCATAGGTGCCGGTGGCGTCGCACTGCGGGCTTTCGCAGTTGGTCCAGTCACCAAGCATCGGGCGAACCTCGTGCTCGACAGATGTTTTGTAGCTTTCATCCACCTCTTGCGGCAGGCGACTGACCAGCGTTCCGTCAGGCAAGGAGAGCAGTTCACGCGGGCTGCCGAGTTCACCCCCCCCAAACCCAGCTGCGCTTTGGACCGTGGTGTTTACGGAATGGAATCCACGCGAAACTGAAACGCCGGTCACCATCGCTAGCGGATTTCGCGGCATAGAAGCGGCGGCCATCAAGGCTGTCGAGCTTGCGACTTTCCCAAGGGCCGTCGGGCGACTTTGCAACCCGATAAAGCGTTTGCATCCGTTCCGAATAGCGGCTCTCCACCAGATACCACCAATCCCCCAGCTTGAAAATTTCGGGGCATTCCGGGCAATGGGTCAGCATCGAGGATGCCAGCGGAGGACCGACCTCCCAGCTTTCCAGATCATCGGACGTGGCAACCGCCACACAGCCGCGACGAAACTGCGGGCCTTCTTTCAGGCGCGCCTAAATCAGCATCTTGAAACAACCAGCGTCTTCGTCTCGGTAAACAAATGGATCGCGCCAATCGACGGTCTCGTACCATTGCGGATCAGGCGAGATTAGGGGATTGCCGCCGGATTTGTCCCAAGTTTTCATGTCAGTTGAGGTCGCCTTGCAGATCGTTTGCGGCGAGGCAGACTGGCGATTGTAGCCCGTGTAAAAGAAGTGAAAGACACCGTCGTGCTCAATAACCGAGCCGGTCCAGATTCCGTCACCATCGCAATCCCCATGTGCACCGGGGCCGAACGCATCGGGCATAACCTTCCAATTCACCAGATCGTCGGATTGCAAATAGGCCGTTGAGACGCGGGCGCGCTCTACATATTCCCATGCGCCAACAGGTGGCTGGGAAAAGAACAGGTGCCATTTCCCATCATGGTAAAATGGCATGGTATCGCCTGCAGCGGCACCTCGTTCAGGAGCATAGCCGAATAGTCTCATTACGGACCTCAAAATAATAGTTGATTAGTTGGTGCTCCCGACCGCTTGGGGCAGGGAGCACCTCGTGCACGGGAAATTATTGCACGTAGTCCTGCCAGTTGTTGATGAAGCCCACCAGGTCAGCGTCTGGATTATGAACCTTGCTGAGGCTGCGCACGGTTTCGGGCGACAGGATACAGCCGTTCAACAGGCCGTTTGCGTAGGTTTCCACATTGTCAGCCGTAACCGGGATAAGACCAACCTTGGGCTGGGTATCCGTGATCGGGTGGCCGTGCAGATAATCATACAGTTGGATCAAGCCAAAACCGCCGACCATCCAGTGACCGCCGATCGAGAACTCAAGCTCGCCTTCGGCAATGAACTGTGCAACCTGCTCATCGATGTCAGTAGTGATAACGGCGATATCGTCGCGCCCGGCCTGATCAATGGCAAATTTGCTACCCAATCCGGCGACCGCACCGATCACGACTACCGCGTCAATCTCACCGGGTGCAAAGCGTGCAATATACTGTTCAGCATATTTCTGACCGTTTTCACGGCTCAGCACATCCCAGGCTTCTGCCACAACTTCGACGCCACCGGCTTCAAGTTCGCGCGCGGCACCATGCCAGATTTCCGCCGCAGAAATGTTGCCCTTCTGAGTCCAGATCATCCCGACTTTCTTGTAGCCAAGCTCAACCGTTGCACGGCCCATAGCTTCACCCCAAGTGTCGTTGTTTTGCGTTACCTGAGCGATAAAGTCCTCGCCCTCATAGTCGTCGTCGTAGCTAGAGACAACGAGACGCCCGACTGCGATGCCCGAAATGTCGTTATCTTCGAGCAGGCGTGCAACCTGAATACCCGCAGGTGCGGTCAAGGGGTTGAAAATCAACCCGTCGGGTTGGCTCGCAATGATGGATTCAGCTTGCGAGACGTGCTGTTCCTCAGAGTTTTGGTCGTCAAATTCCTTGAGCTCAACACCAAGTGCATCAGCAACGCAGCCCTCAAACCGGTGTCGATTGATCACCCAAGGGTTAGTTTCCGGTTGTCCAAGGTCCGCAATCACCAGATCTGTGCGGGCATGGCCATCTGCAACTGCCGCGCCAGCGAGAGGCAGCAAAGCAGCAGTCGCAAGCAGGGTCTTTAGAAGTTTTTTAGTCATGTTCTCCTCCCTGGAGAGTTTTCATTTTGTAAGGCAATGGTCGAATCAGCCTAATTAAATGCGTAACGCAATTAATTGTATCATGCAATAAATGTTCGGATCAAACTCACTCCGGCGCTTGTCGAAAGGACCACCGACCAAAGATCATTGGACGAGCGGGACGCTGAAAAGAACACATATTCGAGTTGGTTTTCCGGACAGCGGCCATTGGCGCATCCGCAGCGAATTCACACTCAGTCCCGCAACCCGGCCCTTCAATGCTCGTGCTGGATAGCGGCAATAGTTTCAACGACGTGACGGGCGTGGTTTTCAACATACTCCAAGTGTGCAGCGCTTGCGATGTAGCGCCGAAAGGCTGCAACGTCTCTAAAATCAGCGACTAGAGCCGAGTCCTGATGGTTCGGACCTCTCCCAATATTGTCCCCAAGCGTAAACGACAAAACTTCGGAACTGGTTTCACACATGTCCGTGACTGCCACCCTCCAAGCGTCTCTTTGTGCAGCTGTTGCTTCAGCTTTGAAGGATATCAAAACAATATGACGAAGCATGTACAACCTATTGTAGTTAGTAGTGAATTTATAGTTACCGTATCATTGAGTCGGCAGTGGGTAATCGCGCTATGCTGATGTTCGCTTGGTCCGTAAAGCAGTTATTATGTTGATCACCGTAAATACCAAAAACCACGCGATTCGAGTCATTGTCACACACGACTTAAGTATTTTGGTCTACGCCGAAACACTAACCTCTATGCGCGTGGACACATTCTGCGCATCCCTGAACGACAGGAACCAGGGGTCGCAGGTCAGGGCTCGGTTTATGGTTGCTTCGATCTTTTCCAGCGGTTCGTCGCTGTCGATGCGGATGTTGAGGCGGGTGTCCAGGGGCGTGGCGGGGATGTCGTTGAAGCCCATGAGGCCACGGCTGTCGAAGTCCTGTTCCAGATCGACGTGTACGCCTTTGAGTGTGACTCCGTCACGCATGGCGGTCATTTTGATGCCGATGGCGACGCAGCCCGCGATCGACGCGCGGGCGAAGAGGCCGGGGGTTGGGGCGGTGCCGTCGCCGCCCAAGGCTTCGCCCATGTCCATGACCAGCTCATCATCGCCTTGCCGATAGGTGCAGGTCAGGCCTTCGCCGATGCTGGCGGTGCCGGAACTGGTATCCTGCGCCAGATCGGGGCGGGCGGAGTAGGTGGCGATGGTTTTCTGCTGGGCCTTCTGGCCTTTGGTGTTGCGGTCCATATTCGGGGCCCCCTTATTGGTATGGGGTGAGCCTAGCATGGAAAATCTGAGTGTCACACCCGGGGGTCACGGTGCCCACTTCAGCCAGTTGGCGATCAGGCACAGGCCGGCGGACTGGCTTTTCTCGGGGTGGAATTGCGTGCCAACCATGGTGCCGGTGCCGACGATTGCGGTGACCGGGCCGCCGTAGTCGCTGTGGGCGAGAAGGTGGTCGGGGTTGGTGACCTGCATCTGGTAGGAGTGCACGAAATAGGCGTGGTCGCCGGTTTCGATACCGTCGAGGACCGGGTGAGGCTGGTCGATAACCAGATCGTTCCAGCCCATGTGCGGGATTTTGAAGGTGGGATCGGTTGGGGCGATGCGGTCAACTTCTCCGTCGATCCAGCCGAGGCCGGGGGTTGTTTTGTATTCAAAACCCGCGCGGGCCATCAGTTGCATGCCGACACAGATGCCAAGGAACGGGCGAGCCTTGGCTTCGACCGCTTCGATAAGGGCCTGATAGAGGCCGGTTTGGCCCTGGAGTTCTGACATACAGGCTGGGAAAGCGCCGTCGCCGGGCAGCACTATGCGGTCGGCGCGCAGGACGTCCTCGGCGCGGTCGCTGACGAGGATGTCGCCGCCGTCGATGTCTCGGGCGACGTGTTGGAACGCTTTTTCAGCCGAGTGCAGGTTGCCGGCGGCATAGTCGATGATGACGGTCAGCATTTTTGGTCTCCGGGGGCGGCTCTGAAGGGTCAGAGCGCGCCTTTGGTCGAAGGGATTGCGTCGGCCTTGCGGGCGTCGGTTTCGACGGCGGTGCGCAGGGCGCGGGCGACGGCTTTGAAAGCGGCCTCGGCGATGTGGTGGCTGTTGATGCCATGTAGCGCGTCAACGTGGAGCGTGATGCCGCCGTGGGTGGCGAAGGCCTGGAAGAACTCGCGCACCAGTTCGGTGTCGAATGCGCCGATCTTGGCAGTGGGCAGCTCGACATTCCACACGAGGTAGGGACGCGCGGAAAGGTCCAGCGCGGCGCGCACGAGGGCGTCGTCCATGGGCAGGAGGCAAGAACCGTAGCGGTTGATGCCGCGCTTGTCTCCCAGAGCCTCGTTAAGCGCCTGACCCAGCGCGATGCCGGTATCTTCGACGGTGTGGTGATCATCGATGTGCAAGTCACCTGTGGCGCGGATGGTCATGTCGATCAGCGAATGACGGGCCAGTTGGTCCAGCATATGGTCGAAAAAGCCGACCCCGGTCTGGTTGTCATAGGCACCGGTTCCGTCGAGATTGATCTCGACCGAGATATCGGTTTCCGCAGTCTTTCGCGTGATCGTGGCGCTGCGCATGGCAGGGACTCCGCTTGGGGTTGCTTCGGAGCGCTTATAGGATGGGCAATCGGGCGCGGGAAGGGCAGAAAAGCGCGTGAATGTGGGCTGTTGTGCCTCTGCACGGGGTCTGCACGAAGGTATGCAGGTGCTGTGCACGGAGATTTGGCTAGATCGGGTCAAGGCAGGACCGCAGGCTGGTCGGGGTGGAGCCCCTCGCGCACCCCGGCCAATGCGCATATAAACTGCCGTAAGTGAGGTGTGATGAGCGAAGCAACGATTTTGGTTGTCGATGACGATCCGCAGATCCGCGAGGTGTTGGATGTAGCGTTGGGACGTGCGGGTTTTCGCACGATGACGGCGCGTGACGGCGCGGAAGGGTTGCGGCAGGTTCAGGCGGTGCGGCCTGATTTGGCCGTATTGGACATTGGTTTGCCAGAAATGGATGGGTTGGAGCTGTGTCGGGCAATTCGGCGTGACAGCGAGTTGCCGATCCTGTTTCTGACCGCGCGGGATGACGAGGTTGACCGGATTTTGGGGTTGGAGATGGGCGGTGACGATTATGTCACCAAGCCCTTCAGCCCCCGTGAGCTGGTGGCGCGGGTGCGCGCGATCTTAAAGCGCACAAAGAGCGCAGGTGCGCCGGCGCGCGTTTTGACGCGGGGGCGTTTGGCTTTGAATGCCGAGGCACATGACGTGCGGATTGATGGCAATGCGGTATCGTTGACCGCGACAGAGATTGCGATACTGTCAAAGCTGCTGGGCAGGCCAACACAGGTCTTTTCGCGCCCTGCTTTGGTGGATGCCATCTGGGGGCCGGGGATGGTGGTCAGTGATCGCACTCTGGACAGCCATTTGCGTAATTTGCGGGCCAAGATGGCTGACGCGGGTTTGGATGATTGTATCGAAACGCTGCATGGCGTTGGGCTTAGGATGGGTGCGTGCGGCGAAGCGTAACGGCAAAGTGGCGGCCACCGCTGCTGTTGGTCCTAAGTGGATCATTGGTTGCGGTTTTGGTTTTGCCGGTTCTGGGGTTGTTCGTTGTCGAAGAATTGGCCCCGGGAATGGGACGAGGCCGTGCTGTGCTGACCGTTGCGCTGGGCGCGCTGTCGGCAACTTTGATCCTTGGGTGGCTGTTGTGGCGGTTGATACTGGCCCCTGTGCGGGCATTGGCGCGTCGCGCTGAGGCGATCCGGGGCGGCGGAGCGGCCGAGCCGATGGGCCATTATGGAACGCCTGAAATTGGTGATTTGGGTCAGGCGGTTCTGGACATGGCCGATGTTCTGACGGCGCGCGAATTGGCGGTCAGAAGCTATACGGATCACGTCACACACGAATTGAAGACGCCTTTGACCGCGATCCGAGGTGCGGCGGAGTTGCTGGAGAGCGATGAGGAGCTACCAGCAGAGGCGCGACAGTTGGTTTCTACTATTCGTGATGCGGAGGGGCGCGCCGAGCAATTGCTGGCGGCCGCGCGCGACATTGCGGCGGCCCGGTCGCCTGATCATCATGGCGTTTCAACGTTGGTTGAGGTCGATTGGTCGGAAGAATTGGGCGCCTTGGATATTCAGATTGAGGGCGCGGATGCTGTATTGCCGCTGACGGCGGCAGGATTGTCAATTGTGGTGCACCATCTGGCGGAAAATGCCTTGGATGCAGGGGCGAAGGCCATCCGGCTTGAGGCTGAGGATATGCCAGACGGGGCACGGCTTTGGGTTTCGGATGACGGGCCGGGGATATCGGCGGGCAACCGGGACCGGGTGTTTGATCCGTTTTTCACCACCCGGCGCGAAACCGGCGGCACTGGAATGGGGTTGGCGATTGTGCAGACCCTGTTGCTTGCCCATGGAGCCGAGATTGACGTGATTGATGGTGATTCAGGAGCGAGTTTCGAGATCCGGTTCTGATTTTCTGCTGTTAGGTTCTTGGATTGCGCGATAGGCGTTGGTCCAACTAATCGACGAGCCGTCACGATGGGCAATCTCTCAAAAGAAGCAGTGGGCACGATCTGTGTGATCGTGGCGGTTATCTTTTTCTCGATCCAGGACATGGCGTTCAAGTGGATGAGCGGCGACTATCCGTTGCATCAGATTGTGATGATCCGGGCAACAATCGCGATCGTGCTGACCGTGGCGATCATTGTGCCGCTGGAAGGCGGCATTCGGATTTTGCAGACCAAGCGTCTTGGGATGCAGTTGTTGCGCGGTGGGGCATTGGTGATTGGGAACCTGACGTTCTTTGTGAGCCTTGCCTCGCTGCAATTGCCGACTGCGGTGGCGACGTTCTTTACGGCACCTTTGATCATAACGCTGTTGGCGGTGGTGTTTCTGGGCGAGCGTTTGAATGCGGTTAGGGTTGCTCTGATCCTGATGGGGTTCTGCGGAGTTTTGTTCATTGTGCGCCCGTCAGCCGCGGGACTGCAGATTGCGGCGATCCTGCCGCTGGTGGCGGCATTTGCATATTCGTGCATGCAGTTATTGACGCGGCGGCTGGCAGATACCGAACCCGCAGCGGCTTTGGCGTTTTATGTGCATCTGATGTTTATTCTGAGCAGTTTGGTGATGGCTGCGATTGCCGGGAACGGGCGATTTGACGTCTTTGACAATCCGTCGGCATCGTTCCTGTTGCGTGCGTGGAGCTGGCCGACGACGCAGGATTGGGCGATCATTGCGGCGCTGGGCGTGTTGAACACGTTGGCAGGCTACTTGATCGGGCAGGGGTATCGGCTGGCGGAAGCGGGGCGGGTTGCGCCGTTTGAATATGTCGCTGTGCCAATGTCGGTGCTTTGGGGCGCTCTGATCTGGAGCGACTGGCCGGACGCATATGCCTGGGTCGGCATCGTCATGATCGTAGGCGCAGGTCTGGCGATTGCGCGGTCGAAACCGGTGCAATCGCCTGAGGTTAAGTTGTAGCGCTTCAGAGTTTGTTGACGGGCACTTTGAGCATCATGTTGCCGTCGTCATCCTTGGGCACTTCGCCCGCGCGCATGTTCACTTGCAGGGACGGGATGATCAGTTTGGGCATGGACAGTTGCGCATCGCGTTCAGTGCGGAACTTGATGAAATCATCACGCGTTTTATCGCCGCCGACATGGATGTTGTTTTCGCGTTGCTCGGCCACGGTAGTTTCCCAAGCGATTGCGCGACCGTTCGGACCATAATCGTGGCACATGAACAGTCGGGTTTCGTCGGGTAGGCTGAGGACGCGCATGATCGAGTCATACAGTTCTGCCGCATCGCCGCCGGGGAAGTCGGCACGGGCCGAGCCGCCGTCGGGCATGAATAGGGTGTCACCGGCAAAGGCAGCATTGCCCATGACGTGGACCATGCAGGCGGGCGTGTGGCCCGGCGTGTGGATGGCGAAGCAATCCATTGTGCCAACCGTGTAGGTGTCGCCGTCTTTGAACAGCGCATCGAACTGCGAGCCATCGCGCTGGAACTCGGTGCCTTCGTTGAAGATTTTGCCGAAGGTGTCCTGAATAGTGAGGATGTGCTCGCCTATACCGATCTTGCCGCCCAGCTTTTCCTGAATGTAGGGCGCGCCGGATAGGTGATCCGCGTGGACGTGGGTTTCGATGATCCATTCCAGCTTCAGGTCTTGGTCCTGAATGGCGGCGATGAGTTTGTCGGCGCTGTTATACGTCAGACGCCCGGCGGCTTGATCGAATTCCATCACAGAATCGATGATGGCGCAGGAGTTGCTGTCTGGGTCTTTCACCAGATAACTGATGGTGTTGGAATCTCCGTCGAAGAACCCGGTGACATCGGGTTTGCGCGAGAGATCGACCGGTGGAAGGGTCATGGTTGCGTCCTCTTCTGTTAGTCGAGTGTTACTATGCCATTTGGACTGCTGAGTTCAAAGGCCAGAGCGGAGTCACCCTGTTGTACCTCGGCGAGATGATCAATACATAGCATTTTCAGAATGCTTTTAAATTGATCTGGATCAGGATGGGTGACGCGGACCTTGTCCAGCTTCACGCCCAAATCCTGCTGGCCACTGCTAGGGTGTGGACCGGGGGACCATTCGATGAAGGCTGGCAGAAGGCCGCCTTCGGGCAGGTGGCCGTCGGTGGGCACGGTCAGGCGCCATGTGCGGTCTCCGCGCCGGAAATCCACGACTTCGCCAAGATCGACCGGGCTGGCGGCGATGACGCCGTCGAGGTCATCGGTGTTCACAACCCAGCAAAGGGCGCGCGGGCGTTCTGCGATGCGGGCTTTGGTGCGGTCTTCATCCATCGAGAACCAGCGGGCGCGTCCCGGGTCACCGGCATCGGGGTCAATCGCAAGTAACTCAAAGAAGCTGGAGTTACCGGACTGCATGACGCAGTTGTGGGTGCTCATGGCATCGTGCTTTCCGCCCCGAGGGACTTCGACGCCAAGGGCTTCTTTCATGGCCTCAACACCCTGTTCGAGGGACGCTGCGCCAATTGCGAAATGGTCGATGTTGTTTTGCATATTCGTTACTCTGCTTCGGTGTTCAGAAGGGTAAGGGCGGCGGCAAGGTCCGCCTTGAGGCTGTCGAGATCTTCAAAGCCGATGTTGAAGCGCACAAGCTGGCCGGGTTCGGTCCAGGCGTCGGGGGAAGCTGTGCGCACGGGGATTACGGGTAAGACGAGGCTTTCGTAGCCACCCCAGCTAACGCCAATGCCGAAATGGTGGAGAGCTTCGACGAAAGCGCGGACCTGATCGTCCGAACAAGTGTGGAAGATGACACTGAACAGGCCAGCGGCACCGGTGAAATCGCGTTTCCAGAACTCATGGCCGGGGCAGGATGGGAAGGCGGGGTGGAGAAGGGTTTTGACCTGGGGCTGATTTCCGAGCCATTTTGCCATCTCAAGACCCGCAGCCTGCACGTGATCCATACGCATTTTAAGGGTGCGCAGGCCGCGTTTGGCCAAGAACACTTCTTGCGAGCCGGTTTTGTCGCCGACCGCCATGGTGGTTTTGCGGATTTGTTCGCCAATGGGACCGTTCGAGGCAATGACGCCGATCATACAATCAGAGTGGCCGCCCATGTATTTCGAGCCCGAATAGACGACGACATCGACGCCGAGATCCAGGGTGCGGCAGAACAGGGGCGTGGCCCAAGTGCTGTCGATGATGCTGACCGCGCCATAGTCGCGAGCAGCTTTGGCGATGGCCGGGATGTCGGGGACTTCGAAGGTGCCAGAGCCGGGGGCTTCGAACATAACGGCGCAGTTTTCGGGCCGCATGAGGTTGGCGATGTCAGCGCCGATCATCGGGTCATAGTATTCGACGATGACGCCTTGGCGGATCAGCACGTTGTCGCAGAAGCCGCGTGTGTTCGTATAGACATGGTCGGCGACCAGCAGGTGCGCGCCGGGGGTAGTGACTGCCAGCAGCGACATGGTGATGGCGGCGACGCCGGACGAGGTCAGTGTGACATCTTCGGCGTGCTCAAGCCCTGCGATAACGCCTTCCAATTCGTAAACCGCAGCATTGCCATAGCGACCGTAGTACATGGTGCCGGACTTATAGCGGTTGGCGCGGGCCTGATCGAAGGCGGCCAGATCGTCAAACACCATGGTCGAGCCAAGCTCGATCGGCATATTGACGTGGCGGCCTTCGGTTTTGGGAGGGCGGCCGCCTTGCACCAACTGATTGGCGATAGGGGTGGTTTTCTTGGTCACGGGTGGGCTCAGGTTTTCTTTTCGGGGAATTCCACCGGGCCGCCTTGGGCCTCCCAGGTTGAAAAGCCTTCTTTCAGGTGCGCGGCATCAAAGCCCATGTCCTGAAGCGTGGCGACGGTGATGGCAGAGCGCCAGCCAGAGGCGCAATGGAAAACGTATTTCTTGCCTTCCTGAGCGAAAACCTCTTTGTGATATGGGCTGTCTGGATCAACCCAGAACTCAATCATACCTCGGGGGGCGTGGAATGCGCCCGGAATGAATCCAGTGCGCTGGCGTTCGCGAGGGTCGCGGATGTCGACAACGACCACGTTCGGATCGTCCAGCATTGCAATGAGGTCAGGGGTTTCGATCTCTTCGATACGCGCGCGCGCGTCGGCGACCATTTGTTTGGCGGAAAGTTTCAGACTCGACATTGGCAACTCCGGCTAGTCTCAAAAATCATTTGTTCCGGTATCTAGAACATTGTTATCGTATATTGACACAACGCGGTTGCTGTAGCAACATTCAAACCGAAGGTGATTTTTTATGAAGTCTGCGAGAAAGTCTGACTAGATGAATTCAGCAAAACCGATCTCACTTTGGGACGTATCTGCGGAAGAGCAGGACTATGAGGCACCATTTGAAGATGGTGTTGAAGTTGACGTCGCAATTGTCGGGGGAGGGTTCACTGGACTTTCCACTGCACTTCATAGTGCTGACAAGGGCTTAAGCGCCTATGTGCTCGAAGCGAAACAGATTGGATATGGTGGATCTGGGCGCAATGTCGGGTTGGTAAATGCGGCGGCATGGCTGCCTCCGAAGGATGTCGAGGACCACCTTGGTCAGGTTTATGGACCGCGCTTTGTCGAAACTTTTGGTAAGGCGCCTGAGTATGTCTTTTCGCTGATTGAGAAGTATCAGATTCGCTGCGAGGCGACTCGGACGGGCACGATTCATGCTGCGCACTCGCCATCGGGCTTCAAAGATTTGCAAGCGCGCCACGCACAGTGGCAGGCTTTGGGCGAGCCGGTTGATCTGTTGAGCCGCGAAGAAGCCGCGGAAAGAATTGGTTCAAAAGCGTTTTACGGCGGCCTGTTGGACAACCGGGCAGGCACGATCAACCCAATGGGGTATTGCCGAGGATTGGCGCGCGCTGCTGCCAGCGCCGGGGCCAAGATCGCGACTGGAGTGAAAGTCACGAAACTGGTCAAGGACGGCGATCTTTGGAAGGTGGAAACCGACCGGGGTGTTGTGACCGCGAAGAACGTGGTGTTGGGCACCAATGCCTATACCGACGATCTGTGGCCGGACCTGAAGCGCATCTTTACGATGATTCACTATTTTCAACTGGCGACAAAGCCACTTGCCGACGGCAATGAGCATATTCTGCCAGGGCGGCAGGGACTGTGGGATACGGGGCAGATCATGTTCTCGATCCGCCGGGACATGTTTGATCGCCTGGTCATCGGTTCGATGGGCAAGGTTGTCGGCGGTGTTGATCGTGGTTTGTCGAACCGTTGGGCGCAAAAGCAGATGTCACGGATTTATCCGGAGCTTGGCAAAGTCGAGTTCGAGGAAGCCTGGCATGGACAGATTGCGATGACGCCCGACCATGTGCCGCGCATCTACAATCTGGACAAGGGTGTATATACGCCGATTGGATACAATGGGCGCGGGATCACAACCGGCACGATCTTCGGCAAAGCCATGGCGGATTTGCTGACTGGCACGTCGCCGGATAAATTACCGCTACCAATTACCGAACTTACGACGGTGCCATCGGCCCCGATCATGTCGCGGCTTTACGAGACCGCGTTTAAAGCAAACCAGCTTATGAAGAGCATCTGACCCAAATGACACCGCATTCAATCCGCGTGGGAGTAGACATTGGCGGCACGTTCACGGACGTGGCGTTGGAGCATCCCGGAGGGCTTTCGACGACGAAGGTTCTGACCAATTATCACCAGCCTGAGCAGGCCATACTGGACGGGATCGTCATAGCGGCGGAGGCTGCCGGCGTTCCGCTTGGTAATATCGAGCAGGTGATCCACGGCACGACCCTGGTGACCAACGCTTTGATCGAGCGGCGCGGGGCGAAGACGGCGTTTATCACGACCGAAGGGTTCCGGGACGTGATCGAGATGCGGTCAGAGAACCGGTTCGAGCAGTATGACTTGAACCTTGCGTTGCCCAAGCCTTTGGTGCCGCGCGAAGCTCGCTTTACAGCGCATGAGCGCGTGGCGGCAGATGGCGAAGTGCTGTTGCCGCTGGAAGTTGCTGACGTTGACCGGTTGGTCCGCTCGGTGCTTGCGGGCGGCTTTGAAGCCGTTGCTGTTGGGCTGATGCATTCTTATGCCAATGATGCGCATGAGGTTGCGATTGGATCTGCGTTGCGGGCAGCTGCGCCGGAATTGTCGGTATCCCTGTCGTCGGTCATCTCGCCACAGATGCGGGAATTGCCACGATTTAACACTGTGATTGCAAACGCTTACGTCCAGCCGCAGGTGGCAGATTATCTGGGTCGGCTTGTGGCGCGGCTGCTTGAGGCGGGTGTGGATGCGCCTGTCTTCATGCTGCACTCGGGCGGTGGGTTGATCTCGGTTGAGACAGCCGCGGAACAGCCGGTGCGTTTGCTGGAGTCCGGTCCAGCGGGCGGAGCGATCTTTGCGGCGGATTATGCGCGGGCGCATGGTTTGGACAAGGTGCTGTCCTTTGACATGGGTGGTACGACAGCGAAGATTTGCCTGATCGAGGACGGTGCGCCGAAGACGGCGAATACCTTCGAAGTTGCGCGGACATATCGGTTCAAAAAGGGCTCCGGCATGACGGTTTCGACATCTGTAGTCGAGATGGTCGAGATCGGGGCCGGTGGTGGCTCTATCGCGTCGATTGACAGCATGGGGCGTATTCAGGTCGGGCCACGTTCGGCGGCGTCTGAACCTGGCCCTGCGTGTTACCAGAAGGGTGGCGAAGAACCGACGGTTACTGATGCCAACCCGCTGTTGGGTCGTCTGGACCCTGACAACTTTGCAGGCGGTGCTATCCCATTGTCGAAAGCCTTGTCGGCCAAGGCCGTGGAGACAAAGCTGGTCGGGTTCAACCCCGAGGATGCGGCGTTCGGAATCACCGAAATGGTGGACGAGAACATGGCAAATGCTGCGCGCGTTCATACGGTCGAAAATGGCCGGGACATCGAGCATTTCACCATGATCGCATTTGGTGGCGGTGCGCCTTTACATGCTTGTCGTCTATGCGAGAAACTTTCTATCGAAGCGCTTCTGATCCCTCCCGGGGCAGGCGTCGGCTCGGCCATTGGCTTTCTGAAAGCTCCCTTCAGTTATGAAGCTACGCGCGGACTTTTCCAGCGTTTGGCCGAGTTCGACCCTGAAGTTGTGAATACCGCCTTGGTGGAGTTGGAGGCCGAAGCACGGGCATTTGTGACGGCAGGTGCCGGTGACACGCCGACAACAACCAAGCTGACGGCGTTCATGCGCTATTCGGGTCAGGGTTGGGAAATTCCGGTGGTGCTGCCGTATCGTGCCCTTGTCGATGACGATAGGGCACTGATCCAAAACGCTTTTGAAGATGCATATCGCACTTTCTTCGGGCGGATTATTGACGGGCTGGCGATGGAAATCACCAACTGGTCATTGATTGTGGCAACCGTTCTGCCAGATGCGACACCGGTTAATCGTTTGGGTGGCGCAAGCGCAGCAAAAGAAGAGCGCAAGCGGACATTCTTTGATGCGGCGTTGCGCAAGTTGGTTGAGGCGCGCGAAGTGGAGCGTGGCGAGATGTCAGCCGGAGCAATCGTCGAAGGGCCAGCGGTGATTGTCGAACGCGAGACATCGACCATTGTAACCTCTGCTTACAACGCCATCGGTCAAGCTGACGGCAGCCTGTTATTGATCCGGAAAGGGGGCGCGGCATGAGCCCGACCGCGATTGACTATCAAATCATGTGGAACCGCTTGATCGCGGTTGTGGAAGAACAAGCGACGACCTTGATCCGCACGGCGTTTTCGACGTCGGTTCGAGAGGCCGGGGATTTGTCAGCCGGTCTGTTTGACCGGCGCGGTCGCATGATCGCACAAGCAGTGACCGGCACGCCGGGGCATGTGAACGCGATGGCCGAAAGTATCACGCATTTTGCCCGCGAAATTGGGGCACAGAATACCTTTGAGGGCGATGTTTTCATCACCAACGATCCATGGCTTGGCACCGGGCACCTGCACGACATTACCGTTGTGACGCCTGTGTTCCGCAAGAGTTTGCATATTGGGTATTTTGCCTGCACGGCGCATGTCGTGGATATCGGTGGGCGCGGGTTTGGTCCTGATGGCAATGAAGTCTTTGAAGAAGGGCTGCTGATCCCAATCACCAAGTTTGCAGAACGCGGACAGGTCCAGGACCTTTTGATCCAGATGATCCGGGCCAATGTGCGGACACCCGATCAGACTGTTGGTGACATGTATTCGCTGGCTGCATATAACGAGGCCGGGGATCGTCGCTTGCAGGCGATGATGGACGAATTTGATATCGACGAATTGGAAGGTTTGTCCGAGTTTGTGATCGAATCCTCGCGCAAGGCTACACGCGAAGCAATCGCGAAGGTGCCAAGCGGATCATACCACCACACGATGACAGTCGATGGCTACGATGATCCGGTGCATATGGAAGTGACGCTGACAATTGACGGCGACCGGCTGGTTGCGGATTTCGACGGCACATCGGGGATGAGCAAGTTTGGGGTCAACTGCCCCGAGGTCTATACGCGCGCCTATGCCTGCTATGGTCTGAAATGCGCAATTGCGGCAGATGTTCCCAATAACACCGGTTCGCTGGAGCCGTTCGAAATTACGGCGCCGGAAGGATGCATTTTGGCGGCAAGGCGGCCAGCGCCGGTATCTGTGCGCCATGTCATGGGGCATCTGGTTCCGGATGTTGTGTTGGGTGCCTTGCACAAGGCAATGCCGGGAACGGTTCCCGCGGAAGGCGCAAGTGCGCTTTGGAACATTCAGATATCTGCGCGGCCTTCGGACCCATCCAGCAATATGCCAAGCCGTGAGATATTAATGTTCAATTCAGGCGGAATGGGTGCGCGTCCTGCCGTGGACGGATTGTCGGCGACGGCATTCCCTTCGGGTGTTTCGACCATGTTGGTTGAAGCAACCGAGCACGTTGGGCCGATTACAGTCTGGCGCAAGGATTTGCGCGAGGGCTCTGGCGGTGCGGGAGAACTGCGCGGCGGTCTGGGTCAGACCATCGAGATTGAAGCGCGCGACGGCTATGACTTTTTCTTCAACGCCATGTTTGATCGGGTCGAAAACCCGGCACGCGGTCGCGATGGCGGCGGAATCGGCGGCGCTGGAAAAGTAGAACTGGCGGACGGCACAAAGCTTAAAAGCAAAGGTCGCCAGATCGTTAAGAATGGTCAACGGCTGAGATTGAGTTTGCCGGGTGGCGGCGGGTATGGTGACGCGCAGTCGCGCGACCGCGACCTTGTGCGCCGCGACATTGCGGCTGGATATATCACAGAAGAACAAGCCCGGACCGATTATGGTCTGGAAGATTAAGGGGAAAATTGAAGATGTCCGATAAACCAATTGCATTGGTCACGGGGGCTGCGCAGGGGATTGGCTATGCTTGCGCTGAGGCGCTGGCAGAGGATGGTTACTTTGTCGTTTTGACCGATATTCAAGAGTCGGTTTCCGAGGCCGCCGCCAAGTTGGGTGGTGTCGGGATGATTTGCGACATGGGTGATGTAGATCAGATCCTGGCGACTTTTGACAAGATCGAGGCGGATCATGGGCCGGTTTCGGCGCTGGTGAACAATGCCGGTGTCGCGATGCCGGGTAACTTTATGGAATATTCACTGGAGAACTTCGAAAAAGTCATCGACGTGAATCTGCGCGGTGTCTTTGTGGCGCTTCAGCGGGCTGCCAGGACGATGTTGGATAAGGGCATTGCCGGTGCGATCGTGAATATGTCGTCGATCAACGCACAGGTCGCCATTCCGGCTATCCCGGCCTATTGCGCGTCCAAGGGTGGGGTCATGCAATTGACCAAGGCGGCTGCGCTGGCTTTGGCGGCGGACAATATCCGCGTGAATGCGGTTGGTCCCGGCTCTATCGACACAGAGATGATGGCGGGCGTGAATGCGAACCCGGATGCAATGAAAATGGTTATGTCACGCACACCGATGCAGCGCGTGGGTGTTGCCCGCGAGATTGCGGATGTGGTTGCATTTCTGTGCTCGAAGAAGTCCAGTTACGTCACGGGCGAAACCATCTATGTGGATGGTGGCCGACTTGGAATGAACTACACGTGTTGAGATCATGAGCAGCTATCACGAGACATACGCAAACTGGCAATCAGATCCCGAGGGATTTTGGGCCGAGGCCGCCAACGGGATCGACTGGGATGTACCGCCGACGCGGGCCTTTAACCCCGACGCAGGGGTTTATGGCCGTTGGTACGACGGAGCCATGGGAAACACCTGTTACAACTGTGTTGACCGGCATGTGGCTGATGGTCGAGGCGACCAGCAGGCGCTGGTTTACGACAGCCCGGTCACAGACACCGTTCGTTCTTACACGTTTGCGGAGATGCAGGATGAAGTTGCTGCATTAGCAACCGTGCTGCGAAATATGGGTGTCGAGAAAAGCGACCGGGTCATCATCTATATGCCGATGGTTCCGGAAGCTGTTTTTGCCATGCTGGCATGCGCCCGTTTGGGTGCAGTTCATTCCGTCGTCTTCGGTGGGTTTGCAGCTCTTGAATTGGCCACCCGCATTGATGACGCTTCGCCAAAGGCCATCATCTCGGCCTCGTGCGGAATCGAGCCGGGCAGGGTGATCGGCTACAAAGGGCTTTTGGACGAAGCTATTGAAATTTCGTCAGAAAAACCGGAAGGCTGCGTGATCTTGCAGCGCGATGTTCAGCCTTGCGAACTGATTTCCGGGCGCGATGTCGACTATGCCGACGCGGTTGGTGCTGCGAAAGCCAAAGGCGACTTTGCCGAATGCGTGAGCGTGGCGGCGACTGACCCGCTTTATATTCTTTATACGTCCGGAACGACCGGGCAGCCCAAGGGTGTCGTGCGCGATACCGGCGGGCACATGGTCGCGCTGAAGTGGAGCATGGAATTCCACTATGGATTGAAACCGGGCGATGTTTTCTGGGCTGCGTCCGATGTGGGTTGGGTCGTTGGCCATTCTTACATCTGCTACGGCCCGCTTTTGCATGGCTGCACGACAGTGATGTATGAGGGCAAGCCAGTGGGCACACCAGACGCTGGTGCGTTCTGGCGCGTTATTCAGGACCACAAAGTCACGGCATTGTTCACGGCGCCGACGGCTTTCCGGGCGATCAAGAAGGAAGACCCTTCGGGTGCATTGATCGGGGATTATGACCTGAGCAATTTTGTGACTTTGTTTCTAGCCGGCGAACGTTCGGACCCAGCGACGATTGAGTGGGCCGAGACTAAGTTGAAGCGCCCTGTAATCGATCATTGGTGGCAAACTGAAACTGGCTGGGCGATGTCAGGCAATGCTGTCGGATTAGGCACGTTGCCAGTTAAATACGGCTCGCCGGGTGTGCCGATGCCGGGATATGATATTCAGGTTTTAGATGACGGTGGAAATCCGGTCGAGCCAGGCACGTTGGGCAATATCGTTGTGAAGCTACCGTTGCCACCTTCGGGAACGCCGACACTTTGGAATGCGGAAGCGCGTTTCAAATCTGCTTATCTGGAAGAGTTTCCGGGATACTACGCGACTTCGGACGCCGGGATCATTGATGAGGACGGCTATGTCTTCATCATGGCGCGCACGGACGACATCATAAATGTGGCCGGGCACCGTTTGTCGACCGGGGGCATGGAAGAAGTCATTGCCAGCCATCCAGATATCGCAGAATGCGCTGTCGTTGGTCGGGCTGATGATATGAAAGGGCAGCTGCCGCTTGGGTTCTATGTCACCAATGATGGGGCAGGGCGCGATGCGTCGGAACTTGAACGTGAGTTGGTTCAGCTTGTGCGCCAGAAGATCGGCGCAGTTGCGGCTTTCAAGACAGCTGTCGAGGTCAAGCGGTTGCCTAAGACCCGTTCGGGCAAGGTTCTGCGTGGTACCATGCAAAAGATTGCTGATGCTCAAGACTTTAAGATGCCCGCTGCTATAGACGATCCTGCAATTCTGGATGAGATCGAGGCTTCACTCTCGGCGCGTCAACTGATTGCGGAAAAGAGCACATGATTGAACGTCTGCAAACAAGTAAACGCATGTCGAAAATCGTTCGGCACAATGGCGTTGCCTACATTTGCGGGCAAGTTGGAGCTGGCGATACTGTTGCGGAGCAGACCCGAGATTGCCTGTCACGGATTGATGCGCTTCTGGAAGAAGCCGGGTCAGGCCGTAAGCACATTCTGCAAGCCATTGTTTGGCTGGCGGACATGGCAGATTTTGCCGAGATGAATGAAGTTTGGGACGCTTGGGTGCCGGAAGGCCACGCACCCGCGCGCGCCTGTGGAGAAGCGCGGCTTGCCCGCGATGTACTCCGCGTAGAAATCATAATAACCGCGGCCGTCAACCAATAGGAGATGCCAATGACACCTGCAGTCGAGATGAAGAGCGTCAATAAATACTACGGCTCGTTTCATGCTTTGAAAGATGTGAATTTAACTGTCGGCAAAGGCGAGAAAGTTGTTGTCTGCGGACCCTCTGGGTCAGGCAAATCGACGATGATCCGCACGATCAACCAGTTGGAGGAGCATCAGGCTGGTAGTATCTTGATCCACGGTGATGAGATTGCTGCTGATGCGCCTAACATTGACGAGTTGCGCCGCGAAGTGGGAATGGTGTTTCAGCACTTTAACCTGTTTCCGCATCTGACCATTCTGGAAAACTGCACGTTGGCCCCGATGCTGGCGCGCAAGATCAGCCAAAAGGAAGCGGAAGAGACCGCTATGGGCTATCTTGAGAAAGTGCAGATTGCGAACCAGGCCGAGAAGTTCCCTGGTCAGCTATCAGGTGGTCAGCAGCAGCGTGTGGCCATTGCGCGCGCACTATGCATGAAGCCGGACATCTTGTTGTTTGACGAGCCGACATCGGCGCTGGACCCTGAAATGATAGGCGAAGTTCTGGACGTTATGGTGACGCTGGCTGAAGAAGGCATGACCATGGTTTGCGTGACTCACGAGATGGGCTTTGCCCGTAGAGTTGCAGATCGGGTTATCTTTATGGACGCAGGCGAAATTATCGAGGAAGACGAGCCAGAGGCGTTCTTCCTGAATCCGAAGACTGAGCGTGCGAAAGTCTTCCTGGAGCAGGTTCTGAGCCACTAACGGCTAACCGGTTGATGAAATTGAAGGCCCGTGCTGGTGACAGCGCGGGCCTTTCTTGTTGGGCATAGAGTACTAGAGGCCCAGTCCGCTGTCGGTGCCGTCGTTGTGGCCGGTTCCCCCACCATCGCCGACGCCGACGAATCCAAGCTGTTCTGTAAAGCGCGGGGGTGTGATCACCATATTGTAGACCTCTCGCTGGGTGAGGCCGATATCTAGGATGGGATCGAAAGTGGCCCAGGTTTCGACGACGATTGCAGTATCGGCGTCTGCCAAGATTGGCACCTGGGGTGTTACAAAATCGTCGACTGTAAGTTGATCATGATCAATGCGACCGGCCACGCCGCGCGACCAAACCAAGATATGTTTATTGCTGGTTGCATCAAATCTGATGACGGTGACACGCATGGAAACCGGTTGGTTTGAGCGTGTGAGCCATCCGAATACTGAGTTCATCCCATTTAGATAGGTCATGTCGACAAGATCTGTTTCGCGAGACAGAAGATCGCCAACGGTATAGGCCGCTTTGAGATTGATGTTGTTTTCGCGCAAGCCCTCGAAAAACACGTACATGCCAATATAAGCCCAAATGAGCAGCGGGAACATCAGGACGGCTTCAACCGAGAAGCTGCCTGCTTCGGAGGTTCGTAATGCTCTGACCTTATTCAGTATTATTCCGGGAATGTTTTCGAAGATCTTCATCGACATGTCCTATTTCGGCTCGTTGACGAAGGCCGACGACGCAACAACCAGATAGCCGCCAGAGGCGTCTTTCGGCATTGATTTCCCGATCCCAACTGTCGAGAAGAACGGGTCCAGAACCGCGCAGACACGAACCAACATCAATTCGTTTTCCTGTCCATTCACGAAGTTGACGACCGGTTGAATCGTTTCATTGCGCTTGATGCAATCGACGCTGTTGGACAGTGTCGTCCAGCCGGTTTGGTTCACTTTGTTGAGTTCGATTTTGACAACGTTCTGGCAATCGGTGATGCCAAGTGAAAGGTCGCAGATGCGGCGCAGAACATCGTCGTAAGCGACCAGTGTACCGTTGTTCAGGCGAATTTCACGCACTGCGATATCGGTTGCACGTTCGAGCATGACGGCCCGAATATTCATCATGCCGACTTCGAATGCGGAGACGAATGTCGTGAAGAATATCGGGAAAATAATCACGAACTCAACGGACGCAGCACCGCTTTGATCCTGTCGTAGGAAACGTTGAATATGCGATTTGATCGACATGCTGGTGCCTTTTACTGTGTCAGTTTCAACTGGTTGATTTGATTGGCAATCGAGGCGAAGGCGTATTGGATGTCGAGGCCATCAACGCGATAGAAGTGGTTCGGGGTCGAGGCACAGTTGCGCATGACCGCGGCTGAGCTGTCAGTGACTTCAAAACCGATGGCGAAAACGATGACACCCTGGGTTTTGGCGGCCGAGCAAACCTGGTTTAAGCGCGCATCCTTCATCGACGCGCTTACGGTGCTGCGCGGACCATACAGATTATCGTAGTAATGGTTCGCATTGTAGTACTGACGGTAATGCAGGTGGTATGCGCGCCATGACATGGACATTTCAGCCCATACGTCTTGCCAGTCTAACCGTTCGGCCCGGCTGGCTGTGCCCGCGCCATCACTGTCGTAGGGTTGATTGATCCAATAGCGGCCAGGAACGTACCAGTTGGGTTCGCGCCAATCGTTGTCGCCGTCAGTGTCGCGGAATTCCTGGTCGTCGGTCGACAGGCGGCCTGTTTGGGTGTCTTTGTAGATGGGACTTTGCCCGGATTTGTAGGCGTCTTTCAGGTAGTATTGGGTGGTATTGATACCGTCCGTCATCACGACGATGAACTTCAACGTGTCGGGGCGATTATACGCGAAGGGGCGTTGCGTGAAACTTGCCGGAACCTGGCCTGTACTGAGAAGTGAGTTCAACTGAGGGCCCATGGACGGGTCCAAAAGACCGGCCCCCCATTTGACTGCAACGTCGATGGATGTGTTGCCTCCTGCCTGAAAGGCGTTGATCTGATTTTTCAGCGCGACGGCGTCGTTGGTCCAGGGCAGGATGTCAGTGTAGCTTTCGTTTCGACACACAAACCATCTGGGTGCTTGTGCGTGGCGATAGTTGCGCCACGGGTCGAAATGCGCGGTCTGCGAAAGGGGGACGGTGTGATCAATTGCGGCGCTCGCGAATGAACTGCCTTCAAAGTTCACGCAATGGGAGTAGTTGTGATTGTGGGTGGTGTTCATCAGGGGCAGCAAATTCTGCCCGGCCGAAACCTGGGTTGAATATGGTACCAATGACATGGACACGCGCCCATCGATCGAGCCAGCCAAGATCTGATCCACGAATGTATTCGCGGCGGTTTGCATGCGTTCGAGTTTAAGGTTCGACCCCATGGAACCCGAGATATCCAGTACAAGCGATACTTCGATGTCGTTGATGGCTTCCGTCGCTTCTGAAACAGCGCCGATGGGCAAGACTGGCACGCCGACCATATCCATCATCAACGTGTTGAAATCGCCGTTGATGTCCACACGGACCTGACGACCCGTAATTACAGGAAAGCTGCCAATTTCGGTGACTTGAATATCTTTGGGATCAACCGTGATTCCGGATTTTGCCAGATAGTCTTGTACTACAAGTTTGGGGTCGACGGTCTGGTCGAGATTGGCCGCAGCCAGAACCGCACGGTCGGTAGAGTTTTGCAGGTGGGTGCGCTCGTTCTCGTACAACATAAGGTCGACGGCGATGCCGCCGAACATGACCATGCATATGAAGATAAAGATCGAGAAAATGATCAAAGATCCATCTTCGTCGTCACGAAACTCTTTCCATTTTGAATGTGCGGCTTTGGCGCGGGAAATTCGGGAGGCGAAGGACATTTTCTAGGGTCTCATCAAGCTTCATTTGAGTGGGCGATACGCGCCGCATAAAATCTTAATCCAACCTACTGCACGGGGTTTCCCAAGTGCTCTTTATGGGTGCTGAGAGAACGTGTTGGAAAGATGATCGAAGCATGGCGAGATTGAGTAAAAAATAAACAAACGTATTGAAATCATTGATTTTTTCCATAACGTGAACGCAGAGTTTTGAATGACCAATTTGTGGCAATACTTTGTGAAAGTGGCATGTTTAATTGTTTCGAAAACCGATGAACGCCGGATGACATTTCGGGCAAAATTCCGGTGGTTGTCGCCGGAGACTTACCAATCCATCCGGTTCCGAAAGATTGATTATTTCAAACCGGCGAATTGCGCGAAAATTGGCCGAGATTGTGCGCGAACAGTCTATTTGCGACAGAAATGGAGAAGTTATTCTCTAAATTGCCAATCACCGGTCAAATAAAGACCGAATGCCTGTGGCACAGTGTAAATATCAGTAACGATTACAAGGCATTACAATGGAACTTTGGATTTACTATTCCGTCATGGCCGCGCCGCTTCTCCCGCTTTTGGCAATTATTTACGTTCGCACCCGGCAGGGAGCCGCTGCGAAGGGCTGAGAATCACTGACGGTGGCTGAATGTTGTTTTGGTCGCCGTCATCAAATCTAATTCGAACACCAACTTTGGCCGATAGATTTCCCGTCTATCGGCATTTTCCTAAAGCGCGTCCTGCTTTCAGTTATCGAATTCCCGCGCCCGTTCTGGCCTTCTTACGCGCATCCAGTGAAACCCAGACTGCGGCTGCAACGACAAGCGCGGCACCGACAAAGAATTCCGGGCGTGGGGTTTCGTTGAAGACCACCAGCCCGACCAAAACCGACAGCACCAGACCCAGGTAGCTGAGTACGGACAGGAAGCCTGCCGCCCCAAGGAAGTGCGCGCGGAGAAAGCAAAGCTGGGCGCTTTGGGCAAGCACGCCGATGAGGATGAGGGGGATAAGGTGTTCAGGTAGCACCGGCGTCCAAGCCCACAAAGCGAATGGGGCTGTTACGATTGCGAGGCCTGCGGTGTAGAAGGTCATGAGCACAATCGGGGGTGCGTCCCTTAGTCTGCGTGTGGCGATGACCGCGGCAGAGCCTGACAGTACAACGACGCCAAGCGCCACTAGACCGGTGGTGTCGCCCCCGAAGGTGGCCGGGTTCACAGCAATGACAACGCCGACGAATGCGATCGCTGCCCCGATCCATCGCTTTGCGCCGATCCATTCGTGAAGGAAGATCGCCGCCAGGATCATGGTCATGATCGGGCGGGTAAATCCGACGGCGGTGAATAGTGCAAGTGGAACGCGCGCGATTGCAAAGAAGCTGGCAGTGAGGGTGATGACGGACATCAAAACGCGCAGGAGGTGCAGCGGAAGGTCAGGAGTGTCTTTGAATGTGTGCCGCTCTTTGATGATGAACGGAAGGATCAGCACAAATCCGACTGCGGCGCGCATGAAGACAACCTGGGACGCGGCATAGTCGGGGCCCAGCCATTTGACGATTGAAAGAGCGCCGACATTTAAGAAGAGATCGGCCAGAAGCCATACGCCACCCGTCAGATTGTCGCGTTCGGTCTGTTCATTCACGGCGAGCGATTATGTTGGCCATCAGACGGAAGGCTCCGGGAACAAGATGCTCCATCTGGTGGTGAAGGATGAGTGATGTGTGGACGTGTCGTCCCTTGCCTACGTCAGCGGCAAGAAGCGAGCCGTGGAGTGGAGCTTCGCCGGGGTCGTTAATGGCCAGCAAGGGGACATAGGCTTTGTCCCACGATTTGGCGAAATAGAGGCCGCGCTCTTTGACCCAGCCTGACCAGTCGTCTTCGGTGATGCGGTTGGGAGAGGTCAGAATCGGGTGATCGGCCAGATGGGTTACCGCGCTGTTTTCATCGGTAACGCGCCACCGCAGCGAGGGTTTGCCGATTTCCAGATGCAATGGCGGTGTCGTATCCGCATCCCAATTGTCCCAGGGCCTATGGTAAAGAGTTACCAGTGTGCCGCCGTTTCTGCACCAGTTGTTCAGTTTGGGCGCGGCTTCGAGAAGGCCCGTGCGGAATTTGTAAGCGAAGATGCCTACGATGATCGTGTCAAACCGTTGAAGCGCCGCGTCACTGAGAAGATCGGTGTCTGAAACATCCTCGACCTGTGCGCCAAGTGTAGAGATCCAGTGTCCGACCCGGTCGTTTCCTGCGCCAACGTAACCAACGCGCACATCTGGCACGATTGCGTGTAGCGCGCGGGCTTTGACAACCGCAGGCTTGAATTGAGCCGTTGGGGTGATGTGGGGATAATCAATGAGGGTGGTTGACTGGGCGGGCTTATCGCCGCCGAAGAGCGAAAGTTCGTATAGGCTAGGAGTTAGGTCAGTCGGAGCCGATATTGTGACGGCATCGTCCGACGTCGAAGTCGTCCAGCCATCGGGCGTGGACAGGGATATCGCATCGGCGGACATGATTTGCAGTTCAGTGTCGCGCGCGGCGTTTTCCAAGTTTATCAGGATTGCGCTGGGCGTAACGCTTGCTGACGGGGCAGGGAGCACGAAGGGTTCTTCGCCAAAGCGCGTTGCAATTGAGAGATCGTGGCCAAGCACATTCAACCCAAGCGACCAATATGGGGTTGTTGGAGCAGCGGGATCATAGGCTGCTCGATAGGGGTCAGACGGCAAGGCGGCTGAATCGATTGAGAGGGTTTCGGCGTCGATGGACCAACCGCTGGGGAGAACTGGCTGAACAGACAGCGTGTCTGCGCTGCCTTTGTCTATGTCGATCCTGACTGACGTGCTTGTGCCGGGGGACAAGAAACTATTGTCGGTTGATGCCTGTACGATGATGCCGAGCGAAATTCTGACGACGCGGTCCAGTTGGTCACGCTTAGCAACTAAGCGGTGAATGATGTCGCCGCGCAGATTGTCTGGACAGGCATAAATGACGTGTTCAATTTCGGCGCGTGCCTTGAGTGCGTTATCCGCGACTGTCTGAAAGTCTGGGAAGGCGGCAATCGCTGCGTCGATGAGTTTCGATGCGTTGTCTAATTGGTTTGAAATGGGCCCGGCCCCGGCGAGTTGCGCGAGATCGGCAACAGAGTTCGGTATTCCGGAGAACAGAGAGCTGTCTGGCCCGCTGACGTGGGATTCTGCCAGATGCAGGGGCCAATCACGCTCGTTTCTCAAGCCGACCCAGACGCCCATGCCTTGCGTGCGATGAAAAGATCGGGACATCTGTCCGATCCTGTCCCAGACCCAACCACTCATCGGATCGCCGCCGCTGCTGTCGATGGTCAGTGTGGCGGGTGGGGGCGGCACATCGTCATCGTAAGTTTGGCCGGCACCGGACCACGCCGGAAGATAGAGTTTTTTGACTTGCCACGGAGGTAGGTTTGACGGGTATGCCGGATCGGCAGCGGCAGCCATAACTTCGTGCGCTGCCTGGGTCATGGCGCGGTGGTGGCCGTGCTGACCGGGAACATCTAGAAACGTCGGGCACAGAATGTCAGGTCGATCTGTGCGGATGATTTCGACGAAGCGGGCCAATGTCCGATCATGACCCCAGTAAGAAAAGGTTTCGGTTCCGGTTTTGGAAAAGCCGAAATCGGTGATCGGATCGTCCCAACGTTCAGAATGCCAATACATGCGCATATCAAGGATGTCGCAGGCGCGCTCCATCTCGCGCGTGCGCAATGCACCGAGTTCTGCGCCTGCTTCGGTGCCGATGTCGTTTTGGCCGCCTTCGCCTCTGGTTGAACATGCGTAGGACAGGTTTATGCCATCGCGAAAAATCAGTGCAGCAAGCATTCCTGAGTCTTCATCATCTGGATGGGCCCCGGACTGCATGAACCGCATGACCGACTTTAGCGGACGCAAGGCCCACCAAAGCTGCATGACCCGAGGCGTGGCACGGGCATCTGCCAGTCGGGATTGGTCAATGGTTTGCATGGTGGTTCCTACAATTGCGCGGAGATTTTCGGTGTGAAGGCTTGATTGATAACAAGGGCGGCGGCACCGAGTGTTGCGGTCATCCGACCAGAAGCACCCCGCAGCACGCGAGGGCCGCCGCGATCCATGCGGTTGGAAACCGAGTGATCTGAGGGGCGAACGGATTGCACAAAATGTTCCAGAATGCTGTCGGGCATCGCACCGCCAAGAATGATTGCCTGAGGGTCCAGCAAGTTTTCAATTATCGTGATCGCAGCAGAAAGCGGCTCGATGGCGGCATCCAGCCAACTTTCCAGAATTGGGTGGTTCTGTTGGTAGAGACGGTCAAGGTCATCGCCGCTGTCGACATCAATTCCCTCTTTTGCAAGTGCGCGTTGGACAGAGAACCGACTGACGACATCTTCCAAAAGCCGGGTTTTCCCATCGCTGGTGACAGGAATATGCCCAATTTCACCAGCGTTTCCGAATGCGCCAGAGATGATGCGGCCCTTATGAACTGCGCCAAGGCCCAAGCCGCTGCCGAAGTATATGAATGCATAAGTATCGAGGCCTTGGGCAACTCCCGAGATGCGTTCGGCGATGGCCGCGGCGTTGGCATCGTTTTCGACGGCAACCGGAATGCCGAGGGTATCAGCGAACCAAAGATCGGGGGCGATATCGTCCCAGATTGGACCGTCAGATCGGCTGCCCCGTAATCCTGTTGGGCCAAATGGACCTGGCATTACGATACCGGCACCGAGCAATCGATCTTTCGGAGCTTTGGTCTTGGTGAGGAGTTTTTTCTGAACGTTGACAACAGTTTGTGTGACGGTTTTTCGATCCAACGCCTTCAATACAGTTCGCTGAGAAGCAAGTGTATTGCCACAGAGGTCCAGTAGCGCCGCAAAGACTGCGTCGGAGCGAATTTCGACGCCAGCTGCAAATCCGCCCAGCGGGTTAAGAGCATATTGGACCGCCGGCAAACCGCGCCCGGCAGTGCGCCGCCCGGTTTCAACGATCAGGTCATCTTGAAGAAGATCGGCAATTATATTCGACACCGCCTGCGTCGAGAGACCTGACACTTTGGCAATTTCTGCGCGTCCAATTTCGCCGGCGGCGCGAACACGTCCGAGCACCATTTGCCTGTTGTGGCTGCGGGAACGTTCGGCATTTGCGCCAACGATGATTTCGGACAGGGCGACCATTTCAACCGATTAACTCAAGTTGGTTGATAACTCAATATAGTTGAGTTAATCATTCTTCATGGAGGGCGCCCCCGTTGCGTCCCAAATCGGCGTTCGGCCGTAAAGCTATAGGGAGAATCTAAATGAGTTTAAGCAAGCTGAAGGTCTTTTCAGTTGCCGCAGCAACAAGCGTGGCAACTTTGCTGGGGTCAGCTGCGAATGCGGTTGAGATTGAGTATTGGCAGTATTTCTTTGATGCGCGCGTAACGGCGATGGAGCAACTGATCGACAATTTCCAGGCTGCCAACCCGGATATCACGGTCAAGATGACTCACTTCCCCTATGCGGATTACCGCACCAAGGTTGCCGCCGCCGTTCCGGCGGGCGAAGGGCCAGATGTGGTCCAGCTGTTTTATGGTTGGCTGAATGACTATGTTGCTGCCGAACTGATCCAGCCGCTGCCAGCGTCTGACTTTCCTACATCCGAAATTGACGCGAATTTCTTCCCAATGGTTCAGGCCATGAAAGATGGCAACAATTACTGGGCGCTTCCAACCGCAGTGCGGTCTTTGGCATTGTTCTATAACGAACGTCTTCTGGAAGAAGCAGGTGTTGAGCCACCAACCACCATCGACGAAATGGTTGAGGCGGCACGTGCCATGACCAAGTTTGATGGTGCCGGAAACGTTACTCAGGTTGGCATTACCGCTGGTATGACGGCGCAGGACCACCACTGGTTCCGCGAAGTTCTGGTGCGCCAGATGGGGGGCGAGCCTTATCTGGATGACTATCGGACTGTAAATTACAACTCGGACGCGGGCGTTAAGGCGCTGGAGTTTTATGTTGGAATGTCTGAGAGCGACGACCCGATTTCATCATTTGGATTTATGGACGAGCCACAAGCGGCCTTTAAGGCCGGGCGTGCAGGAATGCATATTGATGGATCGTTCCGTATTGGCTCGCTTAACAAACAGCGGGGTCTGAAATGGGGTGTGACCGAACTGCCAGCGACGTCTGACGGTACGCAGTCGAACTATTCGTCCTATTGGGTGAATGCGATCACCACAAAGGCTGAGGGCGAGAAATACGACGCTGCTGTAAAGTTCATGCAGTATGTAACGTCTGATGAAGCGATGCAGGTCTGGCTTGATGTGGTCGGCGAACTTCCGGCCAAGCCATCTGTTGGTATGACCGAAGACAACGCGAACAACCCGGTATTCGGGCCGTTCATTCGCGGATTGGCCTATGCCAACACGACGAAGTTTGCCAACGAAAGTGGGCAGCGTCAAATTTTGAATGAAATGGTCGAGCGTATGACGCTTCAGGGAATGAGTGCTTCAGACAGCATCGCCATTGCTGCGGAAGCCGAGCAAAAGCTTCTGAACGAGTATTACTCGTCCAACTAAAACTTCCTCTCTCCGGCCTGTAACGGGCCGGAGATCTCCCTGACGGGTAGGGCTATGAAGATTTACCAAGATCTTACGATCCGCCAAAAACAGATCGTCTGGGCCTGGGCGTTCCTGGCCTTACCCGTACTCTTTTATACGGTGATCCGATTTTATCCGACCGCAAATGCTATTGTGATCAGTTTTCAGGATTGGAATTTGTTGGGAGATCGAACCTGGGCAGGAACTGAGAACTATCAGAAACTGTTCAGTGATCCTGTGTTCTGGAAAGTTTTCCGCAATACATTTTTGTATCTGTTGCTAGGCACGCCAATCAGTTTGGTTGTGTCGTTCATTATTGCCTATCATCTGGATAAGACCCGGTTCATGCATGGGTTCATGCGGATGCTTTATTTTTTGCCATTCATGACCAGTGCGGTCGCAATGGCCTGGGTTTGGCGGTGGTTTTACCAGCCGGTTCCCATTGGATTGTTCAACAACTTTCTGGCGTCCGTCGGAATTCCGCAGGTCGAGTTTCTGAACTCGACCACCAATGCATTGCCCTCAATTCTGGCACCAGCCGTTTGGGCGGGACTTGGGTTTCAGGTTATTATCTTCATGGCCGGTTTGCGCGCCATCCCGCGCAGTTACTATGAAGCTGCCCGCATTGACGGTGTTGGCTGGGCGACAGTGCTTTGGGAGATTACGTTGCCTTTATTGAAGCCGACAATCGTATTCATAGTGGTCTTTTCGTCGATTGGGTTCCTGCGCATTTTCGACCACGTCTTCAATATGACGACGAACAACCCGGGCGGCCCTTTGAATTCAACTAAGCCGCTGGTTCTGATGATCTATGATACTGCGTTTTCATCTTTCGACATGGGATATGCAGCAGCGCAGACGGTGGTTTTGTTCGTGGTTTTGCTGGTCGTTAGCCTGTTGCAACTTCGCATTTTGAGGGACAGCTGATGGCCGTTGCAGAAAATATTCGCGCGAGTTCCAACACGCTTTTGAAGACTCAGTCGCCAAAGCGGCCTGCGAATATGGGCCAGATCATCCGATGGGGATTGCTGTTTCTAGGTGGCATCCTGATGGTCATGCCGATTGCGTTCATGATTTCGACGTCGCTAAAATGGCCGCACGAAGTCTATAACCTAAAGCTGATCCCCGACGAGCCGCACATCGAAAACTATACTTTCGTGTTGGAAGACGGGCGGTTTTATTGGTGGTTCGTCAACTCGATCATCATAGCAGTGATAACGACGATATCGAATGTGCTGTTTGACAGTCTTGTTGGCTATACCCTGTGCAAATTCCGGTTTCCGGGACGCTACATCATTTTTATCGCGATCCTGTCGACGCTGATGATCCCGACTGAGATGCTGGTCATCCCCTGGTATCTGATGAGCCAACAGTTCGGGTGGCTGGATACCTATTGGGGCATCATGTTCCCGGGCCTGATGACGGCGTTCGGCACGTTTTTGATGAAGCAGTTCTTTGAAACTGTGCCAGATGATTTCATTGAAGCGGCCCGGATTGACGGGCTGAACGAGTTGCAAATCTGGTGGACGGTTGCGATGCCGTTAGTGAAGCCAGCGTTGGCGGCATTGGCGATCTTTGTGTTCCTGGGCAATTGGACTGCGTTTATCTGGCCGTTGATCGTGACCAACTCGGTCGAAATGTACACACTGCCTGTTGGCCTTTCGTCCTTTGGGGACGAGGCAGATGTGGCGTGGGAGTTGATCATGACTGGCGCTGCAATCTCGACGATCCCGACACTGATAGTGTTCCTGATTTTCCAGCGATTTATTATCCAAGGTGTGGTCATGGCGGGACTGAAGGGATGAGTGGTGACAGCCTGATTGAGGTGGCATCGCTGGATCATGTGCATCTTTATGTGGCCGATCCCGATGCAGCTGCGGACTGGTATGGGCGCGTGCTTGGTTTGAAAGTTCTGCCAAGCTCTGCGCGGCTGTCCGGGGGCAAATACATGGCCACCTCGCGGGGACAGTATTGCGCGACAATCTTTCATGGCCGCCCGCCATCTGACGGCGATCATACATCGGCGTTTCGGGTCAATGGCCGCACGTTCATCGCGTTTGGAGACGCTCTGCCGAACGATGACGTAGTGGGGAGAAAGGGCGAGATTTTGGAGCGTCGGGAGGCAGCGGATCACGCATTGGTCTGGTCTTACTATTTTCAGGATCCGGATGGGAACCACTTGGAAGTTACCACCTATGACCACCAGATCGTCCGAGATTGGTTTGGAAACGCACAATGACCGACACGTCGCGTTTTCCTGACCCTGTCTATCAGGCGACTGTTCTGGCACCGTTATTTGATGGAGTGAAGGCGCATTATGCGGCCCATATGGCTGCGATCAATCGTGCGCATCTGGTTATGCTGAGAGAGACGAATATCATTAGCAGCCATGAGGCCGCCGAGATAGCGCAAGCCTTGGCCGCGATCGATGATGAGATCGACATTGACGCGCAGGAATACACGGGCGAACACGAAGATTACTTCTTTTTGGTCGAGTCTGAATTGCGCGCGCGGGTTGGGGACCTGGGCGGTGCCCTTCACACGGCGCGTTCGCGCAACGATATGGACCATACTGTCTTCAAGATGGCGTTGCGCGACAGGACAATGGCGCTTTTGGCGATGGTTCACGAATTGGCGGGCAAATTGATTGAGAAAGCCGAGGCCGAGAAGGACACTTTGATTGTCGCCTATACTCATGGTCAGCCAGCTCAGCCGTCGACATTCGGTCACTATCTGGGTGCTGTGATCGAGGTGCTTTTGCGTGACGCCGAACGGCTGGATGCTGCGGCCGAAGCGTTGGAGCATTGTCCCATGGGTGCTGCGGCCATTACGACGTCAGGCTTCCCGATTGACCGGGCCCGTATTGCGGAATTGCTCGGCTTTAGTGAGCCGTTACAGAATTCGTATGGTTGTATTGCCTCGGTTGACTATGTGACCGGGCTTTATTCGGCAATGAAGTTGCTGTTCCTACATCTGGGCCGGGTGGTTCAGGACCTGCAGTTCTGGTCGGCGTTCGAAGTGGGGCAGCTATATGTGCCCAATAGCCTTGTGCAGATCAGCTCGATCATGCCGCAAAAGCGGAACCCGGTTCCGATTGAGCACCTTAGGCATTTGGCCAGCATGACGGTTGGACGCTGCGATACCGTCGTGAACACGATGCACAACACACCGTTCACTGACATGAATGACAGTGAAGGCGAGGTGCAGCAGGGTGGTTATGCGGCCTTTGATAGTGGTGCGCGGGTGCTGGCGTTGTTTGCGGCACTGGTTCCGGCGTGTTCTATCAACAGTGCGAATGTTCGCAGGAACGCGGATGCCGCCTGCGTCACGATCACTGAGCTGGCGGATATCCTTGTTCGAACCGAAGATCTGACATTCCGGCAAGCACACGAAATAGCAGCAAAAACCGCGCGGGCCGTGATTTCAGCGGGCAAACCTTTGGGTGATGGCTTCAGCGATTTTACGACTGCATTCGAGGCTGAGACCAATCGCCAGTCGAAACTGGATGACGAGACTTACAGAAGAGTAACGTCTTCAGAATATTTCATTGCCGTGCGTAATCGCACCGGTGGACCCGGCCCCGAGGCGCTGGCAGATGCTCTGTCGTCTTATCGTGATCAACTGGCAGACCTTTCGGCCAAGAAATCGAGCAGGGTCGGGCGTGTGGCCGATGCGACTGGTCACCTTTCATCTGCTTTCTCAAACCTCATGGAGCGTTAAGCTTTGGCTGATCTCATCATACGCGACCTGGTTAAAACCTATGACAAAACCGAAGTGTTGCATGGCATTAATCTTGAAGTCAGCGACGGCGAGTTTGTTGTTTTTGTCGGGCCTTCGGGGTGTGGGAAGTCGACGACATTACGTCTCATCGCCGGACTTGAAGAAGTGACGTCTGGTATAGTCGAGATTGCAGGGCGCGAAGTGAATAACTTGGAGCCAAAAGATCGCGACATCGCGATGGTCTTCCAGAATTATGCCATCTATCCCCATATGACGGTGCGGAAAAATATTGGATTTGGGTTGCGCAGTTCGCCGCTTCCTAAAGCGCAGAAAGATGAGCGTATCGACGAAGTTGCCGGCATCTTGGGTATGACTGATTTGCTGGGCCGGAAGCCCTCGCAATTGTCTGGAGGACAGCGGCAAAGGGTTGCTATCGGGCGCGCGATGGTCCGAGATCCGGCGGTGTTTCTGTTCGACGAACCGTTGTCGAATCTGGATGCGCAGCTTCGAACTCAGATGAGATTGGAGATTAAGAAACTTCACCAACGTGTTGGGAACACGATAATTTTTGTCACTCACGATCAGGTTGAAGCTATGACGATGGCGGATCGGATTGTGATTATGAAGGATGGTCACATTCAGCAGGTTGGGACGCCATCGGAAGTCTACCACACGCCCGCTAACACGTTTGTAGCGCAGTTTATTGGCGCGCCGTCGATGAACATGATCCCTGGTGTTGTGGGGGCGGACAGCAAGATCGAGATTTATTCCGGGCGTAAGGTAGATGTTGGTCGTAACTTGCCCGCTGGGCGGGAAGTCACGCTTGGTGTCAGGCCCGAGGACTTGCAGCCAGAGAATGGAGACGGCGCGCTTGAAGGCGAGGTACTTGTCCGCGAACCCCTTGGTCACGAAACGCTGATTTATGTCGGAACACCGTCTGGCGAAATCATTGCCAAGGCCGATGGCCGGACACCACCCGAAGTTGGTGCGACTGTAAAACTCAGTGCTCTTCCCGAGAATATCCATGTTTTTGATGCCAATTCGGGCGAGGCATTTGGATGAGCGAAAGAGCGCAAGACCAGACGATCCTGTGTGTTGGACGCCTGTATTGCGACCTGATTTTTACAGGTGTGCCACGGTTTCCGAAAATGGGGACCGAGGTTTTTGCCGATGGGTTTGGGCTGCATGCTGGCGGCGGAGCGTTTATCACGGCCGCGCATCTTTCGCGACTTGGCAATCGCGTCGCGCTGGGGGCATTTTTGCCGACGGTGCCATTTCAGGATGTGGTTCACGGCGAGTTGGTTAAGGCGGGCCTAGAGACAGCGTTTTGCCAAACTGCAGCGCCGGGTGCGGACCCGCAGCTTACTGTGGCTATCACAGATTCTAGCGACCGAGCGTTTTTAACCCGGCGAAGCGGAGCCGCATATCCTGAAATTTCAGTTGCCGAGTTGCGCCGATTTTCAGTTAAACATATTCATATCGGCGAACTGGCGACACTGGTGGAGCGACCCAACATCGTTGGTGTCGCGCGTGCTGCGGGGGCGAGTGTATCGCTGGATTGTGGTTGGGATGACGGACTGGCTGCGAACGACATTGGATCAATAATCGGGGACATAGATTTGTTTCTGCCTAACGAGTCCGAAGCCCGGCACCTTAAATCGATTGGTGTGCCCGAACCGATGACCGCTTTGACGGTGGTAAAGCAGGGCGCAAAGGGTGCGACAGCATATGACGGCAATGGCCAAGTCAGCGCGCCGGCCTCGCGTGTCGATGTTGTGGACACCACCGGAGCTGGTGATGCGTTTAACGCAGGTTTCATTTCGGCGTGGTTGGATCAGTGTTCGTTGCCAGAGTGTTTGCGGGCAGGGAATGCTCAGGGCGCGTTGGCCATATCGCAGCTTGGCGGATTTCAATGTGCAGATGCGCTTGAGGACGAACAGCTTGCTGCAGTTAGTTCTCCGCAGAGTTAAGGTGTCATCGTGGGGCGGTAGGCATTGGGTGATTGGTTGGCTGCAAGAAATGGTTGCTAGTTGGTTTTCTATTGGAAGTGTGAAGCTTGGGTTTTTACGGCCGAACTTTCGAATAGAATTAAAATGCGGTTCAGTTTGGCAGAACTCTGAATATCCGCGCATGTGTCCATGCGGCGCCTTGCGGCGGCTAAAGGATTTCCACTTCGATTTTGTGGTCGCTATTGGCGGGCAGGTGCGACTGAAGATGTTCTTGCATCATTTTGGACGATGTCGTGCCGTGCAAGTGCACGGACCAAAGCACTATGCTGCACTGGCGAGCACCACGCGCCGTATCGTTAACTAAGTCCCCAATTGCAATATCGGAAAGCGTTGCTGCTGCATCGTCACGAGGCACGGTGATCCAGTCCCTTCCCGGATTTGAAGGCAAGTAGAAACCATAGAAGTATTCCGGGTCATCCGCCCCAAAATAAGGTTGTTCCCACCACATCACCGGAAGAGTTGCGGACAGACACCCCGGTGTCGCGGCAACAGTCTGCGCCGACTGACGCCAGTTTTGTTGGTCATCAACACCGCGATTGAGCACGACGCTGGATGCGCCGACCAGGATTACGGATAGCAGCGTCGCAGCCCAGGGTAATTGTCCGCGCAACACAACCTCAAGCCCATAGGCCAGAGCGATCCAACAGACAGGTGCCATTAGTACGAAGAGCCGAAAGGACAGCATCGGAGTGACAGCCAAAGTCGTTAGAACACTAAAAACGATGGTCAGCCCGAAAACACCTGCGAGAAACGTAACTGGCCCCCAGTGCTCTTGAAATTCTAAGTTTTCGTCTGGCGGTAAGTGTCGGCGACGCATAGTCACAGAAATCAACGCCACTACGACAAAACCAACGAATAGCGTGCTCCAAATTCCTTCGACGACCAGACTTAGACCGTCTTGTAACTGGTTTGCGACAAACGCAAAGTCGGAGGAGAACCATGTATCTCCTATGTCGGCCACCATGCGCGAAACGTGCCAGCCGAGGTAAGTAAGTGTACCAATCAGGACGCTTATGCCGGCTGAGCAGACTGCGAAGACTGCGCGCCAGTTCTGGCAGTAAACCAGCAACATGCTGAAGACCGCGCCTGCAAGCAAAAGTGCATAATAGTGGCTGAGACAGGTCAACAGAGCCACAAAAGCGAGAATCGTCAGCCAACGGATCGGCAGTTCACTTAGTCTCAGACGATCCCGACAGCGCAGGGCAATGCCGATTAAGGCGGCGACAAGAACAAAGCAAAGAGCGTAGGAGCGCGCTTGTTGGCTGTATTCGAACCAGATGGCAGAGCTGGCGGCAAAGGCTGCCGCACCTAAACGTGCTGACCAACCAACCGAGCGCGGTGGAGCAATTATGATGAACAATAATGCGAGGACCGCAAGAAGCGCCGAGAATCCCCGGCTGGCCGTGACGAAGTCCAGGCTTGTCGATTGGGCGGCTGCCCAAACGGCCAAATAATAGCCGGGCGGGTGGACATCTTCACTGCTACGCAGGACCACTGCCAAAGGAGTCGCCATTGATCGATCGGAAAAATAGCCGGTAAAAAATTCGTCTATCCAGAAGCTGCTGGAATCCAACCCGATGAAGGCCGCGATGGCACAAATACAAAGGACAGCGACGCTGGCAGATGGCAGGATAAACTTGTAAAACTTTTCATGTTTTCCGACATGCGCCCGGCGCTGGTTTCACTTTTGTACGGATGCAATGTATGTAATTCCTGCCAGAGCAATAGTAAGTGTTTTAAAGTTGAGCCGAAAGGGAACTGAGGTGGATCTTAAAGAGCACAAGGCGCTTGGAGAACAGGCGGATACCCACTGGTATTATGTTTCCAAGGCTCGGATGATTACCCGGCATTTTCCACATCAACTTCATCAGATTTTGGATGTCGGCGCCGGTCTTGGTTGGTTTAGCAAGTGGCTACTGAGAAATGGATACGGCACGACTGCGGTTTGTGTGGATCCTGGATATGACTCTGAAAGTACAGAGACGCTCACAAATGGAAGCAGCATTCAATATGTTCGATCCATTACAAAGAGCGACGCGGATCTCGTATTGTTAATGGACGTTCTAGAGCATGTGGATGACGACGTCGCACTGTTGAAAGAATACTGGGACAAAGCGGCTTCTGGCACCGTTTTCATTTTGACGGTTCCAGCCTTTGAATTCCTTTGGAGTGCACATGACGATTATCTGGAGCACCGACGGCGCTATACGACAAAAAGGCTGGCAGAAACTATCCGCGCCGCCGGAGCCGAACCCCAGCAGTTGCACTATTTCTTTGGCGGAATCTTTCCGGCAGCCGCGGCAGTGCGCATGCTCAAACGCAGTTCGACGCCCGACCGGTCTGACATGGGCGCGGTGCCCGCTTTACTGAACGGAACACTTAAAGGGCTGTGCAGACTTGAGTCCACGATCATGAAATTCAACGGTGTTGCCGGGCTTTCAGTGGTGGCTCAACTGGTGAAGCCCTGAAATGCGTGTGTCGATGGAATTATTGCAAATCTACCGGTTCAGTTTGGTGGGAGCGATTGCGACGATTGTCCATATAACTGTTGTTATGGGCGTTGAGTTGCACGGCAAGATGTCTACGCTGGCAGTTCATTTTCTTGGCTATCTGGCGGCGTTCTCGATCTCTTTCGCCGGGCATTACCTTTACACTTTCAAAAGCAGCAGACAATGGCGCCGGGCTCTGTTGGTGTTCCTTACCGTTTCACTGGCGCTTTTGGCACTAAGTTCAGTTGTATTGAAGCTCTGTGCAGCAGCGGGGCTTACACCTATGACAAGTCTGTTGATCGCCGCCGTCAGCATTCCGATCCTGAGTTATGTCCTCAACAAAAAATTGGTGTTCTGAGCATGGCCTATCCTGCAAGACAGTCCGTTCCCGGTCAGGACTTACGTCTCTCAATTGTTGTGCCTGTCTACAACGAGGAGGAAGTGCTGCCAAAGTTCCTGGATAAACTGGAAAAGGTGGCGGACGATATTAGGGCGCGTTTCGAACGTGTCGGGCATGTTGAAATCGTTTTCGTTGATGACGGCAGTACTGACGCGACTGTGGCGCAGATTCTGGCGCATTCGGCCCGCGCGCTTGATATTCGAATTGTCAAATTGTCCCGAAATTTCCGGAAAGACAACGCTTTGGCAGCTGGCCTTCGTCACAGCGAAGGCGATGCCGTAATCCCGATGGATGTGGATCTTCAGGATCCGCCGGAAGTAATTGAAAAGATGGTCGCTGCCTGGCTAGACGGTGCAAGGGTCGTTAATGCAAAGCGCGCCTCGCGCGGAGAAGACAAATTTCTGAAGCGAACAACCAGTGCCTGGTTTTACCGGGTCATCAATCGACTGTCGGAGTACCCTATCGAGCCAAATGTTGGAGATTTCCGGCTTTTCGATCGTCAGGTCGTGGACGTTTTAAATGACATGCCGGAGCGGGTGCGCTTTATGAAGGGTATTTTCGCCTGGGTTGGTTTCAGCCCTGTCACCGTAGAATATGACCGGGTCGAAAGGGCAGGCGGGGTTGGAAAGTGGAATTACTGGAAACTCTGGAATTTCGCGCTTGATGGCATAACGGGTTCAACCACTCTGCCGATCCGGGCCTGGACCTATTTCGGATTTTTCGTGGCGTTGCTGGCCGTGATTTTTGCCTCGTTTATTGTAGTCCGGACCCTTTTGTACGGCGTTGATGTGCCGGGTTATGCGTCGCTGATGGTGATCACGCTGTTTTTGGGTGCCTGTAACCTTATCGCGCTGGGGATGATGGGTGAATATATTGGGCGGCTCGCAATTGAGACGAAAAAGCGTCCGATCTACGTCGTTGAAGAAGTGATCGAGCACAGAAGCAATCAGTCAGAACTCGTCCATTCGCAGGAATCTCCGAGGCAAGTATGAGAGTTAGTTGGGTTTTTTTGCTGGACGCCTGTAAGCGCATGATCGGGATAAATGGAAATTGCCGATGCATTCAAAGCAACAAGGCAACGACGCAGCAACTTGCGGGTAGTCTGTTTCCCTAAGATCTCGAAGAAAATGGTGGTGGACGCAGTCCACATCGAAACCGTCTCAGCCGGAAATTCACTGATTTTCGGGGAAAAGCAGGGGGAAATTAAAAAGCGAACTGGTTTCGAGGCTGTTAGGGCAAAATCTGCGAGGAGGCCGGCCGCAATCAGAGGGTTTTAGCCCGTTTCCTTGTTTTCGAATAACAGGGATAACTATCAGCGGAACAGAGAAAGAATACCGAAGTACAGGCAATAAGATGGGGCGAGCAGGGTAGGCTGTTAACTTTTGAATGACCCACCCACGAGGATCGAACCGGTCGTTACAAGACATGGTATTTTCGTATTGCGGTCATTAGTGCATCGTGCAGTGAAAGACGGCCTTGAGCCCGTAACAGACACTAGCGCGTCGACACACTTCGCAGATACGGAATTGGCCCTATGCGGCGCGCGAAGTTGGTCCTTCGCATTTTCGCGCCACCAAGTATTTAGGGTCTGGGAGAAGGACATGGAAATACCGACGCTGACTTATGAGATGATAGCGGTACTGTGCCTGCTTTCTTTCACAGTCTTTCTCTTTGTCAGCGAAATAGTGCGGATCGACCTTGCCGCCATTCTGGTTATGGTCCTGCTCGGAGCACTCAGCAATGTTCCGGGGTTGGGCAATCTCGCGGATACTTCACAGCTTTTCGCAGGGTTTTCGTCAAATGCCGTTATGTCCATTATTGCCGTGATGATCCTTGGCGCCGGGCTCGACAAGACGGGATTGATGTCAAAAGTAGCTGCGGCAATCCTCAAACACGGCGGTACGACGGAAACACGGATCATACCCATCGTCTCAACCACCGTCGGCTTTATCAGTTCTTTCATGCAGAACGTCGGCGCGGCAGCGCTTTTTTTGCCGGTGGTCAGCCGTATTTCAGCACGGACGGAAATTCCCATGAGCCGTTTGTTGATGCCCATGGGGTTCTGCGCGATTTTGGGCGGCACGATTACCATGGTTGGGTCTTCGCCGCTGATCCTTCTGAATGACCTGATCGTCTCGGCCAATGAGACATTGCCAGCTGACCAACAGATGGAAACGTTCGGCTTGTTTTCTGTCACGCCCATCGGTGTGATGCTGGTGCTGACAGGTGTTCTGTATTTCGTGATATTTGGCCGCTGGGTCCTCCCAGCGCAGCGTGGGCGCGGAGAGGATGCAAGCTCTGCCCGTTCCATGCAAACATTCATCGAAAACACCTATGGGCTCCGCGCTGATATGTTCGAAGTGCGCATTCCGGAAGGGTCGATCATCATTGGACAAACCCTTTCGGATCTCATGGTCGCCCATCACATGTATATCCTCGGTTCTTCGTACCGCGGGCACAAAGTCATCGCACCCATGGCAGACACGACAATCGAGGCACCAGCGCGGCTCGCTATTCTTGGCCTGCGCCGGGTGGTTCAGGAAGAATTCGCAGAACCATATGGATTGGAAATATTGCCACAGCTGGATGTTTTTGCCGATGATTTTGCGGCTACGCAATCGGGCGTGGCCGAGGTTGTCATTCCGCCTGGGTCTTCAGTGATTGGTCAGACACCGATCGACCTACGCCTCAGGCAGACACTTGGGTTGTCATTGCTGGCTATTCACCGTGGCGAAGAGACCTTGAGCCATGTTGAAACTGAAGACCACAAGGCGACACATATTGGGCAGGTTCCGTTACAAGCTGGCGACACTGCTGTGGTTCATGTGCAGTGGGATTGGCTGACTCAGCTGAAGTCCAACAAAGATTTTGTCGTGGTAACATCCGACTTTCCACAGGAAGAGCTAAGGCCCCATAAAGTCGGTTGGGCATTGGTCTTTTTTGCATTGGCGATCGGATTAATTTTGTTTTCTGATTTGCGCTTGTCGTTATGCCTTTTGGTTGGCGCCGTCGGGATGGTTTTGAGTCGGGTTTTGTCGATTGACGAAGCCTATGAATCGATCAGCTGGAGTACGGTTTTCCTGCTCGCCTCGCTGATCCCGTTGGGGCAAGCGGTGCAAAATACCGGTACAGCGGGCTGGATCGCGGCGCATGTGCTGGACCTTCTGGATGGATGGCCGCTGTGGTCATTGCAGGCCGGTTTGGCCATTCTTGCAACAGCGTTCACACTGGTAATGTCAAATGTGGGCGCGACTGTTCTGCTGGTGCCGCTGGCAGTTTCAATTGCTGTTTCTGCGGGCGGTAACCCGGCAGTATTTGCCTTGACCGTGGCAATCTCGACGTCAAATTCTTTCCTTATTCCAACCCATCAAGTGAATGCACTGATCATGGGGCCAGCAGGGTATAGGGTCATCGATTTCGTCCGCTCTGGTGGGATCATGACGCTACTATTTCTCATCGTGTCCATGACCGGTCTGTCACTCTTTTTCTGACCTGTTTCAATTGGAGATTTGGTAACACCAATTTTGCACAGGCTGCCGAAGAGTGCAGCTACATGCCGGTCGTTCATTAATTTAATGCCTAAACTTACACGGCCAATTACGGGTGATTTAGAATGCTAGTTTGCCGAACAATGAGCTCTGGCACGACCAATTCCCCAGTTGCCTCCGAATTAGTTGATGTAATCCGCCCCGCTATCGTTGCCGCGGCTTTTGTGCCGATTTGGCGGGCTGGTATGCGGACCGTCGTAAGCGCGGGTTCAAAGTCGCTTGAGCCTTTGAAGTCACCGATCCCCGTCACCGACATAGCTTTGGGAACGTCCAGACCCACTTTGGAAAGAGCGTGCAACGCGCCCCATGCCAACACATCGTTCCCGCAAATCAAAGCAGATGGCATGTCGTCTTGCGCCAACATTTGCAGCACCGCGTCCTTTGCGGCGCCGACGCTATAGGGCGTTTGCAAATCCCAATGCTCAGGGATGTGAACGTCAAAATAGGCAAGCGCGGCCTCGACACCCTGACGCCGTTGCGTGGCGCGGTCGTTGCCCTCCAGCGGTGGGAACAGACCAGCGACGCGTTTGTGATTGAGGTGCCCAACGTGTTCGCCGATCAACCGGCCTGCCTGAAAATTATCGGACCCGATGCAGGGAAACTCTGACGTTGCCGAGTAGTTCCAGAGCAAAACTGTTGGAATGTCCTGACTGGTCAGAAGTTGAAAAGTTTCGTCTTCATGCTCGATCCCGATGAGCGCCATACCATCCACACGGTGTTCAAGCATTTTGCGACAAAGCGCATATTCGCGTTGCAGGTCATAACCATGCGAAGCCAACAGGATTGTGAACCCGAATTCCTCGATGGATTCCGAGAAACTCTGGATCAGTTCAGCAAAGATGGCATGGTCGACCGTTGGCACGATCAAACCCACGGTGCCGCTGCGAATGCCATGAATAGTTTGTGCCGCGCGATTGCGAATATAGCCAAGCCGACGCACCGCGTTATCGATCTTCTTGCGAGTCGACGCTTTGACAAGTTCGGGGTGGTTGAAGCTACGAGATACGGTTGACGGCGACACGCGCGCGGCCTTTGCCACGGCGATAATATCTGACTTTTTATCTTTCATATCAATCGCCTATCTACGAAAACTCTGTCGAAAATGAAAACATTTGCATTACTATTTTCATCCCATAGTCTGATTGGTCAACCCTTGACGGGTGTGGGAGGAAATTGCGTTGGAATTTTTGGCCTACTTTGGCGATGTGTTTTCACCGATAAATTTTGGGTTGCTTTTGATCGGCACGATCGGGGGGCTAATACTCGGCGCGACGCCTGGTCTGTCGCCCACCATGGCCGTGGCTCTTTTGATCCCGTTCACGTTCCGACTTGAACCTGCACAGGGCCTCATTTTGCTGGGAGCGGCCTATACATCGACGGTGGCCGGCGGTGCGGTGAGTGCGATCCTGCTGAAAATTCCAGGGGCACCGGCGAATATCGCAACAACGCTCGATGGTCATACAATGGCGCAGCAAGGGCACGGCGCGAAGGCGTTGCAGCTTTCGTTCATCGCTTCGGCAATTGGTGGTGTGTTTGGTGTCTTACTTTTGATTTTCCTGACACCAATGCTTGCACAATGGGCGCTGGCGTTCGGACCCTCGCATTTGTTCTGGCTGGCGATTTTGGGCGTAACGGTGATTGGCTCGCTTGATTCCAGTTCCGTTGTGAAAGGGCTATTGTCGGGCTGCATCGGGCTTTGGCTGGCGACGATTGGCTTTGATGACATCATGGGCGCACAGCGTTTCATTTTTCATTCAAGTGTTTCTGGAGGCATTAACGTCATTCCGGCTTTGATCGGCCTCTTTGCGATCCCGCAGGTCATCACAATGTTCGCCAAGGGTCGTCAATCCGTAGATGCGGAAGTGCTGAAGGTTGAAAAGCACCCAATCAAGGACGCGTTTTGTGAGGTTTTCCGCCGTGGAAGGGCCCTGACGATCGGTACGCTGACTGGGTCGATCATCGGGCTGATCCCGGGCGTTGGCGGTCAAATTGCCGGATTGGTTGCTTATGACCAATCCAAGAAGTTGAGCCCCGAGCGTGACAAGTTTGGCACCGGCCACAGCGAAGGTGTGATTGCCGCCGAAAGCGCGAATAATGCCATGGTCGGCCCCTCGCTTGTTCCTTTGCTGACGCTTTCGATCCCTGGTTCGCCCACTGCGGCGGTTCTGCTCGGTGGCTTATTAATTCACGGTATCTTCCCGGGCAGCGATCTGTTCGACAACTACCCCGATGTTGCATGGACATTCATCAACTCCATGCTGATCGGCCAGATCCTGATGTGCATCTTTGGGCTCTATGTGGCTGGACTCGCCGCGCGCGTCGCGCAGGTGCCGAACGCGGTGATGGCCGCTGTAGTTCTGGGCCTTGCAGTCTTCGGAAGCTACTCCGTCCAAAATTCGATGGGCGATGTCTATGTGATGATGGCGCTTGGAACCGGCATGTATTTTCTTGAGCGCTTTGGCTTTTCAGCCGCTCCGCTGGTGCTTGGACTGATCCTTGGACCGATTGCAGAAGCGAACTTTATCCAGGGCAGCATGATCGCGAATGCAACATCCAGCGTAGGCCAGTATTTCTTCACCGGGCCTCTGAACCTGACCCTGATCATCATCGTTGTAGCCTCGGTCGGCTATTCGGTTTGGATGGAGCTTCGCAGCCGACGCTACACCACCAAGGACGACGCTATTGAAAAAGAAGAGGCGTTGTGATGACTGATCTTCCTCGCGTTCAGCATATCATTGCCAGTGGCCTTGTTGCGGCGGTGGGCGTTGCCGTGGCTTTTGTCAGCTATACGCAGGAACCGGCTGCTGCGTTCCTGTTTCCAAGGTTGATTTCGACTGTCTTTGTCGTGCTTGCGCTATGGACTTTTGGAAAGGCCATCTTGGGGCGCACGAAGGTTGGCAACGGGTTGGACCTTCAATCCATGCGGAACATCCTGCCCGGTCTCATTGTGGCTTTGGTGTTTGTCTATTGGGCCGCGAAAGGCCTTGGCTTCTACACAGCCTCAACAATCGTCTTTTTCATTCTTTTGTCGCTTTACGATCCGGCTCCTCACACCGAGGCCAAAAGCTGGATCAAGCGCGCAGCAATCACCGCCGGTTTTCTGGCGGTCATGTATGGTCTCTTTGCGGGGCTTTTGAACGTGTTCACACCGCGAGAGATATTTTTCTGAACCGCAATGGCGGCAGATCAACCCTAGGGAGGAGAAACCCATGAAGAAACTGATAGCAGCAGCCTCGATGGCGCTGATGACAATGACAGGCAGTGCACTTGCCGATGGTCACGATAATTTCCCCGAACGCCCGATTATGCTGATGGTAAGCTATGGCGCTGGCGGAGCCACCGATTTTCAGGCGCGTATCGTGACGATGACCGCCGGGAACGAAGACGCATTGGGCATGCCCATTGCCATCATCAACAAGCCCGGTGCTGGTGGTCGTGTTGGCTGGAATTGGTTTTCGACCCAGGCCGAGGCAGATGGTTACACATTAGGCGCATACAACATACCGCACTTTATCGCCCAATCGATTGAAGGCGGAGTTGATTACTCGGCAGAAAGTTTTGAGCCGATTGCAAACTGGGGCGCTGACCCTGCTGTGTTCGTCGTGGCTGCTGACAGCGATTTCAATTCAATGAACGACGTCGTCGACTATGCAAAAGCCAACCCCGGCAAACTGACCTTTTCGGGCGCAGGTCTTTTCGTCGGCCACCACATTGCGGCGCTTCAGCTTGAAAAGGCTGCCGGTGTGAAGCTGGCGTATATCCCGAACAACAAAGGCGGTGCAGGCGCAATGAAGGCCGTGATCGCTGGCGAAGTTCTTGGCGGTGTTAACAATTTGTCGGATGCCTTCCGTGCGCGTGAAGCCGGGAATGTCAAAATCCTTGGCGTCTTCGATCTTGAGCGCAACGACTTCATGACGGACGTTCCGACTCTGGCCGAGCAAGGCTTTGACATCGACAACGCCAGCGTCAACTTCCGTGGAGTGATGGTGCCTAAGGGCACACCTCAGCCGATCATCGATAAGCTGGCCGAGATTGTTCCAACAATGTTTGGGAACGGCCGTGTTGCGGGCAAGATGAAAGCAGGCGGATCGCCCATGCACATCATGACACGTGACGAAGTGCTGGCGATGTGGGCCGCACGAGAAGAGACCTTGAAGGGCCTACTTGCCGGTCTTTAAGGAAACCTCAAATGCCGCCCTGTCCTTGCGCCGGGGCGGCACCTCATACTTGAAAGTTTTCCAAAATGAACGTCCCTGACGCCATTTCCGAAATTGATGCGATTGTTTCCCGCGCTCAGAGAGCACAAGAAGACTATGCGCAGAACGGGTCACAGGCGCGCTATGATATGGCAGCACAAGCGGCCGGATGGGCAATCATGCAGCCCGAACGGAACCGCGAACTTGCTGAACTGGCGGTTGGCACGACTGGTTTGGGCAATGTGCCCGACAAAATTACAAAGAACCATCGCAAGACGCTTGGCCTGTTGCGCGATGTTCAGGAAGTCGCGACCTTCGGTATCATCCGCGATGACATGAAAAACGGTATCACTGAAATTGCGCGCCCCATGGGTGTCATTGGGGCGATTGTACCTTCCACCAACCCCGCCGCCACCCCAGCAAACAACATTATCAACGCTTTGAAATGCGGGAATGCCATTGTGGTGGCACCGTCGCCCAAGGGCGTGCCCTCATGCGAGCGGCTTCTTCAGTTCATTCACAACGAATTCGCCAAGATAGGAGAAAATCCTGAGCTTGTGCAAATGATCCCGGCGCCCGGGTCCAAAGAGAAAACCCAGCGCCTGATGGAGGTCTGCGACAAGGTGATTGCGACGGGCAGCCAGAACAACGTCCACCGCGCCCAGACCTGCGGAACTCCTGCAGTTGCGGTGGGTGCGGGCAACGTCACAGTGATCGTCGACGAGACTGCCTATCTGGATGCCGCCGCACAGAAAATTCGCGCGTCCAAAACCTTTGACAACGCGACGTCCTGTTCGTCGGAAAATGCAGTTGTGGTGATTGACGCCGTGTATGACGCTTTCGTCGAGGCGATGGCCCGAGCGGGCGGTGCACTTGTCGACGACGAAGACGCGATCGTGGCCCGGCTTTGGCCTGACGGCCATTTGAATCGTGAGGTGATTGCCCAAGATGCCGATAAGATGATCGATGCGCTGGGGTTGACTGGGAAAGTGCCCGAAGACACGGCCTATATCGCTGTGCCGACCTCCGGGATAGGTCAAGACCATCCTTTGAGCGGTGAGAAACTCAGTCGCGTTCTCGCGCTCTATAGGGCTGCTGATTTTCAGGACGCTGTTGCTATCACCAACAGGATTCAGCGTTTCCAGGGCGCCGGTCACTCGGTTGGGTTGCATAGCGCGGACGAGGCGCGTGCAATGCATCTTGCCCGAACCATTCCAACAAGCCGCATCATCGTCAATCAGGCGCATACATTCGCAACGGGCGGGGCTTTCACAAATGGTATGCCGTTTTCTTTAAGCATGGGCTGCGGCGCCTGGGGTGGAAATGCAGTCGACGACAACGTGCACTGGAAGCACTTCCTGCAAACTACGAAGATCGTGCGCGAAATCCCAGCGCGCGAACCGTCGCTTGACGACATTTTTGCAAGCTACTGGCAGGAGGCCGGGCAGTGAATTTGGACAGGCACGCCCCACCTCAGGGCACAATCAGAGACTGGCTGGATGCCCGCGCAAAGGCAGGCGGCACGGCTTTGGTTTTTCCTGATGCGGGAACTGAGTTGAAGTGGGCGGACTTGCGCGAAAATGCGCGTGGATTTGCCGCTTCATTGACTTCCAAAGGCGTCGCCAAAGGGGAAAGCGTTGCCATCATCGCGCCCAACGGAGCAGAGGCCGTCACTGCGTTTTATGGCGCAACTTACGGCGGCTTTCGGACGACCATGATCAATCTCGCAGCTGGGCGAGACGCGATTTCATACGCGCTTGAGCATTCCGAGGCGCGGTTTGCCTTCGTGCATGACAGTTGTTCCTATATTTTTGCACAGGCAAAGTTGGGTCTCGCTGTGGATGCAATCCCGCTTGAAAGCACGGTGCATAACTTGCACGAAGTCGAGCCGAGCGATCACGCTCTGCTGATGTACACTTCAGGAACAACTGGTCGTCCAAAAGGTGTGGTGCACACCCATGCAAGTCTTTTGGCTGGTGGTTGGACAACTGCAATCGCGCATGACCTGTCTGCGGCGGACCGTGGGTTTTGCATCTTACCAATTTACCACATCAACGGGCTTTGTGTGACGGTAATCGGTAGTCTGGTGTCGGGCGGCTCATTGGCAATGGCGTCCAAATTTTCAGCTTCCCGTTTTTGGGATCAGGCAGAGGCAAGCGGTGCCAGTTGGTTTTCTGCAGTCCCGACAATCATTTCGCACCTGTTACATGGCGCGTCCGAGCCAACGGCTGTCTGCAAGGCTCAGTTAAGGTTTGGAAGATCGGCTTCATCCGCGCTGGCGGTTGAAACGCAATCAGCGTTCGAAAAGCGATTTGATGTTCCTGTAATTGAGACGATGGGCCTGACGGAGACCTCTGCGCAGATACTGTCGAACCCCTTGCTGCCCGGCGTCCGCAAAATCGGTTCGCCCGGTGTGGCTTATGGATGTGAAGTCGCGATTCAAGGGCCCGATGGCATTGAAGTGCCACACGGAACCGAAGGGGAAATCACAGTGCGTGGGCCCAATACGCTTTTAGAGTATCTAAAAAATCCCACGGCCACTGAAGACACGTTTCGCAACGGTTGGCTGCGCACTGGCGATCTGGCGACGATGGACAGTGACGGCTATGTATTTGTGACCGGACGCCTGAAAGAACTGATTATCAAGGGGGGCGAGAATATTGCCCCGCGCGAAGTTGATGAAGCGCTTTATTCGCATGCAGATGTCATCGAAGCCGCTGCGTTTGCGCGGCCTTGCGAGAGTTATGGCGAACGCATCGAGGCGGCCGTGCGTATCCGCGAGGGGTCGAGCTTGAATGCCGAAGCTCTCATCAGCATTTGTAAAGAGCGACTTGGTCCGTTCAAATCGCCTGACGTTGTGTATTTTATGGACGAGTTGCCGAAAGGTCCGTCGGGGAAAATCCAAAGACTGAAGTTGGCGCAACTGACTTTAACATAAAACTCAATGAAGATTTTGAGTTGTTCGCATATTTTAAGTCGCTTGCTAGAAACTTGGCTGAAGTGGACAGGTGGTTTTTTGTTGATAGTGGACTTCACTGGCCCAACGTAATCGCGTTGATCAAACTTTGGTCCTGAAATGTAAGCTCAGTTTTGGCACTGGCGATTTATTGTCAAATACTTAGATGCAATGTAATGCAGCAAACTGCGGCGTTGTCCCGCGTTTCTGCAAATGGTCGTTCGATGATCTAATTTCTCTGAAGCGGAACTTTACGGCTGTCCGCTGCTTTGTCCCAATGACAGCTTTTCTAATTGGGTGTTTGGGTCAAGCTCGTTTTCTTTCTTTTGTCTGGGTCATTGTCGCTCATCCGGGTCACGCTTCTCTTCGCAGTCTGGTTGATGCCTTTTTGGCATCGCTGCACGCATGTGTCGGATTGGCAGTAGAGAGCCTTGCTTTGAGACGCGCTTCAAGTGGCGCAGCAGCCATGGTCGGCTTCATCTACGAACCTCGTCCGGTGAGGCCGACCCCGTTCAGATTTGTGGTTGGCGGTTAATTCATGCCGTGCCCTCCACGTTCTCAGAACGGAACTCAGTGCCGTCTACCCACATGCGGTGCAGCAGAACAGCCAATTTGCGGGCAACGGCGACAACGGCTCGGCGCCGCCCCTTGGTGCGCATCAGGCGCATGCCCCGTGACTTGATCTGCGACCCGGCCATGGTTCGCATGAGTAACGCGTTTCCTGCCGCATATAGCGTGGCTCGGCATCACGATCCCCTGCTTTCGATACGCGGCCCGGATTGTCGTGTTCACCGGACTGGAACCGTCGTGGTGTGAGCCCAAAATGTGCAGCAACAGTTCGAGATCGCTTAAACCACGTAGGGTCATCAACTGCTGCCTTGAATGTGAGCGCCGCGATCGGTCCGACGCCGGGAACGGTCATCATCCGCATGCAGACCTCATCCTGTGAGGCCGCACGTTTGACCCGCCGGTCCAGCTCCAAGAAGTGTTGATACAGAACCAGCCGGGCGTCGAGCAGAGGCACCAAAGCATGCGCCAGGACCTCATCCATCTCAATCATCGGTCGGACGACACCATCAAAGCTGCCGTGTTTCACCGTCTTGGGCGAGCGAAGTCCAAAGATCTTCAGCGGGCCGCGCACCTCATTGGCCAAATCGATGGTCTTGTTGAGCAATGCCTTCCGAGTGCTCAGGAGCGCGCGGGCACCATGGGCCTCTCGACTCTTCATATGGACTGGGCTGAACCATCCGGTGCGCAAAATCTGTGCAATCCCGCGCGCATCATTCTTGTCTGTCTTGTTACGCATCGCGGACAGCGCCGCATTTACCTGGCGCGCCTCCATGCACACAACCTCCAAGCCTGCACCAGTCAAACCATAGAAAAGGTGCTGGCTCATTGTTCCCGCTTCGAAGCCAATGCGTTCAATCGGATGTCGAAAAGCCTTCAAACTTGCCGAAATCGCATTGACCTCACACGGTAGGTCTCGTTCGAACAAAGCCGCACCTTTGCTATCGACAATGCAAAGCGCACACGACCGCAGCGAAACATCCAAACCGGCAAAGTCACGCGCGCCGATCTCGCCAAAGATACCGCCGTCAGCTCGACCTCAAATCAGCGTCAGCCCAATTACGCATCATCGGAGGCCAAAGCAGACATTGGATTACTCGCAGCGAGTTTTCACTGGTTCGCATAGCGTTCGTAGGGAAAACCCTCACCACTGGCATTTTGACTGGGCAGTCGTTGTGCCCACCTGAGATTATGCAGTATTGAATTAGAAACCCGGAAGTCCCGGTAATGAGAGTGATAAAATTTGCGAAATTTGATCCAAAATTGATTAAGAATCCTCAAGCTGTAAGTTCAGTCATCCAAGCGTGGAACAATTCCACATTGGTGTCTTCCTGATCAATCGGTGTTACGAAATAGTAGCTGTTTTCCGTCTCCAGCCAACTATCACTCAGTGAGACGAGCTTTCCTTCGTCAATGTCGCCGTGGATTAAGAAGCTGGGTAACAGCCCGATGCCCAGAGAAGCTTTTGCCGCGGCGATGACCATCGAAAACTGATCGAAATACCGGCCGGTCAAATAGGCGCGGTCGGTATGCCCGATATACGCCATATAGTCCTGCCAGGCGGTGGGCCGCGATGACGTATGCAACAGTGGCGCATCGCCACTATCGGCAATCGAAAGGAAACCGTGCTGAGCCACGAAATCCGGGGACGCAACCGGAACCATTCGCTCAGAAAACATCTTTTGCATCTCAGTGTTGGGCCAATTTTCTTTTCCAAAGTGAATTGCGAAATCGAAATTTCCGGAATGCAGATCAAATGGTTCCAGGCGGGTCGAGAAGCTAACCTCTAGGTCCGGATGTCTTTCCAGAAAATCTGGAAGGCGCGGTATTAACCAGAGTGTTGCAAAAGTCGGCAAGACCGCGACGCGCAGTGTCGAGCTCATGTTCCCCGCCGACACTGCCCGCATCATAGTCTGATGCAGACTCTCAAGTTCGGCAGATACATCGGTCGCTAGTCGCGACCCCGCTTTCGTGAGCGCGACTTGGCGACCTGTTCGTCGAAAGAGTTGGGCACCGACGATCTGTTCGAGCTCTTTGACTTGTCTACTGACGGCTCCTTGCGTCAGGTCGAGTTCTTTCGATGCAAGGGTAAAACTCTGATGGCGCGCAGCTGCCTCGAAACAGCGCAAAGCCGAAATCGAGGGCATATAGCGGCGTTGGAAAGATTTCATCGGAATTTTCCTAGCAGTGAATTTCACATGAATAAACTTCACTTGCTGGGCCGATTTCAAGCAATTATGGCGGTATACATGATTTTTACTCATGGATTGTTGAGAATTCATCGTTTGTCGATCAACTTCGTTCGGCCGAAAAGAGGTGCAGCAGAATATGGTCGGGGGCGATACCACCCCACGTTTGAGCGAAAGTTGAACCAATGCCACTTAAAGAACGCTATGCACCGTCGCCCAAAGAGGTCGAGTTTTTGGCAACCGTCCAAAACGGCAAATACGATCGCGATATCATAACCGGTCTCAAAAAATTTATTGCCGGCACCGTTCCGCAAGACATGCAAGGGTTTTACTCTTTGGAGGAGTTGGACAGTATTACCAAGCTTGACGGCACGGAACGAGATGTTCAGGCACGCATGCCGGTGAAAGTGACGCGCCACTACTTTGAGATGGCCAAGAACTCGGCGGCGATCCAAACACTTGTAAAGGCAAGCCCCAAAGAAACTTTTGATCTGGATGGGGCCGAAGACCCCGGCAAACAGATGACATACAGCCCGGTCGAGGGCTTAATCCACAAGTATGAGATTGGACTGATCTACGTCGCGCAGACCTGTTCGGCGCATTGCAGATTTTGCTATCGTGAAGAACTTATCGCCAAGAAAGAGATCACGCGCGAAGATGGAACTGTTGCGCCGAAGGGCTTGGCGCAAATCAAGGATATTGTTGAATACATCACCGAGCATAATCTCCTGGTCGACCAAAACGGTGGCCGGCACCCTGAAACCAACAGAGAGCGTCTACGCGAGATATTGATGTCTGGCGGGGATCCCATGGTCTTGGGAAACAAGAATATTGCGCAATGGCTATCCGCCCTCGCGCAAGCGGGTATCGAAAATATCCGGATTGGCACGAAAGAAATGGCTTTCCATCCCAAGCGATTTGACGACAGCTTCTTTGCGATGCTGGATGCCTTTCACGATGCCTATCCGCGGGTCAGCCTACGCATGATGGTTCATTTCAATCATCCTGATGAAGTGCTGATTAAGGACCCCAATGGCGACTACATTCCGCATCCGCAGGCTGGACTCACCTGGCATCCGGATACGCTGGCTGCAGTTCAGGGCTTTGGCAGGCGTCCGTGGATCATCGTGGAAAACCAGTCACCGATCATTGCCGGCATCAATGATGACGCGGATGCGTTGCGCATTCTTCAACGGGAGATGAAGCGTAATGGTGTTGGAAATCACTATTTCTTTTGTGGTCGTGATATCGTTGGTCACAAGGCGTTCAACGTTCCAATTGAGCGTGCGTGGGAAATCTTGAACGAGTCTCAGAAAGGTCTGTCAGGCGTCGAGGCGCACGCACGCCTGTCGATCACCCACTATAAAGGCAAAACGGAAGTTGCCGCCGTCACCAACACGCCCTTCCCAGGCGTAAAAGGCGGCGAAAACGGTGTTGTCATTTTCAAACTGCTACGGTCGGCGGCAGACGCACCGGATCGTTGCAAGGTCACAATTGTTGGGCGGAACCCGGAAGCCATCTGGTTCAGCGGCTACGATGATCGTGTGATTATGGACGAAGCGGAACTTTATAAGATCTACGACATTCCGACGTTGTCAGCCATCGCGGCAGAATAGTCAGCGCGTGGATGTGATGCTCAATTTAAGCCAGTTCTCTCAAGGATCAGAGCCATGACTTATGTTGTCACGGACAATTGTATTCAGTGTAAATACACTGATTGCGTTGCCGAATGCCCCGTCGATTGTTTCTATGAGGGACCGAACTATCTTGTAATCCACCCGGATGAATGTATCGACTGCGACGCGTGCGTAGACGCCTGTCCGGCAGGGGCAATTTTCAACGAAGATAACTTGCCGGAAGACAAGCGCCACTTCCTTGAACTGAACGAAGAACTGGCATCGATCTGGCCACAAATCACTGAGCAAAAGGAACCGCTTCCAGAGGCCGCGAAGTGGGACGGAGTTGTGGGCAAAATTGAACATTTGGTCAAGGTACCGGCCAATGCTTGACGCGGCCAGAACCAACAAGAGCGCCAGGCTTTTTGAGCGCGCTAAAAAGGTGATGCCCGGTGGTTGCAGCCGCAATACGATCTTGCGAAAGCCGCATCCGGTCTATGCTGAGAAGGGCCAAGGTTGCTTTGTTACGGATATCGAAGGGGTGCGGCGCATAGATTTTGCCAACAATGTCGCATCCCTTATTCACGGGCACGCCCATCCGGCGATTGTCGAAGGCGTCAAACCGCATTTGGAAAAAGGTTCGGCGTTTTCGGTCGGGACGGAGATTGAAGTTGACTATGCTGAACAACTTGTAGCGCGTTGTCCTAGCTTCGAGAAAATCCGTTTTGTGAACTCGGGAACCGAGGCTGTGATGAGCTGTCTCAAAGCCGCTCGTTCCTTTACGGGCCGCGCGAAAATCGCAAAAGTCGAAGGCTCGTATCATGGGCTTTATGACTACGCCGAGGTCAGCCAAACGGCCAATCCGTCGAATTGGGGGGCCTTTGATGCGCCCAACAGCGTGCCTGTCGCCTTTGGCACGCCGCAGTCTGCATTGGATGACGTCGTGGTAATACCATTCAACGATGCCGAGCGCGCCATTGCGATTTTGGATGCCAACAAAGACAGCATCGCAGGCGTACTTCTGGACTTGCTGCCCCACAGAATTGGTGTGATCCCGGCTTCAGATGACTTTGTTGAAGCCTTGCGCAAGTGGTCGACAGAGAACGACGCGCTGTTGATTTTTGATGAAGTCATAACATTTCGTACTGAATTTTCAGGCGCACAGCAGCTCTACTCTGTTCAGCCTGACCTGACAGCACTTGGCAAGATGATCGGTGGTGGGTTTCCGGTTGGAGCGATTGCAGGGCGTTCTGACGTGCTGGAGGTAATGAACCCGCTGAACGGTCCCGCTAAGTTTCCGCACTATGGAACATTCAGCGCAAACCCTGTCACGTTGACGGCTGGGTCCATTGCAATGTCGATGTTCGATGAGGACGCCGTTCTGCGATTGAATGCTTTGGCAGACTATGCCCGATCGTCCATCGGCGAAGCGATCAAAGTGGCGGATGTTCCTTGTTGCGTTACGGGGCGGGGCTCGATGTTCCGCATTCACCTTTGCGTAACGCCGCCAACGACTTACCGAAACGCCTTTGTACATCCCGCGCAGCAGAAATGCCTTTCGGTGCTTCTGGACCATTTTTTCGATCATGGCTTGATAATGGTTGAGACTTGTTCGGGCTTACTTTCGACGCCGATGACGTCTGCCGAGATTGACCACCTAGCGCAAACTGCGCTGGACGGGTTTCGTAAAATCAAACCGATGTTGTGATGCACGATAGCTGGATCGAATGGCCAAAAAATCAATGGACAAGACGATAGATACACTTGGCGACGCTGTATCTTGTGTAAGTGATGGTGCGGTTTTGATGATTGGCGGATTCGGTGGATCGGGTGCGCCTATCGAGTTAATTCACGCACTGATCGACCGGTTTCGTGCCACCGGCTCTCCCGGCAATCTGACAGTGATCAACAACAATGCCGGAAACGGGCGCGTCGGCATCGCGGCAATGATCGATGCGGGTATGGTTAAGAAAATGATCTGCTCGTTTCCGAGGTCCTATGATCCGCGCGCATTCCAAGACAAATATATGGCTGGTGACATAGAGTTGGAACTGGTGCCGCAAGGAACACTTGCCGAGCGCATCCGCGCGGCAGGCGCAGGTATCCCGGCATTTTTTACCCCCACTAGCTATGGAACCGAGCTTGCGGCGGGCAAGCAAGTTCAGGAGTTTGACGGAAGAGCCTATGTAATGGAGCGCTGGCTTAGCGCTGATGTTGCATTTGTTAAGGCAGAGTTGGGCGATACGCACGGCAATCTGACCTATCGATTGGCGGGTCGGAATTTCAATCCGCTTATGTGCATGGCCGCGGCCAATACGGTGGCTCAAGTCCGGCGCGTTGTCGATCCTGGCGAGATTTGCCCGGAAACTATTGTGACGCCCGGAATTTTTGTGAACGCGATCGTTTCCGTACCCACCTCACAGCAGGAAGAGGTGCTGATCCGCGCCGGGAATGTTTACTCATGACCTGGGCGAAACTGACTAACGCGCAGATCGCATGGCGTGCCGCGCAAGATATTCACGACGGTGCCTATGTCAATCTTGGCATTGGGTTTCCCGAGTTGATTGCCAAATTCCAGCCTGCGGGGCGACAGGTGACCTATCACACCGAAAATGGCGTGTTGGGTTTTGGCGAAGCGCCCGCCAGCGGTGAAGAAGACTGGGACCTGATCAATGCTGGCAAGAAAGCGATCACATTAAATGTGGGGGCGTCGGTCTTTCATCAAGCCGACAGTTTTTCGATGGTGCGCGGCGGACACCTCGATTTGGCCGTGTTGGGTGCTTACCAGGTTTCGCGGAACGGGGATCTTGCAAACTGGCGCGTGGGCCGTAAAGGCGTCCCGGCTGTAGGTGGCGCGATGGACCTTGTGCACGGAGCAAAACAAGTGGCGGTGATTACTGACCATGTGACCAAAGACGGCCGACCAAAGCTGGTGGATGAATGCACATTTCCGCTGACCGGTGTTGGATGCATTACCCGCGTTTATACGTCGCTGGCCGTTGTCGATATTCAGGACGGACGGTTCTGGCTTCGAGAGAAGTTGTGTGGTCTTTTGGTTGAAGAACTTCAAGCGATGACGGGCGCGACACTGCATATTGACGCCGACGTCAGAGAGCTTTCACCGCCCGAGTTGGACCAATGACCGAGGTCTATATTTGCGATTTCATCCGCACGCCAATTGGCCGATTTGGCGGCTCTTTATCTTCGGTACGTGCCGATGATCTTGGGGCAATACCATTGAAGGCGCTGGCAGAGCGTAATTCCGGGTTGGATCTTGAAGCCTTAGACGATGTGATCTTCGGCTGTGCCAATCAGGCCGGAGAAGACAACCGCAACGTCGCGCGCATGTCATTACTTTTGGCTGGCTTTCCGATCGAGGTGCCGGGTACGACTATAAACCGGCTGTGCGGATCAGGAATGGATGCAGTAATCACCGCTGCCCGCGCGATCAAATCCGGCGAAAGTAACCTTGTCATCGCTGGTGGGGTAGAAAGCATGTCGCGCGCGCCGTTCGTGATGCCAAAGGCCGTACGAGCATTTAGTCGCGACATTACCGTCCACGACACGACCATTGGCTGGCGGTTTGTCAATCCTCTGATGGCGGCGCGATATGGTGTCGACGCGATGCCCGAGACGGCAGAAAACGTGGCCCAAGACTTTGGGATCAGCCGTCAGAAGCAGGACGCCTTCGCACTTCGATCACAGGAAAGGGCTGCGGCTGCATTTGGTCGTGGGCGCCTGAAGCGTGAGATTACTCCTGTGCCGATCAGCGTAAAAACTGAAAGTTTGATCGTCGATGCGGACGAGCATCCGCGCCCAACGACAACGATGGAAACGCTGGCAGGTCTGAAAGCCATTACCGGGACGAATGGGACTATCACGGCAGGAAATTCTTCGGGCGTGAATGATGGTGCGGCGGCAATGATACTTGCGTCCCATTCTGCAGCCAAAGCGCACGGGCTGACACCTATTGCAAAGGTGCTCGGTGGCGCGATGTCCGGCGTTGAACCGCGGGTGATGGGCATTGGCCCCGCCTCAGCCACCAAGAAACTATTGGCGCGGCTTAATCTGAATCAACGTGACTTTGACGTCTTTGAGCTGAACGAAGCATTTGCAAGTCAAGGGATTGCGACGCTGCGCGAACTTGGCATTGCCGACGACGATGCGCGCGTTAACCCAAATGGAGGTGCCATTGCACTTGGGCATCCGTTGGGAATGTCCGGCGCGCGGATTACAGGAACGGCGGCGTTGGAGCTTCGCCTTTCAGGCACAAAGCGGGCGCTGGCCGCCATGTGCGTAGGCGTTGGTCAGGGCGTCGCCATTGCAATCGAAAACTGTTAGTGGCCTGCGCGGCTGAATGTTCAGCTGATTTTCCTTAACTCGTCGGAATTGCCAACTTTGTCTTGAAATGGCTTCCAAGGTGCGCGGCTGCTGTGGTCGTTCGCTTCCAGTAGCTTCAGCGTCAATTGCATGAACTGCTGGTATTCAGCATCCGATAGCGGGCTGACCAAACGTGTTTGGGCGCGCATCATGCCCGGTTTGACGCTATCGACGAGCTCTTTTCCACTTGCCGTGATTTTGGCGAGTTTAGTGCGTCGGTCCGCCGGATCACCGGGACGCTCCAATAGGTCACGTCTGTCCAATCGTCGGATAACATCTGCAGCAGTGTTTCTGTCAACACCGATCATCGTAGCGATTGTCACCTGATCCCGAGCCTTGCCATCGTACAATACAGTCAGAACCCCAAACTGAACTGGCGTCAGGTTAAAAGCGGCACATTCTTCAAGGAACATTGCAACGTGAATTTGGTGCAGCCGGCGGATCAAGTGACCCGGACGATCTGTAAGGTCTTCAAAATCTTGGTCAGAATCTGGCATGAGCTCGTTGGCTAAGAGGCTTGGTAAAGTTTCACGGCACCGTTAGCAGAGTATATTCTAATTCGCTAGAACAGATGACGCGCGAATTCTCCAAAATCTGTCGAGTCTAAGGTTCAGCAAACTCCTGTTTTTGAGTCTATTCCTTTGACTCTCTCAAAATAGGGAGTATGCTACCTAAATATTCCATGGTGAGATGTTGTTGTGGAGTTTTGTCAGGGAGAAGAAGATGAGTTGGACAATTGGTGTGGATGTCGGCGGAACCTTTACCGACTTCTTTGCCACAAACGACGATGAAGGATTGTTCCACGTCTACAAAACGTCTTCGACGCCCTCGAACCCTGCGGACGCCATCTTAAACGGCCTGGATGCCATGTGTTCCAAGTTCAGTATCCCTATGGATCAAATCCAGAGGCTGTCGCATGGAACCACCGTCGGAACAAATGCCCTAATCCAGCGAACTGGAAGCCGGGTTGCCTTGGTAACAACAAAAGGCTTTCGTGACTTGTTGGAGATCGGGCGGCAAACGCGCCCACACATGTATGATCTTCAGGCCGATCATCCGGCCCCTCTTGTCGATCGAGAGTATCGCATCGAGTTGAACGAACGGATTGGCGCACAGGGTGAGGTCGTTCGCGCTCCTACTGCCGAAGATATGGAAAAGGCAATTGACGAAGTTGTCGACGCATCCGCCGGTGCTTGCGCAATTGGTTTCATTTTTTCATTCCGCAATGACACGCACGAACAGGCATTTGCCGATGCGCTTCGCAGACGCGCGCCAGAGGTTGCGGTTTCGATATCGTCCGAAGTGCAGCCGGAATTTCGCGAATACGAGCGCCTATCCACGACCGTTCTGAACGCATATCTGCAGCCAGTCATGTGGAAGTATCTTGAAACTCTGGAAGACGGGATTGCAGACCGCGCCAAAAGCGCTAGCCTTGGGATCAACCAATCCAGCGGTGGCCTCATGTCGGTGCGCAGGTCACGAGAATTTCCCGTTCGAACAGCATTGTCGGGTCCGGCCGCCGGTGCAGTCGGCGCAGCCCATGCCGCGCGTCAAACTGCGCGCAGCAACATCATTACGCTCGACATGGGCGGCACCAGTGCAGACGTCGCCCTGATCCGCGACTATAAGGTCGATCTGGCCTTTGACCGGGATGTGGCCGGGTTTCCAATTCGCATGCCGTGCGTTGACGTCGAGACCGTTGGTGCTGGCGGCGGTTCGGTTGCGTGGTTTGATCGCGATGGATTGCTGAAGGCAGGGCCAAAAAGTGCTGGCGCGTATCCCGGACCGGCTTGTTATGGCAATGGCGGCGATGAGCCGACAACGACAGATGCTAATCTATTGTTAGGTCGCTTGTCGTCGCGTGGATTGCTGGACGGCGACATGGGCCTTGACCCGGAACTGTCGCGGCAGGTTTATCAGCCAATTGCCGACAAACTTGGGTTCACCGTCGAAAAGACCGCGCAAGGCGTTCTAGGAATTGTGGTTGCCAATATGGTCCGCACAATCCGTACAATATCGGTTGAACGCGGTCATGATCCGCGCGATTTTGTTCTGATGCCGTTCGGTGGTGCCGGACCGCTTCACGCGCGCGACGTTGCGGTAAGCCTTGGTATGAAGGAAATGATTGTGCCTGCTGCGCCGGGCATCGTTTGCGCACAGGGCTTGTTAGTGTCTGATCTGAAAGAAGATTTTGTCACGAGCCACCGCATTGCAATTGATTCTGACGGAATAACGGCATTAGCCAACGTGGTCGAAGTTCTGAATACGCGGGCACTGGAATGGTTTGAAAGCGAAAGTGCGCCAAGCGATGGGCGCGCAGTTCAGCTTGTCATAGATGCACGCTACGTCGGACAGAACTTTGAACTTTCTGTTCCAATCGCCGCTGGCGCCAGTCTGACAAAATGTGATGTGCCGGACGCTGCAGTAATAAATCGGGCATTCTGCGACGCCCACGAACAGGCATACGGCTATGCTAGCGAGGTCGATCCGATTGAAATCATGAACGTTCGGCTTTCCGCAAGCGCAACGCTGCATCGGTTCGAAGACAAACCGGCGGTCGCCGGCGACCCGGGAGAACCAAAAGTGCGCTCCGCACGCAAAGTATATTTTAACGAAGAAGCCTCGATTGAAACGCAGATTTTCAACCGCGCAGAAATGAAACCCGGGCAGCGCATCAGCGGTCCGGCTATTGTCGAACAAATGGACACTACGACGCCGGTTTACCCGGGGGATGTCGCGGAAATGACGCCTGATGGGCATCTGATCATAACCATTGATCCAGGAGTTGTTGCATGACCCCGTCAACTGAAACACTGGATCCGATCCGGCTGGAGATTATCGCCAATGGTCTGCGTTCAATTGCTGACGAGTGTTTTGTCGCGCTGATGCGGTCGTCGTATTCGACCAATATCAAGGAACGCAAAGACCATTCGATTGCCATCGTCGACAGGCAAGGTCGGCTGGTCGTGCAAGCGGAATTAACGCTGCCCATTCACATCGCTTCGATGGGCGGTTTGATGAAATGTGTGCTGGAGAAGTTTGGAGACGATATTCACGAAGGCGATATCTTTGTCGCCAACAATCCCCACACCGCAGGCGGGACGCATCTTCCTGACATCAACTATGCAATGCCGATCTTCATCGACGGCGAAATCGTCGCCTTTGTCTGCAATATCGCGCACCACGCGGATATTGGCGGCATGGTGCCGGGTTCGATGGCCGGCGGCATGTCCGAGATCTATCAGGAAGGGTTACGCATTCCTGTGGTCCGCTTGTTTCGAAGAGGCGTTCTACAGCAAGACATTATGGACATCTTAATGCTGAATGTCCGCGTGCCCGAGGAGCGTCAGGGTGACCACAACGCGCAGATTGCGTCCTGCCGATTGGGCGAGCGACGCTTTAAAGAGGTCGTGCAAACTCATGGTTTGCCCAGCGTTCTGAAGGCGTTTGACGAAATCATCTCGCGCACCAATCAACGGATGAAGGACACCATCAAGCAAATCCCAGATGGCGTCTATGAATTCAAGGACCACATGGATTCTGACGGTCTCGATACCTACGACATCCCAATATGCCTGAAGCTCACCGTCAACGGTAACCGCATCCATCTGGATTTCGCGGGAACCAGCCCGCAGGTTAAGGGGAACATCAACACAACGCTAAATGCCGTGCAGGCGAGCGTGAACTATGCTCTGATTGGCGCGTTGGACAGCGACATGCCATCGAATCAGGGGGTTCTGGATGCCGTTGATATCAGCTGCGAACCCGGCACATTGCTGAATTGCGTGTTCCCGGCACCGGTGGCCGCACGCGCCCACGCCTGTCAGCGAGTTATCGATATTGTTCTTGGTGCGTTGTCTCAGGCAATTCCTGACAAGGTTATTGCGGCGGCAAATGGTGCAAACACCACGGCGGTATTCTCCGGCGTCGATCCTAGAACCACAAAACCATACCTTTACTTCGAGACCATTGGAGGCGGTATGGGCGCACGCGCGACAAAGGACGGCAAAGATGGAGTTCAGGTTGGGATTACCAACACTTCGAACTTGCCCGTGGAATCCATCGAACAGGAATATCCGCTGCGCGTTGAAGAATACGGCTTTGTGGAGGACTCGGGCGGAGCTGGGCAGTTCCGCGGCGGCATGGGGCTGCGGCGGGTTCTGACGCCCGTTGACCACGAATGCGTTTTCAATGGCGCGGGTGAGCGATTTCGATACCAACCCTGGGGATTATTCGGTGGCCGACCGGGTGCATCGGGCAGGTTCCTTTTGGAAGACGAAAATGGCGAACGACGTCTGGACGACAAGCCCAATGAGGTGGAGGTAGCCCTTGGCACGAAAGTGACCATCGAAACCCCTGGTGCAGGCGGCTATGGATCGCCCAAAAATCGCAATGCTGCTGCAATTTCCGAAGACGGGCGTAGCCGGAAATACAGCGATGAATTCATCAACAAAAATTACTCTGAAACCGCCTCGGGAGGTCAATAGTCATGCGCGTTTATTCAATGGTGCGACCCAAAAAGCTGTCCTTGATCCCAAAAGCGATGGAGCGCGCAGAACGGCTTGGCTATGATGGAACAACTTTACTTGAGTTGACTGTTCCGCCGACGCTTTCTGCTGCTGCCGGTGCGATGTTGACCAAAGATATTAAGATGATGTCCGGTGTTTTCGTTGCGTTTCCACGCAGCCCGATGGCGACCGCTTATGATGCATGGTCTTTGAACGAGCTATCTGGCGGGCGGTTTCAGCTTGGAATTGGCAGCCAAATCAAGGCGCATCTGACACGCCGTTTAGGCATGGACTTCCAGCCGCCGATCCGCCGCATGAAGGATTACATAAACGCCCTGAATGCAATTTGGGATTGCTGGCAGAACGGCACGAAACTTGACTACGATGGGATTTACTACAAGCACAATCTGATGATCCCCTACTACAACCCCGGTCCCCTGGAAACGGGCAAGCCGGAAATACATCTTGCAGCGATCAACAAATTGATGTGCCGCCTGTGCGGCGAGGTGGCAGACGGCCATCTGCCCGGCGACCCGATCACCTGGAAATGGCACGAGGAAGTCATGTTGCCAAATCTGGAAATTGGGTTGGCGCGCTCCGGCCGCACGATGAAAGATCTGGACCTTGGCGGCTACGGATTTATTGGGTGTGCAACGTCAACCGAAGGACTTGATACGGTCGCCAAAGGATTAAAAGAGCGTGTTGCCCTTTACGCGTCGACACCGGAATACAAAGAGATGCTCAGCATGCATGGCTGGACTGTCGATCAAGAGGATTTCGCGGCGCTAACCAGAGAAAACAAATGGGAGGAGATGGGCGAGCTTGTGTCGGACGACATGCTTGAGGCATATGCGGTTATTACGTCGCCCGCAGACCTGCCTTCAGCGTTGGCAAAGCGATACGGCGGCAAAGTCGATCGTATCCAGATTGACGAAACCTGGTTTGATGGGTTGAGCGATGAACAAGTTCAGACATTGGTGACAGAAATCAAGAAGATCCCGGGTCATCGCGATGGCTGAGCGATTTCTGCGGGATTCAGACACACGCGACTTCGCGGCGGAGGAATGGGCAAGACTAAACGCCCGTGACCCGTCGGAACTTGCTGTCGCCGAGATTGACCGCGAGCTTAGCGTTCAAGAACTGATCCAGCAGGCCAGAATGCGCGCGGGCCAATTTATTGCACGTGGCGTTGAGCAGGGTGACCGCATCATCGTAGCGCGCCCGAATGTTATTGAATTCGTTGTCGACTATTTGGCTGTTCGGCTTTGCGGCGCGGTTCTGGTCAACCTTCCCTGGTCGGCGGGCACGTCCATCACGGAACTTACAGACATTTTGGATGCGAAAGTGGTTGTAATTACTGAACACCTTGTTGGTGACAAACCCCTTTTTGATCGACTTGGTGAAAGGCGGTTTTCTGAAAATGAGGTTGCGCCCATTGGCCCCTCGGAGCCCATTCCAACGCGCGGCGACGCGCTGGCATGGCTCGCCTGCACGTCGGGGACAACCGGCACACCCAAGGCTGCAATGCATACAGGCGCAACCTGGCAACGACAGACCGAGGTATTTGCCCAGCATTTCGGCCTGACCAAGGATGATCCCATACTGGTTTCTTCGCCAGTGGGACATGCGGTTTCATTGTTGTTCGGAGTTCGGTTTTCGCTGTTGTTGGATTCTCCTATGGTGTTGGTATCGAGGTGGAAAATCAAAACAGCTGTCGAACTGATCGAAAGATATGGATGTACATTTACTGTGGCTCCTACACCTTTTTTGGTCGACATGGTTTCTTATGCCGAAGCGCACGGCAACGACCGCGTCAAGACATTGAAGTTCTTTCCTTCCGCTGGGGCGCCAGTACCAAGAACACTGGTTCGCCGTGGCTTAGAAGCCCTGCCGGATTGTCAGGTATGGTCTTATTTCGGAACGTCGGAAGCCGGTGCGGTCACGGCTGTTCCGCTTGACGCAGATTTGGACAAGCGATTGGATACTGACGGGATTGCGTTGCCCGGCACCGAAACACGCGTCGTCGATGAAGAACTGCAACTTTATAGCCCCGAGCAAATGATGAAGGGATATTGGTCAGGCGACCCCAATGGGCGGTTGCACCAAGATGGTTGGTATCAGACCGGGGATGCTTGTGAACAGCGCGAGGACGGATACATCAAGATGGTGGGCCGGGCGCAGGATATCATCCTTCGCGGCGGTGAAAATATCTCGCCGCTTGAAATTGAGAATACAATCTTAAGCTACTCTCAGGTCGAAGACGTTGCGATAGTGGGTTATCCTGATGATCGCCTAGGTTCGCGGCTTGCCGCCGTAATTGTTTGCGCTGGAGATGTAGAACTGGAAGACATTCGTGAACACTGCCGCAGCATCGGGTTAGATCGCGCTAAATGGCCGGAATTCATGACAAAAGTTGAAAAAATTCCTCTGTCCGCCATCGGCAAGGTGCTGCGCGGAGAACTGGAAGATTTGGTTTGGAACTTGATAAAAGACACAGACCGGAAAGCTTCATGAGATGACTGTGAGACACAACAATCTGTCAATTGAAGACATTCAGGAACGGATCACACGGTCAAAGTTCCATCAGATGTATGACCCAAGGGTTCTGGAAGTCGACAACGATGCCATGATGATCAAGCTACGGGTTTCCATGCGCCCGGAATTTGAAAGGCAGCCAGGTACCGGCCAATGGCACGGTGGAATTATTGCCTCGCTGGTCGATATTGCGGGTGTCTATGCGCTATTGTTGGTTGCACGTGGACCGATTTTGACGCTGAATTTTAGTACAGACTTTTTGCGTTTGGGGGTTTCTGAACAACTCTATGCGACCGCAACAGTCCTTCGGGCCGGAAGAACCGTAGGCTTCGTTGATGTCAGCATTGTTGACGACAATGGTGCAGTAATTGCCACTGGACGCGCGTGCTATGCCATCCGGCCGGACAAATCTCAGACTTGAACCTGAAGGGTGCTGAAATGACCGAATACTCAATTTCCATGAACATCGCGATTATCGGTGGCACCGGCGCCTTGGGTTCTGGATTGGCGCTGCGGTGGGCGCGGGCTGGGCATAGCGTGACAATTGGCTCTCGCGATGCAAGCCGTGCGGCGGAAGTTGCTTCCGAGCTGTCAGACAAATCGGGCCAAGTCATTCTAGGTCTTGAGAATTCCGCTGCGGCGGAAGCAGCAGAACTTGTTGCTATGGCGGTTCCTTATGCAAGCCACGCTGCGACGTTGGACACCATCAGGCCGCATCTATCTGGCAAGATCTTTGTTGATGTTACGGTTCCGCTTGTGCCGCCTAAAGTTCGAACTGTTCAATTGCCTGAAGGCGGATCAGTGGCAAAAAATGTCCAAAATGCATTGGGGGAGGAAGTTCGGGTTGTTTCAGCGTTCCAGAACGTTGCGGCGGCGCATTTGAACGACCTGGGCCACGCCATTGACTGCGATGTGCTAGTGTGTGGGAACGACAAGGCGGCGCGTGGAGTTGTCATCAAACTTGCCGAAGATGCCAATATGAAGGCATGGCACGCTGGCCGTATAGATAATTCTGCTGTTGCTGAAGCGCTGACATCCATCCTGATTTTAATGAATGGAACCTATAAAATCGACGGTGCCGGAATTAGGATCGTTGGCGAACCACAAACTGACGTAACAGGCTAGTTGGGGACCGGGCGTGCAGGATCAGATCATTCTCACGCCAATTGACGGCCTTCCGCTGGTTGAAGCCGACGACGATCTTTCCAAATTGATTTCGACCGGATTGGCAGACAATCAAGTGCGGCCAGAAAAGGGAGATATCTTAGTTGTCGCGCAAAAGATCGTTTCCAAGTCCGAAGGACGCACGGTTGATCTAAGATCAGTCTCGCCCGGTGTTGAAGCGCAAAAACTGGGCGCAGAAATTCAGAAAGACCCGCGCGTCGTTGAGCTTATTTTGTCCGAAAGCCGCGCGGTCATTCGTAAGAAAACCGGGGTACTGATTGTCGAGCACAGCCGGGGTTGGATTATGGCGAATGCGGGCATTGACGCTTCGAATGTTGCCTCGTCCGGAGGAGCAGAAAACGTTCTTTTGCTTCCGGTTGATCCCGATCTAAGCGCTACAAAAATTCGCGATCGGCTCGTTGCGCATTTCGAGTGTGATTTGGCAGTCGTTGTTTCTGACAGCTTTGGCCGCCCATGGCGAATCGGCACAACCGGCGTCGCTATTGGCGCTGCTGGTCTTCCCAGTTTGTGGGACCGGCGCGGCGAGGTGGATATTTTCGGTCGCGAACTTTTGGTTACACAGCAAGCAGTTGCAGACGAAATTGCGACAGCGGCGTCGCTTTTGCAGGGGCAAACGGCAGAGCGTCGACCTGTTGTGCACATTCGGGGTCTGAAATTTTCACACCACCAGTCTGCCGTCAATCGACCGGCTTCGGATCTGATCCGCGATGCAAGCGAGGATATGTTCAGATGAGTGGACAGGTCATCATGCTGTCGGGCGGCGTTGGCGGCGCGAAACTGGTCCTTGGCATGTCGCATGTTGTCGAGGGCAATAATCTACTTGTTGTTTGCAACACGGCCGATGATTTTGACCACCTTGGATTACGCATCTGCCCCGATATCGACAGCGTGCTGTACGCCCTTGCGGGACTGTCCGATCAAGTGCGCGGCTGGGGACGCCGAAACGAAACCTGGACGTTCATGTCGGCCCTGAAATCGCTTGAAGGCCCTGACTGGTTCAACCTGGGAGACGGGGATCTTGCAACCCATGTGGTGCGAACTGAACTACTGCGCCAAGGCAAGACACTTGGCGAGGTCACCGCAACCTTAGCCAGGCGGATGGGCATTCAGGCAACCATTGTTCCCATGTGCGATCAGCCGGTCTCAACGAGTGTTCTCACCCAGGACGGTCGATTAAATTTTCAGCACTATTTCGTACGCGAGCAATGCAATCCAATCGTCACAGGGTTTGAATTTGAAAACATTCAAGCCGCGCGCCCACAATCGGATTTGGTGACAACTGCCAGGGACCCACTGGATGCAATCGTTATCGCCCCCTCGAACCCTTACGTCAGCGTTGATCCAATCCTTCAGATACCTGGCCTGAGAGAGGCATTGCAAAATGCGCGCGCCCCGATCGTTGCGGTATCTCCGATAATCGGTGGTCAGGCGATAAAGGGGCCGGCTGCGAAGATGATGATGGAACTTGGCAAGGATGTGTCGGTGCTGGGAATTGCACGGCATTATTCAGGCCTGATCGACGGTCTTTTGATTGATGAAGCAGATGAAACTTTGGCCACCGAAATCGAAGACTTGGGAATAACTGTCCGCATCGCGAAAACCCTAATGACAGACGTGGAAAGCAAAGCGGGTTTGGCGGAAGAAACGCTGTCGTTCGCGCGTGGGCTGGCGGCATGACAAACGTGCTGATCCCGGTGAAGTCTTTAAAGACCGCTAAATCTCGACTTTCAAATGTTCTGCGCCCGGAGGCTCGATCAGAGCTGGTATTGGCAATGCTCACTGATCTTTTCGTGGCGCTAAAATTTTGCGAGCTTGACAGAATTTGGTTGATTGGCACTGACCGCGCTGTTTTTGATGTTGGTAAGAAGTTCGGTGCGAACGTCATTCATGAAGAAAATTCAACCGGTTACAACCGAGCAATCCGATTGGGTCTGCGAAAAGTTGATGTCGAAGGGCCTGTGGTGATCTTGCCAGCTGATTTGCCCGGAGCAACGACGCAGGATCTAAACAGTCTGATATCGCCCAGCGCAGCGGTTGGGCCGGAAGTTCGAGTTGTTCCTGATAAGCAGCAATTCGGGACAAACGGCCTGTATTTATCTTCGCCAGACCTTATGAATCCGGCATTCGGAACTAACAGTTTCAAAAAGCACTTACGTGGCGCCGGATCAGTAAAAGCCCGGGCAATCCCATTGCCGTTGTCCAGCCTTGCGGACGACATGGACGAAGAGACTGATTTTCTGGACTTCGCAAAGGCGGGAAGCTGCAGGAATTCAATGTCTTTCACACAAAGACTTTTGGACGGTTTCGATCTGCAAAACGCAACTTCAAGGAGCGTCGCATGACATTGCCAACGATAGACACTTCAAGCGGAACGCCAATGAGTGAGGCAGACGCCTTTTCTCTTTTGAATGTTCCCCAAGACGAGTTGATGTTGCGTGCCGCCAAGATCCGAGACTTTGGGCACGGGCGTCTGGTCAGCTATTCTCGCAAAGTCTTCATCCCGCTTACAGAGTTATGCCGTGACGTTTGTCATTACTGCACATTCGCAAAAACACCAAAGCGCATAGAAGCGCCGTATCTAAGTGCCGAACAGGTTCTGGAGATTGCGCGAGCAGGGCAAGCGGCGGGATGTAAAGAAGCGTTATTCACGCTCGGAGATAAACCGGAGCTGCGTTATCAGGCTGCGCGAGATGCGCTAATCGATATGGGGTATGCTTCAACCCTTGAATATTTGCGCGCGATGGCAGAGCTGGTTCTTAAAGAAACCGGCCTTCTGCCCCACCTGAACCCCGGCATTATGACCACAGAGGAAATGGCATCGCTTCGAGAAGTGTCAGTCTCGATGGGCATTATGTTTGAATCGACGTCGCCCCTATTGTTGCAAAAAGGCGGGTGCCATTTCGGGTCGCCGGACAAGGATCCAAATGTCCGACTTGCGACAATCCGGGCTGCCGGCGAGCTCAAAATCCCTTTCACCAGCGGTATCCTTATTGGCATTGGCGAAACACGCGCGGACAGGATCGACAGCCTGATAAAGCTGCGCCAGCTTCATCTGGATTTTGGGCATATTCAGGAAATTATTATTCAGAATTTCCGAGCCAAACCCGGGACCAAGATGGCGAACGCGCCCGAGCCAGATCTGGCGGACCTCCAATGGACGATTGCAGCTGCGCGGCTGATTTTCGGCCCGGGCATGTCAATTCAGGCGCCACCGAACTTGTCAAACGGCGGGGCCGGGCTGATCGCCGCGGGTATCAACGACTGGGGCGGCGTTTCACCTGTCACACCGGACCATGTAAATCCGGAGGCCCCGTGGCCGCACCTTGATCAATTGGCAACGGATACTGCAGAGAGTGGAAAAATCCTTGTGGAAAGGCTGGGAGTCTATCCCGAATTTGCCCATCAAAGGGACACTTGGCTGGCTACAGACCTTAGAAAGCCGGTTCTGGATTTGATCGACGCGGATGGTCTGGCCCGGACTGATCCCTGGTCGCCGGGTGAAGGGGAAAATAGATTACCAACCCTTCCAAGTTCGCCGGCCTTGCTGCCCGATATATCGTTGTCACGGATTTTGGCCCGTGCTGATCGCGGGGACATCACCACAGAAGTTGAAGTTTGCCGTCTTTTTGCGGCGCGCGATGGTGAAGTGGCCGACATAAAGCAAGCTGCGGACGAAATGCGCCGCCGGGTTAATGGCGACACTGTGAGTTATGTTGTTACGCGGAACATCAACTATACGAATATCTGCTATTTCAAGTGCCGTTTCTGCGCATTCTCGAAAGGTAAGATGAGCGAAAACTTACGCGGCCGCCCCTATGATCTGGGTATTGATGAAATCGTTGCCCGCGCCCGCGATGCCTGGGAGCGCGGCGCGGTCGAGGTTTGCCTTCAAGGCGGCATTCACCCTAAATATACCGGTCAGACGTATCTAGATATTCTTCGCGCAATCAAATCCGAACTGCCTGGGATGCATGTTCACGCATTCTCGCCGCTTGAAGTGTTTCAAGGCGCAGCGACACTTGGTCTGACATTGCGCGAATTTATCGCACGCCTCATAGACGAAGGGTTGGGCAGCCTTCCGGGGACCGCGGCCGAAATTTTGGACGACGAAGTTCGACAAGTTCTATGCCACGATAAAATCAATACGAATCAATGGTTTGATGTTGTTGGCACGGCACACGAACTGGGACTTAAAACGACTGCTACCATCATGTTCGGCCATATTGATCGACCAATACATTGGGCGCGGCACCTGCTGCGTCTGCGCGATCAACAGATGCGGACGGGCGGTTTTACCGAACTGGTTCCATTGCCGTTTGTGCACATGGAATCGCCGATCTACCTGAAGGGCGGTGCCCGAAAGGGGCCGACATGGCGAGAGTCTTTGTTAATGCACTCGGTTGCGCGCCTGACGCTTCATCCTCACATCACGAATATTCAGGCATCGTGGGTGAAGCTTGGCCCGGAGGGTTTGGCCGCTTGCTTAAACGCCGGCGCAAACGATGCTGGCGGCACCCTGATGGACGAAAGCATCACCCGGGCTGCTGGCGCCGAGCATGGACAGGAAATGACGCCTGAACGGATGGAGAGTGTCCTGGCAGGAATTAGACGTGCGCCACGCCAGCGCACGACACTTTATGGAGATGCAGCGCGATCCCGGCGGTCGGCATCCTTCAATTAACACTCAATCTTGAACTTGGACTGTTAGCCGATCAGCTCAGGCAACCATGTAGCGATCTGTGGGAAGGCGATGATCAGGCCAATACCGATGATAAACAGGATCACGAATGGCCAGATGGCCCTGTAAACGGCGTTGATCGGCATATCCGGAACAACGGCTTTGAAAGCAAATAAAGTATATCCGAATGGCGGTGTGATCGCGCCAAGCGTGATGTTGATCAGGAACAATAGCCAGAACCAGACGGGATCAAACTCAAGAGCTGTGACAACGGGTTGATATATGGGAATTGTCAGCAGGATGACCGCGATTGTGTCGATGAACATGCACAGCAGGAAGGGTACTGCGAGCATGATGATGAGCATGACCAAAGGTCCATATCCAAGGTTCGCGACAAGCTCTACCAATTGTCCGGTTGCGCCGGTGAAAGCTAAAAGCTGTGTGAACATCTTGGACATGGCCATGATCGCTAGGATCATCGCCGAGACTGTGATCGAAGCCATCACGGACTCCCAGATCATCTTGAAACTTAAGTTTCTGTAGATGGCAGCTGTTAAGAGTGCACCGATTACTCCGGTGGCTGCGGACTCGGACGGTGTTGCAATCCCGAGAAGAATGAACCCCATGACCGAGAAGATCACGATAACAAATGGAAGTGTTCGAACGAGCGCGAACAGCATTTCACCGGCGGTAACGTCGTCTCTTTCGCCGTCAACGCTTGATGGTGCTTTTGAGGGGTCAAGCGCGATGCTAATAAAGACGTACACCAGGAAAACACCGGCCATCATGATACCTGGCAAAATTCCCGCGATTAGAAGTTTTGCGATTGAAACATCGGCCAGCGATCCAACGATGATTGCCAGCAAACTTGGCGGAATGATGGGCGCAAGACTGGCCTCGCTGATGATCAGCCCTGCAGCAATATCGCGATCGTATCCACGATTGATCATGCCCGGCATGATAGCTCGGCCCAGCATCGCTGCCACGGCCATTGCGACACCTGAAAGTGCTCCGAATACAGCCGACAGGGCCACAACAAGCACGTATTGGCGCCCACGCACCCGCCCGACCAGCTTGTCGATCGAGTCGAACAAGACATCCATCGTTCCGGATCGAAACAACAATTCGCCCATAAGGATAAAGAGTGGAATTGAGGCCAAAGAGGTGGTCGTAACTGTATCGAAAATGCTGTTTGCGAACATCGGAAATCCAAACGGGCCGATGATGACGTAAACCCCCGTAAGGATGGCAAACAGAAACGCCAGGAATATCGGTGCGCCCGAAAGAAATAACGCGAATAGAATTGCCAGCCCGGCCAGAAGTGTGACATACCATTCCATCAGCCAACACTCCCTTGTGCGCCACTTGCCTCGACAAACTTGGAGGGAGGCGCATGTCGCAACATGTGAAGCGCGCTAAGCAACAGTCCAAATGTTATGAAGCTGGAAACCCACCATTGTGGGATTGGAACGATTGCAAGGGTTTCGATCCCCTTCGTGAATTGCCGCATGTTTTCCTGAAAGCTGATCCACGCCGCCAACGACAGGCACGAAAACCCGACCAAATTTACAAATGTATGGACCATTCGAGCGGCCCTGGTGGGTAGTAAATCGACCAAAATCGTCACTGCGACGTGCCCGCGATCTTTGGTAACTTGTGGCAATGCCAAAAATATTGACGCAGCCAAAGCATAGGCAACATAGTCACTTGCCCAGGCTGTTGGTGCGTTGAAAAAATACCGCGTGACAACTTCGTAAACATAAGACGCAACGATCGACATCAATCCTACCGAGGCCAGAACCGAAGCAACAAAGGTCAATCTGTCGTGGAGTGACGCCAATAGTTTAAGCAAACGCATATCGTTTTCCCATGTTTAACTGGCCGACGATTTTTCGCGAACTTCAGGCTGGACGAGTTTATGGACGTGCACCCCCCACCACATTACTGGTGGGAGGCGACAATACTACATGCCTTGCGAGGCAACGAAGTCGCGGAAGGCTTCTCCTGCGGCACCGGACTGTGAAATCGCAACATTCATGGCTTCGTCGGCAAACAACTTATTTGCCTCGGCAAGCGAGTAACCAATGCTAGTCATCTCTGCGCCTTCGGCAACCATGGCGGCGTTTTCTTCTTCCAAGAGGTTATTGAAGAACCCGACCATATTTTGCTCAAGTTTGTGGCCAGCCTCCAGCAGCGTTGTCTGCGTTGCCGCATCGAGTGCGTTCCATTTATCGAGGTTCATCAAGATCAAGTAGGAAACCAACCCAAATGCCGGTTCTGCCAGATAGGGCGTCACTTCGTGGAATTTGAAGCCGACGGCCCCAACGCTTGGCCAAACCAACCCGTCAATAACGCCTTTTTCAGCCGAGGCATAAAGCTCGCCGAATGGGATGACGACGGCAGTTGCACCAAGAGAGCCGACGATCTGGTTATAGGAAGGCAAAGCGCGAATTTTCATGCCGTCCAGTTTGGATCCGGGGTCCATCGGCTCTTTCAAGAAGAAACGAAATCCGGTCGCTGCTGTCGGGATCGACAGTACTTTGAGGTTTTGCGTTTCCTGATAGTGGTTGTCGATCCAGTCCCAAACGCCCGTGGCGCGGCGTTTTTCAATATCCGGATCTACAGCATCGATAGCGGCACCAATTCCAGTGGTGCCGGTATGATACAGGCCGTGGGTGTAGATCATGTCGAATACACCAGCCGTTAGTGGTTGTAGTTGCTGGCCCGCTGGAACGACTTCTGGACCGCTTGGCGAAATGTCGATTTCCCCACCGCTCATTTCTTTGACAAGTTCGATATAGCCATAGGCCATATTGGCTGTGCCGGAATGATTGCCGCCCCAAGCCGTGAGCATTTTCATATCTTGCGCAACAGCCATGGACGTTGATGCAACGAGCCCAACGGCTGCTGTCGCAACAAGCTTAGTGAATGCGTTCATAATCATCTTCTCCCAAGTTGTAGTTCCCAATTTCTGGGGGCGCGATCCGCTTAAGAGACGGCTTTCTTGACGCCCGGTGTGTAAACTATGGAGTATACGTCCTATTTTGTCGAATCATATTTTGCCCCCTCTTTAAGCATTTGATATATAATATTTTTAGGAAAATGCCGCCGATCTAAAAATCCGTAGAGACGGAAAAACTACTCATTCAGCTCTCCGAAGGAAAATTTGCCGGCCTCGACAATAGGGCACTCAGATTTGTTGGTTTGGGGCATTGGATCGTCAATCGTGAAAACGATGGCTATCAGGATTGGAAAGCGCTAAACAAAAATTTACGTAGCATACTACTGATTTATGCGTATGCTAGTGTCTGAAGTCAGCGCCTATGGGTCCAATTAGGTTAATTTGATAAGAGAGAGTTGTTGGCTCATCGTAACCACTGAGGAGTGGGACATGAGACAGACAACTGGAACTCGCAGGAGCCCCGGCGAGAAGATCGTCAAAGAGATCAAGCGCGCGACGCGCAAACAGTATTCGTCAGAAGAGAAGATCCGGATCGTGCTGGATGGCTTGCGTGGCGAAGACAGCATTGCTGAGTTGTGCCGTCGTGAGGGAATATCTCAAGGTATCTACTACAAATGGTCCAAGGACTTCATGGAAGCTGGCAAACGGCGGCTTGCTGGAGATACGGCGCGTGCGGCTACGACCGACGAAGTCAAGGACCTGCGCCGCGAAGCCCGAGACCTGAAGGAGGTCGTTGCCGAGCAAACACTGGAACTGCGTCTTCTCAAAAAAAGCATGACCGGCGGTGGGGGCGACCAAGAATGAGGTATGCTGCATCTGAGAAGTTGGAGATCATCCGGCTTGTTGAGGGGTCGCATTTGTCTGCTCGTCGAACATTGGCAAAGCTGGGCATCCCCCGCACCACATTTTACCGTTGGTATGATCGGTATCGGCAGCGCGGCGACGCTGGCCTTGTGGATCAAGCGCCTAAGCCCAGACATGTCTGGAACCGCATCCCCGACGAAGTCCGGCGCAAGGTCGTCAAGCTGGCGCTGCAGGAGACGGAGCTGTCGCCGCGCGAACTGGCAGTGACGTTCACGGATCGGGAGCGCTACTTCGTCTCGGAATCTTCAGTCTATCGGGCCCTGAAGGCCCACGATCTGATCACCAGCCCGGCCTTTATCGTGCTCAAGGCGGCAAACGAGTTCAAAGACAAGACCACTGCGATCAACCAGCTTTGGCAAACCGACTTCACCTATCTCAAAGTGCTTGGCTGGGGCTGGTTCTATCTCAGCACAATCCTGGACGACTACAGCCGCTACATCATCTCGTGGAAACTCTGCACGAACATGCGGGCAGAGGACGTGACGGACACCCTGGATTTGGCGCTACAAGCATCAGGGTGCGATCAGGTTCACGTCATCCACAAACCCCGCCTCCTCAGCGACAACGGGTCCAGTTACGTCTCTGGCGATCTGGCTGAATGGCTGCAGGACAAAGGCATGAAGCATTCTCGGGGCGCACCATATCATCCCCAGACACAGGGCAAGATCGAGAGGTGGCATCAAACCCTGAAGAACCGCATCCTATTGGAGAACTACTTCCTTCCGGGAGACCTCGAAACCCAGATCGAAGCCTTCGTCGATCACTACAATCACAAGCGCTACCACGAGAGCCTGAACAACGTCACACCCGCCGACGTCTACTTCGGGCGTGACAAAGCCATTCTAAGACAACGGGAAAGGATCAAACGAAAGACGCTCGAAGCGCGGCGCTTGCATCACAGACAGCGCGCCGCATAATAACATCAACCAGACGAGCCAAACTCTTTACTTGTTTAAGCAACTCTTGGTTCCCAAAACCCTGACGACGGACAGATCACTTATATGTGCACGCCAACAGGACCGACATGGCTTGTCGGCGGTTCGATCCCACCGATCTCGGCTGCGATGGCCTTGATGTGACCACCGGCAACCCTGCCGACATCCGCCAAAACCTCCGGGCTCTCGACAACCACTTGTGAGTAACCGCCACCTTCGGTTTTGACCATCGTATAGCTGACAAAGCCGGGGATGCCCTGAAGCATTTCGCGAACTCTGTCCGCCTCGGAAAAGAGCCGTTCATAGAGAGCGTCCGCGCCCTCGCCGGTATAGACATTGCAAATCGCATGCATATTTTTCACTCCATTTCTTGGGTTTGGGGGGTGACGGACTAGTTTTGGTTCAATCACCGCGCCATTATTTGTTTACGGCAGAATCGACCGTTACGACCGGGGCGCCAAAGCTGGCAAAGGCCTCGGCGATGCTTTGCGGCATTGGAGTCACCGCAATAATCGAGTCGGTGGTCCATGCACCCAAAAATTTGGGAAGGGTGTCTCCCAAAGCCTGAACATGGCCAAAGAAAGCAGCCTCGTTTTCGAAAAGTTCATAGCCCCTGACCTGATCGCCAATCACCACAATGTCCCAGATGAGCGTGCCGTCAAAATCCGCGATCGCGGCCGCGCCTTCTTCAATGATGGCGGTCATGTCTGCAACGGTAACGCCTTCATTCAAAGTCGCTTCGAATATGTATGCAAAGTCATCGCTTGAATCGGCGACTGCCGCGGTTCCCGTTGCCAAAATCGCGGTCGCTGACAGCACCAAGGCTCCAGCCATCGTTTTCTTAAGTCCCAATTTGATCCCTCCTAGACAGTTTGTTTTGGACACAACAAAACCTTAGTGGTCGGGGATGGGTCACTGGAATTACCCGTTCCGATGTGCTGTTAGTCAGATATGACTAACTCAAATGACCATTCGCCCGGGATTTCAGCCTTCCTTGCAGTGCTGCGAACGGGTTCGACCCTCGCTGCCGCAAAAGAGTTGGACATCTCGCAGGCAACTGTTGCGCGGCGCATAAGGGATCTCGAACGCTCCCTCGGTGTCATGTTGTTTTAAAAAGATACCCGGGGGTCTCGTCCGACCCCTCAGGCGCGCAAACTGCAGCACGCCGCGTTGGAGATTGGGCAAAGCATTGCGCAGTTCTCTCGGATCGCTGATGAATTGCGGGCCGAGGAAAATGGCCATATCACGATTGGCGGTCCCAGCCCGATTTTCGACCTCGAGGTCTCGGAAATGCTGAGCGAGTTTGTCGCAAGATACCCGGGCACCAAATTTATCATTCGCGCCTCGAACAAGAAGGAAGAGGTATATGACGGGACGGCAGATGTCGTCTTTGCGTTTGAAAGGATGCCCGACGATCCCGATACAATTTGCCGACGCGCCGGAACGCTTCAAAATGGCTTCTATGCGGCGCACGAGTACGCAGCGATCAACGGCCTTCCGGCGTCCGAGGCCGATCTGGGCGATCACAAATTCATCAGGATTGTCGGCAAGGATTTTCCGCCAAGCATTGTCGATTGGATATCCGAGCATGTGGCGGACGAGCAAATCGTCACAGAAGTGACAAACCTTGAGACCTTGTTCACGGTAATCAAGATGGGTCAGGGCATAGGTCCGCTGCCGTCAATATTCGGCGACCCGATGGACGGCGTAGTACGGGCATTCCCTCCACCCAAGGTGCTCGACATGCCAAGCTGGATGGCAATCAGTCCGCACGCGGCGCATCGCCCCAATGTACGAAAATTTGTCGAGTTTTTCGCGCCACGGTTCAAGCGATTGAGGAACTCGCGCATGTAGCGGCCAGGACCGGGCCAGACACTGCAATGCGAGGCAGTTTCTCAACAGTAGGCACAGAAAAGGGGGGTGCCGCGTGAACTGCATTTGCATTGTCCGGAGTCTCTGCCGACGTGGGTGCAAATGCAGCATAGTGAATTCGGCCTGGAAGGCTTAAGTTGGAGACGGCCCAAAGCTGCCATCCACAAGGAACGATGTCGCCGCATCGCAGCTTCCCCAGAGCAGACATTCATGCATCTTGCAGCATTGGGGTAGGTCCTAGGTCTGCAACGCGGACTTTGCCGTCATTGAATTTTCGGGCTTAGCCAACGCAGCTATTTTTCGCAATTGCGGCACTCTTTTCGTCATGATGTAGCTTTCGTTATGATGTAGCGCATGCCACCGAAATAGTCGTTCGATGGCCTCGATTTGGCCCGGACCGAATTTGTACTTTCGCCGCAATCTGATAGGACAACTCAGACGCAGTCCAAACAAACTATCAGTTATGCTCCCATTCTGAGCATGCTAGTGAATGCCGTGGCGATCATCCTCCGATAAATAGGTTGGCTCAGTTATGTCGCTGGTTTCTGAGTGTTTGTCTGCGTAGCAATCAAGCGTCATCAACAATCAAATCGGCGCACCGTGCCCCCAGCATCATCGCAGGCGCATTGGTATTTCCCGCGTTGATGTCGGGAACGGCGGACATATCGCAAACTCTCAAACTTTCGATGCCGCGCACCTTCAGTCTAGTGTCCAGCACGGCCAATGGATCGCCTTCCGCACCCATTTTGCAGGTGCCTGCCGGGTGATAGTTAGTTTTCACAAACCGTTTGCAATGGGCGCGCAGGGTATCATCGTCATCCTGATCCGGGATCACGATCTGGCGGATATGATCCGAAAGGGGCTTGGTCTGAAATGCGCGGCGGAAAAACCGCTGGCCGCGCACCATCTCTGCCATGTCGTCTTCTTCCTTCAAAAGGTTTGGTGAGACACTTGGCATCGCAAAGGGATCAGCCGACTTCAACCGCACTTCACCGCGCGACTTTGGTTTCACAACCACGGTGGTCACCGTCAGGCCATAGTCGTCTTCGACTTCTTCCAGGGCGTCGCGGTCCAGATAGACGATAGGCACGCAAAAAGCCTGGATTGTGGGATCGGCTTCAGGATCGCTGGGGTTCACAAATGCCCCGGCTTCGACACCGGCCGACGTGACCGGTCCGCTGCCAAACAGCTTGAACTGGATACCGTTGCGCAACATGCGCCAGCCGTCGCCTTGTTTGAAATAACCATAAGGACCGTTAGCAAAGGCTGTCACCGGAACTTCGGGGTGATCGATCAGGTTCTGTCCGACACCGGGAAGGGCGAGTTTGGTTTCGATTCCATGTTCAGTCAGATGGTCCTCGGGACCAATCCCGGATTGCATCAGCAGTCTGGGGGACACCAATGCACCGGCGGCGACGATCACTTCATCATCGACTTGAACACTGTGCTCTCCGGTCTTGTCGCGATAAGTCACTCCAGTTGCACGCCCACTTTCAACAACGATCTGTGCGACTTCGGCATGAAGTTTTACGGTCAGGTTTGGATTTTTCTTCAGTGGTTCAAGAAATGCGTAGGCTGATGAGCTGCGCCGTCCACTGCGGTTTGTGAACTGATAAAACCCCACACCTCTTTGGGTGGGGCCGTTGAAATCGGGATTGAACGGTTCCCCCAACTGTTGAACGGCTTGAACAAACCAGCGCGACATTTCGTTGACGTGGCCTGGGTCGGAGACCAGAACAGGGCCCTCATTGCCATGCAGATCATTGGCCAGACGGTTGTTCCCTTCCATCCCGCGGAAATAGGGCAGGACATCTTCCCAGCTCCAGCCAACACCGTTGTTGGAGCCGCGCAGTTCACTGTTCCAGCCATCATAGTCCGAGGGTCGCCCCCGCATATATACCTGCGCATTCACCGAAGACCCGCCACCCAGAACATTGCCCTGTGGAATGTCGTGGGCTCGCCCGTCAAGGTGTGCCTGGGGCTCGGTCTTGTGATACCGCATGAATTTCGAGCCGTTGATCATCTTGAAGATGCCCGGCGGCATATCAAGCAAAGGATGGTGGTGGGAATGACCCGCTTCCAGCAGAAGAACCCGCGCACCGGCGTTGACCAATCCGGCAGCGCACGCAGCACCTGCCGACCCACCGCCGACAACAACGTAGTCATATCCCTGGCTCATTTGTTCGAGTTCCGCATATCGCCTTTGGGCGCAGCAACGGAATCACGTTCGACCAACTCGCATTCCAGTTTGGTCAGCGGATGGCGATTATTACCAGCAGATCCGTAAAAAAGCTGATCTATTACCCAGCGCTCCATCGAGCGATCGGCCAAATTCATTGAAGTCAGTTGCGGTGACAAATGGCGTGCGATTTCGTCGTCGTCATATCCAATGACCGAGACGTCTTCGGGGATGGACAGGCCCATTTCCTTGAGGGCCTCGTAGCACCCCACGGCCATCCGGTCATTCGAGCAGAATATCGCGGTGGGTGGGTTGTCCAAAGACATGAGTTCTTTGGTGCCTTCATAGCCAGAGCTTGGCAGCCAGTTGCCCTCGACGACTAACTCTTTGGCAAAAGGAAGATCAGCGGACGCCAGCGCGTTTCGGTATCCGGTATGTCGACCGCTGGCGCACTCCATGAACAACTCGCCGGTGATCAGACCGATGCGTGTATGGCCTGCGTCCAATAGGGCGTTCGTCGCTGTATGGCCGCCGGAAATGTCGGCCGGGATCACAGCAGGGTGCGAAGGCTCTTCGGTGTAGCAATTCAAAAGAAACACTGGAATATCAGTATATTGCAGCATATCTGGAAGCGTGATCTGCCGAGTGAAAACACAGGCATAGACAATTGCAGACACCTGTTGATCGATGAAATACTGTAGTGTCTTCGGCTCGATCACCGGGTCGTTCTGAGTCTCAGCCAGCAGAACAATATTGCCGGTTGCCTTCACCGCCTCCAAAACACCTTCATAGGCGTGAACACCTTCCGGGCTGGTGGCGATGGTGTCGATTACAAAGGCAATGGGGCCATTGATGAAGCCTTGATTTTTGTCGGTGGTATTGGATGGTTGGGCGGGGGTCTTGTATCCAAGCTTGCGCGCTGCATCCAAAACCTTTTGCTTCATTTGATCCGAAATCTTCGCGGTTTCATTTTTGTTCAATACGAAAGAAACCGTTGGTTGTGAGCATCCTGCAACGCGCGCGATATCGCGCATCGTGACGCGGCGACCGATGTTCGGCTTCTTCTTTTTGCTGGGGCTGATTGCGTCGTCTTTCATGCCAACTCCTGGTTCGGTGTGATTTGATAAACGAGTTCACCGAATTTCGCAATAATTATTTATTACTAATATTACTAATTGACATTACTAATTCATTATCTATTCAATAGGACGACTCGTGGCACTGCCACACATTGAAGAACGAAAGACTGAAATGCTCGTTGCCCAACAATTTGAAAACGCGCTGTTAGATGGTCGAATGTATGTCGCCGGTGATTGGGCTTCGCATAACGAGTCCACACGTATCGCGGTTGAAAACCCGGCATCCGAAGCTGTCATCGGACATATTCCTGAAGGCACGCCCGCAGATGCGGATGCCGCCGTCACAGCTGCGCAGGCGGCATTTCCGGCTTGGGCAGTGATGCCAGCAATTGAACGTGCAGCCTTTGTCACCGCGCTTGCCGATGCCATGACGGCTGATGCCGAGCGGCTGGCAATGCTTGTCACTGCCGAGCAGGGCAAGCCGATCGTCCAGGCGCGCGGCGAAATTGCCGCTGCCATCACGTTCCTGCGCTATGCTGCAGAACAGGCACGGCGCATTCAGGGCGACATCATCGCCTCAGATAACGCCCGTGAGGAGATCCAGATTCGCAAACACCCGGTTGGTGTCGTTGTTGGGCTGACAGCCTGGAATTATCCGTCGGCTTTGGTGACGCGAAAGCTTGGACCAGCTTTAGTCGCCGGGAATACCTTCATCCTGCTCAGCCATGAAATAACGCCGTTTTCCGGCCTCGCAGTCGCGGAACTGGCCGAGCGAGTTGGCTTTCCGAAAGGTGTTTTCAACGTCGTCACCGGCAGGGGGCCTGTTGTAGGTCAACGTTTAGTCGAACATCCCGGCACCGATCTGATCACAATGACTGGCAGCACCCGCGCCGGGCGCGACATTTGCCGAACTGCGGCGGATGAATTGAAGATTGTGCGGCTGGAACTGGGTGGCAAAGCCCCATTCATCGTCATGGAAGATGCTGACATCGATGCCGCCGTCGCGGCTGCCATGACGGCCCGATACACAAACTGCGGGCAGGTCTGCACATGCAATGAACGGATGTATCTGCACGCCAATATCGCTGATCAGTTTCTTGAGAAGTTCGTCGCCAAAAGCCGCGCACTTACCATTGGCGATCCAGTGGGCGATGTCGATTTGGGCCCGAAGGTCAGCGGCATCGAAGTCTCCAAGATTGAAGAGATCGTGGCCCGTGGTGAAGCTGCCGGTGCCGACATCCTGCTGAAAGGCGGGGCGTTGAATGACGGACCTTATGCAAAAGGGCACTGGGTTGCACCGACGGTTCTGGAAGTAACGGACAACGCATCACCCCTTCTGCAGGAAGAAATTTTTGGGCCCGTCATTGCAGCCAAACGTGTCAGCGATTTTGACGAGGCTGTGTCGCTGGCAAACGACACTTCGTTCGGCCTGTCGGCATACATGTTCACGCAAAACGCCCGTCAGATCGCGCAAACGCCCTATGTGCTGAAATTTGGCGAGATCTACATCAACCGAAGCAGTGGCGAAGCCGTTCAGGGATTTCATACGGGCTGGGGTCATTCCGGGCTGGGTGGAGAAGACGGACAGTATGGCTTTGACGCCTACTTGAAAAAACAGACGACCTATTTGAACTGGGGATAGCCCCAAAAATCGCGCGCCGGAAGATTTAAGCGCACCAACGTGGAGGAAAACACATGAACCGCAGAACTCTATTACTCGCCGCAACGGCACTGAGCATGGGCGTCGGCTCGATGGCTATCGGCCAGTCGCTGCCACCGCTGGAAAAGAAAGAGCGCTATAAAGTCGGCTTTTCGCAGATGGAATCGAACAACCCTTGGCGGATCGCTGAAACCAAGTCGTTTCACGACACCGCTGAAATGTGCAACTGGGACTTGATTGCAACCGACGCTGCTGGATCGGCTGCCAAGCAGGTTGCAGATGTGGACAGCATGATCGCCCAGGGCATCGACGTTTTGTTCCTGCCGCCACGCGAAGAAAAGCCACTGATCCCAGCCGTTAAAAAAGCCAAGGCTGCTGGCATTCCGACATTCCTTGTGGACCGTTCGGTTGATCCGGCTGCCGCCAAGCCTGGCGAAGATTTCGTTGCCTTCCTTGGCTCGGACTTCATCGACCAGGGACGCCGCGTTGCGGAGTGGACCATCGAAAACTTCTCGGGCGACAAGGGCATCATTGTTCAGCTTGAGGGCACTACTGGTTCGTCCCCTGCTAATGACCGAAAGAAAGGTTTTGACGACGCTATTGCCGCAGACGGTCGCTTTGAAATCGTCGCGTCCCAGACCGGCGACTTTGCCCGCGATCTTGGCCGTCAGGTCATGGAAACGTTGTTGCAGGCCCATCCTGACGTGAACGTGGTCTATGCCCATAACGACGAGATGGCCATCGGTGCAATTCAAGCGCTGGAACTGGCGGGGCGCAAACCGGGGGAAGACGTTCTGGTTGTCTCAATCGACGGCACGCGCGACGCGCTTCAGGCCATCATCGACGGCAAAATGGGTGTAACGGTAGAAAGCTCGCCGTTCTTTGGCCCACTGGCCTGCGAGGTCATGAACCGTTACGCAAACGGCGAAGAGATCGAGCATTGGGTGCAGGTCAAAGACCGTATCTTCACTCAGGATAACGCGGCCAATCACGTCGACGAAGCCTATTGAGGTCTCCCTGTTGAAGGAGGCGCGGTCGTTGACCGCGCCTCCTTTGGCGTTATGACAGTTGACCAGCGGGAGAGTTATGACAGTGCTTCTGAACATGATCGGCATCGAAAAGGCGTTCGCTGGTGTCAGCGCCCTTTCCGAAGCATCGCTGGACATCGCACCTGGCGAAGTGCACGCCCTTATCGGGCAGAACGGTGCCGGGAAATCTACGCTGATCAAGATACTTACCGGGGTCTACCGTCGCGATGGTGGCATTGTGCGCTTCAACGGCGCCGAAAGCGCCATTTCCAGCCCACGCGAAGCGCAAGAGGCGGGGATAGCAACCATCAATCAAGAGCTTAACCTGGTGCCGCTGCGCTCGGTTACCGAAAACGTCATGATGGGCTACGAGCCCAAGCGGTTCGGCGTCCTGATCGACTGGAAAGAGGCGCACAAACGCACCCGCGAAATTCTGCACCGCTTTGGCATCGACATTGACGTGCGGGCGCCGCTTAGCAGTTATTCCACCGCAATTCAGCAACTTGTGGCCATAGCCCGAGCCGTATCCCTGGACGCACGGTTGGTGATTATGGACGAGCCGACTTCATCGCTGGATGCCTCGGAAGTCGAGGTGTTGTTTGGCGTCGTGAAAGAACTGCGGAAGGCTGGTGTCTCGGTCCTGTATGTGTCGCATTTTCTGGATGAACTGTTCGAGATTTGCGACCGGGTGACCACCATGCGCGATGGGCGCACCGTGGATTGCCGCGCGATTGAAGGCACCACCAAGCTGGACCTAATCGCCGCCATGCTGGGCCGAGATGCCGACGACATCGAGCAGGCCGGTATGACAGAATTTGGTGGCGGCTCGCCCAGCACTGACAAGGGTGAGGTGCTGCTGGATGCCAAAGGTATTTCTACCGGGCCACGGCTGAACGATTTCGATATGACTCTGCACGGCGGAGAGATCATCGGGCTGGGCGGATTGCTTGGCGCTGGACGAACCGAAGCGGCGCACGCCATTTTTGGGGTCGACCGCCTGACCAAGGGACAGATCAAGGTCAAAGGCAACGGTGCTGGGCTCGACACGCCAGCGGCAGCTATCGCAGCCGGGTTTGGCTACCTGACCGAAGATCGCAAGGCAGAAGGGATCATCCCGGATATGTCGGTGCGCGAGAACCTGACCCTTGCTCTTTTGCCGCAACTCACCCGCAAGGGCCAAATCGACCGGGTCCGGGAACGCCAGTTGGTGGATCACTACATCAAGGCGCTGGGCATCAAGACCGCCAATATGGAACAGCCAATTCGCGAACTTTCAGGCGGCAATCAACAAAAGGTGCTGCTGGCACGCTGGCTGGCTATCGAACCCGACGTGCTGATCCTGGACGAGCCGACCCGCGGCGTGGACGTCGGCGCGAAACGCGAAATTCAGGCGATCATTCGTGACTCGGTCGCCCAAGGGGTCGGCGTTGTTCTGATCAGCTCGGAATTTGAAGAGATCGTCGAAGGCGCCGACCGGATCATTGTTTTGAACGAGGGGCGCATTGTGACCGAACTGACCAATCCCGGCATCACGGAAGATGCTTTGGTGCGGGCCCTGGCGCATACAGAAGGGCAAGCGGCATGAGCACTCAAGACGCAGAATTGCAAGCAAGTAGCGCGAAGTCATTCGAATGGCGCTCGTTTTTGCGCGATAACGGCGGTCTGGTCGCTCTGGCCGTGATCCTGTTGTTCAACGTGCTAGTCACCCCGAACTTCCTGCAGGTGCAGACCCTGTTTGTGAACATATCCCAAGTCGCGACCATTGCGATTGTGGCCATGGGCATGACGCTGGTCATCGCGACCGGCGGGATTGATCTGTCGGTCGGGGCCATCATGGCGCTGGCGGGCGCGCTGGCGCCGCTGATCTTTCTGTCGGAGTTTGGGCAAGCCTATCCGGCGCTGGGCATTGCGGCGGCGATAGCGTTGCCGTTGTTGGCCGCCATTGCCTGCGGTGTATTCAACGGCATTCTGGTGGCTAACCTCAGGGTGCAGCCGATTATCGCAACCCTGATCCTGTTCATCTCGGGGCGCGGCATCGCACAGGTGCTGACCAACGGTAATCTGCAGACGTTTTCGAACCCGTCCTTCAGCTATCTGGGAACCGGCAAAGTTCTTGGGTTGCCGTTTCAGGGTTGGCTGGCGCTGGCGATTGCCTGTGTTCTCTATCTGGTCATGACGCGGACGACTTTCGGGCGATACGTGCTGGCTATTGGCGGCAACGAGCGTGCGGCGGAATTGTCGGGTGGCCCGGTCAAGCGCGTGAAAATCGGCGTCTATATGATCTGCGGTGTGCTGTCGGGGCTTGCTGGGCTGATCGTGGTTGCGATCAACTCGGCCTCGGACACCGCCCGCAACGGGAACCTGATGGAACTGGACGCCATCGCCGCAGCCGTCGTCGGGGGCGCACTGCTACAAGGCGGGCGCGCGCCAATCTTTGGTGCCATCCTGGGTGCGGTCATCATTCAACTTGTGAAATACACGCTGCTTGCCAATGGCGTCGAAGACGAGGTCGCGCTGATTGCCAAGGCAGTCATCATCATTGCTGCCGTTTATGTGCAGCAGGCGCGGAAGGAATAAGGCGATGCTGGACACAGATGCTTTCGATCTGCGCAAATATCTGGCGCGCAACCCACAGTCGGTTGCGGTCTGGGTGGTCCTGGCCGTGCTGATCCTGTTCGGTGTGCTGCGCTATGAAAACTTTGGCGGCGCTTACAACATCACTTCGTTCCTGAATTATAACTCGATGTTCATCATCATCTCGGTTGGCATGTGCTTTGTGATCATGACCGGCGGCATCGATCTGTCTGTCGGTTCGGTTGCAGCCTTTACCTCGGTCGTTGCGGCCTATCTGTCGCCTTTCGGGATCGAAGTTGCACTGCCCGGTGCCGTGCTTGCCGGGGTCGCGTTCGGCGCGATCAACGCCTTTTGCATCATCCTGATGCGCATCCCACCCTTCATTGCGACGCTTGCAACCATGCTGGGCGCCAAGGGCGGTGCTCTGGTCATTTCGGGTGCGCAGACAATCTCGGTTGACTGGGGGTCGAACTTTACCCGCATGGGCATGGAAAAAGCGCTGAACATCCTGCCGTGGTCCATCGTTGTGGTTGGCGTTGTCGTCGTCGCTTTGTGGGTGACGTTAGAGAAAACCTCGCTGGGGCGCACGGTTCTAGCCATTGGTGGTGGCGCGGATGCCTCGGTTCTGATGGGCCTCAAAGTCAATCGCGCCACGGCCTTTGTCTACATGCTGTCAGGTGGGTGTGCCGGATTGGCAGGCGTGATCCTGGCGTCAGGTTTTGGCGCCGGCCAGCCATTGGAAGGGATCGGATGGGAGCTTTCGGCGATCGCCTCGGTCGTCGTGGGTGGCACGCTTTTGACCGGCGGACTTGGCTCTGTCACGGCCACCGTCGCCGGCGCGCTTCTTTTGGGATTGGTGTTCAACATCCTCAACTTTGAAAATGGCCGGGGCACCATCAGTTTCAGCGCCTATTGGCAGATGGTTATTCGCGGCGGGTTCCTGTTCGCTGTGATCCTGTTTCAGGCTCGTTTCATGTCGGCGCGCACAGGGCAAGAAACCCGGACATGAGCAACATCGCGGCGATTGAAACCCGGCTCTTTCATGTGCCTTTGGCCGAAGTGCTGGTGGATGCCAAACACGGCGACCACCACTTTTTCGAGCTGGTTACTGCCACTGTGCGTCTGGACGATGGGTCCGAAGGCACCGGGTATACTTACACAGGTGGCAAAGGCGGACATGCGATCAAGGCCATGATCGACCATGACCTGACGCCTTTTTTGATCGGGCAACCGGGCAACACGCCCGAGACGCTCTATGACGCCATGCAGTGGCATGTTCATTACGTCGCGCGTGGTGGTATCGCGTCCTTTGCGATCTCGGCTGTTGATATTGCGCTCTGGGATTTGCGCGGTAAACGCAAGTGTCGCCCACTTTGGAAAATGGCGGGCGGGGCAGGGGATACCTGCAAAGCCTATTGCGGCGGCATCGATCTTGGGTTCGAGCTTCTTAAACTTCTGGCCTCGGTCCAAAGCTATCTGGACCGCGGCTTTAACGGCGTGAAAATCAAGGTCGGACGTGACGATGATGTCCAGCGGGTGAAAGCCGTGCGTGACCTGATCGGCCCCGACATTGCCTTCATGGTGGACGCCAATTATTCGATGAGCGTCGAAGAGGCCATCACCGCCGCCCGCGCGTTTCAGGAATACGACATTCTGTGGTTTGAAGAACCAATCATTCCAGACGATTACGACAGTTTTGCTCGGATAACGCGGGAAACCGGCGTGCCGCTGGCAATGGGTGAAAACCTCCATACGATCCACGAGTTTGACTATGCTTTCGACCGCGCCAACCTCAGCTTCATTCAACCCGATGCTTCAAACTGCGGCGGCATCACCGGATTTCTGCAGGTCGCCGAACGCGCCGAGCAACACCGAATCCCGATCTGTAGCCACGGCATGCAAGAGCTGCACGTTTCGCTGGTGTCCGCACAAAAAAACGCTGGCTGGATCGAGGTGCACTCCTTCCCGATAGACGCCTACACCAAGCGACCACTTGTAGTTCGCAACCACCTAGCACAGGCTCCGTCCGATCCGGGAATCGGGGTCGAATTCGACTGGTCCAAACTGGACGCCGTCAATCTTTTGAAGAACTGAGGATAAGCTATGAGCACTGCCGCAGCGTTTTATCGCGGAGACAAGACTTTCTCGATTGAGCAGGTGGATGTCCCACCGCCCGGTCCGGGCGAGGTTCAGATTGATGTGGCCTTTTGCGGTATTTGCGGAACAGACCTGCATATCTATCTGGGCCATATGGACGCGCGTGTTGGGTTCGAGCGGACGATTGGACACGAAATGTCTGGTACGATTGCGGCGGTGGGCGAGGGCGTTGATGGTCTGAGTATCGGTGCGCCTATTGTGGTGCGTCCGCTGGATCACTGCGGTGATTGCCCTGCCTGCAACGCCGGACACGAGCATATCTGTCATACCCTGAAATTCATCGGCATCGATTCAGATGGCGCCTTTCAGCAGAAGTGGAACGTTCCGGCGCACACGATCCATTTGTTGCCTCAGGATCTGGATCTTAGTCACGCTGCCCTGATCGAGCCGCTGGCGGTTGCCGTGCATGACGTCGACCGGGGTCAAGTGCAGCCGGGCGAAGATGTGCTGGTTATTGGTGGCGGTCCTATCGGCATGCTGGTGGCCATGGTTGCCCGCGAAGCCGGTGCAAACGTCACGATTGCCGAGATTAATGAAAACCGGCTGGCCTTTGCGGCCAAACTTGGGTTCGCCACGCTGAATCCCAAAGAGGTCGACGTGGCGGCGACCATTCACAGCGCGACGGATGGCAAGGGTGCTGATGTCGTGTTCGAGGTTTCCGGGTCGCAACCCGGTGTTGATCTGATTACAGCCGCTGCGGCCACGCGCGGCAGAATTGTCATGGTCGCTATCCATGCCAACAAGCCGAACATCGACATGTTCCAGTTCTTCTGGCGCGAGCTGGACCTGATTGGCGCGCGGGTCTATCGCCCCAAAGATTATGACAGGGCCATGGCTCTTCTGGCAGAGGGCGTGGTCGATTGCGACGCCTTCATTACAGACATTCAAAACCTGTCCGACATTCAGGCCGCGTTCAAGTCTCTGACCGAGAATCCGAACGCCATGAAGTCGATGATCCGTATCGCGGAGGATGCGTAAATGAGCGTTCTGAACAAATTCGATCTTACCGGCAAAACTGCTCTTGTGACTGGCTGCAAGCGTGGCATCGGCCGGGGCATGGCAGAAGCGCTTGCCGAGGCCGGTGCAGACATTATCGGCGTCAGTGCAACCTTGGAATCTTCGGGTTCTGCGGTAGGCGCGGCAGTCAATGCGCTTGGGCGCGCATTCACCGGCTATGCCTGCGATTTCTCGGATCGCGCAGCGTTGAAAGAATTTTCGGCAAAAGTGCGCACCGCGCATCCCCAGATCGACATCTTGGTGAACAACGCAGGAACCATATTGCGCAAACCTGCAGCGGAACACCCCGACGAAATGTGGGACGAAGTGATCGAGGTGAACTTGAATGCCCAGTTCATTCTGACCCGCGACATTGGTGCAACCATGGTTGCGCGTGGGTCCGGCAAGATCATTTTCACCGCCTCGCTTTTGACGTTCCAGGGCGGCATCACTGTGCCGGGCTACGCCGCCTCTAAGGGTGGGATTGGCCAATTGACCATGGCGTTCGCAAACGAGTGGGCGGGGCAGGGCGTCAACGTGAACGCCATTGCCCCCGGCTACATCGATACCGACAATACCGAAGCCCTGCGCAATGATCCTATACGCTCAAAATCAATCCTGGACCGTATCCCCGCCGGACGGTGGGGACGCCCCGATGACTTCAAGGGACCCGTTGTCTTTCTGGCCTCGGACGCCGCCAGCTATATGCACGGCCATGTGATGCTGGTCGATGGCGGATGGATGGGACGGTGATTGGGCGGAACGCAAATTTTGGCTGTGGTTGAAACATGCACAATGCAGAACTTCTACTATCTCTCGGTAGATGCATGGATGTTGGACTTGAATTTTTCGAAGTCGACGTTTCTGCATTCCAGAATTCGGCCACTTACGCCCATGCTCAGTGCGGCTCCTATGTTGAATGACCGATATTGCTAATGGTCTGAGGTGATTTGCTCATGCAGCGAATGACCGCTTCGAGCCGATTTTGTTGAAAAAGTCGTTTGGTTTTGTGCTTTGGGGATGGTTACGGCGTATATTTTATTGGGCAGTCTGAGGCGGTACCGCCGCGTCATCCTGCGGCTGGCACCATCGGCGTGAGTTTGGCTAGTTTCCGGAGGTTTTGGGCTGCTGCTGCGAGAGTAAACTCGTCTTGGACGCCGCAGGGTCCACGTAATCGGAGCCGCCCGAGGCCAAGGATGCGTTTGAGGTGTGCAAAGAGCATCTCGACCTTCTTTCGTCGTTTCTGTGCGGTGACATTGAACTCTGACGCCATGCATCGGCGGGCGAAGTCCCGGACGATTTCGTATTTCTCGCGATGGACGGCGCGGGCCTCGGCGTTGGGGCAGCATTTTTCCTTCAGCTCGCATCCTGTGCAATCGGACTTCAGCGCTCGATACTTGCGAGCTTTCCAGCTTGGCGCGTTTCGAGCCGGGTCAGAATAGGTCCGCCAAGTGTGCCGCATCTCTTTGCCGCCCGGACAGATATAGCGGTCGTTCTCATCGTCCCACGTGAAGTCGGATCGTGAGAACGTTCCGTCCGTGCGCTCACCTTTGTCGAAGACAGGAATGAAGGGAAGGATTTGGCGCTTCAATGCGAGCCAGACAAGATTGTCTTCTGATCCATATGCGGTGTCCGCAGCGATCCAATCGGACTTCACACCAAAACGTTCTTCGGTGCGATCGAGCATTTTGCGCATGGCACTTATTTCAGCGGTCTTGTTGGACCGACTGGCATCTACGTCCATGATGATACTGTGATCGGTATCGATCAGATAATTAGTAGAATACGCAAAGAAAGCCGGGCCTTTACGTGCAGCCGTCCATTGGCTGGCGGGGTCGGCATGGGCCATGAACTTGGGCTTGACCGTGGAGGCTGCACCAAAGGCCTCGTCGTCCAAGGTGTCGAGATACTCGCGCACTGCGCGCGGCGCGTTATTGGGATCAATGTCACGGGCGGCCCAGTCTTCGGGATTGCTGGAGTTTTGCTTCTGAACATCCGCACTGATCAAACTGGCATCAACAGCAAAACCCTGACCGCCCACCAGTCCTTCTTCCATGCTGCGTGCAACCGTGGTCTCGAACACATGGCGCAGCAGATCGCTCTCACGGAACCGACCATGGCGGTTCTTCGAGAAGGTCGAGTGGTCTGGAACTTGGTCGGTCAAATTCAGCCGGCAAAACCAGCGGTAGGCGAGGTTCAGATGAACCTCTTCGCAGAGCCGGCGTTCTGACCGAATACCAAAGCAATACCCCACCAACAGCATCCGAATGAGCAGTTCCGGATCAATGGATGGACGGCCTGTGTGACTATAGAAATCCGACAGATGCGCCCGGATACTGCTCAGGTCAACGAACCGGTCAATCAACCGAAGAAGGTGGTCTTGAGGGACATGATCCTCCAACGAGAACTCATAGAACAACGCCGCCTGTGCTTCCTGCTTAGGTCCCATCATCGCAAAACCCTCCCTATCCGTACGATGAATTGAATCAGCAGTTCATTCCACGATCAAGCATGAGTTTTTCAACAAAATCAGCCCATTTCGACCGATGCTGCGCTGCATTCGAACGGCAGCTTTCGTGACCCAATTAAGAAACACGCCCTATTCACGGCTCGTCCGAAAAACACCATTCGAAGCACGTGCAGAATGACCTCTACCAACCCATTGCGCATCACAGAATTGGTCGCGTTGTGCCCGTTCGCGGCCTGGGCATGTCGGCGCCGAGAACTGACTGATCAGTAGAAGATTGCAACCAGATTGATTTTACTGGCTTTTTATCGTTTACTGCTCAGGCACCTCACTCGTCGTGCATACGATTTAGTGTGTGCAATGTGTTGTGGTGCCTTGCGGTGCTTTGCTTTGGACTCGGCTCGCAGGCTGTATCTCTGGGAGAATAAAATGCGTATCTCAACTTTCTTAACTGCCTCCGCCATGGCTTTGATCGTCGGTTCAGGTTCTGGTTTCGCCGGCGAACAGGCAGCCCAGCCCACACTGGGCGGACCGGTCGTTCTTTCGGATTCTGAGATGGATCTTGTAGTTGCCGGCGACTCGCTCGGGGTGCCGTCGACGACCGTGTCAGATATCCCCGATGTTATACATGACACTTGGTCGAGCTTAGCTGATAACGAAATCGGGAATTTTTATAACCAAGGGACTGCAAGTTCCCCTGCACCGTTTCACATTGGAATCCCGACCGCCGTCGACAATTAGTCATTCATTTTTTCGTATGTCCCAACTATGTCGACCTGCCCGCATATCATTAACGCGGCGGTATTCTAGTGATGTTTTTTGTTTTTCGCTGATACTTGCCGTGCCCTCAATCTTAATTGGGCATGGCTGGCTAACCACTACGGGGGGTTGGCGAGCATCGTGCGAAGAATGTCGGATGACCGTCCACGCCGTTGACCCATCCGACCCAACGCCGAACATACATACCCAACCGGGAGGGGTCTGACGGCTCCTTCCGGTCCTGCTCATAAAGCCGGGCCGCACGCGCCCTCGTGAGAGTCCGAATTACCACAATGCCGACCTATCGTTGCCCCGGTGCTTGCCGTTGCAACGTGGAACTGAGAGTCAGCGGCGAAAGGGTTAGGGACCTGATTTGCGTTCGGTGAAAGTTCTATCAGCAGGTCTTATCCTCGCGGCAGCAACGGGCCTGCACTCGCTTCAAGTCAGCGCTGGCACGCTCTCGCTGAAGGAAATCCGCGAGGCGGGCGTCATCATCCAGAAGTGGGACACGAGCTGCGGGGCCGCTGCCATGGCGACCGTCTTTACCTATACCTTCAACGATCCGGTTTCCGAGCGTGAGGTGGTCAACGGGCTGTTGCGTCAGACCGAACCCCTGAAGGTGCGCCACCGGGGCGGATTCTCGCTCCTCGACATGAAGCGCTACGCAGCAGAGCGCGGCTACCGCGCCATTGGCTTCAAGGGGATGCGCTTCGAGGATATCCGCTACCTGGATGCCCCAATCGTGCCGGTGCAGATCCACGGCTACAACCACTACGTGGTCTACAAGGGGCTGACACCCGACGGGAAAGTCCATGTGGCCGACCCGGCCTATGGCAACCGCAATCTCAGCCGCGAGCGGTTTGAAAACGCCTGGATCGAAGGCATCGCCTTCGTGATGTTGAGGGGAAAGAAATGAGATATGTGTTCGTACTCGCGCTACTGTTGCTGCCCGCTTGGCCTGCCTCGTCGCAGACGGTCGAGGAGTTGAAGGCCCAACTCGCGGCCCAGAAGCTGATCAATGAACTCTTGAAACAGCGCGTCGAGACGCTGGAGGCCGAACTGGTGGGCCGCGAGATCGCACCGCCGCCAAGGGCCGAGGCGCCCGCGCCCGAGATCGGCGCCGAAGACCCGGAGGGCGACCGGGCGCTGGAGCGGGCCCTGGTGCGGCGTGGCAATGCCGTTCTGTCGCCTTACACGGTCGAGGTGACGCCGAGCCTGTCGTGGAGCCATTCGGGCCGTGATGCGCTGAGCTCGACCCGCGACACCTATGCGGCTGGCCTTGATGCCCGGGTTGGATTGCCCGGGGGGTGGATGCTTGGTGCCAGCGTGCCCCTGCTCCACCGCGACATTGACGGGACCGGCGACAACACCGGGCTCGGCGACATCTCGGTGACGGCCTGGAAATCCTTCTGGCCGCAGGACGGCACCTGGCCGTCGCTGGTCGGCAGCATCCGCTACGGCGCCCCGACCGGTGAGGACTTCTCTGAGGATGACGTGCCACTAGGGTCCGGCTTTCACCGGGTCACCGGGCGGCTCTCGGCGGTCAAGACGATCGACCCGATCGCGTTCTTCGGAGATGTCTCCTACACCCATTTCCTCGGCGAAACGATCTCCGGTGTCGATGTGGATCGCAGCGGCGTGATCGGGTTCGGCTTCGGCGCAAACCTGGCAGTGACGCCTGACATCTCTCTGAGCGCGGGTTTCGACTTTGCCTTCGAGGATGAAATCGAACTGAACGGCTCCAAGATCGACGGCACGGCCACCACGTTCGGGCTATTCGAACTGGGCGCTGACTTTGTCCTGACGCGGGACATCTTCCTCAACCTTTCTGCGGGGGTCGGCATCACCGACGACAGCCCCGACGTTATTCTGGGGGCCTCGCTCCCGATAAGGTTTTAAGGTTCCGTTTCGATCGACCTCGGCGGGCTGTTTGGTGCACCCTGCATGTCTATTCTTGACACATTTCGGAAATAACCTCAAAGGCGGGAATCGCGACTAAACCGGACCTTGGAAATCTTTCGCGAACGGCAGCTTCGTCCGCAAAGCCGCCATCGGTTCATCACGCAGCATAGGTCACTTCGGGCTCGTTCCTGCCGTTCGCTGCGGTTTGGCTCAAGGACCGCAATGCGGGACTTAGTTGTCATTTGTCATATCTGGCCCAACGGCGGTTAACAGTCCTAAGCGGACATGCCCATTTAGAGCAAAGGATACTAACCGGACCTTCAATACGGGCGCAGCTGCGCCAACTGCAACATCAGAAGCTGTCATTTGAGCCGGTTGCCATGCACTTAAGAGCTGCTTCCTATGAATTCTAACCACTTGGTTCTGTCCCAAGGCTCCATCGCATAAATCGCACACTCAGCTTATCGTTGCCTGTATTTTTAAGCTCCCTTTAGGCGGGCTGGACAACAGAATATTGGAGACACCTTCCAAAGGCATGCGATGCGACACGACGCGGCTGATATCCGGACCGAAAGCGGCGATCGTTTCGAGTGCTTGCGGGATGTTGTGGTTCAACGAATGAGAGCCGGCGAATGTCAATTGACGGCGGAACACCTCGAATGGGGACACTTCGATGCGTGCGTCAGATGGGCAGACGCCGAAGAACAGGCCTTTCGCGCCGTTGGCCATGTAGTTTGCCAGATTGCCCGCGACCGCAGGAACGCCGGTAGCATCCACGACCAGATCAACCCCGTAGTGCAAGGCCGCCAATTCAGAGGATCCGGAAGCCACGATTTCAAAACCAAAACTTGCCGCCAGTTCCAGTCGAGCATCATCAATATCGGTGAACACAATGTCAGGCACATTGTGGGCGCTCAACGCCATGGCCAACAGTAAGCCCATCGGACCGGCTCCGAAAATCAGTGCATTGTCCGTTATTGAGGAACGCACGGCATCAAGCCCGTTTAGGACGCATCCCATCGGTTCGCACAAGGCGGCTATGCTGAAGTCTATGTCGCCGATCCGGTGAAGCGCGGATGCTTTGACCCGACTGAACTCGGCAAAGCCTCCGCTTTCGGTTACGCCATACGCGCCGAGGGAGTCGCACAAATGGGCCCAGCCGCGTAGGCAGGCGCGGCACGTTCCACATTCGAGGTTTGGGTCAACAACGACCCGGTCCCCAACGGTAAGACCTGTGACGCCGGGCCCGACATCAGCCACCACACCAGCGTATTCGTGACCCGGAACCACAGGAAATGCTGACGTTCCGTAATTGGCCTTCAGCACTTCGAAATCTGTGTGGCAGAGTCCGCTTGCCTTGACTGCGATCACCACTTCGCCGTTGCCCGCAACGGGATCGGGAAGGCTTGCGCAGGTGACTTCACCACGAGCGGGAAAAATTATTGCTTTCATAGCCGCGTCCTTTTCAGTGATAACCGTACAAATACTTGTTCAAAGAAGCGCTCAAACCATCCGCCCAAATTATCTGCAACCAGCCCTCAAAGGCATCAGCGAAACGCGGTTCATCGATTAGATTTCCGCATAATTTGTGTTGTCCCAGCCACGCGCAGGGTTGGTCGCTGGCGGCTTTCGCAACTTTGATCAGGGCGAGCGGTCATAGCTTGGGCATAGGATCGGATCAGGCAGGTCGCGCAGTGTGGCGTTGGATAATTTCATCGCGTGGGTTTTCGGTCTGACGATGGCGGGCAGCCAAAGCCACATGCCGCGTAGTATCTTGAAACCGCTTTGCACACATGAGTGTCCAGAAGCGTGCGGATGTCGCCGGAGGTTTCGTCAAATTCAAGTCCGCCGAAGGCCTGCGTTACAAGCCCATTGGGGACGTCTGCTGCGACGAGATTGTTGAGAAGCAGGTCAACGGCGTCGCGCACGGGCGCTTCTTGCCAAAAATAACGAATCCGATCACTAAAGCTGAAATGGCGTTGCAACGCGATGTCCGTTGGTGTTCCAGCATAGTAGCCGTCCCAGTGCGCGGGCGCATTGTCCATTGCTTCGTCGAGCACGCCGATGATCCCAGATACCGTCTTTGGACAAACCCTATCTTCGATTGCAGCCAATGCAAAAACCGCCTCGCGAAACCGGAAAGTCAGTTCCGGTCCGACCTTGAGGAAGAAGACGTGACGCTCGACAAGTTGGGCGAGGCTGGATGTAGGCTGATAATCAGTTGAATGACCTTCGAAGGTCAAACGCGGGTGCCGGTTAATCGCTGCGACAAGATCAACTGCCGCGGCAGGATCGAACTGACGAACAGAGCTGTGGCTGAAATCTACCCCGGGCTGCGTCACAACTGAGACGACGCGCTCCCACGCACCTTCTAAGCCTTCTTTGCGGAAGGCGGATTCATGCGTTTGGATGGTTTCATCCAACCGTTCTGGTGTCGTGATTTGGAGATCCTGCATATCGTCGGTCTCGCCCCCAGGTACGGGAACTTCGGATCCGATAACGTAGATCAATTTTGACGGATCTGGCGCATAGTCTTCCGCAATTCTGCACAGGCGTGCAGCTCTTTCCGCGATGTCCGAAAAGCTCGGGCGCGGTTCGCCGCCGCAGGCCATACTTGCGTCTAGATGTATCTTCTGAAAACCCGCTTCGACATAGCTGCGCACCAACGTCTCGGCTTTGCGCATCGCAGCGGCGACCGGTTCATCACGCCAGGGGTTCGGGCCAAGGTGATCGCCACCCAAAAGCAATTGATCCGTCTCGACCCCAGCATGGCTTGCCAACCGCGCGATCCAAGACGCAAAGTCGGCGGGTTTCATGCCGGTATATCCACCTTTATGATTGACTTGATTACAGGTGGCCTCAATCAGAACGGGCAGGTCATTTTCGGCCACGAAACCGAGCGTCGCCTCCAAGACGTGCTGATTTGCGGTGCAGAAACTCGGCAAGCCGATACTCTCTCCGTTCTTATTGCGTTCAATAAGCCCGTGGACATTCATGCGCTCAACCCCCGGCGATGTTTCGTTGGTCTTCGTGTTCTTTGACGAAACGAACAAGCGTCTCAAGGCTCGACGCGCCTTCCATAGGACCACGATGTTGAACGGCACAAGCACCGGCGGCTGAGGCAAGGGAAACGGCTTTGTCGATGTCCAACCCTTGAAGCCAAAGCGCAATGAACGCGCCGCCAAAACAATCACCTGCGCCGGTTGGGTCGATTTCAGTCACCGAGTAAGCGGGGACGAAACGGTCGCCGCTCGCGTCGTAAATGCGGACGCCGCCCGACCCCATTTTGTGAACAACATATTCAATCCCAAGCGCCAGAAGCTCTTTCGCGGCAATCGCTGGATCGGTCGCGTCGGTGAGGAGCGTTAGTTCTTCTCCGCTTGGAAGGAACACATCCGTTAGGGACAGGACATCGGCCATGGCGTCCCGTAGTCCGGGCGCGCTCAAAATTTCCTTTCTCAAGTTTGGATCGAAGGAAATTGTCCCGCCACTGGTTTTGACTCTGCGGGCGGCCTCAAGGTTCAGCGCCACAAATTCGGGGCTGGATAGCGAAGACCCCATGACGTGGAGGTGATCTGCGGCATCGAGAACTTGTGCCACTTCGGGCGTTCTTGGGATCGTCCCGCAAGCACTGTGTTTTATGTTGTAAACAAAATCGCGGGACCCATCCGCATGATACCGCACAAAGGCGCTGCCTGTGGGGCGATCCGGGTCAATTAAGACCCCCGATATGTCCACGCCATCCATAGAAAGCCGGTTGAGATTGATTATTCCAAAGTCATCATCTCCAACTGCCGAGACAATGGCGCAAGGCTGACCGAGCCGTGCGACTTGATCGATGAAAATTGCGGGTGCACCGGACGGGAAAGGGCCGGTAAGCCCAATTGCTTCAAGAAAACCATCACCGATGCTGTCGGCCATGATTTCAACCAGAACTTCGCCAATAACCACGACTTTCTTCATGCGGTTTGCCTCTGGCAGGCACCCTTTGAAAATGCACGTCGCACGCGTGGGCCCGTCAGCTCATCCATTGGCCACCGTCTACGTTGTAGCACTGCGAGACGATGTAATTGGCATCATCTGAAGCGAGGAACACGGCCATCCCGGTCAGGTCATCTGGTGTCGCGAAACGGCCATAAGGCACGCTTGCTGCGACCTCAGCTTTCTTCTGTCCAGGCTTCTTATTCTCCAACTTGGCGAACATTGCATCAACATGCGTCCAGTGTTCGCCGTCAACGACGCCGGGGGCAATTGCGTTCACATTGATACCATGCCCGATGAGGTTCAGACCTGCGGATTGGGTCAGTGAAATCACGGCAGCTTTGGTCGAGCAGTAAACCGCCACAAGTGACTCGCCGCGCCGACCGGCCTGTGAAGCCATATTGATAATTTTCCCACCTTTACCGCGCGCAATCATGTGGCGGGCGACCGCCTGCATCGTAAACATCGTACCCGCAACATTCACAGCGTAGAGCCGGTCAAAACTGACGCGCGTGATGTCAGCGATTGGCGCCGCATCGAAAAGCGCTGCATTGTTGATGAGAATGTCGATACCGCCAAAGGCGCCCACAGCACCGGCTACGCAAGTGTCGATGCTACTCTGATCGGTCACATCAATGTGCAGCGCGATTGCTGCGTCACCGATTTTAGACGCTGTTTTCTGTGCAGCATCAAGATCAATATCGGTTATGGCGACGCGGGCGCCCTCCCGAACAAAGCGCTCAGCGAAGCCACGGCCAATGCCGCGCGCCGAGCCGGCAATGAGTGCGGTCTTTCCCTCAAGTCGTTGTGTGTTGGTCATTGGTTTTCAAATTCGTCCCTTGGGGGTGTTATCGCGTGGTGTATCCGCCGTCGATCACCAGAATGTCGCCGGTTATGTAGCTTGACGCAGAAGAGGCGAGGAAAAGCGCGGCCATCGCCACCTCTTCTGGTTGGCCGACACGCTGCATCGGTGTCATATCTCTCCAGATAGGGAACCACTCGGGGTTGTCGATGCCGCCTTGGGACATGTCAGTCTGAATGTAACCGGGTGCGAGGGCATTGACGCGAATATTGTCCAAGGCAAGTTCGCTGGCGAGACTCTTGGTCATCATGTGAACAGCAGCCTTCGAGCTGTTGTAGGCGACCTGGTTTTGCGGGATGTTCGAGGCGATGCCGGACATGGACCCGACATTGACAATTGCCCCGCCGCCCTGCGCCCGCATAGCTGGAATAGCTGCGCGACAGCAACGAAAGACCGCATCAACATTAAGCGACATCACACGCTGCCAATCCTCGTCCGAGAATTCTGCTGAATCACCGTGGATAGCGACGCCGGCATTATTGATGAGAATGTCTAGCCGTCCCGACTTTTCAAGGACATCGGCAATGATTGCCCCCGGTGCTCTAGGGTCGGTTAGGTCAGCGGCAATAAATGTGGCGTCGTATCCCAATGCGCTAAGCGTCCTTTCTACCTCTTCGCCGTCGTTGCGCGAGCAGATAAAAAGCCGTGCCCCGGCGTCTCCGAGTGCTCTGGCAGTGGCCAGGCCGATACCGCGGGTACCACCCGTGATAAGAGCAACTTTGCCATCAAGCTTGAAGCGGTTCAGTAAATTCTCGTTTTTCGGCATTTATATTCCAACTCTGTCCTAAAGTGTTCTTTGGCGTAGAACGGTTTCTGGTGGTTCAGATGTCGCATCCATGCGGCAAGATCGTCAGGTCGCGCACCACAACCCCTGGCGGGCGGGTCACCATAAACATCACTGCATCGGCGACCTCTTTGGGCCCCATCAGCGCCTTTGCGGCCAGCGCTTCATCCATTTTCGCTTTCGGCCAGTCATCAAGCAGCGGCGATATCACCGGGCCGGGCAAGACCGCCCCCATGCGAATATTGTGTTTGATCAACTGGCGTCTGGTCGCGTGCAAGAACGCTTGCACTGCATATTTCGAGGCAGTGTAGATTGGCTCCCACACAACTGGTGTCACGGCTGCAACTGAGCTTGTGAATATAATATCGCCGCGTTTCTGGGCAATCATATAAGGCAACACCGCGTGAACAGATCGGAACACAGCATTGGTGTTTAGATTAAGCACCTTGTCCCAGTCGTCGGGATCTCCGTCGGCAACGGCACCCCCGATGTACGCACCTGCATTGGCATGAAAAATGTCCACCCCCCCGACAAGGTCAAGAATTTTGGGCAGCATTGCCGTGACCACGGGGCCGTCAAGAAGATCGACAACCAGAGGATGCGCTTTGTCGCCTAGGTCTGCACAGACACGTGCCAGCCCCTCTTCTGATCGGTCGATCAGCACCACGTCAGCACCTGCCGCGATCATTGTGCGTGCGCACTCCAATCCGATCCCAGAGGCGGCACCTGTAATCACGGCAGTTTTTCCAGAAAGCTGTTGGGTCATGGTGCTCATCCTTTGGTATTACGCGCGGCCATGGCTGGCACGTGAGCGTCGGGCGATTGAGTCCACAATGACCGCAAAGGCAAGAACACCGCCGGTAATCATGAAGCGAAGCGAGGAACTCAGGTTGAGAAGCGTCAAACCGTTCGAGATGGCCATGATGACCAGAACACCGAGAAGCGCCGACCATGCTGAACCACGACCTCCAAAGAGAGAGGTGCCGCCAATGACCGCTGCCGCGATTGCATTAAGATTGACGTCGCCGGTCCCCGCCTGAATGCTTGCTGAGGCCAGTCTCGCCGACGAGAAAACACCACCAAGCGCTGCAAAGGTTGAACACAGCACAAAGGCCGACATTCGGATCGAATCCACATTAATCCCGGATCGTCTGGCCGCTTCAGCGTTACCACCGATAGCGAACATTGAGCGGCCCCACTTTGTGCGTGTCAGCGCGTACTCAGCACACACAACAACGAGCGTGAATATGGCAAACATCCACGGCACGCCTCGGCCCTTTTCGAGGTAGTAAACGGCAAAGACCAAAACGGCAGTGATGATCAAAGCCTTAAAAACAGTGACGCTTAGATTAGCGGAGGAAAGGTTCGCTTCATTGCGGCGTTTCGCAGCAACAATTCCGCCATAGATGAGCAGGAGTCCCGGCAGGATTGCCAGAGTATAAGACAGCCATGCAGGCAAGATCATAAGCTGACCAAACCGCACGAGCGGAGATGTGAACGGCAGGTTAATTGAACCCGTTGGTCCGAGGATGTAGAGTTGCAAGCCCAATAGAGTGAGGAGCCCGGCTAGGGTTGCCACGAAGCTTGGCATTTCAAAACGATTGCGCAGAAGGCCGAAAAGTAGGCCTACGAACGCGCCAGCGGCCATTGCCCCCAGTATCGCCAGGGGAAGCGGTAGACCTGTTTTCACCCAAAGTACGCCGATCATCGCGGAAGCGAGTCCACTCATTGATCCAACTGAGAGATCGATTTCTCCGAGCAGCAACACAAATATGATGCCAAGCGCGATGAACCCGACAGCGGACGCATCGAAAAGAAGATTGGCGAGGTTGTTCGGCGCGAGAAAGACCGGGTTAAGCGAAGTAAAAACGACCGAGATAAGAACGAGGCCAGCAAGAACTGGAAGCATCCCTAAATCCCCAGACCTTGTCCGGTCTATAAACTCTCGGATTGCGCCGGAAATTCCCTCGTCGTGACGTACACGCGTATCTGCGCGATCAAGTTGTTGGCTATTGTTGCCGTCGGTCATTTTCAGTCCTTCGCTCAATCTGTCGTCGTTTCGAGTTTGCGTGCCTCGCGCCGGGAAACAGAGTTGTCAGAGGCGCCGGTGATCGCAGCGACAAGTTCCTCATGCGAATTTTCGGTCGTAAACACGCCATTGTTTCGGCCAAGACGCAGCACAACAATTCGGTCAGCGACTGCGCGTACGTCTTCCATGTTATGGGAAATCAGGATCACCCCGTGTCCTCGGCCGCTTACCCGCTCAATGAGGTTCAGAACCTCCGCGGTTTGGGCGACACCAAGAGCTGCCGTCGGCTCATCGAGCATGACTATTTCAGGTTCCATGACAAGCGAACGCGCGATCGCAACAGTTTGACGCTGCCCGCCGGAAAGTGATGCGATGGGCTCGCGGACCGACGGGATACGGGCCGCCAGTTCTTGGAGCAACTTCCACGCGCGGACTTCCATTTCTACTTCGTTCAGCCGCCATGGTGAAATCTCTTGACCAAGGAACAGATTTGCAACGACATCCAGATTTTCACAAAGTGCAAGATCTTGAAAAACAGTCGCAATTCCCATTTCAAGTGCTTTGCGGGGGTTGTCGATCGTAACTTCCTCACCGAGATATTCGATCATGCCGGACGTCGGTTGATGCACCCCGGCAAGCACTTTAACTAGTGTCGTCTTGCCCGCGCCATTGTCTCCGACCAGAGCGACGACTTCGCCAGCGTGGACTTCCAACTCAATGTCGCCCAAGGCTGTGACAGCGCCGAATTGTTTGGAAACTCCACTCATTTTCAAGAGTAAGTCCCCGTGTTTCCGCGTTGTTTGTGTCTGTGTCATACGGTGGTCCCCTCAAGTTTGGTTTGGTGCTGGCGGCACACTCGCCCGCCAGCACCCTTATATTGCGGCTTCGGAGGGAGGCCCGACGCCGCGTTCTCGATCACTCGATGCCGAGTTCAGCACAATATGCTGCAAAATCATCGGTACAAAGTTGCTCGGCAGTCACGATGCCTGTGTCGATCACGATTTCCTTGAGGTTGCCACGTGTCACGACGGCCGGCACGAAGAGTTGCGACGGTGCATCGTAAAGCGTTGTTGTGGCTTCAGGAGTGCCACCGTTCAAGAATGTGAATGCGATATTGGCCGCAGCCGCGCCCACAATTTCGCTAGGTTTGGAGATCGTATTGAATTGATCGCCGGCGATAATAAGCTGAAGTGCAGCTATCTCGGCGTCGTTGCCAGTGACTGGTGGGATTGGATCAACGCCAGCCGCTTTCAAAGCCGCAACTGAACCGCCACCGGTGCCATCGTTTGCCGCAACCACACCAACGATTTGGTTTCCAAATCGCGTAATCTGGCCCGCAACCCATTCTTGTGCTTTTGGCGGCGCCCAGCCCGGCGTGTCAAACTCAGCAAGATGCTCATATTCAGACTCTTCAACCGCTCTGCGCGAGCCATCAGCGATCAAGCCAGCGGCTGCATCGGTTGGAGATCCATTAACTTGAAGAATGCCGACACCTTCGGGTGAGACACCCGTAATACGCAGATGCTCAATGAGGCTTTGCGCGATGGCATAACCAATCCCTTCATTGTCAAAAGAGACATAGAAGTCTGGAGCGCGATCGGGGATTGGCCGGTCATAGGCCACAATTTTGATACCTTGTGCTTGTCCCAACTCGACCATGGCAGCTGCTGCGCCCGAATCCACAGGATCAAGCACGACAACGGCTGCACCTTGCGCAATCACTGAGTTGAACTGCTGCTGTTGTAGCGCGACGTCGTTATTGCCATTTTGATAAATGGCTTTGCAATCCGGGCAGATCTTTTTCAATTCCGCCTGGAAGCCGGGCCAATCATGCTCGTCGTAGCGGGTTGAGCCTTGATCAGGCATCAAGAACGCGACGGTTCCTGTTGTTTGAGCATAGCTTGCGGTGCTGCTTAGAAAGAGCGCCGTAAGCGTCGCGGCAACTGTTGTTAACTTAAGTTTCATTGGAGTCTCCTCTGTTGGTTTCTCGCTTGGTTGACCGGCTTTGTTCTGTAAGCCGGCGGCAGGGTACCGCGCCGCTGGAAGAGCCCAGCAGGTTGCAGATACATTCTTTGTCAGTAGTAGCGGACGTTCCTGTCGGGACTGCCCTTTCCTAGCGCGGCGTTTACGCCGCTTGGATACCTCGATCTGGGTCGAAGTTCGTGGTCGCATGGTCAAGCATTCGGGATCGGAATCGCGAAGGTGACATCCCTTTTTGTGCTGCAAATTGACGATTGAAGTTCGACAGGTTGTTAAACCCACATCCAAAGCAGATGTTGGTGATCTTCTCGCCATGATCAGAGACGAGCATTTGACAGGCCAGACCGATGCGCAGTCGATTTACATAGCGCACAAGGGACATGCCTGTGTGCTTCCGGAAGCTGCGTGAAAAAGTTGATCGACTTATGCCAGCGATCTCGGCCAGATCACCTTCGTTAAATGGTTCAGTCAGGTTAGCGTCAATGAAAGCTAGGGCCCTGTTCAGCCCAGTGGACATGTAGCCCGAAGGGTCAGGCAGGTACTCGGCACCGGTCAGTTGATGCGTTTGGCTGTCCTGACTAAGGGCACCAACTATCCCAATGAAAAGTTCGATCCGGCGGATACCACGCGCATGCATCAGTTCGGCCAAATTGGGCGCTACGACTTCAGATGTGGCATTCGAAAACAACAGGCCACTGCGGCTTTTGTCCAGCATTTCTGAAAGGCATTGAAGCTCGGGAAGGATGCCCATCGCGCCACGGATGGCCTCATCCGTGAATTGTATTCCCCGATTGCGCAACGGAACTATTTCGTCGGCCTCAACATCACTTACCCAATTGTGCGGCAAATTCGGGCCGGTCAGCACAAGATTTCCAGGTTCAAACGTGCCGATAAAGTCGCCAACGAAGTAACGCCCCGTCGTCGCAACGACGTGATGCAACTCATATTCAGGGTGAAAATGCCAGCGCACCGTTGAAAACGGATAGCCGTGTTCATAAGCTCTAAATGTCTCACCGCGCCCTATTTGGACAACTTCTAGATCCGGTTGCATCATTCTCTCCCCCTTTCTATCAAACCGCTCCCCGCAGCTCGATTGAGTAGCACATCGGCTGCTTCTCCAGTTTGACGTTAGCGATCTGTATTTTGGCAAACTACAGCAGAACAGGCGTAAAACTGGTACTTTTTTGCCGTCATGGCCATTATCTTGTTTGTTTTATACTATCTAGCTGTATCGGAAATCTTTTCAACGGGCGCGAAAATGACCTGAACGCGCGACTTTAGCTTACATTTCGAGTTGATCCGAAGGTGCCATACGATCCAAACGAAAGACTCGAGCGGGAAACGAGTCATGACTTCAGCTGTCAGCATTTCGTTCTCGAGATTGGGTTCAACGACTTGTCAAAGCGTCAAAGCGGAGAGATTGCTACCTGAGTAACGTTGCGTGCGGCAATTCGCTGAGCGACGTTTTTCAGGCCACTTGCTTTTGGAATGTTGAAGTTCGGGATCTCCAACTTATGAAGACACAGCGCGATGTCCCGTGAACCGCTTCAGGGATGCCACAGCGCAATATTCGATAAACTATTGAAAGGCAGGTTAGTGCAGTCCGCGTAACTTCACAAAGATCGCTAACTGCGCATAGCGGAAATTGAACTGCGGCTCATTTTTTGCTTCAGCCATCCTAGAGAGAGACCAATCGTATGCCCGCAAGTTGGCGGGATGGTGGCGACAAAATGCGTAGCGGCTTGAGGGGAAACGGCACAGAGTCGGAGCGTAGTGCATGCTCAACTGTTGCGAATTCGACCTTCTGACCGAATGCTGCGCGGGTGCTTCGAGATTAGCGCAAATGCCTAGAAACTCCACCAGCCCCCAAACCACTAAATCTTGTGTCATTCGCGTGACAATCCCCCCCAAAACCCCTATAAAATGCCCTTAAACAACAAGGAAATACCGTATGGCCGAGGCCACTGAGGCGCAGGGTGACTATGGCGCCGATTCTATCAAAGTTCTCAGAGGCTTAGAAGCTGTCAGAAAACGTCCCGGAATGTATATCGGGGACACGGATGACGGCTCGGGTCTGCACCATATGGTGTATGAGGTCGTGGACAACGGCATTGACGAGGCTTTGGCCGGTCACGCCGACGCTGTGACGGTCACAATTCACGCCGATAGCTCGGTTTCTGTCAGCGACAACGGGCGCGGAATTCCCGTGGACGTGCACGAGGAAGAAGGCGTTTCAGCCGCCGAAGTGATCATGACCCAGCTGCACGCGGGCGGGAAGTTTGACCAGAATTCCTATAAGGTTTCGGGTGGTCTGCACGGGGTCGGTGTTTCGGTGGTGAATGCGCTGTCGGATTGGCTGGAATTGCGGATTTGGCGGAATGGGAAAGAGCATCTGGCCCGCTTTGAAGGCGGCGATACGGTTGATCATCTGACGGTGGTTGGTGACGCGGATGGGCGTAAGGGAACCGAGGTGCGGTTTCTGGCCTCGATCAAGACGTTTTCGAACCTGGAGTATGTGTTCAAAACGCTGGAGAACCGGCTGCGCGAGTTGGCGTTCCTGAATTCGGGCGTGCGGATTATTCTGACGGATGAGCGCCCTGCCGAACATCTGCGGACCGAGTTTTTCTATGATGGCGGCGTGCGGGAGTTTGTGCGCTATCTGGACCGCAACAAGCAGCCGATGATCGAAGAGCCGATCTTTATCGAGGGCGAGAAGGACGGCATCACGGTCGAAGTCGCGATGTGGTGGAACGACAGTTACCACGAGACGGTTCTGCCCTTTACCAACAACATTCCGCAGCGCGATGGCGGCACCCATCTGGCGGGTTTCCGGGGGGCGTTGACGCGGTCGATCAATCTGTATGCATCATCTTCGGGGATTGCCAAGAAAGAGAAGATCAACTTCACAGGCGACGATGCACGCGAGGGTCTGACCTGTGTGTTGTCGGTGAAAGTGCCGGATCCGAAGTTCTCGTCGCAGACCAAAGACAAGCTAGTGTCGTCCGAGGTGCGCCCGGCTGTCGAAAGCATGATGAACGAGAAACTGTCGGAGTGGTTTGGAGAAAATCCCGGTCCGGCAAAGTTGATTGTTGGCAAGATAATCGAGGCCGCACTGGCACGCGAAGCGGCGCGCAAGGCCCGCGAGATGACGCGCAAGAAGTCGGCTTTGGATGTGGCATCTCTGCCCGGCAAGCTGGCCGATTGTCAGGAGAAACGTCCTGAGTTCCGCGAGTTGTTCCTGGTGGAGGGTGACTCGGCTGGTGGGTCGGCCAAGCAGGGGCGTGCGCGGGCCAATCAGGCGGTTTTGCCTTTGCGCGGTAAAATCCTGAACGTGGAACGGGCGCGATTTGACCGGATGCTGGGCAGTCAGGAGATCGGCACGTTGATCACTGCGCTGGGCACGGGCATCGGGCGCGACGAATTCGATATTACGAAACTGCGCTACCACAAGATCGTCATCATGACCGATGCTGACGTGGATGGTGCTCATATTCGCACGCTGTTGTTGACGTTCTTCTTTAGGCAGATGCCCGAGATCATCGAAGGTGGGTATCTCTATATCGCGCAACCGCCGCTGTATAAGGTCGCGCGCGGGAAGTCCGAGGTTTATCTGAAGGACCAGCCTGCGTTGGAAGATTATCTGGTGCAGATGGGCGTCGACGGCGCGATGTTGCGGTTGAGCACGGGCGAAGAGATCACGGGTCAGGATCTGGCGCGGGTGGTTGATGAGGCACGGCAGGTGCGCAGGGTCTTGCAAGCCTTCCCGACCCATTACCCGCACGGGATTTTGGAGCAGGCGGCGATTGCCGGGGCCTTTGTGCCGGGGCGCGTGGATGCGGATTTGCAAGGCGTTGCGGATTCTGTGGCATCGCGGTTGGATCAGGTTGCGGAAGAATATGAGCGGGGCTGGCAGGGCCGGATCACCCAGGACAAGGGCATCCGTCTGGCGCGGATTTTGCGCGGTGTCGAAGAGGTGCGGACCTTGGATGGGCCTATCCTGCGCGCTGGTGAGGCGCGCCGGTTGGGAGCGTTTACCGAGACGTTGCAAGAGGTTTATTCCGGTTCGGCGCGACTGGTGCGGCGCGATCGCGAAACGCCCATTCATGGGCCGCTGGACCTGTTGAACACGATTTTGACCGAGGGCGAGAAGGGCTTGAGTTTGCAGCGCTATAAGGGGCTGGGCGAGATGAACCCGGATCAACTGTGGGAAACCACGCTGGACCCCGAGGCACGGACGTTCCTTCAAGTGCGGGTCGAAGACCTGGCGGAAGCGGACGATCTGTTTACCAAGCTGATGGGGGATGTGGTGGAGCCACGCCGCGAGTTCATTCAGCAGAATGCGTTGAACGTCGAGAACCTGGACTTTTAAGGTTTCGCCGCGCCGTCGCGCGTCGAAGTGTTTCTGGACAGAAGAAGCAAGAAGAACCGGGCGGTCGCCAATTCTGCAAGGTTTGATAAGTTCGCCGGCATTCAGGTGGGAAGGGGCTTCACGGCAATTCATCTGGCGTTTCTGTCGCTGCTGATGGGCGCGAAAATTCTGGGGTCGGGGCCGATGGCGAATGTGCCGTTCTTTGGGGTGGCGCTGGTATCTTCGGTGATCATCGCGATCGGCAAATGTAGCCGGTCGGCGGAGTTTCAGAAGATCGGAATTGGCGCATTCTTCGTACTGCTGGTGTCTGGGCAGGTTTTGGCGGCGAGGGTGTTTGGTTATTTCGGGTTGTTTGGAATTCCGGCCCCGACACTGACGTTTGGCAAAGTGGCAAGTGCGTTTTTGGTGGTCACAAGGGTCTATCTGATGACTTTCCGCTAACGCCTATTCGGTGCCGATGTGTACCCTACCGCGTGCTTCGGCGAGGCGGACTTGTTTCTGACGTTCGCGGAAGCGGGTGCGGTCGGCCTCGGTGTATTCGTTGATGCAGCGGGCGCAGGAGACGCCGGGGTCGTAGTGCTCTGACGCGCGGTCTTCTTCGCTTAGCGGGCGGCCGCAGGCGTGGCACAGTTGGTAGTCGCCCTCTTTCAGGCCATGGCCAACAGATACGCGTTGATCGAAGACGAAGCACTCGCCGTTCCACAGGCTGTCGTCTTCGGGCGTGTCTTCGAGGTATTTCAGGATGCCGCCTTCCAGGTGGAACACCTGATTGACGCCTTGGCCCAATAGGTAGTTCGAGGCCTTTTCGCAGCGGATGCCGCCAGTGCAGAACATGGCAATGCGCTTGCCGCGAAACTGGTCTTTGTTTTCGGCCCATCAGTCGGGGAATTCGCCGAAGGTCTTTGTGTTGGGGTCTACTGCGCCTTCGAAGGTGCCGATCTCGACCTCGTAATCGTTGCGGGTGTCGATGACTGCGACATCGTCCGAGCTGATCAGGGCATTCCAATCGTCGGGCTTGATGTAGGTGCCGACCGAGGCCGTCGGATCGACGTTGGGTTGGTCCATGGTCACAATCTCGCGCTTCAGGCGAACTTTCATGCGGGCAAACGGCATTTCGGTTGCGGTGCTTTGCTTCCATGAGATGTCAGCGCAACCCGGTAGCGACCGAATATGAGTAAGTGCGGCGTCGATACCGGCGCGAGGTCCGGCGATGGTGCCGTTGATGCCTTCGGGCGCCAGAAGGAGCGTGCCTTTGACGCCGTTTTCGCGGCAAACAGCATCCAGTGGGCCTTGAATGGCCTCGGTATCCTCAAAGGGCGTGAATTTATAAAGCGCGGCGACGGTGAACATGGGGCAGGGGATTAGGGCAAATGACGCAGAGCCTCAAGCCCGACTGTTGACGCAGGCTTGTTCGCAAAATAGCCATTCAGGGAAACAGGAGAAAAGACATGCGCCCCGCCAACCAAGCCATTCTTGTGATCGACGTTCAAAACGACTTTTGCCCCGGTGGTGCATTGGCCGTGGCCGGGGGGGATGAGATCGTCGCTCCCATCAATGCTCTGGTATCCGAGTTTCAAGTGCGCGTCTTTACGCAGGACTGGCATCCAGGCGATCATTCCAGCTTTGCATCACAACATGCCGGGTTAGAGCCTTTCTCTCTGACTGACATGCCCTATGGTCCGCAAGTCTTGTGGCCGGATCACTGTGTGATCGGTTCGGACGGGGCAGTATTTCACAATGATCTTGATACCAACCGCGCGGATATGGTCATTCGCAAAGGGTTCCGGCGCGAGATCGACAGCTACTCTGCCTTTTTTGAGAACGATCATGAGACGCCCACCGGCCTGGAGGGGTATCTGCGCACCCGTGGTGTCGAGGCAGTGACATTGGTCGGATTAGCCACGGATTTCTGCGTGAATTTTTCGGCGGTGGATGCAGCGAAGCTGGGATTCAAAGTCAGCGTTGTGGAAAGCCTGTGCCGGGCGATTGATCTGGACGGGTCGCTTGGGGTCGCCAAGGCAGGCATGGCCGATGCCGGTGTTGAACTGGTCTGATCCACTGGCTAGGCTGACGCGCCCAGGCTGTGCTAGGTTCCTCCGATAATACTGGGGGACGTCATGGCTTATTTCGATGTTGATGTTTATTCGCGCAAGGTTTCGACAGGGTCGAAGAAGGCGCAGAAGTGGTTCGATCGCGGGCTGATCTGGTGCTTCGCCTATGCCCATGAAGAAGCGGCGCGGTGTTTTCAAAAAGCCATCAAATATGATCCCGATTGTGCGATGGCGCATTGGGGGTTCGCCTATGCGAACGGGCCGAACTACAACATGCCATGGGAAATTCAGGACGAGGCGATGCAGACCGAGTCGCTGGCAGCGGCTTTTGACGCGATAGAGGTTGCCAAGTCTTTGGATGGGACAAAGGCCGAGAAGCTTCTGATAGAGGCTTTGTCCAAGCGATTTCCACAACGCGTGCCGACGGACCTGCCTGTGATGGAAGGGTGGAATGCAGATTTCACCGACGCCATGCGCGAGGCCCATCTTGCCTATCCCGACGATCTGGATCTGCGGTGCATTTTTGTTGAGGCGATCATGAACCTGACGCCTTGGCAGATGTGGGATCAGGCGACGGGCACAGTTGCAGAGGGCGCTGGCACGGTCGAAGCGCAGTCGGTGATAGAGGACGCATTGGACAACGACGCCCGGATTTGGGATCACCCGGGATTGCTTCACATGTATGTTCATCTGATGGAGATGTCGCCGACACCGGAAGCAGCATTAAAAGCAGGCGACGCCTTGCGGACCCTGGTACCGGATGCCGGGCATCTGGTGCATATGCCAACCCACATCGACATTCAGTGTGGTCAGTATCGCGATGCGATGTATTGGAACCTGAAAGCCTGCGAGGTGGACGCCAAGTTTCTGGAGCGCCACGGGGTTTACAATATCTACACCGGATATCGCATTCATAACAATCACTTCGCCGCTTATGGCGCAATGTTTCTGGGGCAATTTGAGTCGGCGATGGCCGCAGCACAGGCCATTATCGACAACACGCCAGAAGATCTGTTGCGGGTCGAGACGCCGCCTATGGCGGACTATTTTGAAAGCTACTTCGCAGTTCCCGAGCACGTCTTGATCCGCTTTGGGAAGTGGAAAGAGATCATTAATCTGCCGATGCCAGATGACCCGGTCGTCTTCTGTAATCTGACTGCGACCCGGCACTATGCAAAAGGCGTGGCCTACGCAGCGCTGGGACAAGTGGTCGAGGCAGAGGCGCAACAGGAATTATTCCGAGCCGCACGGGCGAGTGTTCCTGAGTCGCGGGTGTTGCATACTGTGACGTGCCAACAGGCGCTTGAAGTGGCCGAAGATATGCTTTTAGGAGAAATCGAGTATCGCAAAGGCAATTATGACGTGGCGTTCGAAGCTCTCCGCAGGGCCGTCGCAACCGAAGATGCTTTACCTTACGACGAGCCCTGGGGCTGGATGCAGCCAGTGCGTCATGCTCTTGGCGCTTTGCTTTTGGAACAGGGACATGTGGACGAGGCCGAAGCGGCCTATCGCGCCGATCTGGGTCTGGGTGGTGACTTGCCGCGCGCGCAGGTGCATCCAGATAATGTGTGGTCATTGCGAGGCTTGGCTGATTGTCTGGAACGGCGCGGCTGAATCTGCAGAAGGTCGATTGATTGCCCAACGCCTTGAGCTTGCGAATGCCCGCGCCGAACGCCCCGTCGGAGCGTCGTGTTTCTGTGCCCAAGCGGCGGCTGCGGAATAGAAGCGCCCGGATATCGGGGGAATGCTGAGAGATCATAAGAAACGCGACTAGCGAAGGGGAAAGTGATGGCGAAGAAGATTGCAAACTCGGTTTACGAGAAGGAATTGGCCCGATTGCAGGTCGAATTGATCAAGCTGCAAGAGTGGGTGAAACATACCGGGCACCGCGTCGCCATCATCTTCGAAGGCCGCGATGCCGCCGGGAAGGGCGGCACGATTAAGCGCATTACCGAGGCGATGAACCCGCGGATTTGTCAGGTTGTGGCCTTGCCCGCGCCAACCGAGCGCGAAAAATCACAATGGTATTTCCAGCGCTATGTCGCGCATCTGCCCGCTGCGGGCGAGATCATCATATTCGACCGCTCGTGGTATAATCGTGGCGGTGTCGAGCGCGTGATGGGGTTCTGCTCGAAAGAGGAATACAAGGAATTCATGCGGTCTTGCCCCGAGTTTGAACGGATGCTGGTCCGCTCGGGCATTCAGGTGATCAAATACTGGTTTTCGGTCAGCGACGAAGAACAGGAACGACGGTTCCAGAAACGCCGCACAGACCCCACGAAGCAGTGGAAACTAAGCCCGATGGATCTGGAAAGCCGCAAGCGTTGGGTGGATTACTCCAGGGCCAAGGACGATATGTTCAGCCATACCGACATCAAACAAGCGCCTTGGTTTGTGGTGAATTCGGACGTGAAGAAACACGCGCGGCTGAATTGCATCAGCCATCTTCTGTCTCAGATACCATACGAGGAAATTCCGCGCGACCCGGTGGTTCTGGACGAACGCCCACCCCAAAAGGGCTATGTGCGCCCGCCGATGAGCGATCAGACTTTCGTTCCGGAAGTGCATGAATAACTAGCCAAATAGTCACGCTTCGACATGAATGAAATTGTGACGCCGCCCTCTGGGATCTGCTGGAAGGCGGCGTTCTTTTTTATCCGCGCATCTTATGATGCAGCAAGATCGGCACGACCAAGTCTTCTTCATCAACCAGATGTCGGCCCAGAAAGCCTTCGATCTCGGTCGCGGTGTCGTGCAGCCCACCGGCTTCTTCCTTGGCCTGTGCTTCGTCCAGATGGATCAGTTTAACCACGCGGTTACCGCGCCGGGTAAAGCGATCCAACACGTCATCCAGCGCCAGATGGTCGCTTTCCAACGTCTCTAACCCGTCGTCAAAACGCGGATCCGCGGCCGACAATTCGGGGAAGAAAGAATGATCTTCCCACCCGTGATGTCCGTGCAGGTTTCGCACCATCAGGTTGCCGAAATACGAAAGTCGGGCGGCAAACTCTTCAGGTGAACGGGTTTTGTCCAGATACAACTCGGTGTCTGCGCGCACCAATTCTGCAAGTTGGCGGAACATGTCATGGGCCCCCATCCAATTGCGGATCGAGGCGGCGAAGTTCGGGTGATCCGGCCAAGCGTCGCGCGGATAGTCCCGAAGCAGGGTGCGCATGTCATCAGGCAGCGCGCCCTGTCTAACCGTCAGTGTTTCAGTCATCACGGGAAGGTGTGCTGCCTGTTACAATATAACAATTGGCGGTTTTCGCAGGGAATATGTGCGGTAATGTGTGGCGGTCAGTGACCGCCCGCCAACATGCCTGTCTTGACTGAATAGTCGGTGGCAATTTGATAATCCGGGTCATCATCGCTTTCGACGATCAACTGGCCTGCGCGCGACAGGAGCTGGTGACAGTCTTTACTGAGGTGTCTCAGTTGAAGCTCTTTGCCCGCGGATTTGTATTTGGCAGCAACGGCTTCGATTGCGGTCAGCGCTGATTGGTCAACCACCCGGCTGTCCGCGAAATCGACAATGACGCGCGTAGGATCGGATTTGGGCTCGAACAGCTCGGTGAAACCTTCAACCGAACCGAAGAACAGAGGGCCTTGCACTTGGTAAACGCGCGCGCCCTCGGGCGTGTCATAGCGTTTGGCGTGGATACGGGTGGCGTTGTTCCAGGCGTAAGTCAGGGCCGAGACGATGACGCCGACGACAACGGCTGTGGCAAGATCATACATCACGGTGACAACCGTCACCAAGACGATGACGGCGGCATCTGAGAAGGGCACGCGGCGCATGATCTTGAACGAGTTCCAGGCAAAGGTGCCGATCACCACCATGAACATGACGCCAACCAAGGCGGCCAGTGGGATCTGTTCGATCATTGGCGCAGCGACCACGATAAACAGCAGCAGGAACAGCGCGGCTGAGATGCCTAACAACCGAGTGCGACCGCCGGATTTCACGTTGATCATCGACTGGCCGATCATGGCGCAACCGCCCATGCCGCCGAAAAAGCCGGTGACAGTATTGGCAGCGCCCTGGGCGATACATTCCTGACTGGCGCCGCCGCGTTCGCCGGTGATGTCACCAACAAGGTTCAGGGTCAGCAGACTTTCGATCAGGCCAATGGCGGCCAGGATCAGGGCGTAGGGCAGGATGATCTCGAAGGTTTCCCAATTGAGCGGCACCATGGGGATGTGGAACATCGGCAACCCACCTTCGATCGAGGCAAGATCACCCACGCGCGGCACATCAAGGCCGAAGACGATGACCACCAGCGCCACAATTCCGATACCGGCAAGAGGGGCGGGAATGGTCGAGGTGATGCGCGGCATGATCCAGATGATCAGCATGGTCGCGACTACAAGGATCAGCATCAGGGACAGGGGCCAGCCGGTCATCCATTCACCGTGGGCTATGCCGTGGCCGGACGCCTCGGCGGTGCCGGGAACCTGAAACTGGCTGAGTTGGGCAAGAAAGATCACTATTGCTAGGCCGTTTACAAAACCGAGCATGACCGGGTGCGGAACCAAACGGATGAACTTGCCCATGCGGAAGATGCCGGCAGCAATCTGGATCAGTCCCATAAGAACGACTGTCGCAAAGAGATACTCGACCCCATGCGTAGCAACCAGCGACACCATGACGACGGCCAAAGCGCCCGTTGCACCAGAGATCATGCCGGGGCGGCCACCGAAAACGGCAGTGATCAGGCCAACGATGAAAGCGGCATAAAGACCGACCAGCGGGTGAACGCCTGCGACAAAGGCAAATGCCACTGCTTCGGGCACCAATGCCAGTGCCACGGTGAGTCCGGCAAGGATTTCGGTTGGCACTTGCGCGGTGTTGGTTCTGCGAAAGCGGCCCGGCAAATCGGAAAAAATCGAGCGGCGGGCCAAGGCGGCCATTCTAAGTCTAGTCACAATTTGTCCTGGAGCTGGTCTTTTGTTAGCGCTCGCCTACCACATAAATCGCTGGATGCACGTGCATTCTGGGCATGGCCGCCCTGCTGTGACTGCAAAACCTCTTTTATGGTTAAGCGGCTTGATCTTGGCTGCTGGCCGTTCGTAGTTTTGCGGGCTGCAATGCGGGGTCGTTGACCTCGGCCAGTGGCCAGAACACGGTGCAACAACGGAGATCGGCAAAATGCACATCGGATTAATTGGCGGGATCGGGCCTGCTGCGACGGTCGCCTACTACACAGCGCTTGTCGCCAAGTTCAAAGCTGCCGGGGTGCCGTTGGAGCTGACGATTGTGCATGCAGATGTCGGCGTTTTGATCGCCAACGCGGGAGCCGAAGCAAAAGACGCGCAGGCCGAAATCTTTGCCGGTCATTTGCGGCAACTTCAGGGGGCAGGATGCGACGTGGCGTCGATCACGGCACTGACCGGGCATTTCTGTTTTGCCGAGACCGAAGCGATCTCGCCCTTACCGCTGGCCAGCGCGGTTGCCCCGATTGACCAGTATTGTGCAACCGAGGGTATCAGTGCTGTCGGCCTTCTTGGCAGTCCGGCTGTGTTGGGATCTCGTCTGTTTGGACAGATCACCGCCGCCGAGACGTTGGTCCCGGCGGGAGATCTTGACGCGCTGGGCGCGGCCTATCTTGAGGTTGCTACGACCGGCATTTGCAGCGATGCGACGCGCAGGATGTTTTTCGAGGCGGGCCGTCAGATGGTGGAAGATCAAGGCGCGGATGCGGTGTTGTTGGCGGGCACTGATTTAGGGCTGGCGTTTGACGGGCGGGATCCCGGATATCGGGTGATTGATGCATTGGACGTTCATGTCGCGGCATTGCTTGATATGGCGCACTGACTAAAGCTGGGCGCGAAATTCTGTCGGGGTCATGTCGGCGAAAGCCAGAAAAGCGCGATTGAAGGCGCTGAGCGAGGCATAGCCGCACTCCCCGGCGACTTGGATGATTGACGTGTCGGGCATGCCCAAAAGTTCAATGGCACGGATCATCCTCAGCCGGGTCAGGGTTTGCGCCCAAGTCGCGCCAAGTTCTTCTGAAAACCTGCGCTGCATTGTGCGTTCAGACATAGCAGCGGCTTTGGCAATCTCGGGAGCAGTGATAGCGCCAGTCAACGCGGCTTCAGTGGCTTCTACTGCCCGCATTAATGCGGGATCACTCGCCGTTGGCCGGGTCACGTCAACCGACGATTCCGCAAGTGCCGCACAGGTATCAAGAAGGGCGCGAAAGAAGGCCGTCGCCCGCTCTGGCTGTGCAGCATTCTTACCCCAATCCCGGCAATGGCTGATCATTTCGCGTGTCAGCGGAGACATTTGTATGACCGTCGTTTGGTCTGGAAAAGTCGAGCAAATCCCGGGCCGCGACAGAACCGAACAACTGGTGACTGGTCGCTGTATTTCGACCTTGAATTCAGTTTTGGCCGGAATCCACGCGGCAAAGGATGGCGGCAAGAGCCAGCGTTTGTCGCCCACCTCTAACCGCAATGCTCCCGCGACAGCGTAGAGCAGATAGTCACGGTCAAACGCCGCATCCAATGGTGGGCGCGGCGCGATGTCCTGAAAGAAGCAATAGGCATCTGGTTCGGCGGTCATGCCTTAGACGCTATCAACCTCGGCCACAGTCGTCACGGGCGGTCCATTCATAAGGGGCATCAGGCCCTGACCAAGTGCGGCGAATGTATCGCTGGTCCGGTAGGCTTCGAAGTCCTCGGGGGATTCCCATTGCTGAACGATAGCGATGCTGTCGTCCTGAGATCCACAATAGATTTGATAGGTGGAACAGCCAGCCATGGCGCGAACGGAATCGGCCTGGACGTTGAAGAGAGATACGGCGGTATCGGCTTCGGTGACTTTGGCTTCGACGGTGATCAGTTTCATGGTGTTTCCTTTGCTGCTAGGAAACGGTTTAGCGCGGTTTGATCATGGCGGTCTGACGATGGTTCGTCAATCACGCGCCCGAAAGCGCCAAAAGGCTGGTCAATACTAGGGCAGTTGAACAATCACGCAGTGGAAGTCGTCATCGCTGATGACCTCGGTATGATGACCTTTGCCGGTGCGATCTTCCATATGCCAGACATCACCTTTGGCGATGACACGCGCCCCGCCATCACTGGCTGTGACTCGCGCAGCACCTGCCATACAGATCAGCTTTTGCCGCACGGGCGTCGGGTGAATCGGTTCGTTCCAGCCCGCGCGAAGGCGCAGGAAAACCAACTGACTGGCGGCTTCAGGCTCCGAAATTTAAATGCCCTGCGCGGGCGGGGCAAAGACGCGCTCCTCAAGAACGACTTCCACGTCAGCCCAGTGGGACTCGCCGTTCTCGTCGGAATAGAGCTTGTGGTACTTCATGACCTCAAGCGTCGTCCATCGCCTCCAACTCGTCAATGAAGCCCGAAATCATGGAAAGACCCTTGTCCCAGAAGGCCGGATCCGAGGCGTCCAGGCCGAACGGCGCAAGCAACTCTTTGTGGTGCTTTGAACCACCGGCATTCAGCATGTCGAAATACTTGGTCTGGAAGTTTGGGTCGCCCTCTTCGTAAACCGCATAAAGCGCGTTCACCAAGCCGTCGCCAAAGGCGTAAGCATAGACATAGAACGGCGAATGCACGAAATGCGGGATGTAGGCCCAGAAGGTGTCATAGCCTTCGACGAAATCAAACGCGGGCCCCAGGCTTTCGCCTTGAACCGACATCCACAGCGCACCGATATCGTCAGGCGTAAGCTCCCCTTCGCGGCGTGCATCGTGCAGTTTGCATTCGAAGTCATAGAACGCGATCTGCCGGACAACCGTGTTGATCATATCCTCGACCTTACCGGCCAAAAGCACCTTCTTTTCAGCCGCGCTTGGGGCGTTTTCCAGCAGGCGACGGAAGGTCAGCATCTCGCCAAAGACCGAGGCTGTTTCCGCCAATGTCAGAGGAGTCGAGGCCAATAGCTCGCCTTGTCCCGCCGCAAGCCGCTGATGCACGCCGTGTCCCAGCTCATGCGCCAATGTCATGACATCCCGGGGTTTGCCGAGGTAGTTCAGCATTACATAGGGGTGCGCGTCGGCGACAGTGGGGTGAGCGAAGGCACCGGGCGCTTTGCCGGGCTTAACTGGTGCGTCGATCCATCCATCCGTGAAGAACGGTTCGGCTAGTTTGGCCATTTCGGGATCAAATGCACCATATGCGGACATGACGGTTTCTTTGGCTTCATCCCAAGCGACAAGTCGGTCGGATTCCATCGGCAACGGCGCATTCCGGTCCCAGACCTGCATCCGGTCCAGCCCAAGCCACTTGCGCTTCAGCTCGTAATAACGATGTGACAGCTTCGGATAGGCGGCAACGACCGCGTTGCGCAGCGCCTCGACCACCTCGGGTTCGACATGGTTCGACAGATGACGACCCGTCTGCGGCGTCGGCATTCCACGCCAGCGGTCCTCGATCTCTTTCTCTTTGGCCAGGGTGTTATGGATGCGCGAGAAAATCTTGGTGTTGTCGCTGAAAACGCGAACTAGTTCGCGTGTCGCGGTCCTGATCGGTCAGGTCGTTCAAAGTTGCTTCGAGACCGCGGGTCTCATCACCAATGGTGAACTCCAGCCCGGCGATGGTTTCATCGAACAGCCGGTTCCAGGCGGCGGCCCCGACGGTAGACTGGTCGTGCAGGAATTTCTCCAATTCGTCCGACAGCTGGTAGGGCCGCATCGAGCGCATGCGGTCAAAGATCGGTTTATAGCGTGCTAAATCTGCTTTCGCCGCGAACCAGCCCTCCAGAGTTTCGTCTTCGATACGGTTCACTTCCAGCGAGAAGAACACCAGCGGGGTAGTGAAAACCGTGACCCGATCCTGTGCATCTGACATCGCCTTGGCGCGTTCGGCGTCGGTCGTGTTCTGGTAATAGCGCAACCCGACAAAGGACATGATGCGCCCGGCGATCAGATCAATCTTTTCGTAGGACAGCACACATTCCAGCATCCCAACGGCATCCAGACCAGCCAGTTTGCCCTCATATGACTCTGCAAACTTGGCACAGGCCTCTTCCAACCACGCCATATCGCGGGCCAGTTCTGGCGCATCCGGGCTGGTATAGAGGTCACTCAGGTCCCACTCGGGCAGATCTCCTAGATCGCTGGCACCAGCGGTATTGGCATCATAAGTAGGGGTCGGATCGAAGCGCATGAAAATGTCCTTTGAGCTGCTGTGCATGACATAAGATGGCCCCCCTACCCGGTGCAAGGTGGATCGCCGATGGTGAATTACTTCTTTTGTCCGAAAATACTTCGGGGGAGCGCGTAAAGCGCGGGGGCAGAGCCCAAATACGAAATTTTTTGCAAAAAAATTTCCCTGAATTTCTTACGTAAAGAAATTCGACGGCGCTCAATCAGTAATCAAGGCTTTCAGGTCCGCCAGGGTGCCTGATTGCTCGACGGATTGATCTTGCTGCCATCGCAATGCGCGGGGGTTCTTCAGGACGATCCCTGATTTTCGCCGCCCGTTTTCCTGGATCGAATCAAATGCCACTTCGAATACCTGGTGTGGATTGACGGAATGCACAGGCCCGAACCGCTCCCGCGTGTTGTCGCGAACCCAGGCAGAGATCCTGTCGATCTCTGCAACCATCAGACCAGAATCGACCTTTGCAACAGGTACCAATTCCGGACCGTCCCATACGCCAAGAGTAAATTCAAAAACCCGGCCAGAGCTCCGACCATTCCGAAACTGCGCATAAAGCAACACAGCATCCACTAGCAAAGGGGCGACTTTCCATTGCAGCCAACCTCCATCTTTGTAGCGGCTAACGCGCCGCTTCAGCGTCAAACCATCGGCCCCGACATTGCGCGCATGGCCGTGATGAACCGCCAATCCAGGCCAATCCTCGAAATCCAGGCGGCGCGAGATGCGCAGCGGTGCTACCGTCGGGACGCTCTGCATGATCTCTTCCAACTTACCGCGACGGTTTTCCAAGACATGCGACTGCAAGTCGTCGCCGCCAGCCTTCAGCACATCAAAAACCTCAAAGAATGTTGGTGCCGTATGAAGAAGTTTGGTGGTGGCCGACTTTGCTGCCATCCGTTTATCCAACATCGCCCTTGGCAGTAGCGAGCCATCCGCCCAACACAGAAGCGTGCCATCAAGCACGGTCCCCGGGGCAACACAATCGCGCAGCGTGACAAGTTCTGGAAATCTGCCAGTTATTATCTCTTCGTAGTCTGACCAAAGTATCAACGCGCGATCTTGAAATATTGCCTGGGCACGTACGCCATCCCATCGATGCTCTGCTACCCAGTCGCTGGGATCGCCGAGTTCCTCTGGACCACATTCCAAGTCCCCAATAAAAGCGAATGGAACCGGCCTGGAAAAGTCGGCAACCGGATTGGCAGCAGTGAAAAGCGAACTAAAAGTTGCATCTTCCGGTGTCCATTTGCCGGCCAATCGGTGCGCCAAGACGGCCGCATCCATGCCGGTAAGACTGGAAAGTGCCTGTGGCAAAAGTTTCTGGGAAACGCTCAAACGAAAGCTGCCGGTGATAAGTTTGTTGAACACGAAGCGTGCGCGCCGGTCCATCTGATCCCAGGCATTAAGGGTCGACCCCTTTTTGCATGCTTCGTCCATTTCGCCCATAGCGCGAATGGTCTCGATCCAACCCGCCAACGTCCCATCGGTCTGCTCGGCCGGTTGGGGTAAAATCAATGCTGATGTCTCGGCCAGATCACCAGCAATCGAATGGCTTTCGTCAAATAGCCAGGCAGGAATGCCCGCATGTTCGGCGGCCCATGTGCGCAACTGAAGAGATGTCACACTGCGCTTTGGGCGGTTCCCGGAATATAGCGCGACAGCCCAAAGTCGATCTGCGTCGGGGGCGTTGGTCATATATTGTGCCAAAGCCGCTATCTTCTTGGCGGGCTGTTTTGCCTGCTCGATTTCAAAGCATAATTCGGCGAATTGCCTCATCGCTTTGCCCGAAAAATCTCGTCGCCCGGTCTCAACCGCGCGACGATGTCATTTTGGTGTCTTTGGTTCATCGGGGTAGTCTAGCACGTCGTCAGTTCGGGTCACTGGCCACGATTGTTGCGGCTGCCATGCAGTGATGAGTTGTAGAGCTCTGTGCTGGCGTCCACCGACAATGGCAGGCCGCTGATGCGCTGTGCTTCTTGCCGTGTCACGCCGATATCGTGCAGGATATGCGCGTCCAGTTCCGCGATTTTCTTTAGACCACGGCGCAGGCGGCGCTGGCGAACACGTTCGGTCAGGCGGCGGGACAGGTCGGCGATTGGGTGGCCCGTACTTTGAGCCTGGGCGACGAAATAGCTTTGATCAGTCATGTCTTTTCTCCAGTTTCATTTGCGTTCAAAGGCGTCGCGACGGCCTTGAGGTGAATATGGAGACTGGACATGCATCAATCAAACGAATAGATTTGGTTCCATCTTACAGTTTTTTTTGATAGGAGCAAGATCGATGAATGCACCTGTAAGTCAGCAAGTCCCTCTGCTGGATCTGGACTTGCTGAAAACGCTCGTGGCGATTGCCGACACCGGTAGCTTCTCGGCGGCGGGCGCAGTGGTATTCCGGACGCCATCCGCAATTTCGATGCAAGTGAAGAAAATCGAAGAGATACTGGAGCGACCCGTTTTCATCCGTGACAGTCGTTCAGTAAGGTTGACGGCTGATGGCGCGTTCCTGCTCGAACATGCCCGCAGAATGCTGGCGCTGAACCGCGATGCAGTGGCGCGTTTTGTGCAACCTGATGTTCAAGGGGTAGTCCGGATGGGTGCGCCCGATGATCTGGCCGAACGGTTCCTGCCGGTCATGTTGCGCAGATTTGCGGATTCGCATCCCGGCGTCACGGTGAACGTTACAGTCGACATGTCGGATCGCAATGTTGCCAAGTATCTTCAGGGCGAACTAGACCTGACAATCATCACTTGCGACGCGGGATTTGAAGGCGATGAAGAAGCGGAAACACTATATCGCGAGCCATTGGTTTGGGCGGCTCGCAAAGGTGGATTGGCCGTCGAGCAAACACCTTTGCCCGTAAGTGTATGGGAAGAAGGCTGCGTTTGGCGAAAGGCAGGCATCGGCGGCTTGGACGCCCAAGGTCGCGCTTGGCGGATCGCCTTTCAAAGCGGAAATATTTCGGGTCAGCGTGCAGCGATATTGGCCGATTTGGCAATTGCACCCCTGCCGAAGTCGTCTATTGGCGGCGACATAATTGAAGCACCGGCAAAATATGGGCTGCCGGCACTTCCAAAGTATTCACTTGGCATGTTGCACGGTCGAAACGGCAATCCGGCGGTTTCCGCCGCCGTAGATCATCTCCGCGCCAGCTTTTCCGGCGCGGCCTGATCTTTAGATACCGATGAATGGCTGCACCAGCCGGGGGATCAAACCCTGGAACCGCAACGGTGCGTCGGTGGCGGCAAGGCAAATGCAATCCTCGCCCTCTTCCGCAATTGGCGTGTGAACATCGCTTTCATCGGCAATCTCAATGTCACCGCGCCCGAAACGATCGTCTTCGTCTTTGAACGCGCCTTTCAAAACCAAAGTCAGCTCCGTTCCGCCGTGGCCATGATCGGGCATCGCCGCACCTGCCGGGATCGACAGTAACCGCACCGATGCGTCCTTGGACGTCGGCAAAACCGCCTGCTTCACACCGCCGCCGATTGACCGCCAGCTCACATTGTCCAGATCACCGCCGACATAGCCTTGTAACGGCGACGGGAAAACGGCGTTCGCAGTCGGCGATGGCACGCGGATCGGTTCCTGAGATGTGCCATCAATCAGGGCAAACGTGGCCTCAAGCGCGGCATCCGCAAGCGCAATCTCGTCGGCAATCTCGTCGATCAAAGCCCCGCCAACAGCCTCGAAACTTTCCAACCGCGCCCGGCAATCATCGCACAGCGAGATATGCGTCGCGACAACAACGTTGAACGCTTCGGACAGGTTCCCGGATGCATAGCCCATCAAAAGGGCGTCGTTCAGATGATGCTTGATATCACTCATGTCATTTCACTTCATTGTGTGGCGCAGTCTTTCCAGCGCCAGTCTAATCCTCGATTTTATCGTCCCCAGCGGCAGGCCGGTTTCTTCGGCGATCTCGCTGTGGCTTAAGTCACCGAAATAGGCCCGTTCGATCAAAAGTCTCTGTTTGTCGGGCAATTCTTTGATGGCTTTGGTAAGTTTGTCGGTTTCCTGTTGCAGAATTATGGTGTCAGCCTGATCTGGCTCGCTTTCGGGGCCCCATGGCAGGTCTTCCGGTTCCGGGCGTCTCTGTTTTCGCAACGCATCAATCTTCTTGTTGCGCGCAATCGTATAGACCCATGTGGGCACGCTTGCCCGTGATGGATCAAACAGATGAGCCTTCTGCCAAAGGGTGGCCAACACCTCCTGTGTGCATTCGTCGGCCATGGCCTCGCCAGCGCCGGATTTCATCAAAAACGCCTTCACCCGTGGGACGAAATGGCGAAACAGTGCCGCAAAGGCTGCCTTGTCCTGATCCAGATGGATACGTCGTACAAGAGCCGCCCAGTCTTCATTCTCCGCCTCGACCGCGATGGTCATGCGATGCTGCCCTCGTTTCGTCGTGTCATAAATCGCCCCTCCATAAGACGGCGGAACGTCCAACACATCAACATCTATGATCGCAGCATCTTTCGGCATTTGTGAGTGATACGGCGGGGGCGCGGGAGTTGGATCAAAATTAATTAACGCCCGGTGCCAAAATAATCGTCTGCAATACTAATCTGATCGGCGGGGTCGCGCGTAAGAATTACAATGACTTGAAGGCTGGAGAGTAGAATGCCGTTTGAATCCCGTGGTGCGGCCGCGAAAAGAATAGCAGTAATTGGTGGCGGCATATCCGGAATGGGCGCAGCATATCACCTGGCAGAAACCTCGCGCGTGGTGCTGTTCGAGGCGGCAAATCGCCTTGGCGGCCATGCCCGCACAGTGCTGGCGGGAAAGCACGGGGATCAACCGGTGGACACCGGGTTCATCGTCTTCAATCATCAGAACTATCCGAACTTGGTTGCGCTGTTTGAGGCGCTCGACGTGCCAATTGCCAAAAGCGATATGAGCTTCGGCGTTTCTGTGCGCGGCGGATCCCTGGAATACGGGCTGGCCAGCCTGGATGCGATTTTCACTCAGCGTAAGAACGCCTTTGATCCCCGCTATCTGCGCATGATCCGCGACATCATGCGGTTTAACGCCAAGGCAGACGAGGTTGCGACGCCGGGCATGACTATCGGCGATCTGATCGCGGTTTTGGGTCTGGGTGCATGGTTTCGCGACTATTACCTGACGCCGTTTTCTGGCGCGATCTGGTCGACTCCGACCGCGCATATTCTAGACTTCCCAGCCCGCGCGTTGATCAAGTTCTTCAAGAACCACAACCTGCTTGGCTACGAGGAAAAACATCAATGGTACACTGTGAAAGGCGGCTCTATCCAATATGTATCGCGCCTTCAGAATGCGCTTGAAAGTCGGGGCGTTGATGTCCGCCTACGGGCCGCCACTCGCGCCGTACACAATTCGGAGCCGAGGTGCGCACCGAAGGCGGCGAATGGGAATTCTTTGACGAGGTAATCTTCGCCACGCATTCCGACCAGACCCTTTCCATGCTCAGCGATCCAACCGGTGTCGAACGCACCGCGCTGTCGTCAGTGAAATATCAACCGAACCGCGCCGTTCTTCACGCCGACACAAGTATTATGCCCAAGAACCGCAAAGCGTGGTCATCGTGGAGCTATGTCGACACCGGCAAATCCCCCGACGCGCCCATCGACCTCAGCTATTGGATGAATTCACTGCAACCGATCCCGCAGGATAATCCGATGTTCGTGACCCTGAACCGCGATGCGCCGATCCGCGAAGATCTGATCTATGACGAGGCTGAATTCAGTCACCCGCTTTACGATCTGGAGGCTTTCGCCGCCCAGGACACCATCCGCGCGATCAATGGTCAGAACCGCACATGGTTCTGTGGTGCCTGGATGAAGAATGGTTTTCACGAAGACGGACTTTCCAGCGCGATGGACGTGGTCCACGCAATCGAGGCTGAAGCCAATATGGCAATGGCGATTGCGGCTGAATGACGGCGCAGGTCGATCATATCGACGGGCTGACCTTTCACGGTCGCAAGGGTGCGCTGGAAAACGCGTTCACCTATTCGGTGGACTACGTTGTAATGGATGCCGAGGCGAAATTGCGGCTGCCTGCGCTGTTCGCACGCAACCGCACAGGGTTGTTTTCACTGCAAGATAGCGATCACGGCGGTGCACCGAAAAAAGGGAAGGGTGCGGCCTGGGTGCGTGAAATTATGACCGCACATCAGGCGCCATTCGAGCCGCATCGCATCGAAATTCTGGCCCAACCGCGTGTCCTTGGCCATGTCTTCAACCCGGTCAGCTTCTGGCTGATCTACGATGACGCCGACAATCTGCGCTGCGTGATCCCCGAGGTGACCAACACCTACGGCGACCGTCATTGCTACCTGTGCCACCACGACGACTGGCGCGCGATCAACCGCGAAGAAACCATGGGCGCGCGTAAGATGATGCACGTCTCGCCCTTCCAACCGGTGGAAGGCGACTACACCTTCCGCTTTGATATCCGCGCCGACAAAATCGGCGTTTGGATCGACTATCAGACCGGTAATTCCGGACTGCTGGCCACCCTGACCGGTTCCCGCAAACCCCTGACCAACCGCGCCATCCTGCGCGCGATGGTCCGACGTCCCATGGGCTCGCGCCGGGTGCTCGGGCTGATCCATTGGCAGGCGCTGAGACTTTGGTGGAAGGGCGCAACATTCCGCAATCGCCCCGATGCCCCGACCAGCGAGGTGTCGCGATGACTGCCCGCCCGCAAGGTCTTCCCAGTTATGCGATCTTCGCAGCGGTTTTGGCGGCCGCAGGCCTGCCGATCTATATCCACGCGCCGAAGTACTTCGTCGACGAATACGGCGTTAGCCTTGCGGCGCTGGGCGCGGTTCTGTTTGGTCTGCGCCTGTTGGATGTTGTGCAAGACCCCGTTCTGGGCTGGCTTTCCCGCAAATTGGAACCCGTAAGGGGTGCGGCGGTATTGGTGGTGGGAGGCGTAATGGCATTGGCCATGGTTGGCCTTTTTGCCATTGCGCCACCGGTGCCGCCGCTTTTGTGGTTCGCGATTACTCTAGCGCTGTTGTTCTCGGCCTTCAGCTTTTTGACGATCACATTCTATGCGCAGGGTGTGCAAAAGGCGGATGATCTGGGTGCCGACGGACACGTTCGGCTTGCCACCTGGCGCGAAACAGGATCGCTTCTGGGCATCTCGGCTGCGGCGGTTCTGCCGATCCTCCTGCTCAGCACTTCGGACAGCCCCTTCGCGCTGTTTGCCGGGTTGTTCGCGGGCGCAGTTGCCCTTGCTCTAATCGCTATGCGGTCCGAATGGCAGGATGGCGTTGCCACTAGCGAAACCAGCATCGCCCCCATCCTGCGCGACCCGCTGGCACGCCGCCTTCTGCTGATCGCGTTGCTGAACGCTACACCCGTCGCAGTCACCTCGACCCTGTTCCTTTTCTTCGTCGAAAGCCGCCTTGGCGCGCCCGGTTGGGAAGGTCCGCTTCTGCTGTTGTTCTTCCTTTCCGCAGCCGCCTCCGCCCCGATCTGGGGCCGTATCGCCTCAATCATCGGGGCAAAGCCCGCGCTGATGGCGGGCATGGCGCTGGCCATAATTTCATTTGGCGGCGCGGCTTTTCTGGGCACCGGCGACGCAATGGCCTTCGCGGTGATCTGCATCGCCTCCGGTGCAGCCCTTGGTGCGGATATGACCTTGTTGCCCGCCATTTTCGCCCGCCGATTGGCAACAATCGCCCCCGCCGCCGCCGAAGGTTTCGGCCTGTGGTCTTTCGTTACGAAATTCACCCTCGCGTTCGCAGCAATCACCCTGCTGCCCGTGCTCGAGGTCGCCGGTTTTCCTTCCGGCACCAACCCTGCGCCAATCAGCGCCCTCACCACACTGACATTGATGTATGCCGTTCTGCCCTGCGCCCTGAAGCTTGTCGCCCTGACACTTTTGGCGCTGACGCCGTTGGAGACCCCAACGGCCAGACCGGCCCTGCAAGAGGCTTGAAACCATGGAACTGATACTTGGATTACTGATAGGCGCCGCGCTTGTGATCGCAGCCGTCACGGCCCGCGCCAGACTACTCGATTTCGGCGCACAAACGCCGGGTGACTACACCGTCGATCAGCCGACATTTGACATCAAACAGCACCTGAACGGCGCAATCGCCTGCGAAGGCGTGATCTTCGGGCCAACCGGGCGCGTTTCGTCTCGCTTCGTGGCCGAGTTCCACGCCGAATGGGAGGGTAATACCGGTCGCATGACCGAGCGCTTCCGCTATGACAGCGGCACCACCCAGAACCGCGAATGGCACCTGACGCTGGACGAGAATGGTAAGATCATCGCAAATGCCGCTGATCTGGTTGGCGCAGGGACGGGTCAGCAGGCTGGTTCGGGTGTTTGTCTGAAGTACCGCATTCAGCTTCCCGAAAGCGCCGGAAGCCACCAGTTGGACGTGGTCGACTGGATGTATCTGGTCGAAAACGGCACCATCATCAACCGCAGCCAGTTCCGCAAATTCGGCATCAAGGTTGGCGAGTTGGTCGCTACGATGCGCCCTTTGGACCCGGCTGAAGCCATTCGAAGGGATGCCGCGTGAGAGATTGGCAAGGCAAGCGCTACTGGATTGTCGGCGCATCAGCGGGACTTGGACGCGCGGTCGCACAGCAGATCAGCCAGATGGGCGCTGAAGTGATCCTCAGCGCCCGTAGCGAAGATGCCTTGCAGGAACTGGCGGCGGAATTGCCGGGCAAATCGCAGGTCTTGCCCATGGACGTTGCCAGCGATGACAGCGTAGCGCGCGCCTTCGCGCAGGCAGGTCATATCGACGGCATCGTTTACCTTGCCGGTGTCTATTGGCCCATCTCTGCACGCGACTGGAACGCCGACGGCGCGGTCAAAATGCTGGACATCAACCTAACCGGGGCCGCTCGCATATTGGGTCACGTCGTCCCGGAAATGACCGCGCGCGATGCGGGTCATATCGTGCTAACCGGTTCGCTTTCCGGTTTTCGCGGCCTTCCCGGAGCCATCGGTTACGGGGCGTCAAAAGCCGGAATAATGTCCCTGGCTGAAAGCCTTTTTGCAGATCTGTGCGACACAGGCATCGACGTGCAATTGATCAACCCCGGCTTCGTCAAAACCCGCCTGACCGAGAAGAACGACTTCAACATGCCCTTCATCATGGAGCCGGAAATCGCCGCCCGCGAATTCGTCGAACACATGAACGATGACGCCTTCGTCAAAAGCTATCCGCGCCTGTTCGCAATGCTGTTCCGCGCCACCCGCTTCATGCCAGCGTGGCTTTTCCACCGCCTGTTCAAACCCTAAATCCCCAGCCGGTCGCGCAGCGAAAACCACGTCATCCCCAGCGTTAACAATGGCATCCGGGCGTGCCTGCCACCTGGAAACGGCCCTACCGGCAGTTTTGAGAGCAACTCTAACTGCCCCGCCTGACCGGCAATCGCCTCGGCAATGATCTTACCCACCAAGCCGGTAATCGCCACGCCATGACCCGAGAATCCCCCGGCGGCAATTGTCTTTGGCCCGATGGCGCGCACCATTGGCAGGCGCGACATGGTGATCCCCAAAGTGCCACCCCAATGATAGTCGATCCCTACGCCGCTCAGAGCCGGAAACAGCCGCTCCATGCGCTTGCGCAACGCGGGCAGCGGATCGGTCGGGAAGCCGAGCGAATAGCTTTCGCGCCCGCCAAACAGCAGCCGCTTATCCTCGCTCAGCCTGAAGTAATTCACCACAAACCGGTCATCCGCCACCGCGATATCTTTGCGCAAAACGGCATCGGCCAGATCGCCAAGCGGTTCGGTCGCGGCAATGAACGAATTGATCGGCATCACCCGCGCCGCCACCTTCGGTGCAATCCCCGGCAGATATCCGTTCCCGGCCAAAACCACATGCCCCGCGCGGATCGTGCCGTTCCCGGTGCGTACCAAACCCTCATCCACTGACAACGCCTCGGTCCGCTCATAGATCCGCGCGCCTGCCGCTTCGGCTCCCCGCGCTAAGCCCAAAACATAGCGTAACGGATGAATGTGCCCTGCATCCCAGTCCAACAACCCGCCGCGATACACTTCCGACGGACACACCGCCAAAAACGCATCGCGATCCAGATACTCGGTCTCATAGCCATAAGCCTCGCGCAGCCAATCTCCATAAGCCCTCGCATCATCCGCCCCTGCATCCGTCCACTCGCCCTGCAAAACCCCGGGCTGATAGACCGCATCCGGCGCATGTTCTGCCGCCAATGCTCGCGTCAACGCCTTGGCCTCAACCGTCACGTCCCAAAGTGCGCGCGCATCCTCGCGCCCCAGCTTTTTCTCCAACCACTGCTGGTCCTTATTCCAGCCGGTCCCGACCTGACCGCCATTCCGCCCTGAGGCCCCAAACCCAACCCGATGGGCTTCAACCACCACAACGCTCAACCCCTTGGCAGCCGCATGCAAAGCTGTCGAAAGCCCGGTAAACCCTAGCCCCGACAACGGCCACATCTACCTGAATATCGCCGTCCAATGCCGGTCGCTCTGACCCCAATTCCGCAGAGGCCGCATACCAACTGTCGGGATAAGATCCGGGCGCGTCATTTCGATACAGGGGGTTCACGCCGTTTGTCCTTCTTCTGATTGAAAACACTCTGGGGTCCGGGGCAAAGCCCCGGCGGGTCGCCTTCAAAGAAGGCGAACCCTAAACATTCAACAACAGATGTTCCCGTTCCCAGGGGCTGATCACTTGCAAAAACTCTTCGTATTCCGCCAGCTTCACAATCTCATAGACCGTCGCGAACTCTTCACCCAAAGCCTGTCGAAACGACGTCGCCGCTGCGAACCCGTCCAACGCGGTATAGATATCGCGGGGAATTTCCTCGTCTGCATCATAGGCATCGCCCTTAAACTCATCTTTCGGCGCGATGCCTTCAACCATGCCCAGATAGCCACAGGCCAGTGACGCCGCGATGCCAAGATAGGGATTGCAATCCATCCCCGGCAAACGGTTCTCAACCCGCCGCGCCTGCGGTCCTGAAATCGGAACCCGGATCGCCGTTGTGCGGTTGTCGCGCGCCCATTCCAGATTGATCGGGGCCGCGTGGTCTTTGACGTACCGGCGATAGGAATTGACGTAAGGTGCGAACATTGGCGTTGCAGCCGGAATGTATCGCTGCATCCCACCGATGAAATGCGCAAACTCTGCCGTCTCAGAGCCATCATCCGCAGAAAAGATATTTTTTCCTGTCGCCGTATCAATCACCGAATGATGAATGTGCATCGCCGAGCCCGGCTCACCCTCAATTGGCTTGGCCATAAAGGTTGCAAAGCAGTCGTGACGCAATGCGGCCTCGCGGATCAGACGCTTGAAGAAGAAGACTTCGTCCGCCAGCTTGATTGGATCACCGTGGCGCATGTTAATCTCAAGCTGTCCGGCCCCGCCTTCCTGCGTGATCCCGTCAATTTCGAAACCCTGCGCCTCGGCAAAGTCATAGATGTCATCAATTACAGGGCCAAACTCGTCCACCGCAGAAATCGAATAGGCCTGTCGCGCCGCCGCTGGTCGCCCGGACCGGCCAACCATGGCTTTCACTGATTCAGCAGGGTTGATATTGGGCGCGACCAGATAGAATTCCATCTCGGGCGCGACGATCGGCGTCCAACCCTTGGCGTTATACAACTCCACCACCCGGCGCAGGACATTGCGCGGCGCGAACGGCACCGGATCACCTTCGCGGGTAAACGCATCGTGGATGACCTGCACGGTCCAGTCGGCGGTCCAGGGCGCGGCGCGTGTGGCCGAGTAATCCGGCTTCAGCGTCATGTCAGGTTCGGTAAAGCCTTCATCGCCCGCGGCTTCACCCCAGCCACCGGTGATGGTCTGAAAGAAGATCGAGTTCGGTAGGAAAAACTCGGATTGCGTCGCGAACTTCGATGCGGGCATCGCTTTGCCCCGTGCAATCCCGCTTAGATCAGGGATCACACACTCGACCTCGTCCAGCCTGTGTCCTTCAAGATAGGTCCGTGTCGCCTCAGGTGTGCTCTTTAGCCAGTCCGTCATCTTTGGCCTCTTTAAAAAAGTCAGCGATGCGTTTGGCCATCGCCGCGTTGTCATTGCCGTGTCCGATATGCCCCTTGGCATCGGCAATGAGCGGGTCAGGCACGACCCCCGGCGCGCGGATATCCAACAACGTCACCAACTCGCCATCTTCGAACTCGGGATGGGGCTGTACGGAAAAGGCGGGGCCTTCGTAAACAAAAGCGGCGTGTTCACAAAAATCGGTGCTGGCAATGGTCGTCGCCTTGGGCGGCGCCTTTATGACCTGATCTTGATGCCAAGCGTTCAGGCGCATTGGGCCGTCGTCAAAGTCATAAGTTTCCAGACCGGCCGACCAACCGCCTTTGAATTTTTCAACAGTTCCGCCCAATGCCTGAGCCATGACCTGATGCCCAAAACAGACTCCAACCATCGGAACTTTGGCAGCATAGGCGCTGCGGACGAATTCTTCCAACTTGGGAATGAACGGCAGTTCTTCATAGGCACCATGCCGGCTACCCGACAAAAGCCAGCCCTCGGCGTCATGGATCGAACCCGGGAAGTCCATATCAACCACGTCCCAGTTTTCGAACGTCAGCCCGTGGCCCGCCAGCATATCGCTGTAAAGCTGGTCATAGTCGCGGTGTGGCACCCCGTCGGCTTTGACGAAATGGCCACATGTCAGAATGCCGATACGCATGAAACACCGAAGAATTTGGATCGTCCGGACATTATCCGGGGCAGTTAGGCCGGGCAAGCAATAATTTGATCAAATTATAGACCCCGCATTTTGGTAATAAAAAAACGCGCCCCACCTCAGGCGGTTGACTTCAAGTTTCGACCAGGCCCATCCAGACGTGATCACCGTCTGTCATATCCAAGGGCCGAAATCCCATCGCCTTCCAGAACGCGATGCCACCAAGATTTGGCTTGTTGGTCTGAATGTGCAGTTTGCGCCTTTCCTCTGAGGTAAGCGTGGACACAAACCGCTGAAACAGCGCACGCCCCACGCCCTGACCCCTTGCTCGCGTAAGAAGGTTCATATGCATATGAGCCGGGTAGTCGGTCACCACCCATTCCGGGATGGGCGGATAGTCGTGAATTTTCTCAAGGCGTCGGCGATCTTCTTCGGTCTGGGCGGAATCGCCGGCATCCGGCTCAGGGCACCTTCGGCGAACCGCAGGCCACCAATCGCGATCCAGCTGTGCCTCAAACCCACGGGTATCAGCTGTGCCCAGCACAAACCCTGCGACGCCGAGTTTATCTTCAACCACGAATGCGCGCTCAGGTTCCAATATCGCATAGGGCGCCGAATAGATCTCGCCAATCAGGTTCGGAAAATTGTGTAAAGACCGGGCATCTTTGCCCGCATCGCCTGTGGCCAGTGAAATTTCGTAGATCGCCTTGATATCGGCATGACCAACTGGTCTAATCTGCATATCAGTCTCCGTTCACGCACAAAAAAACGCGCCCATTTCTGAGCGCGTCTTTTTCTTCTCAAGAGGTCGATCACTCAGCAGGCGTCGCCTTGCCCTTCTTGATCGGTGCCCAGATGCGCTTGTTGGTCAGATACAGCAATACGCTGAGAATAATCAGGAACAATACAGCAATAAAGCCGACTTCCTTGCGAGCATTCTGCTTTGGTTCCGCTGTCCACATCAGGAATGCAGCGACATCCTCGGCTTGCTGCTCGATGGTTGCTGGCGTGCCGTCTTCATACTCCACACCATCTTCAAACAACGGCGGACCCATAGAGATATAGCCACCGGGGAACGTTTCGTTTCCGTAAAGTGTGGCACCGGCTTCGGTCTTTTCCTTGCCGGTGTAATGAGTCAGCAGCGAAACGATGTACTCCGGTCCACCCATGCCCTTGAAGAACTGGTTGATCCCCAGGCCATAAGGCCCATGGAAACCCGCGCGCGCTTTGGCCATCAGGCTAAGGTCCGGCGCATTGTCCAGTGAAGAACCCGGAAAATGATCGGTCGGCTTTGCCGTGCGGAAATCGTCAATCTCAGGATCAAAGACCTCCCAGAACTCGGAGTAAGCCCGCACCTGATCTACCGGCAGATGTGGTCCACCTTTATCACCCAGCGTGCGCAACGGCACATACTGCAACCCGTGACAGGCCGAACAAACTTCGGTGTAAACCTGAAGCCCGCGCTGAAGCTGCATCTGGTCAAAGGTGCCAAACGGTCCCTCGAACGAGAAATCAACATCCTCAACATGGCCACCGGCTCCGGCAGCGTGTGCCACACCACCGGCCACAAGGCCCAGCGCGACGAAAGCGGAAAGTGTGATCTTACGGATCATTGTCATTGTTCCTTTCACTCCGCCGGAGTTGCGTCAGCGTCGCCCGATGCACCATTGGCTTTCGCCTTATGGGCCTCGAAGTCGGCTTCAATGGTTTCAGGCTGCGGCAGCGGTTTCTCGATCACACCCAACAGAGGCAGGATAACCAGGAAATAACCGAACCAATAAGCAGACCCGATCAACGCGAAACTGGCATAGGGTTCTTCTGCGGGTTGGGCGCCCAGCCACATCAGGAAGAAAAAGTCGAACACCAAAATCCAGAACCACCACTTGAACATTGGGCGATACCGACCCGAGCGAACAGCCGATGTATCCAGCCATGGCACCAGTGCCATAATGGCAATCGCACCAAACATTGCCAGAACACCGAAGAACTTCGCATCAATGATGCCGCCGGTGAAGAACGACGCAATCTGCACAACCCAGACTTCGCCGGTGAAGGCGCGCAGGATAGCGTAAAACGGCAGGAAGTACCATTCCGGAACGATGTGCGCCGGTGTCACCAGAGGGTTCGCTTCGATATAGTTATCGGGGTGGCCCAGATAGTTGGGCATAAACCCAACCACGGCAAAGAAGACTGCCAGGATCACAACCAGCGCGAAAACATCCTTGATAACGTAATATGGCCAGAACGGAACAGTGTCCTTCTCGACCTCTTCCTTCGACCCACGCCGAACTTCAACACCTGTCGGGTTGTTGTTGCCCGTTGTGTGGAAGGCCCAGATGTGCACCGCCACAAGACCGACCAGCAGGAAGGGCAGCAGATAGTGCAGGCTGAAGAAACGGTTCAGCGTGGCGTTGTCCACCGCTGGCCCGCCAAGAAGCCAGGTTTGGATCGGCTCGCCAATGAATGGGATCGCACCAAAAAGACCGGTGATAACCGTCGCGCCCCAGAAGCTCATCTGCCCCCAAGGCAGGACATAGCCCATAAAGCCGGTGGCCATCATCACAACAAAGATAAGCACGCCGATAATCCATGTGATCTCGCGCGGTGACTTGTAAGAGCCATAGTAAAGGCCACGGAAGATGTGGGCATAGACTGCAACAAAGAACAGCGACGCGCCATTCATGTGAATATACCGCAGCATATGTCCGCCATTCACGTTGCGCATGATGTGCTCAATCGAAGCAAACGCCATGTCAGCATGTGGTGTATAGTGCATCACCAGCACGATGCCGGTCACAATCTGCAACACAAGGCAGAAGGTCAGGATGATGCCCCAGATCCACATCCAGTTCAGGTTCTTGGGCGTGGGGATCATCAGTGTATCATAAAGCAAACCAACGATAGGCAAGCGGCTGTGCAGCCACTTCTCGGCACCGGTCTTTGGTTCATAGTGGTCGTGTGGAATTCCGGCCATCTTGTTCTCCCTTATCCCAGCACGATGGTTGTGTCGTCGGCGAACACTGCAGCCGGAACCGGAAGGTTCTCGGGCGCAGGGCCTTTGCGAATGCGCCCCGACGTGTCGTAGTGCGACCCGTGGCACGGGCAGAACCAGCCGCCAAACTCGCCAGCATCCCCCAAAGGCACACAGCCAAGGTGGGTGCAGACTCCCATCTGAACCAGCCACTCTCCGCTTTCGTCCAGCGACCGGTTTTCATCAGCAGCATCGGCACTTTCGTCGATGTTGTCGTTACGGGCGACGTTATCCGGCAAAGTGCTCAGATCGACTTCGCGCGCGGCGCTGATTTCATCTTCTGTCCGGCGGCGAATAAAGACCGGCTTACCAAGCCATTTCACCGTCAGCTGCGTGCCAGGTGCGACCCCGCCAACATCAACCCGGATGGACGACAGCGCCTGAACATCCGCCGAAGGGTTCATCTGATGAACCAGCGGCCAGACAGCGGCACCAGCGGCAACCGTTCCGGCCCCGGCGGTAGCATAATAGAGGAAATCCCGGCGGGTGCCTTCGTGATCATCTGCGTGCGACACGAGTTTCTCCATTTCAGTTAGGGGCACTTGGCCCAACACGTCAGAGCCGGATGGGATTCCGGCTCGTTAAAGGCGGTGATAACGGTCTGTTTCAGGACCGTCCAGCGGACAATCCCGCGCACCTCGGACTTTGTGGGCTGAAATTACAGAAATTTGCCCTATGCGCCGACAATCGCATGATCTGGCAAGAGAATCATCGACTAGCCGGCCGGCAATGTTGCCTGCATCGACGGGCGGTCCTCAAAGACGGCAAACCAGGCCGCCAACTCGGGGCAATTGCCGCGCCAGTCCCGGTCGCCCAGACGGAAATCCAGATAGCCCAGCGCACAGGCAACAGCGATCTGCCCCATGGTCAGTGGGCCGTTCAGATGACTGATCCAGCGCCCTTCCAGCGCGTCCACCGCCCGGACTATCTTTTCCCACTGACTTTCGACAATTGCCTCAACCCGCATGCCCTCCGGTCGAAGCCGATATTCATAGACCATTGCCAGCGCCGCTTCCAGAATCCCATCCGCAGTGGCCTCCAACGTCAAAACTTCCCAAAGCCGGGTTTCAGGATAAAGCCCCGCCTAGGAACGATCATCCAGGAACCGGCATATTACCCGGCTGTCATAAAGAGCAGGGCCATCGTCGCGCAGCAACGTCGGGATCTTGCCAATGGGGTTAGCCTTCGTCGGCATCGATCCCGCCACCTGACCAGATGCATGGATATCCTCGACATCATCTCGCTGACCGGTTTCGCGCAGCACAACATCGACCTTCCGGCAAAATGGTGAAGCTGAATTATGAAAAAGCTGCATCTCAAATGTCCTCCCAAATCAATGACCTTCTTCTGTCTCTAAATACTTTGGGGGGACCGGGGGGCAAGCCCCCCGGCGGATCGTTTGCCAGAGGCAAACGAATTGGTCATGAAATGTGGAAGCGCGTAATCAAGAAGTTAATGCTCCCTGAACCCACCGTTCGGGTCCACCGACGCAATACCGACGTAATACCGACACGATACAGACAGGCGTTTTGACGCGAATTTTACGAGATCAGAGCGCAACACCCTGCAAGGACTGACCCACCACATTCGTCAAACGGGCGGTCACCAAAGCCCCCTCAGGCTGGTCACAGTCGAATAAAACTTCGGCGAAGCTCTCGGTACGCCCCATCCGAGAACCTTCAACCAAAACAACAGCTTGAGAACCAACAAGTCCACCCAGGTACTCGGAAACTGCCGCGTCCCCGACGCTTCGCAGCCGCGCCGCACGCTCCTTGATCGTCTTCCCATTCACCTGCGGCATCCGCGCAGCGGGCGTGCCAGGACGCGGCGAATAAGGGAAAACATGGAGCCAGGTCAGCGAACATTCTTCAACTAATTTCAACGAGTTAGCGAACATCACCTCAGTCTCGGTCGGAAACCCGGCAATGATATCAGCGCCAAACGTCATCTCGGGCCGAAGCCGCTTTGCGTCTTCACAGAACCGGATCGCATCGTCACGCAGATGACGCCGCTTCATGCGCTTCAGGATCATGTCGTCACCCGCTTGCAACGACAGATGCAAATGCGGCATCAAACGCGCTTCGGTGGCAATCGCCTCCATTAAGGCTTCATCTACCTCGATGGAATCAATGGAAGAAATCCGCAATCGCGGCAAATCGGGCACCAATTTCAATATGCGCCGCACCAGATCGCCCAGTTTCGGCTCCCCCGGCAAATCCGCACCCCAGGATGTCAGATCAACGCCGGTCAGCACCACCTCATTAAACCCGCGATCCACCAACCGCTTTATCTGATCGACGACAACTCCGGCAGCCACCGATCGCGAGTTGCCGCGACCATAAGGAATAATGCAAAACGTGCAGCGATGATCGCAGCCGTTCTGTACCTGAACATAAGCACGATGGCGGCCAAATCCGTCGATCAGATGCCCGGCGGTTTCGGTAACAGACATTATGTCGTCCACCTGAACCCGCTCGGTTTCACCAATGAAATCAGCGGCTTTGATCCAGGTAGCCGGGGTCATTTTTTCAGTGTTGCCAAGAATCAAATCAACTTCAGGCATCGCTTCGAAACGCTCCGGCTCCGTCTGTGCAGCGCAGCCGGTGACAATCACCCGCGATGTCGGGTTCTCGCGTCGTAGCCGCCGGATTTCCTTCTGCGATTTCCGAACCGCCTCGGCTGTCACCGCGCAAGTATTCACAATCACCGCGTCCGACAGTCCAGCGGCATCCGCCATTTCGCGCATGGCCTCGGATTCATAAGCATTCAAACGACAGCCAAGCGTCGTGAACTGCGGTACTTTCCGGTCCATTAAAACGCGTCCAGAAATTCAGGCGTCAAATAGCCGTCAAATACATGGGCCGTCGGCCCGGTCATCCAGACCCCATCTTCGGCCCAGTCAATCCAGATACGCCCGCCATCCAGGTCAATCGTCACTTTGCGCCCGGTAAGACCGCGCCGCGCCGCCGAAACTCCAACGGCACAAGACGATGATCCGGACGCAAGCGTGACGCCAACGCCACGTTCCCAAACCCGCATACGCAGATGATCCCGGCCAATTACGCTAGCGAACTGCACATTCGTGCGCTCAGGATAAAGCGGGTGATGCTCAAGAACCGCGCCCCGCGCCGCCAGATCGACGGCCTCGACATCGTCCACAAAGAACGTGCAGTGCGGGTTACCCATGCCCGTCGCCACCGGGTCACCATCAATCGGCAAATGCAATGTGTCGGTTTCATGGGCCAGCGGCACCTGATCCCATTCCAGCATCGGCACGCCCATATTCACCCGCGTCAACCCGTCGCCCATGTCTTCACATGGCAGCAGACCACGCACCGTGCGCAAGATTAACCGGTCTTTACCATTGCCGGACATAAGGTGGTGAGCAACACAGCGCGTGGCATTGCCGCAAGCAGCAGATTCCGAACCATCGGCATTATAAAACGTCAGCTTCGCGTCCGCCGTTTCGTCATTCTCAATCAGCGCAAGCTGATCAAACCCAACGCCACGATGCCGGTCACCCAATGCCTGCGCCAGCGCAGCCGAAATCGAGACACCGCTTTCGCGGCCGTCGATGACGACAAAGTCGTTGCCAAGCCCATGCATCTTCATGAAGGGCAGGCCGGTATCTGATGTGTTACGGCTCATGTCGCGCCATATAGCGTGGAATAATTGCCCTTGAAAGGGCGCAGACTTAACGAAGTGTTAACGAAGGATCTCTGTTGCTAGGCGAAGCTCGACCGCGCGTTCGGCGTCCATGATCCAGATGTCATCATACGGGACTTTACTGAAAGCCTTTTGAACGTGCGCAAGGCCATGGTCGCGCCAATATGGTGCTGTCAGCCCCTCGCCAACTTCAGGTTCTGACGAGGCGTGTAGTCCCAAAAACCCAGTTTCTGTGATGCTTCGCTCTTTCCCAGCAATAAATACATCAACGCAAGCCGAAATGCATGAGGAAACTACTAGTGTGTTGATTCCGTTCTTATCGATTAAGTCGCCGATATCTTGACCGGCAAGGAGCAGTCCACCAGGGCTTTGCATAATGAGCAGTCCTGCGACCTCACTGTTTTTGGTCAGCTGCCGAAACCAAAAAGCTGTCTCAGGTGTAATCATTCCATCAAGAATCAATGCTTGACTGCCGTCTTCAAAGGTTTCGATATACAGATTTCCGCCCAAATGCTCGGCTTCAGGGCTAACCATCAATGTACTATCCTGCGCCCCGCATGCAGCAAGACCAAGCGCAACAAGTGCGGCGGCAAGAACACGGATCATGACAGTCCTTTTATTTCAGGGTCCGACGCAGCCTTTCCGGCTGGTCCTTAGGAGTCAAGTTGGCGTTCAACGAATTGAATTTAAATGCGCCTCTGCGTTGTGGTTTTGCCCTTGACGCATCTGTCTCTGGTCGTTACATCCGGCGCCCGAGTGGGCCGTTAGCTCAGTTGGTAGAGCAACTGACTTTTAATCAGTGGGTCGCAGGTTCGAATCCTGCACGGCTCACCACTGAAATATCATAAATTCACTGGATTAGGTGTTTCGTGTCTCGCAAGTCTCGCAATATGCCCTGGGTTGGCTTTCACATAGCATTCACAGTGATCCGAGATTGACGATCGTAAGGATATCTCGCCGCATAGCATCGCAGTCCGGTGAGACAATACCTATGTCTTTTTCCTAGCCCACCAAACGCTAAGGATAACGGCGCTACTATATCCTATGAGGTTCCGACGGAAGGTCGAGATGACCAATGTCAATCTCAGGCGAGATTCTTAGTCGCGGTAGACTGTGACCACGTCGCAATTTTGGCGCAATCGGCAAATACCCCTGCTGCCATCGCCCAGAACTTCCGCAAACTGGTAAGGGTTATTCATGCACCGCAGCAAACACGCAAAGTCTGATCAGAAATGTGCTTGCGCACCCATTCAGACGTCACTTGCCGCGCTAGCAAAAAAGTCGTTTTCTCACAGAATGGGCAGGAAGTGGACCTTCGCTGAAGTCGCAAAGCGAAATCACTAATACGCGGCGGTTTCAACTGATCGCCGCAACACTCTCAGCGAACTTCTCTGCCGGTGTTTGATATTGCAAGGTCTTGCGGGGCCGCTCGTTGAGTTGGCGGGCAATCGCGCTCAGCTTTGCCTGGGAATGGGCCGATAAGTCTGTTCCGCGTGATAGGCAAGGGGTTCCGCCTCTTTCTGCGAGCCAGGTATGTGTAACGAAAGGTTATTCAGGGGTTAAAATGGAGTAACTTTGCACCCACAGTGCATGCAGACAAATGGGCAGCAAGAGGTTTGAATGGCCGAAATATTGGGCAATGCCCACTATACTTACGACCCGATGCCGGAATGGGCGCAGTTACCGACGGATGTCGCACTGGGCGATGTTGCAGGCGTTGCTGTGGACGCCAGGGACCAGGTTTATCTGTTCAATCGTGGGCGCGATCCTGTCGTGGTTCTGAGCCAATCTGGTGACGTGTTGTCGACATGGGGACATGGAGTTTTTTCCAATCCGCACGGAGCATCCATCGGGCCGGACCAATTCATCTATCTGACAGATAATTTCGATCATACTGTTCGGAAATTCACCCTTGATGGGACACTGCTTTTGGAAATTGGGACTGCTGGAATTGGGTCCGGGTCCATGAGCGGCAAGCCTTTTTGTAAGTGCACGCATTCGGCTGTTGCGCCATCGGGCGATATATTTGTGTCTGACGGATACCAAAACGCGTGCATCCACAAATTTGACCCCAATGGCAGGCTATTGAAAAGCTGGGGAACCTGTGGAACCGGGCCGGGAGAGTTCAATCTTCCTCACAACATCTGTTGCGATCCGGATGGATGGATTTATGTTGCGGACCGAGAAAACTCTCGGGTGCAAGTCTTTGATCAATACGGGAACTTTGAAGCCCAGATCAACAACATGCACCGGCCCAGCGGCCTGGCGATCACACCCGGCAGTTGTCCTGATTGCGTCGTCGGTGAGTTGGCGTCGTATTTGGAGGTGAATCAGAATTTCCCCAACTTAGGACCGTTTGTCAGCGTATTTGATCAGCAGAGCAATTTGTTATCGCGGCTTGGGGCGCGGCGTGGGCCTGGCCTTGGCCCGGGGCAATTTCTGTCACCGCATAGTATTGCATTTGACAGTTTGGGGGATCTGTATGTCGGCGACGTTGTTGACGCAGATTGGGAGCAAGTCATGGGCGACGTTGAGAAACCCCGTCAGCCAAGACGGTTTCAAAAATTTAAGCATGTGCAGCCCCAGGTTGATGCGCACGAATTAGCTCCAATGCGGAATTGAGGGCAAAACCAGCTTCGATCTTTTGAACCGCATCAAATTTGGCGCCTGCTGTTCGACAGTTTGGCGTGTCGAAAATCCCTTCTGCTTTTCTAAGCTGCTTAAAGAACTGGATGCTGGTGTCGATATGTTGGTTTGAGAAATTTAGGATTGGTAGCACGCGATCGAATAGTGCACGGGCCGAGGCATGATCCCCGCGTTCATGCATGTTGTAAATTTCGACATAGACTCGCTCTAATCCTGTAGGAATGAACGCGTCCACATCGCGTGCCAGCGCATCCATCAATTGCGACACAGCCCAACCGCCGCAAACGTTCAAGGCCGCGTTGGTGGATTGTTTGACGGCTGAATACTTTGGTCCGGCTCGCTGAGTTTCGATCTTCAGCCAGGAAAAATTTCGAACGTTTTCATAAAGATAAAGGATTTCTTCCAGAGGCAATCCCTCGCCTGACCAATCGAGATCCTGAACCATCAGAATATTAGGCGCGTGGCTTTCTAGTTCCTGAAGAAAGCCCAGATTTCTCTGTCGGTCATGATCGGCAGGCATTTGCACACAAATCCCTGCTGCGCCGACAGAACTGGCAATTTTCGTCAGTTCGATGCTTGCATCAAGATTTGCTGCCGTGACGCTGACGATGAACGGAATTCGTTGGGCGTTGGATTCGGCCACCGTCTCGATAATCGCGGTCTTTTCATCGTGCGACAACGTCGGATACTCGCCAGCGACGGCGAGGCCCAACATACCGCCGCAGCCTGCGTTGATGGTGTGATCAACTAGCCTGCGCAGCGAGCCATGATCCACAGCGTTGTCGGCATCGAAGGGCGTGTTCAGGCTGGGCACAATTCCCTTCATGACAGTTTCGCTCATGCTTCAGCGCAAGACGCTGGTTTCGGTCAATGGCCGCGATGCCGAAAGACAACCGTAGCCCAGCCCTTTGTGGGCGAGCGGATTGGGTCCGCTAAATCTTTCATCCATTGGATCTGCCGATGGCTGAAACCGCGTGTCGCACGATAGTCGGATCAAACCATTTTTCGAATTGTTGTCGAAGGATCCATGGGCGGTAAACATTCCGAAGACCAGACAATCACCCATTTCAAACTCTGCGGTCAGAAACTTGCTGGCTTTGCGCTGGACCAGCTTGATGGGGCTCTCTTGGATATGTCCGGGTCGCGACGGATCGCGATCCACGTCGTGGCCTTCGAACTGTTGGCGAATGTCGGACCATTCGTGCGAGCCTTCCAGGACATATAGAGAACCGTCGCTTAGGCTAATGGGGCAAAGCGGGGTCCAGCACGTCACCAGCCGCTTGGAGCCGCGGTTCATGTAGGGGTGGTCAACATGCAGCGGGCTGGCGCGACCGGCAGCCATGGCGCGCAGCCAAGCGAATGAAAAATGGTTTGCCGGTTCTTGAAAGAGCTGGGACATGGCTTGGATGATGCGGGGTCCGTTTATGACGGATCGCACGGCTTTGCCTTCACTGACGGATCGCCAAAACGACCCTAGTTCCTCGTTCGTCGGATAGACTTGGTGTCTTTTGGACGTGCCGGACGCCAATCCTTTTTCGAAGGGATCTTTGACCTCGCCAACTTCCGACAGCCGTTGAAGCACCTCGCGACGTGCGGCGTCGACTTCTGCTGGATCATGCAGACCACGCAACAAGAGATAGCCCCTTTCGGCAAGATCCCCGTTCAGGTCAGCGTTTCGCAGTTCGCCCAAGTGTTCATCCGGTATGAGTGCGCCGTTGAACGTTAGTTTGTGTTCGGAGATTCGCATCACGACACAGATTCCGTTGATTGAATTGATCCTGAGTCTAACAATACCGCGACTTCAGAGGCAGTTGGGAGGGTTTCATCGGGAATTGGTCGTCGCACTTTCAAAGACGCTGCGGCATTTGCCCATTGAACTGCCTGGGGTTCAGAAAGCTGGTTTGCTAGTGCCAACGTGAAGGCACCGTGCCACACATCACCCGCCCCAAGTGTGTTTTTTGCCTTGGTCGGAAGGGTCGGAATTTCAGTTAAGCTATTCCCGTCATAGCATAATACGGAATTGGCTCCTCGGGTGACCGCGCACCAATTTCCAAGTCGCTTGAAGGCCAATTTCAGGGCCGCTGTGTCGCTTCCCCCGCAATAGTCATTTAGACCCTGCTCCGAGAAAACGACATGGCTGGCGCATTCGAGCAGAATTTCGGCCTTGGCGACCGGCGCCTCGGCGTCAACGATAACCGGTTTGCCTTTTTGCCTGGCTGCATTTGCGATCTGGGCTGCCCCTTCGGGCCACCGCGTGTCGACAAGGGCAGCATCGAATAAAAAACCGTCTGGAAATGTGAATTTCATTGGCGCCAAAATGGGATCCCGGTGGTTGATGATTGTTCTTTCACCATCAGGGGTAATCAGAATAGCGGACCGAGACGTTGAAGCGCCGGAAACCTTGGAAAGAAACTGGTCATCAATCTGGCGAGCGACCATGAGTTTGTGCAGGAACGCCCCTAGTTCATCATCGCCAATGGTACCGACAATACTTACGTCTCCGCCGAGGCTTGCGATTGCTGATGCTGCGTTCAAGGCACCACCGCCCGAAATCATTTGGGACGCCTTTGCCCGGGTCTTCGTGCCTTTTGCGGGATATGCCGCAACATCGTATACCAAATCTGCTGCAATGAGGCCCGCGCAAATGATTCTTGGCACAGTGTCGTATCCTTTCCGGCGCTTACCCAAGCACCAATGTTATTCCTAACATGTCTCGACTATGGTTAACTCTCAACCATTGATATGAACCGCAAATGTAGCGCGGTTTCTGGTGGCTGCGGACGGAGACGAACATCGCACAATTTGGTATCTCAGCGGCATTACTGACGCCGTTTCACGCAGATGGCAGTTTGAACCTGCCGCTGTTTTCTGAACATGCAAAGTCAACGCTGAAAAATGGTGCTGACGGCGTTGCGCTATTCGGGACCACGGGCGAAGGCGCGTCCATTGCATTTGGAGAGCGTTCATTAGCGATTTCTGCCTTGACCGTCGGCGGTGTGTCGAAACAGGCCATCACCCTTGGTTTGTGTGGCTCTGCCATCGGAGATGTTGTTGCGCAAGTCCAACAGGGCATTGACTTTGGCATTACCAAGTTCCTGCTGATGCCGCCGTTTTTCTTCAAAAATCTGGGAAATGACGGGCTTTTTGATTGGCACGAGCGGTTGTTCGCGGCAGCGCATCATCAAGCTAAATTTATCATCTACCATATCCCGCAGGTGACGCATGTTCCGATTTCCGTCGATCTGGTCAAGCGCCTGCAAAGGTCATTTCCTGACCGCATTTTGGCGATCAAGGACAGTGCTGGGCAGTGGGACAATACAAGCAGGCTGTTGGAATGCGGCGAGATACCGGTGTTGGTTGGGGACGAACGTTTGTTACACAGGGCTGCTGCAATGGGTGGTGCGGGGTCCATATGCGGCATGGGGAACCTGTATCCGGGGCGCATGCAGAAATTGTTCGGCACGCACGTCGAGGATAATGCGCTGTCGGCCGAAGTGGATTTAATCGTTTCAGTTCCTGTCATTCCGGCATTGAAGCAGGCGATGCTATCAAAGACCGGAGACGCAAGTTGGAGAAATGTTCGTGCGCCATTGCAGGTTTTAGAGGGTGACGAACTGGCGGCGATCAAGGCGGTCTTTCCCGAAAGGGCCGTTGCCTAGCATCCTTTTCTGAAATTCTGCCATTGGCAGGTCAGCCTAGATAGCCGAACATGCGCGGCAGCCAAAGCACGAGGTCGGGCACAAAGATCAGAACCAGCAATGCAGCAATCAATACCGCGAGGAAAGGGATGACTTCGCGAATAATTTCACCCAGCGGAATGCGTGTTACAGCGTTGATCACGAACAACAAAATGCCGTAGGGCGGCGTGATAAGGCCGATCATGCAGTTCACAACTGCCACAACGCCGAAATGCACCAGGTCAATTCCAAGTTCGCGGCACGACGGCAGGAATAGTGGAATGATCACAAGGATGATCGTGGTGGCGTCCAACACACATCCGAGAAGCAGTATCAGAATATTCACAGCAAGCAGGAACACGATCGGTTCGACGTCGATGCCGACCAGGGCATTAGCCAGCATGCCGGGTATATTCTCTGAAGCGACGACGAAGTTCAGGATCAATGCGCCGCCAATAACAAGGCCAACTGCGGCCGAAGATCGGGCACTTTCTACAAGGATGCGATAGAAAGCGCCGATGCTGAGCGCGCGGTAAAACACCGCCGCCAGGATAAGTGCGTAGAACGCCGCAACTGCGGCAGCCTCGGTTGGCGTTGTGACACCACCGTAGATGCCGTAGAGCAAAATCGCAGGCATCAGAAGTGCAGGAAAGGCATTTACCGTAAGCGCGGGAAGTTCGCGTAAAGGCACCGGATCTTCGGTCAGGAAGCCGCGCCGGTGCGATATGAAATAGTTCATCGCCATCAGCACGAAACCCATGAACAGCCCTGGCACGATGCCGCCCAGAAACAGAAATCCAATCGAAGTGTTTGAGACCAGCGCGTAGAGGACCATGGGTATCGACGGCGGGATGATCGGGCCGATGGTTGCCGATGCGGCAGTGATGGCGGCGGCGTATCCGCGAGTGTAGTGGCCCGATTTTGTCATCATCTCGATGATGATTTTGCCGATGCCCGCAGCATCAGCGACGGCCGAGCCTGACATGCCCGAAAAGATCAGCGAGGCAACGACATTGACGTGGCCCATTCCACCTTTGAAGCGACCGACAAGGCCTATGCAAAAGCGCAGCAACCGGTCCGAAATGGTTCCGGCGTTCATGATGTTTGCAGCGACAATGAACAACGGCACGGCAAGAAGGATGAAACTATTGTAAAGCCCATCCATCAACACTTTGCCGGCGATACCGACACCGGCACCGCTGACTGTAAGGTAAACGAAGGAGGCCAGCAGGATCGCATAGGCGATCGGCGTGCCAATTCCAGCCATCACAAACAATGTGAGAAGGCAAAGACCGAATTCCAGGGTCATTTCTTGATATCCTCGGCCTGCTCACCAGACGTGTTGATCAGCTCATCAAATTGGCTCAATTCGGCTTCGGCACCGTTTCGGATGATATCCCTCGTTCGCCAAGCGTACCGCAGGGCTACGATAATCAGGAATGCGAAGTAGATTGAATAGACGTGACGCACCCGGACCCAATCGCCGAAAACAGTCGATAAAGTCGGTGTCTTTTTCAGACGCAGGATGTAAAACTTTTCCCAAGTTGGCCCAACCGACAATAATAGCCCGACGCAGATGGCAACTGCCGCAATGATTGCGAACCACTTTCGCACCTGAGGGCTGACGCCGGTATAAACGATATCAAAAATCACATGATCGCGCTGGCGAACGATGAAAGAATTTCCCCAGAAAACGATCCAGACCCACATCAATAGGCAGAATTCCAAGGTCCAGCCGTAGCCGTTTGGGTCAAGGAAAGGGATCGCTTCTGCGATCCATTCGGCGCGCGCTGTATAGCGAACAGTAACCTGAAGTATGAAAGTGGCGAACATGGCGGCCATCATCATGGCCGCCACGAATTCTGTTCCACGGATGATCCAGTCGCGTAACGATTTCATCAGATCATCCGTGAGTAAAGTGCAGTTCAGTTGCCGAGGCTATTAATTTTGTCCAGAACGCCCTCTGGCCAATCAGCCGACGCGTCCGTGTTCAAATACATCGACTGAACGTGGCTGCGGAAAGCCGCCATGTCGGGTTCATAGATATCCAGACCTTGCTCGGTCAAGAATGCCCCTAGTTCGGCTTCTTTCTGGAGCTGGATTTGGCGACCACTTTCAGAAGCAGCGTTAGCCGCAGATTGGACAGTGGCTTGCTGTTCGGCAGTTAGACCGTCCCAAACAGATTTCGAAAAGGCCACATAGTTGAGGTCAACCAGATGCGACGTCAGGATGATCTGCTTGGTTACTTCATAGAATTTGGCGTCAACGACTGTTGGCAGTGGGTTGTCCTGTCCGTCGACCGAACCGGTCGAAAGCGCTGTATAGACTTCCGTGAATGCCATCGGGGTTGGGTTGGCGCCAAGGGCTTTGCCCAAGAACTGCCAAGCATCAGTGCCAGGCATCCGCAAGTTCACACCGGCCAGATCGGCAGGCGTCATCACTGTCAGTTCTTCTTTAGACTGGCGCAGGTTCACATGGCGTTGGCCAAGATACATGACGCTCAGAAGTTTGACGCCGAGTTCATCTTCAACTTTCTGCTTAAACGGATCCATCAATGCGTCGTTGAAGACGGCAACCTGGTGGGCTGCGTCCTGATGAACATAGCCAGTCGCGAAAATCGAGAACTCTGGGAAAAACTGAGTCAGTTCCTGTGCGGAGGTGATCGACATTTCCAAATCGCCAGAAGCAATTGCTTCAAGCTCGGAGTTCTGTGCGATCAGCGAGCCGTTATAATGCGGCTCGTATGTCGCGAATTCGGCGACTGCAGGTGCAAAAATTTCTTCCAGAGCGATAGAACGCTGGTCGGTCGCCGAAGCTGGCGTCGACATGCGCAGTTTGACTGCATGGCCATCGGCAAATGCAGGAGCGCTGAGTCCGGCCGTAAGGCTAAGCGCGGCCAGCGACGTGACAGCGACGCGGCGAGTAAATTTAGTGATCATTTTTTCCTCCCATGGATTTGAACATCTTAGCGCGATCATCCCAATAAGTGCGAATTCAAAAATTTTTGCAAGACATTATCTAAAATGTCCGATATTTTGGATAATGACAGAACAAATCATTGACTGCACTTCTGTCATGAATTGAATGATTTGGTCGAAGGATTCTGGCACTACGCTATGGGAAGTTCACTTAATACTGTTGGCGCCTCAATTTACCAACGCATCAAGCGTGACATCATATTTGGGGATTTGGCACCTTCCAAAAAACTTAAGCTGGAAGGGCTGCGAGAGCGCTATTCGGCCAGCATGTCGACGTTGCGCGAGACGTTGAACCGGTTGGCAAGCGAAGGATTCGTCGTTGCGCTGGATCAACGCGGATTTTTCGTCACCGACGTTTCCCGCGAAGATCTGATCGAGATTGCCAGCCTGAGAGTGCTTCTCGAATGCCATGCGTTGCGGCTGTCTGTTGCGAACGGCGATACGGATTGGGAGGGCAATCTTGTTGCGGCGCACCACAAATTGCACCTGAAAGAAGTAAAGCTGCTGGCCGGGGACACGAGCGGCAAGGAAGACTGGAAGCGATATGATTGGGAATTCCATCTGGCTCTGATCGAGGCATGCGGGTCAAAAAACCTGCTTTCGTTACACGCAGTGCTTTATGACAAATACCTGCGATACCAGATGCTGGTCTTACAAAACCGGGGCCAGGACGCAGTCGACGAACACAATGACATGCTTCAGGCTGCCTTAAATCGAGATGTTGATCGGGTAACCGAAACTTTGCAGTTGCACATCGAACGAGGCCTCGAACACACGCTTTCAGCTTTTAATTGATCGGAAGGTTTCCGGAGCTTAGTGGCTTGCGCCAGTTCCGGTTGAAACATTCCGTTCATATTGTCCATGCATCTCCAAAAGAGGACCACACCATGAAGACCTCGATTGCGACTGTGTCCATCTCAGGTGATTTTCCCGAGAAGCTCCGCGCAATTTCGGATGCTAATTTCGATGGCATCGAAATTTTTGAGCAGGACTTCATCGCCTATGACCAGTCCCCGCGTGAAGTGGGGAACATGGTTCGAGATCACGGCCTGGAAGTCATGTTATTTCAACCGTTTCGCGACTTTGAGTGCCTTCCTGAGCCGGATCGTAGCCGCGCCTTTGATCGGGCCGAGCGCAAGTTCGATGTGATGGAGGAACTTGGAACCGACCTGATGTTGATTTGTTCCACCGTGCATCCGAAAGCCTTGGGCGGCATCGATCGAACCGCAGCGGACTTGTGCGAGTTGGGGGAACGCGCGGCACGGCGCGACCTTCGTGTTGGGTATGAGGCATTGGCTTGGGGCACCCATATTAACGATCACCGCGACGCTTGGGAGGCTGTGCGCAGGGCTGATCATGACAACATTGGCATTATCGTCGACAGCTTTCACACATTGGGTCGCAAACTTTCGCCAGAAAGCATCCGGTCAATTCCGGGTAACAAGATTTTCTTCGTTCAATTGGCCGATGCGCCGCTGATCGAAATGGATCTGCTTTACTGGTCGCGCCATCTTCGAAATATGCCCGGTGAAGGTGATTTGGACATTGCGGCGTTCATGCGAGCCGTGGTGGCAACGGGTTATTCCGGGCCGATCTCGCTGGAAATATTCAACGATCAGTTTCGGGGCGGCGATGCGCGAGCAATTGCAAAGGACGGTCACCGTTCGCTGATGGCGCTGATGAACGACGTTGTGCTGGGTGAACCTGCGCCCACATTGAATGTGCCGACAATGCCCAAGCGCGCGGCGGTCTATGGTGTGGAGTTTGTCGAATTCGCGACCAGCATCGAAGAAGCTGGGCATTTAGGATCGTTTTTGACCACGCTCGGATTTCAACAAACCGGCCAACACATCAACAAAGCCGTGTCCTTGTGGAGTCAGGGCGACATTAGGATCGTTCTCAATACCGAACGTCGCGGTTTCGCGCGCACATCCTTTAGAGCGCGCGGAACTTCGGTTTGCGATATTGGGCTGAGGGTCGATGATGCACCGGCAACGATTACGCGCGCGCAAGCATTGGGCGTCGAACCCTTTGCACAATCCACCGGTGAGAACGAATTGGACCTGCCTGCCATCCAAGCTATTGGCGGCGATGTCATGCATTTCGTTGACGAACCATCCGGGCTGTCGCGGGTTTGGGATGTTGAATTTAAGCGTGTGCCTACGGATCAATCGACTGGAGTAAATCTGACGCGTATCGACCATATCGCACAAAGCACGAACTATTCAGACATGCTGACATGGTCGCTGTTTTATACGTCTTTGTTCGATCTTCAGAAGAAACAGGTTGTAGACGTGATCGATCCGGGTGGAATTGTTCGCAGCCAAGTTATCGAGTCGCCGGATGCTGGTGCTGGTCTGCGAGTGACGCTTAATGGAGTCGAGACAGACCGTACCGTGGCCGGGCAGTTCATAGCGGACAAATCCGGTTCTGCGGTTCAGCACATTGCTTTTGAAACTGCGGACATTTTCGAAACGGCATCAAAACTTTCCTTGTTTGGCTTTGAAAGCCTGCCCATGACGCCGAATTATTACGACGATATTGCCGCCCGCTTTTGTCTAAGCGCCGCCGAGCGTTCCAGGATCGAAAAGTTCAACATCCTTTATGACGAGGAAGACGGTCGCCGGTTTTATCAACTTTATAGCCAGCCCCATTCAAGCGGGTTTTTTGTGGAAATCGTTGAGCGTGGACAAGGATATACCGGATATGGCGCCATGAACGCACCATTCAGGACCGCGGCGCTGCGCCGACATCTATCGAAAGAGAACATGTCTCACCAATGAAGCGAATTGCTGTAGTGGGTGCCGGCCTCATTGGCCAGAAGCACATCGAAATCGTAAGGGCCAACGCGGTGCTGGACGCGATCATCGACCCGACTGTCGAAGCCAGAGAGCTTGCTTCTAAGTCGGATACTAAATGGTTCAAAACTGTCGACGACTATCTGAAATTCAATCATCCCGACGGCGCAATAATTGCCACCCCGAACCAATTACATCACAGGCATGGCGCTGCCTTTATTACTGCGGGTATCCCGACACTTATTGAAAAGCCACTGGCTGATTGCTCGGATTCCGCTCTTAAGATTGTGGAGCTGTCACGCGAATCCAATGTGGCGGTGCTGGTCGGCCACCACAGGCGGCACAGTCCATTTGTAAAGGCTGCCAAAACTGCCATCGAGTCCGGCAACATAGGACGTTTGGTAACCGTCAACGCACAGTTTTGGCTGTTGAAGCCCGATGAGTATTTTAACGTCGTGTGGCGCAAGCAAGCTGGGGCAGGACCAACGTTCATCAACCTGATCCACGACATTGATCTGCTCCGTCACTTCTGTGGCGACATAACGGCGGTGCAAGCATCAGAAAGCCATTCTGTACGCGGATACGAAGTAGAAGACACCAGCGCGGTGATATTGGAATTTGATACAGGTGTCCTTGGAACAGTCTCAATCTCTGACACTGTTGTTGCTCCCTGGAGCTGGGAGCTTACGGCGGGGGAAAACCCAGCATATCCAAAAACAGAAATGTCTTGTTACATGTTGGGAGGCACCAAAGGGTCACTTTCTGTCCCAGACCTCAGCCTGTGGCAGCATCCCGGAAAACAAAGTTGGTGGTCTCCAATCGAAGTGACAAAGCCGTCAGTCAAATCTGCAGATCCGGTCAAAGAGCAATTCTTGCACTTTCTCGATGTCATAGAAAACAACGTCCAGCCCTTAGTTTCCGCCGAGGAGGGTTTTAGAAACCTCCAAGTCTTAGACGCAATAAAGAAGGCAGCTAGGCATGGCCGAAAACAAAGGATTTGCGACAAGCCTTTTTAGCGTCCGAGGGACTCCAAAGGAGATCAGGCGCCTGCCTTGCTATCGCTAGCAGATTGAATCAATTAGCGACGGCAAAGCTCAGTTTAGATTTCGTCCACACCAGCCAATCTAGTTTTCGAAATGCTGCAAACGGCACGAAAACCCCGTTCCGGTAAGTGGATGGATTTCAGTGATCCGCAATGATCGTTGGCTCGGGTCCTTGCCGACAAAACCAATGGCAGTTCTTCACGGATTTTGGAAATTGGTGCTGATCAGCCCCGCCTAAGTGGTTCAATTTGAATGTTAGTACATGATCGGCCTTGGTTCCATCGGGATGATGGATTCGGGGGCCGGTGGGCGGTAGCCCATGTCTGACTTCAGCGCTTATGGTCCAGTTTAGTGCTATTTGATAAGGGAGGGTTTGTTGCTCATCGTAACCACCAAGGAGTGGAGATGAGACAGACATCCGGACGAAAGAGCCACGGCGAGAAGATCGTTAAAGACATCCGCCGCGCTACCCGCAAGCAGTATTCTGCCGAAGAGAAGATCAGGATCGTGCTGGACGGCTTGAAGGGCGAGGATAGTATTGCCGAGCTGTGCCGTCGCGAAGGTATCGCCCAAAGCCTGTATTACAGTTGGTCCAAGGAGTTCCTTGAGGCTGGGAAGAAACGACTGGCCGGTGATACGGCCCGTGCCGCGTCGACGACTGAAGTGAAAGACCTGCGCCGTGAAGCCCGAGAGCTGAAGGAGGTCGTTGCCGAGCAAACCCTTGAACTACGCTTGCTCAAAAAAAGCATGCTCGGGGATGGGGGCGACTAAGAATGAGATATCCTGCATCTGAGAAGATCGAGATTATCCGGCTCGTTGAACGGTCGCACCTGCCGGCCAAACGGACGCTGGACAAGCTGGGCATCCCCAAGACCACGTTCTATCGCTGGTGCGACCGGTATGAGTCCGGTGGCCCCGAGGCATTGGAGGACCGCAGCCCCAAGCCGTCGCGAGTTTGGAACCGCATCCCCGACAAAGTGCGCCAGCGGATCGTCAATCTGGCGCTGAACGAGAGCGAACTATCGCCCCGCGAGTTGGCCGTAAGATTCACCGATGTGGAAAGGTATTTTGTGTCAGAGTCTTCGGTGTATCGCGTCCTCAAAGAACACGATCTGATCACCAGCCCCGCCTATGTCGTTCTGAAAGCAGCCGATGAGTTCAGGGACAAGACGACGGCGTCCAACCAGCTTTGGCAGACTGACTTCACCTATCTCAAGGTCATCGGTTGGGGCTGGTTCTACCTCAGCATGATCCTGGACGACTACAGCAGCTACATCATTGCCTGGAAGCTCTGCACGACGATGAAGACGACAGATGTAACCGACACGCTGGACCTGGCGCTCGAAGCCTCGGATTGCGATCAGGCTACAGTGCTACACAAGCCGCGGTTGCTCAGCGATAATGGCTCAAGTTACGTCTCTGGCGAGTTGGCCGGCAGGCTGGAAGATCGGCAAATGGATCACGTCCGAGGTGCGCCGTATCACCCGCAGACCCAGGGCAAGATAGAGCGTTGGCATCAGACCTTGAAGAACCGCATCTTGCTGGAAAACTATTACTTGCCAGGTGACCTCACGCAGCAGATCGACGCCTTCGTCGACCACTACAACCATCAGCGATATCACGAGAGCCTGCAGTGTCCGTCGTCAGGGTTTTGGGAACCAAGAGTTGCTTAAACAAGTAAAGAGTTTGGCTCGTCTGGTTGATGTTATTATGCGGCGCGCTGTCTGTGATGCAAGCGCCGCGCTTCGAGCGTCTTTCGTTTGATCCTTTCCCGTTGTCTTAGAATGGCTTTGTCACGCCCGAAGTAGACGTCGGCGGGTGTGACGTTGTTCAGGCTCTCCTGGCAGTTGAGTAACTTCCTCTACTGTTCATTACGCTCACCGAAAGAACTGCCGTATGCTAAAGAACGTCATTTTTGATTTCGGAAATGTCCTTGTACGTTGGGAGCCATATAATGCTCTGTCCGATTTTTTTCCAAGCAAGTCAGATATGTTAGCAAAATTCGAGGAGATTGAGTTTTTTGCATGGAACACAGAGCAGGATCGTGGCCGAAGCTGGGCCGAGGGTTTCATGTGGGTCGCCGACAACCACCCCAATGACGCTGACATATTTGATGCATACTATGCGAAATTGCAGGATGCCCACCGAGACCCGGTAGAAGGTATGCCAAACCTCGTCAACGAACTCATCAACAGCGGCGTCAACGTTCTTGGCCTGACAAACGCTGCTGAAGAAAGTTTTCAGGCTGCAAGAACAACAGTTCCGCAAGTTGACCGAATGACCGATGTGCTGGTGTCAGCGCGTGAAGGGCTGATCAAACCAAGCCCAGAGATATTCGAGCTATGCATCTCGAGAAACGAACTTACCGCTTCAGAGACGCTCTTTGTCGATGACAACAAGGGCAATTGTGAAGGAGCGATGGCCGTTGGTTTGAAGGCACACCATTTTCAAAATGCGTCGACTTTAACGGCTCAACTGATCAAGGAAGGTTTACTCACTTTGGCATAGGCACTGATTTATGAACGCTCACTTCGAGTTCGGTGTGAACGTTATTATCGCTTGCCGGTTATCGACAAATAGTTGAGCTATCCGGCGTGCACAGCCCCGCTTTTCAGCGGTTCCGGCAGCGTGCGGCGAAATAGCAGTTCAGTTCTGCGCCTCGCAACGACATCGCATGGCTGCTTCCGTAAAGTAAACGGCATCGTAGCGAAAAGCGTTCCGCGTTGACGACTATTTGCTGCGTCAGCGAAGAGTGAAAAAGGAATGTCGGTTTTGTCCAGCGACCTACGAGTTCGACCAAGGCGCAGCGAAAGATCAGTTTGAAATTGCCGTGCAATGCTCAAGTTGAATGGCTGGTTTGGTGAAGTCGGCTGCACCGCCGAAAGATCGCTGCTGCACCTGCGAACGGATGCTGCACCAGCGAAAACCGCAGCAGCAAAAGGCGGCTCCGTCCCGCTTAGCCGACCTCTGAGCACTCGAAATGCGGCAATATCAATGAACGTCGGCTTTCGGAATGCTGGAGCACGCCGTTATGATCTTTGTTCAATGGCCGGTTTGGGCCGATCGCTTTACGGCGAAACGTCGCGACCGTCTTCCACTGAGCATCTTTCTGGAATCCTCCTCTAAGAAGAATTGCCTTTTCTCGCCCTAGGCCCATCAATTGTTGCATGGGTTGAATCTCACGGGCTCCTTTCATACGTCATCGGTCCGGCATCGAAGGCGCCGCATCGGCGAAACGAAACCTTGCATCACAAGGGGTGAGAGAACCCGCGAAAGATTAACATGGCACACGCTGACCTTCCCAAGTTCCCGACGCGACCCGGGTATATGACCGAAAAGATCCAACGGGATTACATCCAATCTGCAGTGGCCAAGGATTTATTGCCGGCTGAAGCTCACCGCATGGCGGAAATACTGTCGCTGACAGCACCAAGTGAAGTGTCAAAGCCGATCCAGTTCTGGCAATTGTACTCTGTGCTTGGTCAGGGCTCTATCGTGGCGCTCGTCCAGAGCTTCTATCAGCGCGTCTTTACACAAGATGACTGGTTCAAGTCCGTTTTCGAGCGTGTCGGTGGCATCAATCATCACATCAACACACAAGCATCGATGTGGATCGATGTAATGGGCGGCGGACCCTACTACCATGGCGCGGAATACCGGCTGAACATTCATCACACGCACAACGCGATGCAACTGATGAACGAAAAAGGAGCGGAACTGTGGTCCAATCTGATGCTGGAGACGCTGGAAACCTCATCGCACCTATCAGAGGCTGACCCGCGCATTCGGGCAAGTATCAACACGTTTCTGTCATACTTCATGGGCAAATACGCCGACGAATTTACGTTTGAGAACCGCAGCTTTTTCGGTGAAACAAACCCGCCATACAAACGAAAGATCAATTTCATGAAGATGACGAAACAGGCAATCGAGGCGCTTAGCGAAACTGAACTTTCCGATGCACTATCAGAGCGTGGGGTTGATGTTACTAAGTACCAGAGCAAAGCAGCCAAGGTGAACAAAGCGCTTATGCTGTAGCCATCAGCGCCTACTGTCCGCAAGTCCTCACAAATAAGTGCTGACAAACTTCTTGTGCCTATACCCGCTGTTGCTTCAGGCTATCCCTACTTAAAACAACGCAGGGAGTGATGAAGATGTTACGGACTATATCTATTGCGGCGTTATGCGCAGCCCTTGCCTTGCCTGCTTTTGCGCAAGACACGACCCGAAAGTTCCACCACGTGGCAGGCGATGTGTATTTGTTCCAGAACAATTTTCACATGTCACTGATCGTTTCGACAGCCGAAGGCACGGTGCGCATCGATCCGATCAATTCGGAGGCAGGAAATTGGTTGAACGACAATCTTTCTGAAGTTGCAGAGATGCCAGTGACCCATTTGATCTATTCCCATAGTCATGGCGACCACGCGTCTGGCGGCAACGCGCACCCGGACGCCGTGACGATTGCCCATGAAGACGCTCCAGACGCCATTGACGGGGTGGTGCCCGACATGCGCGTGAGTGACACCCATGTCATGGAAATTGGCGGCAAGACTTTCGAGATGACAAATCTTGGCAGTGGGCATGACAACCATATGCTTGTAACCGTGGTCCGCCCCGAGAATGTGGCTTTCATCGTTGATGTAGCGGCGCCAAAACGCCTTCCATTCCGAAATTTTGGGGGAGCAAATATTGACGATTGGATTGCCCAAATTGAAACGGCGTTGACGATCGACTTCGAAATATTCGCGCCTGGGCATGGCAGTGTGGGCACCAAGGCTGATCTTGAGGATGCGCTTGGATAATATATGACCGGCCTGCGCGCTGCGGTGCTGGCCGGCCTGAAAGACGACAAATCGATCGAGCAGTTGAAAGCCGATGTGACAATGGACGCCTATTCAGATTGGGGCCAATACGATGCCTGGCGCGAGCTTAATATCGAAGGGATGGTCGGATATCTGGAAAGTGCGGGTCTGGTCGACTAGACAAATGATATTTCGCGGCGCTTTATAACCTCGTTCAGAGCTTCTACATCGATCGACATTGCGGTCATTGGCAGCCTAGTATGCCCGTCTTCAGAGATAATGGTCTTCAGAGCGGCCTGAAATGAGAGAGTATCTGGCTCATCTAGATTGTTTGATTATTCGGCCGTTTTGCGGTGAATCAAGCGGCGTGTTTCGATGGTTTTCTGTTTGGTCCTTTGTCGTTGTTTCAGAATGGTTTGACCGCGTCCGAAGTAGACGTCAGCGGGCGTCAGGTTCTGCAGGCTCTCGTGATATCGCTGATGGTTGTAGTGGTCGACGAAGGCGTCGATCTGCTGCGTGAGGTCACCTGGCAAGTAATAGTTTTCCAGCAAGATGCGGTTCTTCAAGGTCTGATGCCAACGCTCTATCTTGCCCTGGGTCTGCGGGTGATACGGCGCACCTCGGACGTGATCCATTTGCCGATCTTCCAGCCTGCCGGCCAACTCGCCAGAGACGTAACTTGAGCCATTATCGCTGAGCAACCGCGGCTTGTGTAGCACTGTAGCCTGATCGCAATCCGAGGCTTCGAGCGCCAGGTCCAGCGTGTCGGTTACATCTGTCGTCTTCATCGTCGTGCAGAGCTTCCAGGCAATGATGTAGCTGCTGTAGTCGTCCAGGATCATGCTGAGGTAGAACCAGCCCCAACCGATGACCTTGAGATAGGTGAAGTCAGTCTGCCAAAGCTGGTTGGACGCCGTCGTCTTGTCCCTGAACTCATCGGCTGCTTTCAGAACGACATAGGCGGGGCTGGTGATCAGATCGTGTTCTTTGAGGACGCGATACACCGAAGACTCTGACACAAAATACCTTTCCACATCGGTGAATCTTACGGCCAACTCGCGGGGCGATAGTTCGCTCTCGTTCAGCGCCAGATTGACGATCCGCTGGCGCACTTTGTCGGGGATGCGGTTCCAAACTCGCGACGGCTTGGGGCTGCGGTCCTCCAATGCCTCGGGGCCACCGGACTCATACCGGTCGCACCAGCGATAGAACGTGGTCTTGGGGATGCCCAGCTTGTCCAGCGTCCGTTTGGCCGGCAGGTGCGACCGTTCAACGAGCCGGATAATCTCGATCTTCTCAGATGCAGGATATCTCATTCTTAGTCGCCCCCATCCCCGAGCATGCTTTTTTTGAGCAAGCGTAGTTCAAGGGTTTGCTCGGCAACGACCTCCTTCAGCTCTCGGGCTTCACGGCGCAGGTCTTTCACTTCAGTCGTCGACGCGGCACGGGCCGTATCACCGGCCAGTCGTTTCTTCCCAGCCTCAAGGAACTCCTTGGACCAACTGTAATACAGGCTTTGGGCGATACCTTCGCGACGGCACAGCTCGGCAATACTATCCTCGCCCTTCAAGCCGTCCAGCACGATCCTGATCTTCTCTTCGGCAGAATACTGCTTGCGGGTAGCGCGGCGGATGTCTTTAACGATCTTCTCGCCGTGGCTCTTTCGTCCGGATGTCTGTCTCATCTCCACTCCTTGGTGGTTACGATGAGCAACAAACCCTCCCTTATCAAATAGCACTAAACTGGACCATAAGCGCTGAAGTCAGACAATCTTTGCCGAACAACTGGCCAAACAGGCGGAACGTATGAGGAAAAACTAGAACCTGTCCTCACATTTCTCGCAAGCCCTTGGAAACTCTGGGAAACAGCTCACATTGCCCTCCGCCGCACCGTCCTCAAACTGGCCTTTGCAGACCGTCTTCAATACCACCGAATTAAGGGGGCTAGAACCGCGCAAATAGCGTTACCGTTCAAAGTGTTAGGGGGTGTCACAGACCGACGAGTCTGTTTTGGTGCCGCTGAGAGGACTCGAACCTCCGACCCCATCATTACGAATGACGTGCTCTACCATCTGAGCTACAGCGGCAATTGGCCTGCAATACGACCCAAACATACTTCCTCGACTTGCCGTCGTCAGCGCAAACCACCGGCTTGCAACTGCCCGAACAGCCGCGACCGTTTAGCCATTTTTAATTCTACTGCAAGCCCGCGAAAGTGATGCTCTCAGCCTCAAATGGCATTCGTTTCAAGCCTTAATTCGACCTGCCCGACCCAGCTTCACCTTCTGTTACACCAGCGTCGATAATCGAATAGTCCGGCGGCTCCTGCTGAGATTTCGCCGTTTTCGCTTCAACGATGATTTCGATTTTTTCCTGCTCTGGTCCATCATCCGGTTCCGGTGCGGTCAGATCATCCGATCCCTCAGAACTATTTACTTTCTCTTCATCCGCGGGTGCGTCTGATGTTTCCTCCAGCTCTTGCGGCGATTCTATCTGACCCACAATCAACGGCAGCATCTCCGACCCTGTGACCATCGATGTCGCCTGCTCGGCGGGTCGGGTCCAGTCAAGGGAATCAAAGGCATCACAATTTCCACAAACCGGATGCCATTCGCCATGCACGGTTCCGCAGCTCTCGCAAACCCACTGAGGATCTCGCGGGGCATTCAAAGCACGGGCCAACCAACCTTTGACGACCACGTCATCGGCACCAGACCCTCGCTCAATCGCAGCCATTATCGTCAACGAGCGCATAGTCGGATCAGTTTCCACTAAGTCCCCCATGGCTTTGCGCGCAGCCGGGAAATCTTCCGCTGCGATCTGCAATTCGGCCTCAAGCATCTTAATTTCCGCATGATCATTGTGCTGCGCAGTCAAAACGCGAAACCGCTTGATCCGTTCGGCAGGTGTTTCGTCCGGTTGAATGCGCGCAAACGCCGCTGCCAAACTCGGGTGCGGTGACGCCGTCCAGGCTTTGCGGATGACGCGGGTCGCGTATTTCGGTTTGCCCTGTTCGACATATCCATCCGACGCCAAGATGCCCGCCGGAATAAGGTCTGGGGAAAGGCGATTGGCTGTAATTGCCGCCTCTCGCGCCTCGATTGTTTTATCTTCGTCCAATATGTCCCGCGCTTCGCCCAAAGCCAGAACCGCATCGCGTCGCTTGTGAACATCGCGCGGTAGCGAACTATACTTCAGCTTGGCACCCAGTGTGCTGCGTGCGCCGGTCCAGTCGCCGGAACCGGCCTGCAGTTTCAACAGGATATCTTGCGTCTCTTCGGAGCGGGGCTTCAGCGCAAAGGCTTTGCCTGCCAACTTCAACGCCATATCCGTGTCGCCCTCATTGAGCTTTTGCAGCATTATTCCGCGAACACCGACGAACCGAGTCCTGTCGTCCTTCAATAAACGGCGATACGCCACTTCGGCGCGGGCTCGGTCGCCCGACATCTCAGCTGCCTGAGCCGTCAAAAGTGTTGTCAGATCAGGACGTTGAAGAAATCTTTCCGCCTTCTCGGCTTTATTTAAGGCTGTGCGACCATCGCCTGATGCCAACGCCATCATCCCCTCGGCAAGGGTGTCATACCCCCGACGTTCACGGTTTCGGGCAAAATACCGAGTGATCGCAGTTTCATCGCCGTTCAAGAACCGAAGGAAAGCAACCACAAACCCCGTCAGCTTCAGGGCAATCCACAGACCAATCAAAAGCGCAATCAACGCCAGAACGGACACCAAAGCATCCAGAGTAAACTCAGTGTCTGCTACCGAAATGCGCACTCCGCCTTCGGCTTCCAACAGATATCCAGCCCCCCAGGCTGCAGCGCCCACAAGCGCTACAAAAAGGATAATTCTCGACAAAGACCAAAGCATCAATCAATCATCCTTACTGTAAAGCTTCTGACAGCATTCGGGCAGCGTCAGTCGCCGCCAACCGATCACCCGCATCGGCCAGCCACAGCTCCATAGGGGCGCGAGCCTCAGCCGGAAGTGCACTAACTTCAGCAACTGCGGTCGCAATATCACCATCGTTCAATGCGGCCTCTGCACGAGACAAAACCGCGTCCGGATCGTCACCATCACGTGGTGACAACGAGCGTGCATTGGTTTGACGTTTCAAAAACGCTGTAACCCGATCAGCCGCGCTGGCTTCATCTGGAACACTATGCGTGTTGCGCAAGACTTCACGGGCACCCTCTGGAAACGCGTCCTGAAGGTCGGCCATCGTTGGCACACCGTCTTCGGCAAAGGCCGACAGCGCGCCTGGCACATCGCCAAGCTCAACCAATGCGCCGCTGTAAGCCTCTCCGCTTTCCAATGCAGCCATGATCTGTGCCATCGCAGCTCTTTGCCTGGAAAGCTCAGCTTCTTTGATCGCGTCTGCTTCAATTTGGCTGGCGCGCTCTTTGGCCTCTTCAATCTCGGAACGAGCGGACTCGGTAACGCGGTCCAATTCCGACTGGAAATCCCGCAGTTGCAGCGCCAACGCGGCTTCGCCGTCGGGCGTCAACACTGCTGGTCGCGACTCAATTCCTTCAATTTCCGCCGACAATGCCTCGGTTGCGCTTGTCAATTGTTCCAACCGATCCGAAACACCGGCCACTTGGACCCGTAAGACATCAATGTCCCCGATGATGCCCGAATTGTCCGGTGCATCCGGCAACGCATCAATGCGAGCGCCAAGTGCGGCAATTCTGTCCGACTGTGCAGACAGCCTAGCGGCAACTTCCGGGTCAGATGCCATCTCTTGATCCGGCAATGCAAACGCCCCGATTAAAAATCCCAACGCGCCCGCAACCACACCGCCAACAACGACCCCAAGCCCAGATCCACTGTTCGCCGCAGTTTCGACGGCTTCAGTTGCAGGTATAGCTTCAGGTCTGGTTGGAGCTTCCGGCACCTCGTGTTCAGAGTTTGCCGTTTCAGCTTCAGTCTCCGCAGCCCCGTTCTCTGGCTGCGGTTCCACTGTCTCGCTGCTTTCCACATTTTTGTCGCTACTAGCGTCTTCCGCCTCTTCGACCACCACGACGGCGTCTTCTATGTCCGACGATTCGCTAGGTATTTCGTTTGTCGATTGGTTCTTATCGTCGCCATCAACGATTTCTTCATGCGTTTCTTCGTTTTTTTTCGGGCCTTTAGACGAATTCTTCGTGCGAGCCAAAGCCAGATATCCTCTTTACCGCATGGCCCGAATTACGGGCCGTTACTTCATATCAGAGCTTAATCATCGCGACGCAGCCCAACAAGGCAACCCATCTATAGCAATGCAATTGTCGCAGCACACATTGCTTCGGAAGTCGGCTCATCGGCGACGATAACTCGTCCCGAACCCGTCCATTCTTTGGCCACCGCATCGCTTACGGCCAGAACGCTTAGCCCTTTTCGATCCTGGCAATGCGCCGCTAACAATTGTGCTGATCTGCGCGAAAATATTGGCGCAACAATCGGTACATCACCGGATAAGATGACACTCGCCGCTTTTGAAATAGGCTGCGCTATCTGGTCGTATATCGCCACCTCATCGCAGTTGATGCCAATCTCAGCCAAACGTTCGACCAGATCGACGCTGACATGCCGGCCGCGCAGATACAGACAACGACCTTCAAGGCTCTGCGAGGCGGCAATAAACGCTTCTACATCCGCTCCAAGCGCCCGTGCTGTTGCACCATGATCCCGTGCCGCCTGGGCCGTCTTCTCGCCAACGCAAGCAACATTCCTACCAGCCAAAATGCCCTCTCGGCCAAGTCTCGCAACAGCATTCCCGGACGTCACAATTATCGTTTGATAGCTTTCAAGATTCGGAATCTCACCAACGTCAGAAATTCTAAGAATCGGCGAGATCACGACCGGAACACGAACGCCCAGTTCACCTTCGCAGGACGCCAGGAACTCCTCGGATTGCGCCAAAGGTCGCGTCAAAAGCAGTGTGGCGGTGCCAGTTGTCATCTCGACGTGATCGCTTGTCTGAGGGCCGCCCCGGTGTTACCTGCCTCACGACCACGACGCAAGGTAACCCATGACCGACATTGTTCTTGGTATCGAGTCCAGCTGCGATGACACCGCTGCGGCAGTTGTCCGGTCAGACCGCGCAATACTGTCATCTGTTGTGACCGACCAAGCAACACTCCATGCAGCTTTTGGCGGCGTCGTCCCCGAAATTGCTGCCCGCGCCCATGCCGAAAAATTAGATGTCGCGGTGGAACAGGCACTAAAACAGGCAAATGTCGACCTGACCCAGATTGATGCCATATCGGTCACTGCAGGGCCTGGTCTGATCGGCGGCGTCTTATCAGGTGTCATGACGGCACGCGGATTGGCAGCAGGCGCTGGGAAACCTCTGATCGGGGTCAATCATCTGGCAGGTCACGCCCTCACCCCGCGCCTCACCGATGATCTTTCGTTTCCTTACCTTATGCTGCTTGTTTCCGGCGGCCATTGCCAATTCGTCATTGTCCACGGGCCTGACAACTTCCTACGCCTTGGAAGTACAATTGATGATGCGCCGGGCGAGGCATTCGACAAAGTGGCGCGCCTCCTTGGTCTATCGCAACCAGGTGGCCCTGCCGTTCAGGCCGAAGCAGAAAAAGGCGACGGCACCCGTTTCGCACTCCCTCGGCCACTTTTGTCTCGTCCGGGCTGCGACATGAGTTTCTCTGGTTTGAAAACTGCGGTGCTGCGCGAACGCGACAAGCTGATCGAACAACACCAGGGGTTGCGCCAACAGGACCGCGCGGATCTATGTGCAAGTTTCCAAGCCGCCGTCTGCGACGTTCTGGTCGAAAAATCTCGCCGTGCCATCACCGAATTTCTATCCGTTTCTCCGGAAAACCCTGCTCTGGCGGTTGCGGGTGGGGTCGCGGCAAACACCCTAATTCGCCAAGCATTAGAGACTGTAGCAGCCGATTTGGGCGTTGCCTTCGTCGCCCCGCCTTTGTCGCTCTGCACCGACAATGCCGCGATGATCGCATGGGCGGGCATCGAACTGCGCAACATCGACCATTCGGGGATGACCCCGCTAATCGCAAGGCCACGCTGGCCCCTTGACCCCCGCCCCCCTGCCCTGATTGGCTCGGGCAAGAAAGGAGCCAAAGCATGACTGAGATAGGTGTACTGGGTGCAGGTGCTTTCGGCACATCCCTTGCGCTCGCCCTTTCCTTGGATGGATCGCAGGTATCGCTTTGGTGCCGCGATGCCGACGTAGCCCGTCAAATGTCCAAGTCCCGCAAATCGGGCCCACGCTTGCCGGGGCACAGTTTGCCCGATTCATTGACTATTCAAACGAATATCGACGATGTGAAGGCAAATATCTGCCTTCTCGCCGTGCCCACCCAACAGCTCAGCGGTTTCTTGGCAAATTCGCCTGGCCTGGCAAACCGAACGCTCGTCGCTTGTTGCAAGGGTATCGACCGACGCACAGGGCTTGGCCCTGTCGAGACAATTCACGCGGTTCTTCCGTCGGCGTCGCCAGCACTACTCACCGGACCCAGTTTTGCCGCCGATATCGCCAAGGGATTGCCCACTGCCCTTGTTCTTGCAGCAAAGGAAGATGCGAGGGCCGAAACAATTCAAGAGGCTCTGTCTCGTCCCAGACTTCGGCTCTACCGAACGACTGATACAATCGGCGCCGAACTTGGTGGAGCGCTCAAAAATGTCATCGCACTGGCCGCTGGCATGGCCATTGGTGCTGGCTTCGGCGACAGCGCCCGCGCCTCTGTCATCGCACGCGGATTTGCCGAGATGTCACGATATGCAGCATCAAAAGGGGCTTTGTTAGAGACGCTTCATGGGCTTTCGGGCCTTGGCGATCTGGTTCTCACATGCACATCGGAAAAGTCCCGAAATTTCAACGCCGGTCAGCAATTCGGACGTTCCGAACCCCCAGCGGCATCTACTATTGAAGGCATTGCAACAGCTGCTGCCATCGCTCAGGATGCTGATAGGTCGGGTCTTGATATGCCGCTAACTCAAGCCGTTGCTGCCGTTACCCAAGGAACTCTGGACGTTTCAACTGCGGTCGGCAATCTTTTGTCCAGACCAGTTCGAAAGGAGTGATCATGCGCTATTGGCTATTTAAATCCGAACCTTCCACCTGGGGTTGGAACGATCAGGTTGCCAAGGGCGAGGTTGGCGAAGAGTGGGATGGTGTTCGCAACTACCAGGCACGCAATCATATGCGCGATATGAAAATTGGTGATCGCGGCTTTTTCTACCATTCGCAGAAGGAAAAGGCAGTCGTCGGAATTGTTGAAGTCATTGCCGAGTCCCATCCGGACAGCACCACAGATGATGAACGCTGGGAGTGCGTTGATATCAAAGCGGTGCGGCCTGTTGAAACCGCCGTCACCCTTCAGGACATCAAGTCAGATGAACGACTTTCGCAGATGGTGCTTGTCAACAATACCCGCCTTTCCGTTCAGCCCGTCAGCCAGGAAGAATGGAAGATCGTCTGCAACATGGCCGATCTAAGTGACTAAACCGAGTTAAATGGACTTGGTTCGCCAATCTATGTCATTCCATAGTTTCGAAAATCAATCAAAGAGGGGCGTAATTCATGGAACTCATCAACATCATCGCGGCTGCAATCGGTGCATGGGCATTTGGCAGCCTATGGTACATGAAACTTGCCAAGCAATGGATGGCTGTATCTGGCGTGCCCGTTGGTGAGGATGGCAATCCGAAAAACTCCAGCACGCCTACACCTTACGTCATTTCATTTGTCGCGATTTTAGTCGTCGCCGGCATGATGCGGCATATGTTCGGAATGGCCGGAATTGACTCTGTCGGCAAAGGATTGTTGTCGGGCTTGGGCGTTGGGGCCTTCTTCATTTCGCCGTGGATCCTGATCAACAACACATACACGATGCGTCCGCTCAATCTCACCCTGATCGACGGAGGTTACGCGACTTTCGGCTGTGGGATAATGAGTCTCATTCTAACGCTGTTTTAAGCAGCAAAAAGGCGGCGCCCAATCCAGACGCCGCCTAATATCCTCATCCGCGATCAATAGCGGTAGTGATCAGCCTTAAACGGGCCTTCCGGCTTCACGCCGATATAGTCCGCCTGCTCCGGCTTTAGTTCGGTCAGTTTCGCGCCAACCTTAGCAAGATGCAGTTTGGCTACCTTCTCATCCAGATGCTTTGGCAGAATATAGACCTTGTTCTCGTATTCATCGCCTTTAGTCCAAAGCTCAATCTGAGCCAGAACCTGATTGGTAAATGACGCCGACATCACAAACGAAGGATGCCCGGTGGCATTGCCCAGGTTCAACAAACGCCCCTCGGACAGAAGGATCATACGATTGCCCGACGGCATCTCGATCATATCCACCTGCTCTTTGATATTCGTCCACTTGTGGTTCTTCAGGTTTGCGATCTGAATTTCATTGTCGAAGTGACCAATGTTTCCAACAATCGCCATATCCTTCATCTCGCGCATATGCTCGATGCGGATCACGTCCTTGTTGCCCGTCGTTGTGATAAAGATATCGGCCGTCGCGACCTCATCTTCCAACAAGGTCACCTCAAACCCGTCCATGGCAGCCTGCAGCGCACAAATTGGATCTACTTCGGTTACTTTGACCCTTGCGCCCGCGCCCCTCAGAGAAGCTGCCGATCCCTTGCCAACATCGCCATAACCGCAAACGACAGCAACCTTGCCTGCCATCATCGTATCCGTGGCCCGGCGAATACCGTCCACCAGCGATTCCTTACAGCCGTATTTGTTGTCGAATTTCGACTTCGTAACGCTGTCGTTCACATTGATCGCCGGGAAAGGCAGCCGACCTTCTTTCACCAGCTCATAAAGACGGTGCACACCGGTGGTTGTTTCCTCGGAAACACCTTGGATCAAGTCTCGTTGCTTGGTGAACCAACCGGGATCAGACGCCATGCGCTTCTTGATCTGATTGAAAACAGCAACCTCTTCTTCCGATTGCGGCACTTCGATCAGATCAGTCTCGCCGCTCTCAACGCGTGCACCCAATAGAATATACAGCGTGGCATCGCCGCCATCGTCCAGAATCATATTCGCGCCATCGTCGAACAGGAAAATGCGATCCTGATAATCCCAGTGTTCTTCAAGCGATTGGCCCTTAACCGCAAAGACAGGTGTGCCACCGTCAGCAATAGCCGCCGCGGCGTGATCCTGCGTCGAAAAGATGTTGCACGACGCCCAGCGCACTTCAGCGCCCAACTCAATCAGAGTCTCAATCAAAACAGCGGTTTGGATTGTCATGTGCAAAGAACCGGCAATTCGCGCGCCCTTCAGCGGCTTCTTGTCTGCGAATTCTTCGCGCAGTGCCATCAGACCAGGCATCTCGGTCTCGGCAATGTCCAGCTCTCGACGGCCAAACGCAGCCAGCGAGATATCTTTTACTACATAATCCTTCGGCATTAACCCGCTCCTACATAGGTTTGCGGGTCACTTAGCACCGGGTCCACGACCCGGCAACCGCGCTTAGCTTTTTATACCTGCTGGTTGGTTAATCGCGGGAAATCCATCCCGCCAATTGGTGCCCGACGCCATAATGCACGTTGTACCATTTGCCATCGTCATTAGAATGGTCCAGGTGCCTTTTTCGGTCGAGTGCCAAACTTCAAAAACACGGTTTGAGTTTTGCAAGCCGCCACCAGCAAACGTTTCGCCGTAGCCGCCTTTCAGCTTTTCAACAACGCTATCGCGCGCCGCGCAATTATTCTGAGCAGATACTGCAGTTGGCGTAATCGCCATCAGAAGGACCAGGCTTGGTAAGATGCGTCGCATCATAGTCTCCTTTCTGCGGTGCATGCACCGCTTTGCCTGTCATTCCTCCCGTCTGTCGTTACTTATTATGCCAATCGTATTGTTTCGAAATCGTATCCAGAAGCCTCTGATTTAGCTCAAAGTTGAACGCTTCTGACTCAATCCTTCTCTTCAATTACGCCTGAAAGAAGGCCGATATTGGGGTATTTTCATGCCGACCCGGTAACTATTGAATAAATTGCCGATGGGCATGGTTTTAAACCCAACTACCTTGACCCCGACCAGCCACTCAGATCACAAGCGTTCTCAATATGTCACGCTCAAAACCCCCTCCCCGCGCCTGGCAACGTATGCTTTCCGGCCGCCGCCTCGATTTACTCGACCCAACCCCTATGGACATCGAGATCGAAGATATCGCCCATGGATTGGCCTTCGTCGCGCGGTGGAACGGCCAGACAAAGGGTGATTTCCCCTATTCAGTCGCCGAGCACTCACTGCTCGTGGAAGAGATATTTGCGCGCATAAATCCCAAAGCGCCCGCAAAGTGGCGCCTTGCCGCCTTGCTGCATGATGCGCCGGAATATGTCATCGGAGATATGATCTCGCCGGTCAAAGCCGCAGTTGGTCCTGGCTACGGCGCATTGGATGATCGCCTTGCGGCAGCCGTCCATATTCGTTTTGGCCTTCCCGCAATGATCCCGGCCCAGGTAAAACGCCAGATCAAAAAAGCCGACAAGATATCCGCGTGGCTCGAAGCCGTGCAATTGGCCGGGTTCACGCTTACCGAAGCCAATCGCTTCTTCGGCACCCATGACGAAACCCATATTCAGGGACTAAAGCTAAGACTTCGGCCCCCTGTTGACGTGCGTAACGATTACATTGCTCAGCACAAACGCCTGTTGAAAGATGTCTGACATGGACAATATACAGCTCACTTTTTTCCCCGGATCACCCTTCGCGCGCATGGCGCGCATTCTGATCATGGAATGGAATCTGCCAGTCACTCCAACCCAACAGGAATTTCCACCGACGCCGGACCTGTTTCGCGCCAACCCTCTTGGCCAGGTTCCCGCCCTGATCATGCCGGATGGCACTGCCGTGTTTCCGACGTTCCTTGTTCTTGAACATCTTTGGGAAATGGCTGGCAAACCAACCGATGCCTACGCACCACAGTCACAGCGCCAGATACTGATGACCATTCTCCAGGCCTGCGACGCTTTGGTTGCCGCCAAATATCAGGACTGGACCGGTCTCGGACCAGTGCGCGAGAATACTATCGGATATGACCCTGCCGAACGTCATCTTGAGCGCCTTCAAAAGACATTGGACTGGCTCGAAAGTCTTATACCATCAGGCGAATTGGGACAAGGCATCACGTTACCCAATATTGCCCTTTCTTCAACTGTTCTTTGGATGGATGTGCGCGGCGGACCAAATTGGCGAGGACGCCCCAACATGGAAGCCGCCGTTGATGAGATCGCGAGCCGCTCATCCTTTACCCAGACCGCCCCACAGCCTCGGTAGACAATCAACTTCTTCTGTCGGGAAACACTTTGGGGCATGGGGCAAAGCCCCATAAAAACCTACCTTGGCGACCGTTTCGCCAGTATCCTTTGCAACGTGCGTCGATGCATATTCAGCCGTCGCGCAGTCTCACTAACATTGCGGTCGCACAGCTCATATACTCTCTGAATATGCTCCCAACGCACTCGATCTGCACTCATGGGGTTTTCCGGCGGTGGAGGCATCTCGTCATCTGAAGCAAGCAAAGCTGCCGTCACATCGTTGGCGTCAGCTGGTTTTGAAAGGTAATCCGTTGCGCCGATTTTTACGGCGGCAACCGCCGTCGCGATAGCGCCATATCCTGTCAGTACAACCACTTTACTGTCAGCGCGCCGCTCGCGGATGCGCTCGACCACATCCAGTCCGTTGCCGTCCTCAAGTCGTAAATCGACAACCGCGAAAGCCGGCGGTCGGGCCGTGGCAATTGCTGTTCCCGCCGCAACAGAATCCGCCGTCTCTACTTCGAACCCGCGTTTTTCCATGGCACGCGCTAACCGGCGCAGAAACGGCTCATCGTCGTCCACAAGCAATAGTGTCTTATCTGGCCCGATATCCTTCATTTGTCTCTCAGACATCCGCGCATCCCTATTTCGTCCGAATGACCCTAGTTTGCTGGTGCAGCATCGTCAAATGCTGGCTACACATTCGCGATATGGCAGGCTGTTTCCTCTGCCATAGCTTCCGGGGACACATCGCGGTTGAAATAGCTCATCAGACCTTTGTCCGGGAACATTAAATAGGTGAAAGTCGAGTGGTTCATCAGGTAGAAATCCCCCTCGCCCTCGCCTTTTGCGTAGTAGGTCTTATAGGCAAGGCTGGCGGCCTTCACTTGGTCTGGGGTGCCCGTCAGCCCAATCATTGTTGGGTGCATGTCGTTTGCATATTCTCCAACGATTTCAGGTGTGTCGCGCTCCGGGTCAACTGAAATAAAGACCGGCGTCACTTCAATTCCCTGTTCCGCCAGAATATCTACAGCCAGGACATTCCGTGCCACATCAAATGGGCAAACATCCGGGCAAAAGGTATAGCCAAAGTAAATCAGCGTCGGCCCGTCAATGATATCGACATCGGTGACGATCTCCGCATCAGCATTCAACAACTCAAACGGCCCGCCAATCGCCGCGCTCCCCCCGGCAACCGCAGCTCCAGGGCAATCATGCCCGGGGCGCAATATTGTCCAAACAGCTGTCCCTCCGACAATCGTCGCCAGAGCAACGGCTGCCACTGATGCATAAAGCTTCATCATTACTCGGATCCTCAAACATGGATTTGGTTCATTGATCCGGCACGAACAGCCCGGCTACAACAGGACAGCTTGACCCACCCACGAGGTTGTGATGATCGACGAAGCCAGTTTCGACCCGCGCGAGAACCGCTCCAATTGGGTTCGGTTGCGCACCTTAATTGTGCTGCGTTGGTTCGCCATCCTTGGCCAGCTTGTCGCCATTACCATTGCCCAGCGCATGTTCGACCTGGATTTGAATCTTGGCCTGTGTTTCCTAGCCATCGGCATTTCAATAATTGCCAACCTCGTCGCAATGTTCGTGTTTCCAGAAAACAAGCGGCTGTCCGAGGCCGAAGTGGCCTGGATGCTGCTATTTGACATCGCGCAACTAGCCTTTCTTCTGTCTTTAACCGGCGGTCTCAATAATCCATTTGCTCTGCTGATCCTGGCACCCGTCACAATCTCCGCAACCGCACTGAAACCCGCATCAACAGCGTTCATTGGAGCGGCAACCATCGCAATGGTGAGCGTGGTAACCATATGGCACATCCCCCTCCAAACTCGTCAGGGTTTTGTTATGCAAATGCCGCCGGACTTCGTTCTCGGCTTCTGGACGGCGATCGTCATTGGTGTAATATTCCTCGGCCTCTATGCCAGCCGGGTCACGGCAGAGGTTCACGCCATGTCTGATGCCCTGGCCGCAACGCAAATGGCCCTGTCCCGCGAACAGAAACTCACCGATATTGGCGGCGTCGTCGCGGCCGCCGCTCATGAATTGGGTACCCCCTTGGCAACCATAAAACTGGCCAGTGCCGAGCTGATCGAGGAACTCGCCGACCACCCAAATCTAATGGAAGACGCGACGCTGATCCGACAACAAACCGACCGTTGTCGCGACATTCTGCGATCCATGGGTCAGGCTGGAAAGGACGATCTTCTGACCCGACGCGCCCCAATCGGCGAAGTCATACGAGAAGCAGCCGAACCACATGAAAGCCGCGGGAAGACAATTCACTACGATATTAGCGAGGCCGAAGGCGCGGACCCCAGACATCCAACAATTGATCGGCGACCCGAAGTCATTCATGGCATCCGCAATCTGGTTCAGAACGCCGTCGACTTCGCGCGGGAAAACGTCTGGTTGGATATTTCCTGGGACGCGACACACATATCGGTACGCATCGTCGATGACGGACCAGGATTTAACGCTCAGGTCATGGGCCGTATTGGCGACCCATTTGTGCGCAGCCGTCGTCCCGGCACCCCGCGCCGTCGTCCCGGATACGAAGGTATGGGCCTAGGGTTGTTCATTGCGAAGACCTTACTGGAGCGCTCCGGAGCCGAGATGAGCTTTGCAAATGGCCGAGAATTCTTTGGTTCCTCAGGGGACGTTGGCCAGCGATCAGGGGCTTTCGTTGAAGCAAAATGGGAGAACGCGGATCTCGGTGCGCTTGCCGGTGGAGACAGGGAAGCGCTCGGAGAAAACGTTCCGTTTTCCGGCTAGGCAGGTCCAGCTTTGCGTGCCAAGCCGCCTGTTAAGCAGCAGTTAACCATCTATTAACTCTATGAAACGAAAGTTGCAGCGAACTTTTTGGGGAAAGTCGCGTGCTGCAATTCCATTTCGCCGACGCCGCACTCTTCGGCTTGAGCGCTTTTGTCGCCTCTTATCTTGCTCTGGCAACATTGCGAAAATTGCCTTGGGCTCGGCCAAAAGCCTCCCCGTCCACCGAACTTTATGGCGATCCACTTATCTTCCTGATCCGCGACGATACTCTTCTGGACGCCAACTTCTCCGGCCAGAGATTGCTACAGGTCCACGGCACGGACAGCCTCGAAATGTCCGCGCTTCGCCAGGCATTGCATGCTCAGTTTGATCAGGTGGACACCCTACTCGCCGCGAGTCGTTCGACTCCAACCAAGACTGCAGTCTCACGCGATGGCTCCAAACAGGCAATTGCAGAATTCGCTCAGGGAACTTTGCGGCTAAAAATCTCAAGTCGTGATGTCGAAACACCCTCGTCAGAGGACATACATCGCTTATCCGCCCAGGAAGCCGAGCTTGAAACCCTGCGTCAATCAACAGACAGCGCACCCTATTTGGTCTGGCGGCAAGCCGCTGATGGCACACCAATCTGGGTTAACCGGGCATACGTTGAAGCTGTACGCGAGATATACGGTGCGAAGCGTGCTCTCGAATGGCCCCTGCCACGCCTATTCCCGGTAGCAGAACGCGGCGCACCCCGGCGTATTGCTTTAGGCGCACCAGATCAGGAAAGCGCAAGATGGTTTGAATGCCACAGCGTTCCCATTGGAAAAGATACGCTGGTAACGGCATTTGACGCTGACGCAACAGTCAATGCAGAAACTCAACTGCGCGAATTTATGCAGACGCTGACAAAAACATTTTCTCAACTGACGATTGGACTGGCGATATTCGACAGATCGAGGAATCTGGCACTGTTTAACCCCGCACTGACCGAACTGACGCGCCTTCCCGTAGACTTTCTTGCATCGCGGCCGGGGCTGTCCGAGTTGTTGGATAAACTTCGTGAACGCAACATGGCGCCTGAACCCAAAGATTATCGAAGCTGGCGCAAATCCATTGCCGATCTTGAAGCTGCTGCCGAAAACGGCTCTTACAGCGATACGTGGTCTTTACCTGGCAATCTTACTTATCGAGTCACAGGACGCCCACACCCCGACGGAGCAATTGCTTTTCTTTTTGAGGATATCAGTGCCGAGATGACGTTAACGCGTCAGTTCCGGAGAGAGCTTGAGGTTGGTCAAACGCTCTTAAACAACATGGATGACGCAACCGCCCTATTCTCCGGCACAGGTGCATGTGTTCTGACAAATCGTGCCTACCGGCAGCTGTGGCGCGTCGATCCTGACAGTTCTATTGCCGAGACCTCATTCATTGACGCCAGCCGGGTGTGGCATGTCAATTCGGTTCCCACGCCAATCTGGGGCGATTTTCGGGACTTTGCCGCCGATACATCTGAAAGGGTGGAATGGACTGCCGTGACAGCAATGCAGGACGGTCGAAGATTGTCCTGTCGGTTTATTCCAATGACCGGGGGTGGCACCCAAGTGATCTTTCGCACCTCCGGGCGCGCCCAAGGTGTTAACGAACCCTTTCTCGAAGTCGTCTAATCACCGCTTGAAGTGGGCCGTTGGGACAGCCAAACTACTCCCATGTCCAGCGAACGCTCCGTCGAACTTTGTCTCAAAACACCGGATGAAACTGCGCAAGCAGCGGGTCTTCTCGCGCCGCTCCTTCGCGCCGGGGATTGTGTGCTGCTAGACGGCAATCTCGGCACCGGAAAAACCCATTTTGCGCGTGCGCTCATTCAAAAACGTCTTGAAGATGCCGGTTTGTGGGAAGAGGTTCCATCCCCAACCTACACCCTTGTTCAAATCTACAATGACGGCCTGACCGAGATTTGGCATAGCGACCTGTATCGTCTTCATAGCACAGAGGAATTGGTCGAACTCGGACTGGATGTCGCGCTCGATACAGCGATCACCCTGATCGAGTGGCCCGATCGCTTGGGCGAACTGACGCCAAAGAATGCGCTGCAACTCAAATTCCAAATGAACGGTCAGGGCAGATCTTTGCACGCCACATGGTCCGATACCCGTCTGAATGTATTGATGGGCGTCAATGCCTGACCGCACTGCGCTCATTTCCCAATTTCTGGCCCACGCTGGCTGGTCTGATGCCGCACAAGCACCGGTCGCTGGTGATCTGTCCTCCCGCCAGTATTTCCGCCTATCGCAAAATGGAAACTCTTCCATCCTGATGGACGCGCCCCCGGACAAAGAGCAATCGACGCCGGCTTTTTTGAAAATGGCGCACTGGCTTGCCGAAACCCATCTGTCTTCGCCCGAAATTATTGCCGACGATGCTTCCAATGGCCTGCTGTTGCTGGAAGATTTCGGTGACAACAAACTGTCCGACATCGTGCGCAGCGCGCCGCATCTTCAGCAAGACCACTACGAAATCGCCCTGCAAGCCCTTCTCAGAATTCGCAACAAACCTGCGCCAGATCTCCCTCGCCCCAACGCCGTAGATCTAACCCAAGCCACAAAGCTTTTCGACGATTGGTATCCGCAAGTTGGCTCCCAATCACTCCAGCCGTTCCGCGATATCCTATGTGCAAAGCTGACTGTCCTGCTAGCCAACCCACCAACGGTCTCACTCCGCGACTTCCATGCCGACAACATCATTTGGCTCCCCGACCGGACCGGCCCGAAAAAGCTGGGGCTACTCGATTTTCAGGATGCAATACTCACGCACCCGGCTTACGACCTGATGTCTCTCCTGACCGACGCTCGCGTCGATGTTCCAAAGCCTGTTCGAGACACGCTAACCCAGTCTTACGCTGCGTTGACTGGCGACAATCACTCCAAACTGGCAGAAGCCGTGGCTATCCTCGGTGCCCAGCGCAATCTGCGCATCCTCGGTATCTTCGCCCGCGCCGCGCGGCGCGACGGCAAGACCGCCCACCTTAGCGCCATCCCTCGCGTCCTCGGCTACCTCAAAGATTGCGCCGCGCACCCAGCATTCGGTCAATCGGGCCAGCACCTGATTGACAACATCCCTAACCCTGACCTTCTGATGGAATTCCAAACATGACTGCACCCATCAGCCTCATGATATTCGCAGCCGGATTCGGAAAGCGCATGGGAGTCCTCACCAAAGACACGCCCAAGCCTATGCTGCTGCTCAACGGTAAGCCTTTGATCGACCACGCAATCGCCTTCGGGCAACAGGTCAGCTCAACGCCCATCGTCGCGAACACCCACTATTTGCATGACAAAATCGCGCCGCACCTCGCCGCCCAGAACATCCGAACATTCCACGAAACGCCCGATATCCTCGATACCGGCGGCGGACTTCTTGCAGCACGCGATCACCTCACTTCGCCAACAATGACGCTAAACCCTGATTACGCTTGGATCGGGCCTAACCCGCTCCAATACCTTCAAAATGAATGGCGCGACGACATGCAGGCGCTGTTATTGCTCATTGATCCAGCCAAAGCACATAACCGCGAGGGTCCCGGCGACTTTGCGCTCGCTGACGGCAAGCTCACACGGGGTGGCCCGATGATCTACCCTGGCGCTCAGATCATCCGCACCAATCGTTTGCATGAAATCGGCCAATCCAAATTCTCGCTGAACGCCTATTGGGATCTATTGGCGGAAAGCACAGGCATTCACGGCACCGTCTATCCCGGCGAGTGGTGCGATATTGGAAATCCCGAAGGTCTCGCAATGGCCGAAGCCCTAACGGGAGCCGCCCATGTTTGACCCTTCGCCCAACCCCCGCGTTTTTGCTGTCCCACCGGGCGCTGATTTCCCGGCCGCGGTCGTCGACGGAATCCTGACTGCCCACGCTAACCAACCACCCGAAACGCTTGCTCGCACCCGTATTTTTGTCAACACCGAACGCATGCGCCGCCGCATGACAGACCTTTTTGCGCAAGGCCCTGCTCGCCTATTACCGCGCATTCATCTCGTCACCGACACTCCGCAGCTGGTGCCATGGGCCGACTTGCCGCAACCCGCACAGAAAATTGCCCGCAGCCTCGAATTCGCACGCCTTATCGCTCCGCTTTTGGACGGCGAAGTGGCCCCGGCTCCCCGCTCGGCCCTGTTTGATCTTGCGGACAGCCTCACAGCACTCCTTGACGAAATGCACAGCGAAGGGGTCGCTCCAGATGATATCCTGAACCTTGATGTCACTGACCAATCTGGCCACTGGGCCCGCGCGCAGAGCTTTCTTGGCATTGTCCGCGATTACCTGGATGCTACGCACGGCACTAATTTGGATCCCGAAGCGCGCTTTCGCGCTGCTACAAATGCTCTAATCGACAGTTGGCAAAGCCAACCACCGGAAACACCTGTTCTTGTTATCGGCTCAACAGGCTCCCGCGGAACAACATTCGAACTAATGAAGGCCGCCGCCCGTCTGCCTCAAGGCGCTGTGGTTCTTCCCGGCTTTGACCGTGATCTGCCCCACAATGTATGGAAGACACTTTCCAGGTCGGACGATTCCCAACCGCTCGAAGATCATCCGCAGTTCCGTTTTTCGGCTTTTCTCGGGGCGTTAGACATCACACCCGATGACGTTCAGGACTGGCCAGCCATCACACCTGACCCTCAACGTAATCGCTTGATTTCCCTATCTCTTCGTCCAGCTCCAGTAACAGACCAATGGCGCGCCGAAGGTCCCGCCTTGGGCGACTTGGTGCCAGCGACCGAGGGGCTGTCGATCATCGAAGCTCCACAATCTCGCGACGAGGCGCTCGCCATTGCCGTCGCGCTGCGCAACGCTATTGATTCCGGCCAAACGGCTGCGCTCATAACGTCAGATCGGACACTTGGTCGACGGGTTACCGCCGCGCTTCAGCGCTGGGATATCACACCTGATGACAGCGCCGGTCGCCCTTTGTCGCTGACACCTCCCGGGCGCCTATTGCGGCAGATCGCGCGTGTTATGGGCACCGATCCCCGCGCTGAAGACGTGATCGGTATATTGAAACACCCTCTAACCCAGACGGGCGGAGAAGATCGTGGCCCCCATCTTCGCAACACGCGCGAACTCGAACTGCTTTTGCGTCGGAAATCGGCGGTCGCAGTCTCGGAAACCTTGCTCACGAAATTCGTTGACGATGACGAAGGCCGAACCGATTGGACAAATTGGTTGCGAGATCTTTTGGGCGATTTTGCAGTATCGACCGTCCCTACCCTGGGGGCTAGCCACACCAAACTCATATCCATTGCCGAAATGATTGCGCGCGGCCAGTCTGACGAAGGCACCGGTCAACTTTGGGAGCAGAACGCAGGCCGCAAAACTCGCGAAGTTTGTGATCGACTGGACGACGATGCAATTGCTGCTGCTCCGATGCCTCCGACGGACTACCTTCGATTGTTAGACAAATCACTTGCGGCTGAAGATGCTCGCGAAACAGATGAGACGCGCCCCGACGTCATGATCTGGGGCACACTAGAGGCGCGCGTACAGGGTGCCGACCTGGTCATTCTAGGGGGTCTGAACGAAGGCACTTGGCCTTCTCGCGCAACTCCGGACCCCTGGCTCAGTCGTCAGATGCGGCGTGATGCCGGGCTGTTGTCGCCCGAGCGGCAGATTGGCCTTTCGGCGCACGACTACCAACAGGCTGTTGCCGCAAAATCTGTGATCTTGTCGCGCACGCGTCGCGACGACGAGGCTGAAACAGTGCCGTCCCGATGGATAAACCGACTCCTAAACTTGTTGGGGGGCCTTCCTGATCAAAATGGTCCCGACGCAGTTCTCGCAATGAAGGCCCGCGGCCAATCATTTCTTGATGTTGCCGCCGCCCTTGACGCCCCAACCGGCGAACCTGAACCCGAACCACGCCAGGCACCCGCGCCGCCAACCGAAGTGCGCCCGAAATCCTTCACTGTCACCGAAATTGAAAAGCTCATCCGAGACCCATACGCGATTTACGCCCGCTACATTCTGAAGCTCAGCGCATTAAACCCGCTCCGCCCCGAACCAGGTGCAGCAATGCGCGGTGACGCCTTTCATGCTGTCATGGAGTGCTTTGTGCGTTGTGGCCCCCACACCGACACCGCCAGCGCTCAAGAGAAATTCATGGAAATCGCACAAGACGTTCTCGCCGATAAAGTCCCATGGCCCGCCATCCGCGCCCTCTGGTTCGCTCATCTCAGCACAATTGCCCCGCGCATCGCAGAAGAAGAAATCGCCCGCCAGTCCGGTGCCAAAAACGTGGTGCTGGAAGAAAAGGGCGCTGTCTCCCTGCCCGGCACGCCCTTTGAAATTCGCGGCAAAGCTGACCGCATTGATCAACGCCCCGACGGCGATGTCATCATCTACGATTACAAGTCGGGCCAGGCTCCCTCGAAAAAGCAAATCCGCTACTATCAACGCCAGTTACTTATCGAGGCCGTAATGGCCGAACACGGAGCTTTTAAGAAACTCGGCCCGGTCGGCGTTGCTCTCGTCGAATACCTCGCCCTAAATCGCGCCGGCAAAAATCTATCATTGGAGCTGACCGAACACGAACTCGACAAAACGCCTGTCGATTTCCGTCCGGCCACAATCGAACGCGAACTCACACAACTTCTCACCCATTTCCACCAGTCCAGTCAAGGGTATGTCTCTCGCCGCGCAATGGAATCGCTCCGCTGGGACGGAGACTTCGACCACCTCGCCCGCTTCGGCGAATGGTCCGCCACCGATGAAATAGAAACGGTGCCACTGCCATGACCGCGCCCAATGATGCCACGCAGGCCCAGATAACAGCCGCCAACCCGCTTGCTTCCACCTGGCTCTCTGCAAATGCCGGTTCCGGCAAAACCCGAGTTCTAACCGACCGCGTCGCCCGTCTCCTGCTGCGCTGTGCCAACCCCCAGCGGATATTGTGTCTCACCTACACCAAGGCCGCCGCCAGTGAGATGCAGAATCGCCTTTTTCAACGCCTCGGCGAATGGTCGATGCTGGATGATGCGGCTCTTACCCGTAATCTGCGCGAGCTAGGCGAAGTTGAAACACCGGATCTGGCTCGTGCCCGCACACTTTTTGCGCGCGCAATTGAAGCCCCCGGCGGCTTGAAGATCCAAACCATTCACAGCTTCTGTTCGTCTCTATTAAGGCAATTTCCGCTCGAATCCGGCGTTTCCCCGCAGTTTCGCGAGCTGGACGACATCGGTAAATCCGACGTCATAGCGCGCGTTCTTGATCAAATGGCCGAAGACGGAAATTCCGCTCTTGCTGACATCGCGCGGCAATACACAGGAGACGACTTAAGTACGCTTGCGGCAACGATCACTGGCAAAGAGGATGAATTTGCCAACCGGCGGCGTGAAGACGTTTTCGCCGCCTTCGAGTTGGACCCGTTCACAACCGAAACAGACGTCCTCAATGACGCGCTGACGCAATCCGACCTCGATTTTCTGATGGGCCTGCCGCCAATCCTATCCCGGTCCGACAAATCAACAGATCATAAGCTCGGCAACGCTCTTTCCGGCCTTCCAGATACGCCCTCATTCGCAATTTTGCCCTTATTAGAGACTATATTTCTCTTCGGCAGCACCGCCAAAGCCCCCTTTGCTGCCAAGACATCAACAACCCCGACTAAGGGATTTCGCGAGGGGATTTTTGCGGCATACACCTCACAACTCCACGATATCATGCACCAGATCGAGGCAGCCCGCCCCGCTCGTATCGCCCTCAATGCCGCTCACCAGACTTGGGCCTTGCACGCTTTCGCCGCGGACTTCTTGCCCGCCTACCGTGACGAAAAGAACGCCGTCGGGGCGCTAGACTTCGATGATCTCATTCACAAAGCTCGCGCCCTGCTCACAAATGAAAGTCTGGCCTGGGTTCTTTTCCGACTTGATGGCGGAATTGACCACATCCTTGTGGACGAGGCCCAGGATACCAGCCCTGCTCAGTGGCAGGTGATTGACGCGCTCGCCACCGAAATCACCGCGGGGTTGGGTGCGCGCACCGATCGCGATCGCTCTCTTTTTGTCGTTGGTGACAAGAAGCAGTCGATTTACAGCTTTCAGGGGGCTGACGCCCGTGGATTCGACACTATGGCGGATCATTTCAGCGCGCGCCTCGAAAATGGCCCCGGCCTGCAACGACATGAACTGTTGCATTCTTTCCGCTCATCCCCTGCCATACTCAGTGCCGTGGACCACACATTCACCGGCAATCTGTCCGACGGCCTCGGCGACCATATCGAACATCGCGCCTTCGTATCCGACCTTCCCGGACGCGTAGACGTTTGGCCCTTGGTTCCAAAGCCAGTCATGGAAGACGAGCCTGCATGGCACGACCCGATTGATCGCAAAGCAGCGAACTCACCAGTTGTGATATTGGCGAACCAAATTGCTGATAAGATTGTCGGATTACTTCAAAGTGGCACTAAACCGGGAAAAAATGGCAGTTTCGAGCCGATTTCCGCCGGGGATATTCTAATCCTGGTTCAGCGCCGCGGACCTCTTTTCGATCACCTGATCAGCGCCTGCAAGGTCCGCAATCTGCCAATTGCCGGTGCGGACCGTCTAAAAGTGAATGCCGAACTGGCAGTGCGTGATTTGCTCGCACTTCTTTCTTTCCTGGCGCTCCCCGAAGATGATCTGGCCCTCGCCACAACCCTGCGTTCGCCGCTGTTCGGCTGGTCCCAGGCCGATCTCTATCAACTGGCTCATAAACGAAGTGGCTTTCTTTGGGCCTCGCTCCGAGATAGCGAAAACCACCTGCAAACGCTCGACGTCCTCCATGACCTGCGCCGTCATTCTGATTTTCTGCGCCCATATGAGCTTTTGGAGCGTATTCTGATCCGTCACAGCGGCCGTAAGTTGCTCATGAAACGCCTGGGTTCCGAGGCCGAAGACGGTATTAACGAGGTACTCAATCAAGCCCTCGCCTACGAGCAAACCGACGTCCCGACCCTGACAGGATTTCTAGCTCGTGCAGGCGCAAATGATATTGAAGTTAAACGACAATCCGACACCTCCGGCGGGCTGATCCGCGTCATGACAGTGCACGGAGCAAAGGGGCTGGAGTCGTCAGTCGTTATTCTTCCAGACACTATACGGCGCAAAAGCTCTATCACCGATTCTGTAATAATGGACGACGCTCGGTTTCCCTTCTGGAATCTGGGAGCAAAAGACGCACCCGAAGCCATTCAAGACGCCAAAAATACGCTGCAGACGGCCAGCGAGGAAGAGCGGCAACGCCTGCTCTACGTTGCCATGACGCGCGCAAAGCACTGGTTGATTGTGGGCGGGGCTGCTCAAGACAGCATGTCTGATGACAACTGGCACTCTGCAATTGAGCATGGAGTCCGACAAGCAGGCGGCGTTGATGTAACCGAAGGTGAAAAGACAATTCTGCGACTACAGCACGGCAGTTGGGCAGGTGCGGTCGCGGTTGAAAACTCTGGTACAGAGACTGATAATACGCGCGCGATGGCTCAGCCCTCAGCAAGCGCTCCACCGACGCCAGTCCGGATGACGTCTGTATCCCCGTCTGATTTGGGCGGCCCAAAGGCACTCCCCGGAGACACCCGCCTCAGCCAAGACGCTGCGATGAAGCGGGGCACAGATATCCATTTGCTTCTCGAACACCTGCCGGACTACGCGCAGCATGACTGGCCCAGGATCGCTCAGCGCCTTTTGATGCAAGAAGATACCGAAGACCTTCTGCGGGATGCCTCAAACGCCATCGACTTTGCGCCAGACATCTTCTCGCCGCACACGCTGGCCGAAGTCAGCCTTGCCGCGCCGCTTTCGTCCAAACAACAGCTCGTCGGAACCATTGACCGATTGATCGTTTTGCCAGACCGCATTCGCGTCATCGACTTCAAATCAAATGCCGTTTTACCCAAGCGACCCGAAGACACCCCAGCGGGTATTCTGCGCCAGATGGGCGCCTATCTGGAGGCTGTCCAGGCCATTTGGCCTGATCGTGAAATATCGCTGGAAATCCTTTGGACATCTGCCCCGCGCCTGATGATCCTGGAACACGCCATCGTGAGGCACGCGTAACCGATGCCACAACATCTTGACGTTTCCCGCGCGCATTCATAGGTTCCCCATCTGTCCGCTTCCCCAAGGAGAAATTCAATGGCAACCGTAGCCGTCACCGACGACACATTCGACGCCGAAGTCCGCCAGTCGGACGTGCCGGTGGTCGTAGATTTCTGGGCCGAATGGTGCGGCCCCTGCAAAATGATCGGCCCGGCTCTGGAAGAGCTTTCGACCGAATACGGCGATCAGGTCAAGATCGTGAAGGTAAACGTCGACGAAAACCCGAATTCACCCGCTCAAATGGGTGTTCGCGGCATTCCAGCGCTGTTCCTGTTCAAAGACGGCGAGATCGTCTCAAACAAAACCGGCGCCGCTCCAAAAGCAGCGCTCAAGGGTTGGATCGACGAGTCTATCTGATCCAAGTTAAAGCCTATCCGAAGCAGGCCGCCCCTACAGGCGGCCTTTTTCATGACCCTGACATACATTATTGGCCCATAAATATCCCGGGGGTCCGGGGGCAGCGCCCCCGGCGGGTCGTCGCCGCAGCGGCGAAACCTTGCAGTCCCGCGCCAGCGCCCGCATATACCCATTCGATACGAAACAGGAGACGGATATGGCCGACGATCAATTCCCGGGCTGGCACGGCACCACCATTATCGGCGTCCGCAAAGGCGGGCAGGTGGTCATCGCAGGCGACGGCCAGGTCAGCCTTGGCCAAACCGTCATCAAAGGCAGCGCCCGCAAAGTGCGTCTCCTCAAACCCGGCGGCACCGAGATCATAGCGGGCTTCGCAGGCTCGACCGCCGACGCCTTCACGCTTCTCGAGCGGCTAGAGGCCAAACTCGAAGCTACCCCCGGCCAACTCCAACGCGCCTGTGTCGAGCTTGCCAAAGACTGGCGCACCGACAAATACCTCCAGAAACTCGAAGCCATGCTCATCGTCACCGACGGCACCGATCTTTACGTCGTGACCGGGGCAGGGGACGTGCTTGAGCCCGAACATGACGTTACTGCCATTGGTTCCGGCGGCAACTTCGCCCTGGCAGCCGGTCGCGCCCTTATGGACACCGACCACAACGCCGAAACCATCGCCCGCAGCGCCATGGCAATCGCCTCTGACATCTGCGTTTACACCAACGGCAACCTCACCGTGGAAAGCCTGCCCAAATGACCGACCTCACCCCTCGCGAGATTGTCTCAGAACTCGACCGCTTCATCATCGGCCAAAAAGACGCAAAACGCGCCGTCGCAGTTGCCTTGCGTAATCGCTGGCGCCGCAAGCAGCTTGGCGATGATCTCCGGGACGAAGTCTATCCCAAGAACATTCTGATGATCGGCCCAACCGGCGTCGGCAAGACCGAAATCTCCCGTCGCCTGGCGAAACTCACCAAAGCCCCGTTCCTCAAAGTTGAGGCCACCAAATTCACCGAAGTCGGCTATGTCGGCCGCGATGTCGAACAGATCATCCGTGACCTCGTCGAGGCTGCCATCACCATGACCCGCGAAAACATGCGCGACGAAGTGAAGGCAAACGCCCACAAAGCCGCCGAAGAACGCGTTATCGCCGCCATCGCTGGCGAAAACGCCCGCGAGCAAACCCTCAAAATGTTCCGCGACAAGCTCAAACGCGGCGAACTTGACGACACCATGATCGAGCTTGAACTTCAGGACACATCCAACCCGTTCCAGGGCATGGACATTCCTGGAATGCAGCCGGGGCAGGGCGGTGGGATGCCCATCGACCTCGGCTCAATCTTCGGCAAAGGCTTCGGCGGGCGCACCGTCAAAAAGCGCATGACCGTCTCGCAAAGCTACGAGATTCTAATTGGTGAAGAGGCTGACAAGCTCTTGGATGATGAAAGCGTCACCAAGGCCGCCCTCACAACTGTCGAACAAAACGGCATCGTCTTTCTCGATGAGATCGACAAAGTCACCGCACGCTCCGAAGCCCGTGGCGCGGATGTCTCCCGCGAAGGCGTCCAGCGTGACCTCTTGCCATTGATAGAAGGCACCACTGTCAGCACCAAACACGGCCCCATCAAAACCGACCACATTCTGTTCATTGCATCCGGCGCGTTCCACATCGCGAAACCATCGGATCTGCTGCCCGAACTTCAGGGCCGCTTGCCGATCCGTGTTAATTTGCGCGCCCTGACCGAAGAAGACTTTGTGCGCATCCTGACGGAAACCGACTGTCCGTCGTCAGGGTTTTGGGAACCAAGAGTTGCTTAAACAAGTAAAGAGTTTGGCTCGTCTGGTTGATGTTATTATGCGGCGCGCTGTCTGTGATGCAAGCGCCGCGCTTCGAGCGTCTTTCGTTTGATCCTTTCCCGTTGTCTTAGAATGGCTTTGTCACGCCCGAAGTAGACGTCGGCGGGTGTGACGTTGTTCAGGCTCTCGTGGTAGCGCTTGTGATTGTAGTGATCGACGAAGGCTTCGATCTGGGTTTCGAGGTCTCCCGGAAGGAAGTAGTTCTCCAATAGGATGCGGTTCTTCAGGGTTTGATGCCACCTCTCGATCTTGCCCTGTGTCTGGGGATGATATGGTGCGCCCCGAGAATGCTTCATGCCTTTGTCCTGCAGCCATTCAGCCAGATCGCCAGAGACGTAACTGGACCCGTTGTCGCTGAGGAGGCGGGGTTTGTGGATGACGTGAACCTGATCGCACCCTGATGCTTGTAGCGCCAAATCCAGGGTGTCCGTCACGTCCTCTGCCCGCATGTTCGTGCAGAGTTTCCACGAGATGATGTAGCGGCTGTAGTCGTCCAGGATTGTGCTGAGATAGAACCAGCCCCAGCCAAGCACTTTGAGATAGGTGAAGTCGGTTTGCCAAAGCTGGTTGATCGCAGTGGTCTTGTCTTTGAACTCGTTTGCCGCCTTGAGCACGATAAAGGCCGGGCTGGTGATCAGATCGTGGGCCTTCAGGGCCCGATAGACTGAAGATTCCGAGACGAAGTAGCGCTCCCGATCCGTGAACGTCACTGCCAGTTCGCGCGGCGACAGCTCCGTCTCCTGCAGCGCCAGCTTGACGACCTTGCGCCGGACTTCGTCGGGGATGCGGTTCCAGACATGTCTGGGCTTAGGCGCTTGATCCACAAGGCCAGCGTCGCCGCGCTGCCGATACCGATCATACCAACGGTAAAATGTGGTGCGGGGGATGCCCAGCTTTGCCAATGTTCGACGAGCAGACAAATGCGACCCCTCAACAAGCCGGATGATCTCCAACTTCTCAGATGCAGCATACCTCATTCTTGGTCGCCCCCACCGCCGGTCATGCTTTTTTTGAGAAGACGCAGTTCCAGTGTTTGCTCGGCAACGACCTCCTTCAGGTCTCGGGCTTCGCGGCGCAGGTCCTTGACTTCGTCGGTCGTAGCCGCACGCGCCGTATCTCCAGCAAGCCGCCGTTTGCCAGCTTCCATGAAGTCCTTGGACCATTTGTAGTAGATACCTTGAGATATTCCCTCACGACGGCACAACTCAGCAATGCTGTCTTCGCCACGCAAGCCATCCAGCACGATCCGGATCTTCTCTTCTGACGAATACTGTTTGCGCGTCGCGCGCTTGATCTCTTTGACGATCTTCTCGCCGGGGCTCCTGCGAGTTCCAGTTGTCTGTCTCATGTCCCACTCCTCAGTGGTTACGATGAGCCAACAACTCTCTCTTATCAAATAACGCTATTTGGACCCATAGGCGCTGACTTCAGACACTTCGAAACACTCGCCAAGTTTGGCTTGAAAGACCTCGTCACGTGTCAGGATACGGGCGGAACCCGCACAACGCTTTATAAAAAGCCCGGACGCTTTGCCGATTACATGCTCGTCAACGACGCCGTGCCGGTCAATAGCTTTGAGATCATCCGCGATCCCGAGGTTTCAGATCACTGCCCGCTCATTCTGGAAATTTAGCCCTGCATCACCGCACGCCCTGTTAACCAGAGTTTTTGGCAAAATCCGCACCGACGCGATACCGACAAAATACCGACGTTGCGTTCGCATCATTAACCCCAATGATTAATGGCGATTCGCGCGAAACCTGCCAACTCGACGTCGGTGCGTCCGAACGGCTCGCTAACCTCTTGTTCACTCGGTGAAATGCATAGGATGCCGCAGGCCTGGATTTATTCTGTGCAGTTTTTGCTTTTCATTCCATCAAAACAGGCAGACAGACACGCCATGCCGTTGAAATCCTTCCTCCAACAAAACGCGCGCTTCCTTTCCGCCGGTGTTTTGCTCACGTTTTCATCGGCCTACGGACAAACCTTTTTCATTGCCCTTTTTGCCGCCCAGATCATGGGTGCTTACGATTTGACGGACGGTCAATGGGGCGGGCTTTACACGGTCGCGACCACGGCTTCCGCAATCATCATGTTCTGGGCAGGGACGCTCACAGACAAGTATCGCGCGGTCACTTTGGTCAAGTTCGTGATGCCCGGCCTCGCCCTGGTCTGCGTCGCAATGGCTTATAATCAATGGGTATTTGGCCTTGCAGTGATCATCTTTTTCTTGCGGTTCCTAGGGCAGGGAATGATGTCGCAACTTGCCACGGTCTCTATGGCCCGCTGGTTCGTCGCCCGCAGAGGGTTGGCTCTCTCGGTCGCCGCTATGGGTTTCGCGATTGGCCAGGCCCTGCTCCCCGTCATCATCGCCGCGCTCTTCGTCGTTGTTGATTGGCGAACGATCTGGATCTTTTCCGCATTCACAGTTCTTGCGACATTTCCTTTTATTTTAAAGCTCTTGGAGTCCGAACGAACGCCCCAGTCGCTGGATCAGGACGCCTCGTCTGTTGGCATGATGGGGCGGCACTGGACCAGAGCCGAGGTGCTCAAATCACCAATATTTTGGATGTTCTTACCAATGCTACTCGGGCCTCCTGCCTGGGGTACGTCCTTGTTTTTCCAACAGGTCCACATCGCAGAAGTCAAAGGCTGGCCATTGCTGGATTATCTTGCGCTAATCCCACTTCTGACGGTCGTTGCGGTCACATCCACACTGATTTCAGGTCAACTAATAGACCGGTTTGGCTCTGGAAAGTTGATTGTTTTCTATATGTTCCCCTGGATCTTCGGCTTCTTGCTACTCGCACAGGCACAGTCATTGTTCACTGCCGCGATAGCTTTCACCGTTCTCGGTTCCGGAGTGGGACTTCAGTCAACACTGGTTACAGCCTTTTGGGCCGAGTACTTTGGCACCCGACACATCGGTTCAATCAAAGCCGTCAGCGCCAGCATTATGGTCTTTGGTTCAGCGATTGGGCCAGGCATTACGGGCGGCCTGATTGACATCGGATACTCATTTCCGTCGCAAATGCCTTTGATTTCAGGATATTTTGCGCTTGCAGCCATCTTGGTATGGGCGGCAAGTCACCGCGCTGCCCGGAAACTAGCTTCGGCGTAAAAAGACGTAGAAGGCGCCAGAACCACCGTGCCGTTGGTGTGCCTCGGTCACTTGAAGCACGATAGACTGCATCGCCCCCCCACTTAGCCACTGCGGGACATGGTGTCTTAAAATGCCAATGCGAGCTGGAATTGGTCCTTCATCCTGTGCCTGTCGCCCCTTACCGGTGATCACGAGGACCAACCGTTTTCCCTGTCCGTGAGAGCGGAAAATAAAGCTCGCCAGAGCCGGTCGCGCATCGGCAACGGTCATTCCGTGCAAGTCTATCCTGGCTTCAGGTTGTGACTTTCCTCGCTTCATCTTCAGAAACGCTTTTTTGTCCATCTTGATAGGACTAGTCTGTTGTGTCGCTGGAATTGCGCCGCTGTAGTGCCCGCTTCCTTTTGAGGCTACTGCATTCGAGCCAATCTCAAATCTGGGCACTTGGAATTTGTGATCCGGAACAGCTTTTTGTTTCTTCTCTTCATCAGCCGGCGTGTCTAAAGACTTTTTGGGATTCAAGGGTGTCGCCGTCTTGGCGACCCGTTGCCACAACTCCCGTTCTTCGGGTTTAAGTCCGCGTGGTGGCCGACGTTTCATAGTTCCGTCAATCGTTCACAAGGGTATTTGCTACATCCGTCGGAAGCAGAACAACCATTCTTCCTTTGTCTTTCGTGCGCCCCGCAACCTTTCCCGCCTCTTTGCCTGACCCAAAAAATATATCGCCTCTCTGAGCGCCCTTTATTGCTGACCCGGTGTCCTGCGCGACCATAAGTCTACGCAACGGCAGTTTGCCGTTTTTTTCGATCCAAACCGGCGCACCCAGCGGAACAAATTTTGGATCGACCGCAATTGATCGACCGGCTGTTACCGGCCTGTTCATAGCCCCAATCGGCCCTTTGTCCTCGGCAAGGTTCTTCACCTCCCGAAAAAAAACATAAGACGGATTATGCCAAAGCAACTTTGTTCCTTTTGATGGGTGTTGCTTTACCCATTTGCGGATTGTCCCTGCAGAAACTTGATGGGATTCAAAAATTCCCTGTCGCACCAACTCTTTACCAACGGAGCGGTAAGGGTGTCCGTTCTTGCCTCCGTATCCGACACGTAGACTCTCTCCATCATCCATTCGAATGCGGCCCGACCCCTGTACTTGCAAAAAGAACTTGTCCACCGGATCGGATAGCCAGGCAATCTCCAGGTCTCGTCCGTTCAATACATTAGAAGTCTCGATGTCTTTTCGTGACAGCCATGGCGAGTTACCTTCGGCTTCGCTTGGTCGCCGTCGGATCGGATACTTGAATTTATCGTTCTTAGTTAGTGACCCGCTTAACTCAGGTTCGTAGTATCCGGTGAAGAGTCCGCCCTCGCCGTCGGAAACCATTACCGGGGTGAAGTTTCTCTCAAAGTAGTCTCGAGCGGTGTCTGCTTTCCTGGCTAGCACACATACTGCTGACCACTCCGGTCCTTTCAATTGGTTGCAAGTATTGAGAAGCACAGAGCGTGCAGCGGCATGATCATCCTCCGCCCAACCCTCAAGATCTGACCATTGCTGTATTTTTGATTCAGCCGCTGCCGAGCTGGCGCACATCAATGTCGCCAAAACTGCCGCACCCAATCTCTGCCTCATTCCCCAGTGGCGACCAGGTGCCAATTAGGATCTTCAGCGCCCATCTTGCGAGCAAATGTCCAAACATCCCTTTGGCGCTTAATTTCGCTTGGATTGCCTTCAACGATCTCTCCATCTGCGTTTCGAACCACACTCGTAAGCTCGCAAACAAACTTTATCGTCATTTCACCCACGCCGGAGGAACGATCAAACTCTGCGGACTTTAAGCTGATTTCGCGCAGCCCCACAAAGCTCGCATCAATCGTAAGGCCTTCTTCTTCTCGTCGGTCAATCACCGATTGAAAAGTCTCGGCCACTTCTTCAGACAAAAATCCGCGAACATCTGACAGATCGCCGCTCTCGAACGCCATCAAGATCATCTCATAAGCACCGCGGGCGCCCTCCAAGAAATCGCTGACACCAAAACCGGACTCTGCCATTTTCATTGCGGTCAGTGCCTTCGCACTATCTGACCCATCTTCTACATGATCAATAATGTCACGATCCGGCCCGCCTTCAATGACGTCAAATTCGGGCCGATCTTTTCTATTGCTTGGCGCTGGGCCTGTTACAGGAGGCTTTTCAAACCCTTCCCGTGTTCCAAGGACGCTTCTCAGGCGAAGAATCAGGAAAATGGCGATGCCGGCAAGCACCAATAGCTGGATCAAGGATGAGCTCATTGTCTCTCTCTAAATTCGAATACTTGGGTTTTCGTGCGTCAGGGCACATATGTAGGACGGCAAAGGGGTCGAGTCTACCGGTGGCCCCGCAACGAAAGGGGTCAAATGCGCCTGTTTCTCTTATTTTTGATCGTCCCGTTGATTGAAATCGCTTTGTTTATTCAAGTCGGGGGCGCAATTGGGTTATTGGCCACATTGGCCATTGTCATAATCACCGCAGTTCTTGGTGCCGCTTTGGTCCGCAGTCAGGGCCTTGCCGTAATGGGAAGGGTGCGATCGTCTTTCGAAGAACTAAGTGATCCAACAGAGCCGCTGGCGCACGGAGCAATGATTTTGTTTTCAGGCGCTTTGCTGCTTACGCCTGGATTCTTCACAGATGCGATCGGTTTTTCGCTCATGGTGCCCGCTGTGAGGTCGTGGTTGTTTCGCTCGGTCAAGAGCAAAATCAAAGTTCAACCAGTTGAATTTGGTTCGCAATCAAACGAATCGTTCGATCCCACAGTTGTAGATGTTGAATACGAAGATTTAGACCCCCCAAACAGCTCTGGTCCGTCGGGTTGGACGCGCCATTGAGGCCCGGCAAGGGCTCTGTTATGCGGGGCCGGATTTGAATTTTCGTTATGGAGCTAAACATGGCTGAAACCGAAAACGGAGCTGCTTCGCAACCTACGCCGCCTCAGATGAAGGTGCTTGGGCAGTATATCCGCGATCTCTCGTTTGAGAATATCATGACCCGCAAACCAATTGAGGGAGAAATTCAGCCTGATATTCAGGTTCAGGTCGCATTGGACGCAAAGAAGAAAAGCGATAACCAATTCGAGGTCATGACTAAGTTTAATATTACATCAAAAAACAAATCGGACGGCGCGACGATGTTTTTGCTTGAGCTGGAATACTCAGGATTGTTCCAGATCGACAACGTTCCAGAAAATCAGATGCACCCGTTTTTGCTGATCGAATGCCCCCGGATGACGTTCCCGTACATCCGCCGCATAGTCGGAGATGTTACCCGTGATGGTGGTTTTCCACCTTTGAATCTGGACAACATCGATTTTGTTGCGCTTTACCGCCAGAACCTGATGCAACAGCAAGCGCAAGCGTCCCAGAACGAAGGAACTCCTACTGTCAGCTAAGGCGTGACCAGATGGATGTTTGGCCCATGGCGCTAACAAATGCGTCGTGGGCTTTTTTTTCGCTTTCGTTGATAAGGGGCTTCAAGGGCCCTGGCCTTGGCTGAACTCGGCTGCCTGCTGTCGCAATCGCCGTTCGCTCTTTTGCATCAGGCGCTGATAACTCAAAATCGGGCTGGCGCCCCCCGATCAATTCTAGGTAAACCTCTGCAAGAATTTCGCTGTCCAGCAACGCCCCGTGTAGGGTCCTTGCGGAGTTGTCGATTCCAAAACGTCGGCAAAGTGCGTCTAGAGAAGCCGGTGATCCAGGAAACTTCTTCCTTGCAATATCCAGCGCATCAATTGCTCTTTCCCAATCAATTTTTGGCAGCTCAACCCAGCCGAGTTCAGCATTTAGAAACTTCACATCAAACGCAGCATTGTGGATTACCAGCTTTGCGCTGCCGATGAAGCTCACAAAGTCCGCTGCGATGTCTTTAAATACTGGCTTGTCAGCAAGAAAGTCGTCGCCCAGTCCATGAACTTCAAATGCGCCTTGTGGCATTGATCGTTCTGGATTTATGTACTGGTGGTAGGTTCGGCCCGTCGCGACATGCCCACTCAATTCGATGGCGCCAATTTCGACAATACGGTCCCCAGATTGAGGGTCAAACCCAGTCGTTTCTGTATCAAGTACAATCTCACGCATGACCAAACTTCGCCCCAACATGTTCCAAGATAGTTTGGACATCTCTTCTAGCCACCTCAAGAGAAGATGTGTCGACTAGATAGTCTGCTCGCCGCCTCTTCTCAGAGTCCAGCATCTGTTTGCTTAGAATTATTTCAAGTTTGGCTTCCGTCATGCCAGGACGGCGTAAGACTCGTTCTATCTGGTTCTCCATCGAAGTGGTCGCCACAACTGTAACGTCAACAGAGTTTTCGTGCTGCCCTTCGAAGAGTAAGGGAATATCCACAACAACTATAGGCCCGATCGCATTGCCAATGAAGTTTGCTCGGTCTTCCGCAACTAGCGGATGTACAACGCTTTCAACCTGCTTAAACCGGTCTGGGTCTTTGCCCAACCAAGCGCTTAGAACGGTTCTGTCGACTGACCCATTCTTAACTGCTTCCGGGTAAAGTTTCTCAATCTCTGAAACCGCCTGGCCGCCATTAGCATAAAGATTGTGAACTGACTCATCCGCACTCCAAACCGGCACTCCCAAATCACTGAACATTTTTGCAGTAGTGGTCTTACCCATACCTATTGAACCAGTCAGTCCGATGACAACGGTCATGGTGCCAGAACTGCCTGACGCAAATCTTCATCTACCTCGGGACGAACACCAAACCATCGTTCAAAACCAGGTGCCGCTTGATGAAGAAGCATACCCAAGCCATCAACCGTCTGGCATCCAATTGACTTTGCGTGCGCAAGGAGAGCGGTCTCTAACGGGGTGTACACAAGATCTGTAACAATGGATTCGGCCGTCATCCCGTCCAAGGGAATTCGCATGGGCGGCTTGCCATCCATTCCTAATGACGAAGTGTTCACAATTGTTGCGGCCCCCTCGAGCATGTTTCCAGCCTGAACCCAGTCAACGACCTGGACTTTAGTTCCGAACTCTTGGCGCAGCGCTTCGGCGCGAGTTTTGGTCCTATTCGAAAGTCGTATTTCCTGGACACCAACTTCAATGAGCGAAGCCAGAACAGCTCTGGCGGCCCCACCAGCGCCGATGACCGCCGCTGGACCCTGCTGAGGATCCCAACCTGGCGCGCCCTGTCGAAGGTTTTCCACAAAACCGTATCCATCGGTATTGTCGGCATGAATCTTTCCGTCACGACGAAAAATCAGCGTGTTCGCTGCACCCATCAAGGCCGCACGGTCTGTCACAAGATCTGCTATTGAAAGAACGTGTTCCTTGTGTGGAATCGTTACGTTGAGCCCGACGAACCCCATATTGGGCATTTCCCGAATGGCGCTTTCCAAGTTTTCAGGCGCAATCTCCATGGGTATATAATGGCCGCGTATATTGTATTTTTTAAGCCAATACCCGTGGAGCCTGGGTGATTTGGAATGTGCGACTGGGGATCCGACCACACCGGCTATGGGGATTTTTGTGTCGCTCATGACTGCAGCGTGCCGCGCAATGTCAGATAGGACAATACCTCAAGCAGCGGCAGTCCAAGTATTGTGAAATAGTCACCCTCGATTCGGGTGAAAAGGCGCGCGCCTTCTTCTTCGATTTTATAGCAGCCCCCACAATAGCGAATACTATCCCAGTTTCTTCGAATATAGCCTTCTATATAGGCATCCGACAGGTCCCGCATATGAAGTGTGGTCTTACCGACGTGCCGCCAAACAGGCGCTGGCCCTTCATAGAATACAGCTGCCGAATACAATGTATGGCTGGTTCCACGCATTCTCGTGAGATGAGATATTGCCTCGGTTTCGTCGCTCGGTTTGGATAACATTTGACCGGATACCTCCAAAACCTGATCGCAACCGAGCACCAAAGCATTGTCCCATTTTCCGGCTACTTTGCGGGCTTTTTCCTGTGCAAGTGCGTCTGCAACATCTCTTGGCTTGGCATCTACGCCTTGCAACGATTGTTTGATGGATTCCTCATCTACGCGGGGTGCGACAGTCTCAATCTTTAGGCCTGCATTCCTTAGCAGCTGCGCTCTGACTGGCGATGTAGAGGCTAATATGAGATCGGGCATATGTGGGTAACTCTGTGTGTGGCGGCAGGGTCAACCGGTTAACTGTCTCTTAGGAAACCTGTTGGTTGTATGCAATGGGTCGGAGTGCACCAATCTCGTAGTGGTATTCCAAACTTTATCCACGGTGGGTAAGTTTTAACGTGACTATGTTGATAATTTTTATAGTTAGCTGGTTTCCTTGTTTTTTGCGTTGGAGATCACCCAAGAGCTTCCCTGAAGGCGTTGTTTTCAAATCGTTTTTTCGCGCTTTTAGAATGATCCAGTTCACCTCATAAAATTTTCCTGACTCGATAACATTGTGGATAAATACGTAATTCCACTTATCCAGAAGCCTTACATCAACATCATCTTTTCTTTCTTTTCTATTTTAATTTAGGAAGGGCGAAACAATTTATCGATTGGTTTAGCTAAGATGGTATTTGAACTCTATCCTTGGGCGAAGGCATTACACGTGATCTCTGTAATCTCGTGGATGGCTGGGCTTTTTTATCTTCCAAGGCTATTTGTTTACCATACTGAAAGAGGCGCAGATAATGCCGAAATGTATAGCGTGTTTCAAACGATGGAGCGAAAGCTCTATCGTTTGATTATGACCCCAGCAATGATCTCGACTTGGGTATTTGGATTGGTTCTTGCTTTAACACCAGGAGTGGTTGACTGGAGTATGGTCTGGCCTTGGCTAAAAGCTGCGGCTGTTTTGGGAATGACGTGGTTTCATTTTTGGTGCGGTCTGCGTCTTCGTGAATTCGAGGATGGATCAAATGTGCGCTCCGGACGTCATTACCGACTAATGAATGAAGTTCCCACGGCACTGATGGTGGTAATCGTTGTTTTGGTGTTTGTTCGACCATTCTAAGTGTTGTTGACAGTAAGGCCTGCCACACTTAAGTAATCTTTGCGCTGGCCGTTCTGGCCAAAATTGCGCGCTCCGTTTCTCATCAAATTCGACCATCAGATGTGTGGTCAGAGGATACTTATGTCTGATCGCCTAAATCTGTCGGAACTGAAATCTAAATCTCCAAAAGAGCTGCTTGCTATGGCGGAGGATCTAGAAATTGAGAACGCATCAACGATGCGCAAGGGCGAGATGATGTTCTCGATCCTTAAAGAACGGGCAGACGAAGACTGGGTCATTGGTGGTGAAGGGGTTCTGGAAGTGCTCCAAGACGGGTTTGGTTTTCTTCGTTCGCCAGAAGCGAACTACTTGCCCGGCCCCGATGATATCTATGTCTCACCTGAGATGATCAGGAAGTTTTCTCTGCGAACCGGTGACACCATCGAAGGGGTAATCCGGGAACCAAACGACAACGAGCGCTATTTTGCGATGACGCAAGTTGAATCGATTAATTTTGAGGAACCAGAGAAGGCGCGCCACAAAGTCAGCTTTGATAACTTGACCCCGCTCTATCCGGACGAACGCCTGAATATGGAGATCGAGGATCCAACGATCAAAGATAGGTCAGCTCGGATAATTGATTTGGTAGCTCCTGTTGGTAAGGGGCAGCGGTGCCTCATTGTTGCTCCCCCTCGAACAGGTAAGACTGTGCTTTTGCAAAATATCGCTCACTCGGTGGAGACCAATCATCCGGAGTGTTATTTGATTGTTCTACTGATTGACGAGCGGCCCGAGGAAGTCACAGACATGCAGCGCTCTGTGAAGGGTGAAGTTGTTTCATCGACGTTCGATGAACCAGCAACGCGTCACGTCGCGGTTTCCGACATGGTAATCGAGAAAGCCAAACGTTTGGTGGAGCATAAGCGAGACGTAGTAATACTGTTGGATTCGATAACGCGACTTGGACGTGCGTTTAACACCGTAGTTCCGTCTTCTGGAAAGGTATTGACCGGTGGTGTGGACGCAAATGCTTTGCAAAGACCGAAGCGCTTCTTTGGTGCAGCGCGGAACATCGAAGAAGGAGGCTCTCTTACGATTATTGCAACAGCATTGATTGACACAGGAAGCCGCATGGATGAAGTCATTTTTGAAGAGTTTAAGGGAACGGGCAATAGCGAGATCGTACTAGATCGCAAAGTCGCTGATAAACGCGTCTATCCCGCAATGGATATTCTGAAATCGGGAACTCGGAAAGAAGATCTACTCGTTGACAAGGGGGACTTAGCTAAGACGTTTGTATTGCGGCGTATCCTCAACCCTATGGGAACAACCGATGCCATTGAGTTCTTGATTTCCAAGCTGAAACAAACCAAAACGAATTCGGATTTCTTCGACTCCATGAATACCTAATTAACTGTTATCTTTCAGACGGTTATGTAGATGGATACGATATTTGCCTTAGCGAGCGCTCGCGGGAAATCGGGCGTCGCCGTAGTTCGCGTTTCGGGACCGGGGAGCTTCCACGCGGTTGGCAAACTTTGCAACATTCCGAGCAGTGGAAACCGGGCAAGCCTACGAACATTGAAGAGCAGCGGTCTGGTTTTAGATCAGGCGCTTGTGTTGCGATTTGATGCTCCCAACAGCTTCACGGGGGAAGATGTTGTAGAGCTGCACCTGCACGGGTCGGTGGCTACGGTTAATGCCGTTCTGGGTGCTTTGGCTTCAATTGATGGACTGAGGTTGGCTGAGCCCGGCGAGTTTACTCGGCGAGCACTAGAGAACGAAAAGCTGGATCTAGCGCGAGTAGAGGGCCTGGGTGATTTAATAGACGCTGAGACGGAGGCGCAACGCCGCCAGGCGCTGAAAGTTTTCACAGGGGCATTGGGAGAAAAAGTCGAACTCTGGCGTTCGCTGTTGATTAGATCAGCAGCCTTACTAGAAGCCACAATCGATTTTGCAGACGAGGATGTACCGGTCGACGTTACGCCTGAGGTTCAAGATCTTTTGAAAAGAGTCCTGAATGAACTTCAAGCAGAACTGGCAGGCGTTGCGGCGGCAGAACGCATCCGAGACGGATTTGAGGTTGCAATAGTTGGCTCGCCAAATGTTGGAAAGTCGACGCTTCTGAATGCTCTAGCTGGTAGGGAAGCGGCGCTTACTTCATCAATGGCGGGCACCACGAGAGATGTCATAGAAGTCCACATGGACCTAAAGGGCCTTCCTGTGACCTTTTTGGATACCGCAGGCATTAGAGATTCCGATGATGCTGTTGAGAATATGGGAGTTAAACTTGCTGTTAAGCGGGCGCGCTCAGCGGACCTGCGCGTAATTGTATTAAGTTCGCGAGATGAAACGCCGGCTATCGAACCGACCAAGGATGATATTCAGATCGTTTCGAAGGCGGATATAGTAGATGATGCTGATGTGTCGTCTATATCTGGTGCTGGTCTGGACAATTTGCTGGAAAAGATCGAACAAACCTTATCCCAGCGAGCCCTGGGTGTGGGAGTAGCAATTCATGACAGACACCGCCTTGCTATTAAACAGGCAATAGGGGCTATTGAAACAGCTCAGACTGGTTTAGAAGTTTCGCCGGAGATGGCAGAAGTTGTTGCCGAGGATCTTAGGATTGGCATTCATGTATTGGATGCGCTTGTTGGCAGAATAGACGTAGAACATGTGTTGGATGAAATTTTCTCAAAGTTCTGCATTGGCAAATAGGGGATGTTTCACGTGAAACATCAAGCATTCGACGTTTTGGTAGTTGGCGGAGGGCATGCTGGCGCAGAGGCGGCGCATGCAGCCGCACGCCGTGGTGCAAGGGTTGCCCTTGTGACTCTGTCCTGCTCGGGCATCGGGGTCATGTCCTGTAATCCAGCGATTGGCGGATTGGGGAAAGGCCATCTTGTGCGCGAAATTGATGCGCTCGATGGATTGATGGCCAGAGTTGCAGACCGTGCAGGCATCCAGTTTCGTTTACTAAATCGACGCAAGGGGCCTGCGGTGCAAGGGCCCAGAGCTCAAGCTGATCGAGTAATCTACAGGGCCGAGATGCAAAAAGAACTGGCGTCTCATAGGTTAATTGATGTGATTGAAGGTGAGGTCGTGGACCTTGCCCTAAATAATAATAAAGTCGTTGGCGTAGTGCTTTCGGATGGTAAGGAAATAAGTGCTGCGGCAACGATTTTGACTACGGGAACGTTCCTTCGCGGCGTTATTCACATAGGGAATACGACGCGACCCGGCGGTAGAATTGGCGATGCACCTTCAGTCAGGCTGGCTGAACGCATTGACGAGTTTGGTTTGCCGCTCGGACGATTAAAAACCGGAACGCCGCCGCGGCTTAGGTCAAGTTCGATTAACTGGGCGGCCTTGGAGCATCAGCCTGGAGACGACGAGCCAACTCTATTTTCGTTCATGTCGGAGGGCGTATCTGCACGGCAAATCTCGTGCGGCATCACCCACACTAATGAAGCCACGCATGAAATTATCCGAGAAAACCTTAGCCGTTCAGCCATGTATGGCGGCCATATCGACGGCGTGGGCCCACGCTACTGTCCGTCGATTGAGGACAAGGTAGTTCGTTTTTCGGAGAAGAGCTCACATCAGATTTTTCTGGAGCCCGAAAGTCTGGAAACAGATCTGATTTATCCAAATGGTATTTCGACATCGCTGCCTGAAGATATTCAGCTTGACTATGTGCAATCCATTAAGGGGTTGGAGTCGGCAAAGATTGTTCAGCCGGGATATGCAATTGAGTACGATTATGTGGATCCAAGGGCGCTTTCTTCCACGTTGCGGCTGAAGGACGTTCCGGGGCTGTATTTTGCAGGTCAGATTAACGGAACTACCGGCTATGAAGAGGCTGCTGGCCAGGGCCTGGTGGCTGGACTAAACGCGGCCAGCGAGGCTTTGGGGTTGGCGCCGGTTACTTTCTCTCGAGACAACTCTTACATTGGCGTTATGATTGATGATTTGATCACGCGTGGCGTAAGCGAGCCCTACCGCATGTTCACTTCTCGGGCAGAGTTTCGTCTTTCGCTTCGTGCAGACAATGCAGATCAGCGGCTGACACCACTAGGAATCGCTGCTGGCTGTGTAAGCAAAGCAAGAAAAAGACGGTTTGATGCGAAAATTGAGGCAATAAGCTCTGGCTGCAGCGTCCTGAACGGCATTTCGGTCACGCCGGCAGAGGCGATAGAAGTCGGCATTAAGCTTGCTTCTGGGGGGAAAAGGCGCAACGGCAGCGAAATGCTGGCCATCCCGGAAGTGGATTATAATGACCTTACGAAGCTCCGACCTGAACTGGGCAAAGTTTCGCCCGAAATTCAAAAACAATTAAAGTGTGATGCTCTGTACGCAAGCTATGTTTCGCGCCAGGAGCGTGATGTCAAAGCGCTGAAGAAGGACGAAATGTTAAGAATACCGCATGACTTCGATTTTCGTGCACTTAGCGGCCTCTCAAACGAACTCGCTGGAAAGTTAATTCGCGTTCGGCCGGAAACGCTGGGCCAGGCTGGTCGCATCGAAGGCATGACGCCCGCAGCACTTACCCTGATTTTGGCCAGGCTGAGGCAACTTCAGCGGCAAAGAGCATGACTTCAGAGATGAAATCAGCCCTTTCCCACTTAGATGTTTCACGTGAAACATTCGAGCGGCTGGATTGCTATGTTTCTTTATTGAAGAAATGGACGACCAAAATAAACCTCATTTCTTCAAGCTCTGTGGAAAATGTATGGACCAGACATATCCAAGATTCAGCACAGCTGCTTGAGCTTGCGCCGCGGCAGGCGAGCAGGTGGTGCGATCTTGGAAGCGGAGGTGGATTGCCTGGGTTGGTTGTGGCGATCATATCGTTCGAAATGCGGCCAGAAACACAATTCACGCTAATCGAGTCAGACAAACGTAAGGCGGCATTTTTAAGAGCGGCCTCAAGAGAGGCGGGTGTTCCCGTAGAGGTGATTACGGATCGCATTGAGGAAGTTGCGCCTGTATCCGCACAAGTAGTATCCGCTCGCGCTTTGGCACCGCTTCCTTTACTTTTGGGCTATGCGCATCGACACCTAGTTGTTGGTGGAGCTGCGCTGCTGCATAAAGGGGAAAAGTCGGAAGCAGAGCTGAGCGAGGCTCGCAAGTTGTGGTCTTTTAGCGAGCATTCATATAGCAGCTCGACCGAGCCAAACGCATCGATTCTGAAGATTGGAGATTTGAGTGCTGTCTGACCCGTCTCGCCCAAGCGGACCAAAGATTATTGCGATTACTAACCAAAAGGGCGGAGTGGGAAAAACAACCACGACGATAAATCTTGGTGCTGCTCTGGCAGAGATAGGCCTGAGAGTTCTGATAGTTGACTTGGATCCTCAGGGCAACGCATCAACAGGTCTTGGAATTGAAACAAGTGCCAGAGAATTCACCACATATGATCTACTTCTGGATGAAGCTGAGCTGGAAGATGTTATCCAGAAAACAGATATCGAAGGTATGGTGATTGCTCCGGCAACTGTTGATCTCAGCTCAGCGGATATTGAAATGATGGCAGTGGAGAAACGAAGCTTCGTTCTTCACGACGTTCTTCGCCAACCCGGCATGGATGCATATCAGCTTGACTATATCCTGATCGACTGTCCTCCGTCCCTTAGTTTGCTAACCGTCAACGCAATGATTGCCGCACACTCCGTCTTGATACCACTCCAAAGCGAATTTTTTGCTCTCGAGGGGCTTTCTCAGCTTATGCTGTCTGTTCGTGAGGTGCGTCAAAGCGCGAACCCGGGGCTGCGAGTCGAAGGTGTCGTGCTTACAATGTTTGACTCGCGAAATAATCTCAGCTTGCAAGTTGAGGCGGATGCAAGGGATGCGCTTGGAGAGCTTGTTTTTAAAACAAAGATTCCCCGCAACGTAAGAGTATCCGAAGCGCCATCATTTTCCATGCCAGTGATCGCCTATGATTCCACCTCGAAAGGGGCCGAAGCCTATCGATCTTTGGCACAAGAAGTGGTAGGCTCTTACATCGAATCCACACTATAAGGTAAAACGATGGCACAGGCAAAATCAGAACGGCGTGGGCTTGGTCGTGGGCTATCAGCGCTAATGGCTGACGTTAACTCAGCCAATGAGCCTAGCTCAACTAGTCCATCAGGACCCAAGGCTGAGACACTTGTTCCTCTGGATCAGATTGTGCCGAACCCAAACCAACCTCGTAGGGCTTTCGCAGAAAATGCGCTGAAGGAGCTGACAGCATCCGTTCGCGAAAAGGGTATCATCCAGCCGCTCATCTTGCGGAAAGGTCCCGACAATACCGGCAAATTTGAGATAGTTGCCGGAGAGCGCCGCTGGCGCGCTGCGCAGCAAGCACAGATACACAAAGTGCCTGCCATCATTCGCGAGCTTGACGACATAGAAGTGCTCGAAATCGCAATAATAGAGAATATACAGCGCGCTGATCTGAATCCAGTAGAGGAAGCCGCTGGTTATCGTCAGCTGATGGATCGCTTTGGGCACACTCAAGAGAAGCTCTCAGAAGCTATGGGCAAAAGCCGTAGTCACATTGCAAATCTGATGCGGCTATTAACGCTACCTGAGCAAGTGCTCGAAATGTTGCAGGACGGCCGCTTGGCAGCCGGTCACGCCAGAGCCCTTATTACAGCGAGCGACCCTTTGAGGTTGGCGCTTATCGTCACTAAAAAAGGGCTTTCCGTCCGGCAGACAGAAAGCTTGGTAAAAAACGCCGACACAACAAAGCCTACAAATACCAATACGGCGCCGGCGAAGGATGCAGACACCAAAGCCATAGAGGCGGATTTGGCTGCAGCGCTGGGAATGAGAGTAGCAATCAGTCACCAGGTAGGCGCAGAAAGCGGCTCACTGTCCATCAAATATAAGAATTTGGACGAATTAGACGAAATTTGCAGAAGACTCTCGGTCACTTCCGGTGCTGGGAAGGTCTAGGCTAATAGCTCACGCAGCACAGAATTGAGTAGTGGGCGGCCGGCTGGAGTCAAACGGATACGGGCCTCCGCTATCTCCAACAATGGATAATCTGTTAATCCATTAATATAACTGATTTTCTCCAAATCTGTGCCAATTTGATCTAGAGAAATGCCTTCGCTCTTTCGAAGACCCATCATGACTCCTTCGGTGTGCTCTTCAACTTTGCTTAAGAGTTCTCGTGAGTGCTCACCGGAACCCTTCTCAACGCTTGTAAGCCATTTTGTAGGTGAGTCTGGACAACTTGTAGCGTTTCTTCTGCCAGCAATAGTAAGTCGGCCATGAGCGCCAGGACCGACTCCAACCCAATCACCGCTGCGCCAATAATTTAGGTTATGAACGGATTCTTCACCAGGAGTCGCGTGGTTTGATATCTCATAGGGCGGTAAACCGGCCGCAGTTGTAAGCTCTTGTGTGAGATCAAACATCGCGGCAGATAAGTCATCGTTTGGGATGCCTGGCAAGCGCCCGCGAGCGTGGCGGTCACCAAACATCGTGCCAGTTTCAATTGTAAGTTGATAAAGAGACATGTGCGAAGCACCCATTGCAATTGCTTTCGCCAGTTCCTCTTTCCAAGTCGGAACAGATTGATTTTGGCGTGCATAAATCAGATCAAAAGAGGCTCTACTGAAAACTTTTTGAGCGACGTCAAAGGCTCGACGACCTTCCTCCGCCGAATGCAGCCGCCCCAACAGTCTCAAGTCACCGTCGTTAAGTGCCTGCAATCCAACCGAGACCCGGTTTATTCCGGCTGATTTAAAGTCTCTAAACTTGCCGACTTCAACGGAAGTTGGGTTCGCCTCTAGTGTGATCTCGATGCTGTTTGACTTATTCCACTGCGCAAATGCAGCAGAAAGAATTGAATCCACCGTCTCGGGCGACATCAAGCTGGGGGTTCCGCCACCAAAAAATATACTGTCTAAAACGCGTCCCTGCGTCTCCGACCCCAGCCGCTCAATTTCGCTAACAAAAGCATTTGACCATCTTAGGTGGTTAACTTTGGAAGTAACGTGACTGTTGAAGTCACAATAGGGACACTTCGCTTGACAAAATGGCCAGTGGACATACAGCCCAAACCCCTTGTGATCAGGTATCACCAAACACAACCCTAAGCTTTCGGTACGCGTCGGCCCGATGGCTAATGTTGTTCTTGGTATCCCGATCCATTTCGCCAAAGGTTAGGTCGTAGCCCGAAGGTTGAAATATTGGGTCGTATCCGTGACCTTGCTCCCCCCGCATAGGCCAAACCACAGCCCCCTCCATATTTCCTTCAAAAACTTCATCGTGACCATCCGGCCATGCCAACACAAAGGTACAGCAAAAACGAGCTGTTCGCGGCTTGGCAGCACTAATTGCTTCCAGCTCTTGGTGAGTTCGTGCCATCGCCATTTTGAAGTCCCGTCCATTCGGGGTCTCGGCCCAATCGGCAGTATAGACCCCTGGTGCACCAGCAAGCGCATCAATCTCGATGCCGGAATCGTCAGCAAGTGCTGGCAGTCCGGTTGCTAACGCAGCTGCGTGTGCCTTGATTCTGGCATTCTCAATGAAGGTTGACCCGGTCTCATCCGGTTCCGGTAACTCCAGCTCCGCAGCGCCGACCACACCAATCGCATTTTCCCTGAGGAGCTCCCTAATCTCAGCGAGCTTTCCCTCATTGTGGGTAGCAACAACAATCTGTGGCTCGACGAACCGCCTCATGACGAAATTGCGGATGTTTGTGCTGAGGCCAATTCCTTTGAGCCAAATGTCGCTAGGTCTAGAAGTTCAGACATCTGATCGCGTGAAAACGTTGAGCCCTCAGCTGACATTTGAACCTCAATCAATTGGCCAGAGCCCGTCAGTACGAAATTGCCATCAACACCGGCTTCGCTGTCTTCAGGATAGTCAAGATCCAGAACAGACTGCCCAGCGTATATCCCACAAGAAACAGCAGCCACGTGATCAACTATGGGGTCGCTTGAAATGGCGCCCGACTTCAGGAGTTTGTTTACAGCCAGCCGCAATGCAACCCAACCACCAGTAATCGACGCGCAACGCGTACCCCCGTCGGCTTGAATGACATCGCAATCAATCAAAATCTGTCTCTCGCCCAAAGCTGGACGATCAATGCACGCTCGGAGCGATCGGCCAATAAGCCTTTGAATTTCTTGTGTTCTTCCAGATTGGCCGCGTTTAGCTTCGCGATTGCTTCGTGTGTGTGTGGCGCGCGGCAGCATGCCGTACTCCGCCGTCACCCAGCCAAGTCCGGAGTTCTTAATCCATGGCGGAACGCGTTCATCGATTGAGGCAGTACACAGCACATGAGTGTCGCCACACCGGATCATACAGGACCCCTCGGCATGTCGTGTGACATCCGTTTCAATTGAAATTGGCCGCATCTCGTTGTTGGAACGTCCTGAGGGGCGCATACACTTTCCTTTTCGGTTTGTTCGCGGTTGATAGTCGCCGCGAACAAACCCATCAACCCCGATTGACGTGTGCGCATTGATGCTTTTTATTGAACCGCCAACGCTGAGCGAGACGCTAATGAGTGACGCCGCACAACTTCTTGAGGAAATGAACCATAGATCACGCGAAGTTTTTCGCCGTGTTGTCGAGGGGTATCTTCAAACGGGTGGGCCAATCGGCTCTAGAACCCTAACCCGCGACATGTCCGAAAAAGTAAGCGCCGCCACCGTTCGGAATGTAATGCAGGATCTCGAGTATATGGGTCTTCTAAACTCTCCTCATATTTCGGCAGGGCGAATTCCGACGCAACAGGGTTTGCGCATGTTTGTAGACGGCCTGCTCGAAGTAAGGGATCTGGCTGACGCAGACCGCGAGGTCATCGACGGCTCTCTTGACGCGGGCGATTCAGATGTTGGCAGCCTGTTGGACCGTGTAGGATCAGCACTTTCAGGAGCCACGCAAGGGGCAAGCCTTGTATTGTCGCCAAAACATGAAGCACCAATCAAGCACATTGAGTTTGTGAGTCTTGGTCACGAAAGGGCTCTGGTCGTCCTGGTGTTTGCGGACGGACATGTTGAAAACCGTGTATTTACTCCACCTGCTGGTCAAACTCCGAGCTCAATGCGTGAAGCAACGAACTTTTTGAATTCAATAGTTGAGGGCAAGACTCTATCTGAGCTTGGAAAGGTCATTTCGAAAGAAATTGCCGTGCGCCGGCAAGAACTGGACAAATTGGCGCAACACCTAGTCGAAAACGGAGAAGCATTTTGGGAGAGTGAGGGCGGTTCATATGAGCGCCTAATTGTCCGTGGTCGCGCAAATCTGCTTGACGGAAACGAGGAGAAAGAAGAGCTCGAGCTCATTAGAAGCCTGTTCGATGACCTTGAACGCAAACGAGACATAGCGGATTTCCTCGAACTTGCGGAAGAGGGCGACGGTGTGCGCATTTTTATTGGCTCAGAGAACAAGCTTTTTTCACTTTCTGGTTCCTCTTTGGTCGTATCTCCCTATATGAACTCGGATCGAAAGATTATCGGTGCTGTCGGAGTGATCGGGCCAACACGCCTGAACTACGGACGAATTGTGCCGATCGTTGACTATACTGCACAGCTGGTTGGGCGGCTGATTTCTGATCGAGGGTAATAATGAGCGACCAAGAAGAAAAGAAACCCATGGCGGATGAAGATCTGATAGATATCGGTAGCCCGGAAGCGTTGGAGGTTCCGGATGATGATGAACGCTTTGCTGAACTTGAGGCAGAGCGTGACGTCTTCAGAGATAAGTTCATGCGGGCACTTGCCGATGCGGAGAATTCACGCAAACGTTCTGAGCGTGACCGCCGCGAGGCAGAGCAGTATGGTGGTTCCCGTCTTGCTCGCGACCTGTTGCCAGTATTTGACAACATGAAACGGGCTATTGAAGCCATTCCGCAAGAGAACCGCAAAGCCAACGCAGCTGTTATTGAGGGCGTGGAGCTTACGATGCGCGAACTTCTCAGCGTATTCAAAAAACACGGGATATATCCCATTTCTCCAGAAATTGGTGATCGGTTTGACCCGAAAAGTCACGAAGCCATGTTCGAGGCGCCACTTCCTGGAACCAAGGCCGGCGAGATCATTCAGGTTAGCGGTGACGGCTTCATGCTGCACGACAGATTGTTGCGTCCCGCAAAAGTCGGTGTCAGCTCCAATACAGCGAAGTAATTTAGGGCGACTTCAGGCTCTCTTTCAACTCGTAAAGTATTTGCAAGGCTTGTCGGGGAGTCAGGTTATCTGGATAGATCTCCGCCAACTTGGCCTCAATTATTGATGACTTTGATTGGATCGCCGGAGTTACTGGAATAGCGGCGAACAAGGGCAAGTCATCAATTAGGGTCTTTTGACGGGTACTTCCTTCGCGTTCACCCTTCTCAAGAGCTTCGAGGATGACTTTTGCGCGCTCGATAACAACCAACGGTAAGCCAGCGAGTTTTGCAACCTGAACGCCGTAACTTCGATCTGCGGCGCCCTTGCGAACTTCGTGCAAAAATACAACATCGCCCTCCCACTCCTTGACGGCGACGGTTGCATTTTGAACCCCGGATAGGCGGCCATCCAGTTGGGTCATCTCGTGGTAGTGGGTTGCGAAAAGCGCGCGGCATTGGTTTGCATCGTGAAGATGCTCTAATGCGGCCCAAGCAATCGAAAGCCCGTCATAGGTGGCCGTTCCACGGCCAATTTCGTCTAAGATGACCAGCGACCGATCGTCGGCTTGGTTCAAAATCGTTGCTGTTTCAACCATTTCGACCATAAACGTCGATCTGCCGCGCGCCAAATCGTCTGAGGCACCAACGCGGCTAAACAAATGAGTAACTAGTCCAATATGAGCCGCTAGTGCGGGCACGAAGCCGCCCATCTGAGCCAATATTGCGATCAGGGCATTCTGGCGCAGGAAAGTTGACTTGCCTGCCATATTGGGGCCGGTCAGCAACCAGATTGAACCGTTTTCTGAGCCGCCGAGATCGCAATCATTGGCGATAAACGGTTGTCCATTTTCCTGAAGAGAATTTTCAACGACAGGATGCCGACCAGCCGTGATATCAAATGCTCGGCTTTGATCGACAATTGGACGGCACCAGCCGTGCGAGCGCGCATTTGCAGCGTGACCTAGAAGCACGTCAAACTCTGCAAGTGCATTTGCGGCGCTTCCTAACGTCATCGAGCATTTGAGAACTTCGGACCGAAGATCCTCAAATGCCGCTTTCTCAAGTTCAAGCGCCCTAGCACGTGCATTGTGGATTTTAGTTTCGATCGAAGAAAGTTCAACGGTCGTAAATCTTACTGCGTTTGCAATTGTTTGGCGGTGAATAAATTTCTCGGATAACGGTTCGGACAGCATCCTATCGGCGTGAGTGGCGGTCGTTTCGACAAAATATCCTAGGACGTTATTGTGCTTAATCTTCAGTGTGGGAATTCCGGTATAGTTAGCATAATCCGCTTGGTATCCAGCAATTACCCCTCGACCTTCATCGCGCAGCCTACGTGCTTCGTCGAGTTCCTCGCTATAGTTTGCGGCGACAAAGCCACCGTCTCGGACAAGAATTGGCGGCTCTTCAACCATCGTACCTGAAAGTAGTTCTATGAGGTCAGAAAATCCTACTAACTTCCGGCTCAATTCGGTGACTAAATCAGGCATTTTATCTGAAATATGTTGATAGATCTCGCCAGCTTGAGCCAAGGTGTTTCTGATGGCCGCCAAGTCACGCGGACCTCCGCGATCTAATGCTAACCGAGACAATGCTCGATCCATATCTGGGACTCTTTTTAGGGCGTGCCTTAGAAGCTTATTAAGTTCGGGTTCATTTACAAAATATTCCACCGCGTCTTGAGTTGACACAATGACATTGAGATCTCCTGACGGTGAAGAAAGTCGGCGTTCTAGAAGGCGCCCACCTCCGGCAGTAACCGTTTTGTCGATGACCGAAAGCAAGGTTCCCGACTTTCCGCCGCTCAGAGACTGGACCAATTCTAGGTTTCGACGTGTTGCGGCATCAATTTGCATAGAAGCGCCACACACTTCTCGAATTGGTGCTCTGAGCAAAGGTAGTTTGCCTCTTTGCGTCAGATCAAGGTAGTCGACGATGGCGCCCAGAGCCGAAATTTCTGCTCGAGAAAACGCTCCAAAGCCGTCCATTGTATCAACGCCGAAATGCGATTTCAGTCTATTCGTTGCTGCCTGACTATCGAAACTGGCACTGGATAGAGGTGTCAGGGATGCGCCAGATTCAGTCACTAATTCAGCAATAACGTCAGATGGGGATTCAGCAACGAGGACTTCGCTTGGGCGCAATCTTGCCATCTCGAAAGAAAAACGCTCTGTCGGAATCGCCAACACTCGAAGTTCGCCAGTGGAAATGTCGACCCACGCTATTGCGGCCTCACCTCTAATTTCACTAATTGCCGCCAAATAATTGTGTCGGCGCGCTTCAAGCAAAGCATCTTCGGTTAGCGTTCCAGGCGTGATCAGTCGAACAACGCCTCTTTTGACAACGGATTTTGAGCCGCGTTTCTTGGCCTCAATTGGATCTTCGAGTTGTTCGCAGACGGCAACTCGAAAGCCCTTTCGTATGAGAGTCTGCAAATAGCCCTCGGCGGAGTGTACCGGCACGCCACACATCGCGATGTCTTTTCCCAGGTGTTTGCCGCGCTTGGTCAGCGCAATATCCAGCGCTGCGGCAGCTTGATCCGCGTCGTTAAAAAACAACTCATAAAAATCACCCATCCGATAAAACAGCAGTGCATTCGGATGCTCGGCTTTGATCTCAAGATATTGGGCCATCATCGGAGTGACGGCGGCACTAGCAACGGTCAATAAGAATACCCCCCAGAAACGGCTGATACAAAACTAACCACCTGTCCAGTTGGGTAAAAGCAGAAATCGATCGCTTGCCCTCGTTGCGCGACGCCTTAAAGTCGGGCCGACAGAGAGGGCAAACATGGCAAACACGAAATTCACTCGCGAAGATGCGCTGAACTTTCATATGCACCCGTCGCCCGGGAAATTTGAAATTCAAGCTACAGTGCCAATGAACACGCAGCGCGACTTGTCACTGGCTTATTCACCTGGAGTTGCTGTTCCATGTGAAGAAATCGCTGCGCAGCCCGAAACGGCCTACGACTACACCAACAAGGGCAACTTGGTGGCGGTAATATCCAATGGCACCGCGGTTCTGGGACTAGGAAATCTGGGAGCGCTCGGCTCGAAGCCGGTAATGGAAGGCAAATCTGTTTTATTCAAAAGATTTGCCGATGTTAACTCAATCGACATCGAATTGGATACCGAAGATGTGGACGCATTGTGTAATGCCGTTCGTCTAATGGGCCCGACATTTGGTGGAGTGAACCTCGAGGATATCAAAGCGCCCGAGTGCTTCATTATCGAGCAACGTCTCAAAGAAGAAATGGACATCCCGGTATTTCATGATGATCAGCATGGAACAGCGGTTATCTGCGCCGCTGGACTTATCAACGCGCTGCACATTTCGGGCAAAAATATTGAAGACGTCAAAATTGTGCTGAATGGAGCTGGCGCTGCGGGCATAGCCTGTGTGGAGCTGTTGAAGCGAATGGGTGCCAGGCACGAGAATTGCATTGCTTGTGATACAAAAGGCGTCATTTATCAGGGTCGCAAGGATGGAATGAATCAGTGGAAGTCAGCCCACGCGGTGGAAACTGACCTTCGCACTTTGGCCGATGCAATGAATGGCGCGGATGTATTTCTGGGGGTTTCCGCGAAGGGTGCCGTCACCCAAGAAATGGTCGAAAGCATGGCTCCAAACCCAGTAATTTTCGCCATGGCAAACCCAGATCCGGAAATTACTCCAGAAGATGCGCAGGCTGTAAGAGAGGATGCGATCGTTGCTACAGGGCGGTCAGATTATCCTAATCAGGTCAATAACGTGCTAGGTTTTCCGTATCTGTTCCGGGGAGCGTTGGATATCCACGCTCGCGCCATCAACGATGAAATGAAAATTGCTTGTGCTGAAGCGTTGGCCGCTCTTGCTCGTGAAGATGTGCCCGATGAAGTCGCGATGGCATACGGTCGAAAGCTAACATTCGGACGTGATTATATAATCCCGACGCCATTCGACCCACGCCTAATTCATCGCGTACCACCTGCGGTTGCTCGTGCGGGAATGGACACCGGCGCAGCCCGTCGACCCATCATTGATATGGTTGGGTACGAGCTTCAGCTGAAATCGAGAATGGATCCTACGGCATCCATATTGCGTTCCATAAACGCCCGTGCGCGGGCAGCTCAGTCGAGAATGATCTTCGCAGAGGGTGACGACAGTAGGGTATTGAGAGCGGCCGTCAGCTATCAACGGAACGGATTCGGCAAGGCAATAGTGATTGGCCGCGAAGCTGATGTTAAGCAGCGGCTGACTGCAGAGGGAATGCCTGAAGCTGTTCAAGAAATTGAAGTGGTAAACGCCGCCAATACGCAGCATTTGAACGTCTATAAAGACTTTCTTTATAATCGTCTTCAACGACAAGGATTTGACACTTCGGATATTCACAGGATGGCAGCGAGAGACCGGCATGTTTTTGCCGCGCTTATGCTGGCTCACGACCATGGCGATGCGTTGGTCACCGGTGCAACGCGAAAGTCTGCACATGTCCTAAATCTGATAAACCATGTATTCGATGCAAAAGCCGAGGATGGCGCCGTCGGCGTGACAGCGCTTCTTCATAGAGGTCGGATTGTATTGATTGCTGATACACTGGTTCATGAGTGGCCAGACGACAATGATTTGGCTCATATTGCGGTACAAAGCGCCAAGGTGGCGCGCGGGCTGGGGCTGGAACCAAGGGTTGCATTTGTTAGCTTCTCGACTTTTGGGTATCCGGTTAGTGAGCGAGCAGAAAAAATGCACATGGCACCAAAAGTGCTGGACGGCATGAATGTGGATTTCGAATATGAAGGGGAGATGACGGTCGACGTAGCTCTTAACGAGTCGGCTCAAACGGCATACCCATTCTCTAGGCTCACTGGTCCGGCGAACATCCTTGTCGTTCCGGCCCGACATTCTGCATCAATTTCGGTTAAACTTATGCAAGAGATGGCGGGCGCAACCGTCATTGGGCCGATCTTGGCCGGTGTTGACAAGCCTATCCAAGTTTTGCCCACCGTAAGTAACGTCAACGACATCTTGAACATGGCCGTCCTGGCAGCATGTAAGGTTGGTTAATGGCGAAAATTTGGTGTCTTGGATCAATCAATATTGACCTGTTTTATCGGGTTCCTCACCTACCAGCGCCAGGTGAAACTCTTGCTGCTTTGGATCATGATAGGGGCTTGGGAGGCAAGGGAGCAAATCAGTCTGTTGCAGCCAGCAAGGCGGGCGCACAAGTTTATCACATTGGATGCATTGGAGCATCTTCAGACTGGATAATTGAGCGACTCCAATCCTTTGGCGTCGACACCACTTTTTTACGCGTAGTGGATGAGCCGACTGGTCATGCAATAATCAATGTCGACCAATCAGGTGAAAATTCGATCGTTATATATCCTGGCGCAAATATTGGTTTAAATACCGGACAATTTGAAGCAGCGATTGCATCAGCGCGCGCGGGTGACATTCTGTTGATGCAAAACGAAACTAACCTTCAAACCGAATCGGCGAGAATAGCGGCTGAGAAGGGTATGCGCGTGTTTTATTCTGCAGCTCCATTTGATGCGAAGGCAGTCGAGCAAGTCATTCCCTATTTAGACGCATTGCTTATGAATGAAATTGAGAGCCAGCAGCTGTCAGATGCTACGGGAAGCAGCCTGATGGATCTTCCCATTGACAATATTGTTGTCACTCACGGCGAGAGAGGAGCACGGTGGTTGAAGACGACGGATAGGCAAGAAATTGTTTCACCGGGCATAAAGGTGCGGGCGGTTGATACAACCGGTGCTGGCGATACATTTGCAGGTTATCTTGCCGCTTCGGTGGCTGCTGGCCAAAAACCCCAACAGGCTATTGAGACTGCCACGCGTGCTGCAGCTCTGAAGGTTACAAAAAGGGGGACTGCGGACGCAATCCCCACCTACTCAGAAGTTCAAGCGTTTTCAGCTTAGCTGTGCTGATCTGCGAAGATGGCCTTCTTGCCCCATAACTCCTTAACCCTGGCATCTCGGCCGCACCCCTTGCGATAGAACTTGTACGCACTTTCCTGGGTTTTTGGCCCGCGTCGAGTTAGGACGATTTTGGTGCCTTTGTAGTAATCCTGATGCCTGGCTTCAGCTATGTAAAACGCACCTGCGTCAAGAATTGGAGTTACGATTTTACGGCCTAGTGTGCGCTGGGCGCTAGCTTTTGCCGCTTCTGCAGCTGCGCGCTCTTCATCGTTGGTAACGAAAATTGCTGTGCGGTAGCTATCACCTCTATCGCAAAACTGTCCACCAGCATCGGTTGGATCAACGGACCGAAAGAAGGCATTAAGAAGCGCGGCATACGATACGATTTCAGGGTCGTAGTCGATTTCAACCGCTTCAAAGTGACCTGTACCGCCGCGCGTTACCTGCTTGTACCCAGGATTCTCGACGTGGCCGCCAGTGTATCCGGAAACTACTTCGCTCACACCGCGCACGCTTTCAAAGTCCGACTCTACACACCAGAAACACCCACCAGCAAAGTAAGCCTTGCGGGTTTCCATCGCGTTCGCTGACCCACACTGAAGCGCCACTCCCATCAGAATCAGAAGTGCGAGTAACGGCGCTTTGGCCTGTTGAAGTGTCAGTGTCATAACGCGATCCTTTGTTGGGTACCCGTAATCTGCGGCAGAACATGCGTTACAATCAATTCAACGGCGCGTGAGGTCGCGCGTGTGTGAAAGTTGTTTCATTGATACTGGGCGGTCAACCAGAGTGGCACGAGAGTAAATGCTGCGAATGGTAGAGGAAATAGATCGAAACCTGTCTTGATATCTATCGTGCAAGTCTGTTCATTGTCAGACGTCAGGACAGGCGGAGAATTGGCTATGCGGATAGCGATGTGGTCTGGACCGCGAAATCTCTCAACGGCTATGATGTATGCGTTTGGGTCAAGACCGGATTTTGCTGTCTGGGATGAACCGTTTTATGCGGCCTACCTTGCAAACACAAATGATCCACACCCCCTCCAGGACGAAATAGTCGAAAATGAGGAGTCCGATCCTCGAATTGTAGCTCATAGGTGCATCGGACCAATTCCCGAAAACAAACCAAATTTTTACATGAAACATATGGCACACCATATGATTGAGACCTTTCCATTGGATTGGTCAAAGAGCTGTACCAATATTCATCTCATTCGGCATCCTGCTCGAGTGATTGCGAGTTACTCTGTAAAGCGAGGGTTTCCGACATTAGACGACATCGGCTTTAAGCAGCAAGCCGCCATCTTTGATTTGGTTGGCGGTTTGATTGTCGACAGCGCCGACATTCGCGACAATCCGGGCCTTGCTTTAATGCGGATTTGTCAGGAAGTGGGGCTTAGATTTGACGAGGCAATGCTGGCTTGGCCACGTGGTGGTCATGCGTCAGATGGAACTTGGGCGCCGCATTGGTACGGTGCCGTGCATAAATCAGCCGGTTTTGCAGGCCCAGAAGGACCCATGCCGAAGTTGGACAACGATTCCCAGAATCTCGCTGATGCGGCGATGCCGTGGTATCACTCAATGTATGAGCGAAAACTCAAAATCAATTGAAGTTAGCCTCTCAGGCGTTTGTCTCTTGCGGCCAATAGCTTTAAGCGAAGTGCATTCAGCTGAATAAACCCGGCGGCATCTTTCTGATCATACGCGCCGGCATCCTCTTCGAAAGTCACGTGAGCTTCGGAATACAGCGAGTGATCAGACCAACGTCCCACAGTGCGTACTGAGCCTTTGTAAAGTTTTAGCCGGACTGTTCCCGTAACGTGTTCTTGGCTCTTGTCGATCAGAGCCTGAAGCATTTCGCGTTCCGGACTGAACCAAAATCCGTTGTAGATTAGTTCCGCGTACTTTGGCATCAGCTCGTCTTTCAGATGAGACTGGCCACGATCCAAAGTAATCTGCTCGATGCCGCGATGCGCCTCAAGCAGAATAGTTCCGCCGGGAGTTTCATAAATTCCCCGGGACTTCATGCCGACGAATCTGCCCTCAACAAGATCCAACCGCCCTATCCCGTGCGCACCCCCAAGCTTATTCAGCTCGGTCAATATTGTTGCCGGAGACATTTCGACTCCGCCGACGGAAACGGCATCGCCACGTTCGAAACCAATCTCCACGAATTCAGGCAGGTCCGGAGCGTCCTCGGGGTGAACCGTTCGCTGATACACATAGTCAGGTGCCTCATCGGCGGGATCCTCGAGAACCTTGCCTTCGGACGATGTGTGCAAAAGGTTTGCGTCGACGCTGAATGGAGCTTCGCCGCGTTTGTCTTTTGCGATCGGGATCTGGTTTTGCTCGGCGAACTCGAGCAACTTTGTTCGGCTGCTTAAGCCCCATATCCTCCACGGCGCAATAACCTTAATATCCGGGTTTAAAGCATATGCAGCCAATTCGAACCGAACTTGGTCGTTGCCTTTGCCGGTTGCGCCATGCGAAACCGCATCCGCACCTGTTTCAGCAGCAATTTCAACCAGCCTTTTCGAAATCAGCGGTCGAGCGATAGAGGTGCCCAGAAGGTAAAGACCTTCATAAAGAGCATTTGCGCGAAACATCGGAAATACAAAGTCTCTCACAAACTCTTCGCGCAGGTCTTCTATATATACTTCGCTGACGCCCAAAAGCTCGGCTTTCTTGCGCGCCGGTTCAAGTTCTTCGCCCTGGCCGAGATCGGCAGTGAACGTAACGACTTCACATCCATACTCAGTCTGCAGCCACTTCAGGATAATCGAAGTATCTAGGCCGCCGGAGTAGGCGAGTACAACTTTTTTGGGCGCAGACATGAAAATCCCTTTCGGACGCTTTCAAAGACCAGCGGCATTTACGGTGTTTTTGAAAAAGGGACAAGCGATCACATGAATAAAGAAAGGGGCGGCAGGATGCCGCCCCTAATATAGCCCTCGCTTGGGGGTCGGGTTATTCTGTCAATCCGGCTAGCTCTTCGCCTTCAGGACAGTCTTCTAAACCTTCGCAGGCTTCGGAATCGTCTTCGATTGAGTTGATTGTGTCAGTTGTCTGAAGTCAGCGCCTATGGGTCTGTCTGAAGTCAGCGCCTATGGGTCCAATTAGGTTAATTTGATAAGAGAGTTTTGTTGGCTCATCGTAACCACTGAGGAGTGGGACATGAGACAGACAACTGGAACTCGCAGGAGCCCCGGCGAGAAGATCGTCAAAGAGATCAAGCGCGCGACGCGCAAACAGTATTCGTCAGAAGAGAAGATCCGGATCGTGCTGGATGGCTTGCGTGGCGAAGACAGCATTGCTGAGTTGTGCCGTCGTGAGGGAATATCTCAAGGTATCTACTACAAATGGTCCAAGGACTTCATGGAAGCTGGCAAACGGCGGCTTGCTGGAGATACGGCGCGTGCGGCTACGACCGACGAAGTCAAGGACCTGCGCCGCGAAGCCCGAGACCTGAAGGAGGTCGTTGCCGAGCAAACACTGGAACTGCGTCTTCTCAAAAAAAGCATGACCGGCGGTGGGGGCGACCAAGAATGAGGTATGCTGCATCTGAGAAGTTGGAGATCATCCGGCTTGTTGAGGGGTCGCATTTGTCTGCTCGTCGAACATTGGCAAAGCTGGGCATCCCCCGCACCACATTTTACCGTTGGTATGATCGGTATCGGCAGCGCGGCGACGCTGGCCTTGTGGATCAAGCGCCTAAGCCCAGACATGTCTGGAACCGCATCCCCGACGAAGTCCGGCGCAAGGTCGTCAAGCTGGCGCTGCAGGAGACGGAGCTGTCGCCGCGCGAACTGGCAGTGACGTTCACGGATCGGGAGCGCTACTTCGTCTCGGAATCTTCAGTCTATCGGGCCCTGAAGGCCCACGATCTGATCACCAGCCCGGCCTTTATCGTGCTCAAGGCGGCAAACGAGTTCAAAGACAAGACCACTGCGATCAACCAGCTTTGGCAAACCGACTTCACCTATCTCAAAGTGCTTGGCTGGGGCTGGTTCTATCTCAGCACAATCCTGGACGACTACAGCCGCTACATCATCTCGTGGAAACTCTGCACGAACATGCGGGCAGAGGACGTGACGGACACCCTGGATTTGGCGCTACAAGCATCAGGGTGCGATCAGGTTCACGTCATCCACAAACCCCGCCTCCTCAGCGACAACGGGTCCAGTTACGTCTCTGGCGATCTGGCTGAATGGCTGCAGGACAAAGGCATGAAGCATTCTCGGGGCGCACCATATCATCCCCAGACACAGGGCAAGATCGAGAGGTGGCATCAAACCCTGAAGAACCGCATCCTATTGGAGAACTACTTCCTTCCGGGAGACCTCGAAACCCAGATCGAAGCCTTCGTCGATCACTACAATCACAAGCGCTACCACGAGAGCCTGAACAACGTCACACCCGCCGACGTCTACTTCGGGCGTGACAAAGCCATTCTAAGACAACGGGAAAGGATCAAACGAAAGACGCTCGAAGCGCGGCGCTTGCATCACCGCCTGCACGCCGCATAATCAAACCAACCAGATCAGCCAAACTCTCTCTTAGTCTAGGCCGCCCTTGGTTCCAAAAACCCTGACGACGGACAGTTGAAAGGCGAAAGGACACTTAAGACAGTGGCCAGCCAAAAACCGACGATCGCCGTCATTCTGCAGTAGCTTCAATGCCTGAGCATAATCAGTCCAAACTGCTGTATGACCATCTTCTGTTGGAGGTCCAAGCTGCAACGTAGGTCTGGCCATGTAGATCTGACAGATTTTTTCTGCCCAAATGTTGTATTCGGGCATGAACGTGAAGCGTCGATAGACTCCTAAACGTCGCGGGCGATCGATTACCCATCCTGTTTCTTCTAGGACTTCGCGATGAAGTGCTGGCAATACATGCTCACCGGGGTCGACGCCGCCACCCGGCAGTTGGAACTCAGGCCGGGGAACTTCCTGATGAGTCAGTAACACAGAGTTATTGCGAACCAAAACAGCATACACGCCGGGTCGCCTTCTGTAACTTTGATTGCGACGTATGGATTCACCAATTACTGGGATCATCCCTTGGTCCTGTCCTTGAGCCCCCTATATAGACGCGGTATGCACGGCCCCGCTTGGCAAGGAAACCCCATGAATTCTGGATTAAATATCACTTGGGACGATACTGTCCTTCCATTCCAGCTTGATAGGACCAATACGCGTGGTCGCGTCGCCCGATTGGATGGCTTGCTGCAGCAGGCATTGTCTCAGCACGCTTATCCCAAGATTATCGAGGCACTAGTCGCTGAGGCGACTTTATTGACAGCACTAATCGGCCAATCCATTAAATTACGGTGGAAGTTATCACTCCAAATACGTGGTGACGGACCAGCTCGACTGATTGCGACCGACTATTATGGTCCTTCGAAGGATGGTGAGCCTGCTAAGATTCGAGCCTACGCGAGCTTTGATGCGGACCGATTGAACACCGAAGCAGATCCATTTTCGCAAGTGGGTAGTGGATACTTTGCTATTTTGATCGACCAGGGTGAGGGAATGACACCCTATCAAGGAATTACGCCGCTGGTTGGTGGATCTTTGGCAGCCTGCGCCGAATCATATTTTGCTCAATCCGAACAACTTCCAACGCGCTTCGCTCTGAGTTTTGGCCAATCCCAGGAGCCTGGCGGAACCATGAACTGGAGAGCAGGCGGTGTTATGATTCAACAGATGCCGAAGGCAACCGGAACCGTCGGCGAAGGAGGATCCGGTGAGGGTGGATTATTGGAAGCAGACGACATCCTGGTCGGAGTTGAAGCTGAAAATTGGCAGCATGTGAATGTGCTTTTGTCGACGGCCGAAGACATCGAATTGATTGGGCCAAATGTGCAGCCAACGGAACTGTTGGTTCGATTATTTCATGAAGACGGACCTCGTGTTTTTGATGCGCAAACGATTAGATTCGGTTGCACATGTTCATCAGACCGTGTTCGTAAATCTCTTTCAATCTACTCGGCAAGTGACATCAACCACATGACAACAAAAGGTGGAATCGTTACCGCCAATTGTCAGTTCTGCGGAACCCACTATGAATTCGACCCAAAGACACTTGGGTTCGAGGCTAAACGTGAATTTTGATATTAGGCAGTCGATTGCAAAGGCCCTTGCAGCTCCTGGCGACCGGTCCTCGGATTTTGATCTAAACCCGACGGCGCAAATCCCTGCAGGTCAAGAATTGCGAGCAGCAGGGGTTCTAGTACCAATTGTCGTTCGACCGTCCGGTGCGAGGCTATTGCTAACAAAAAGGGCCCCTACACTGAGGCACCATCCGGGACAGATTGCTTTTCCTGGTGGTAAAGTTGACGAGCGTGACGATGGTCCAATAATGGCTGCATTGAGAGAGGCGAATGAAGAAATCGCGCTGCCAACTGATTCCGCTGAAATCGTTGGCTGCTTGCCGCCGCATGAAACAGTAACCGGGTTCTTAGCAACGCCAGTGGTCGCAATAGTCTCGAACGACTTCAGACCAACACCTGCGCTGGACGAGGTAGCTGAAGTCTTCGAAGTTCCTTTTCGGCACGTTCTCGATCTGACAGCATACAGTATTCAATCACGCAGATGGCGTGGCGAGCAAAGGCATTACTTTACGGTGCCGTGGGGTCCCTATTACATCTGGGGCGCAACTGCGCGTATGTTGCACGCGTTAGCTGACCGGATGAATGAGCATGCAGATAGAAGCGGATTGGCTTAGATCCGAATCGACACAAAGTGTTTTGCGGATGCTTTCTAAAGCCGGGCACCAGGGGTTGGTGGTTGGTGGTTGTGTTCGGAATACCATTCTAGGTCTGACTACGACGGACATCGACATAGCGACTTCTGCTCGGCCTGAAACCGTTCTGGAACTTGCCCATTCAGCAGGGATGAAAGCCTTGCCAACAGGCATTGAACACGGAACGGTTACCGTTGTTCATAACGACACACCTTATGAGATCACGACATTTAGAGAAGACATCGAAACTGATGGCCGCCACGCGGCTGTCGCATTCACAGATCAACTGGAGAAAGATGCCAGCCGCCGGGACCTAACAATGAACGCAATTTACGCGGATGCGGAAGGTCATGTTCTGGACCCGCTAGAAGGATTAGACGACCTTCTAAGCCGTCGTATCCGGCTTATCGGAGATCCGAACCAACGGATTCGCGAAGATTACTTGCGAAGTCTTCGCTTCTTTCGGTTTTTCGCTGAGTATGGAGACCCGGCACTTGGATTTGATAGCGATGCGCTTTCGGCCATTTCTTCCAATTTAATTGGAATGGCGGGCCTGTCGGCAGAGCGAATTGGCGGAGAATTTCGCAAACTCCTATCGGCGGCAGACCCTGCTCCGGCGTTGGCGGCCATGAACTCAACAGGAGTTCTACACTCGGTTCTTCCCGGAGCTGACGCAATGTGGATTGCCCCACTGGTCCACCTAGAAGCAACTAAGAATATTGCCCCTGACCATATTCGTCGACTGACGGCATTGGGCGGAACGGATGTCGAAAAAAGCCTCCGGCTATCACGGTCGGAATCAAAATTACGTGGTCAACTTCTGAGCGCTTTGTCCAAGGGTTGGTCTACCATGGAACTGTCTTGGAGAATGGGAGCGAAAAACGCTTGGAGTGTTTTGCTCTTGAAGCACGCAATATCCGGACAAGAAATCCCCGATTGCAGCTCAGAAGAGATCAGTCTTGCCGCAAACTATCACTTTCCAGTGACGGCTAACGATTTGATGCCAAAGTTCAAAGGCCGCCAGCTTGGGGCTGAATTGAGAAGACTTGAAAATACTTGGATCGACAGCGACTTTTCCATGTCGCGTGCTGAACTTCTGGAAACCGTTCGCAAAGAGGGATGACATTGAACTGCCGATCAGCTAGGCAGGGTGCTACCGAAAAAGGAGATAGCAATATGATTTACAGGATCTGTATTCCAACCGCCTGACCGGTTCGATCCTGTATGGGTGCCGGTTTTCCTGCCCCGCTTCATTTTGCCGACTAACTTCCTCTCGGAGCTTTTCAATGTTTCGCTTTTTCGAAAACCTCGTCGACCCATATTGCGACTACCCCCAGTCTGACTGTCCGCCGAGTAAATTGTGGCCCTTCATCTGGGAATATTGCTTACCCTTTCGCAGGGTGTTTGCGATTACCGGTTTTCTGACGATGTTCGTTGCCGTCGTAGAGGTTTGGTTGATTTCCTATCTCGGTCGGTTGGTGGATGTTTTGGCAAGCACCGAAGTCTCTAGTTTTTGGGATTCTTATGGGACCGAGATGCTGCTGATCGGTCTTTTTTTATTAATCTTGCGCCCGTTGATACAGGTCATCGACGTTGGATTTCTGAACAACACGATTATGCCCAATCTCGGAACGCTGATACGATGGCGCGCGCACAACCATGTTCTTCGTCAGTCGATTGGGTGGTTTGAAAACGATTTTGCAGGCCGTATCGCGAACCGCATCATGCAAACACCGCCGGCAGCTGGTGAAGCAGTGTTTCAGGTGTTTGACGCTTTGGCTTATTCGGTGGCCTACATTGGTGGTGCATTTATTCTGCTGTCGGGTGCTGATCCGCGCCTCATGCTTCCGCTTGCCGCATGGCTGATTTTGTATGCTCTGTTGGTGCGTTGGGTTGTTCGCAAGATAGGCCCAGCAAGCAAAGCTGCATCTGATGCCAGAAGCGTTGTGACTGGGCGAGTAGTGGATTCCTACACGAATATTCACTCGGTCAAGATGTTTGCGCACACGGATGGCGAACGAGAATACGCACGTGAGGCAATTGAAAACTCTCGTAAGACGTTCCAGTACGAAATGAGACTCTACACTATAATGGACGTTTTCCTGACGCTGATTAATGGGTTCCTTATCGTCGCGGTTGTTGGGTGGGCGATATGGCTTTGGTCGACTGAGGCGGCTTCGGTCGGGGTTGTTGCTGTAGCGTCCACTTTGGTGCTCAGGCTAAATGCAATGACTGGATGGATAATGTGGGCATTGTCTTCGTTTTTTCGTAACCTGGGCATTGTGGCAGAGGGTATGGAAACAATTGCTCAACCAATCACTTTGGTTGATCGCAGCGACGCCATGCCATTGCGTCTGAGCAAGGGGGCAATTGAACTTGAAAATTTGTCTCATCACTACGGACGCTCCGTTGGTGGCTTGGATTCGATAAACCTAAGAATTGAGCCTGGGGAAAAAGTTGGCCTGATCGGACGCTCAGGCGCCGGGAAGTCGACAATGGTTAAACTTCTGCTGCGGTTCTATGATGCCGAAACTGGAGCCATCAAAATAGATGGCCAAGACATTGCGAGTGTTACCCAGGATTCATTGAGAGCCCAAATTGGTATGGTCCAGCAAGACTCTTCTCTCCTTCACCGTTCGGTTTATGACAATATCTTGTATGGACGTCCTGACGCGAGCAAAAAAGACGTAATCGAGGCCGCTAGTCGAGCCGAAGCACATGAGTTTATCGAGGGACTAAAAGACGCTGACGGACGAACCGGCTACGAGGCACAAGTCGGTGAGCGCGGAGTAAAGTTGTCCGGCGGACAGCGTCAAAGAATTACCCTTGCAAGAGTGATCTTGAAGAACGCGCCGATATTGATGTTGGATGAAGCAACCAGCGCCCTGGACAGCGAAATCGAGGCGGTCATTCAGGAAACATTGTATTCGATGATGGAAGGCAAAACAGTAATTGCGATTGCGCATCGCCTTTCCACCATTGCTCGCATGGATCGAATTCTGGTTTTGGAAGAAGGGCGGATTGTCGAGCAAGGCTCGCACGATACTCTTTTGTCGCAAAACGGATTGTATGCGCGATTTTGGAACCGGCAGTCCGGTGGGTTCATAGATACAAATATCGAGGCTGCGGAGTGAAGAGGGCGGGTGATTTAATCGACGCATTCCGCCCCGCGGATGGGCCGCCGCCTCAAACTCTGGCGGCATTTTTTGGATGGGCGCTTAAGGGTTCCTTTCCAATGCTTTGGTTGGCCGGGTTTCTTTCGGCTGCCGCGGGAACATTGGAAGTTTTGACTGCTCTTCTCTTGGGTCTGGTGATTGATACCGCCTTGGCTTCAAATCCAGACACGTTCTTTTCGCAGAACTGGCTCGTGGTTCTCAGTGTGCTGGCTTTCTTTGTGATCGCGAGGCCAATTTTGTTTGGTCTGTCATCGCTTGCGAATTCCGTGATCGTTCTGCCAAACGTCAATCCACTCGTTCTGACCCGCTTGCATCGGTGGACTCTTGGTCAATCTGTGACTTTTTTTGACGAGGATTTTGCTGGCCGCATTGCCCAGAAGCAGATGCAAACGGCACGTGCGTTGGCGGACGTGGCAGGTGAAGTCACAAATGTGATGTTTTTCGCACTTGCATCGTTGATCGGATCGGCGCTGATGCTGACGGCAATCAATGGTTGGATGGCTACAGCGCTGTTCATTTGGTTGATCGGCTATTTTGCTCTGGTACGGTGGTTCATGCCCCGTATTCGGCTACGTTCAAAGGTACGGGCCAATTCTCGGGCCATGGTGACCGGGCAAATCGTGGATACGATTACCAATATTAAGACCGTAAAGTTATTTGCTCATGCCGACTTTGAAGAAGGTGCTGCGATAGATGCCGTTCGCGATTTTCGTTCTAAAGCGTTAGATTATGGCTATATTGCCGCAGCTTTTCGGTTTTGCCTAATGGCCGTTGCTGGTTCAGTTCCGGTCATTCTAATCGGTGGTTCGCTTTATTTTTGGACACTTGGGTCTGCTTCACCTGGCGATATTGTTGCTGCAGGAGCGATCTCTATTCGAATTTCGCAAATGACGGGCTGGGTGAGCCATGTCTTGATGATGATCTACGGAAATCTCGGCGAAGTCGAAGATGGCATGCGAACACTAACGCTGCCTCATACTTTGGTGGATCGCGAAAATGCCGAAGGCTTAGTCGTGGGTGAACCGTCAATCACATTTTCTAACGTGACTTTTGCATATGGTCGAAAAACAGGTGGAGTTGCGAACATAGATCTGACCATAAAATCAGGCGAAAAGCTGGGCATTGTCGGTTCGTCGGGTGCTGGAAAGTCTACTTTGGTTGCTCTTTTACTGCGTCTTTATGATGCCGAGAGGGGCCGTGTCCTGGTGGCGGACCAAGACGTTGGGCTGGTCACACAGGAAAGCCTGCGCCGCAAGATTGGCATGGTTACTCAGGAAACGGCCATGTTCAATAGATCGGCAAGGGACAACATTCTTTACGGTAATCCTGAAGCGTCGAATGCCGAGATCATCAGCGCGGCAAAGCGTGCAGAGGCCCACGAATTTATTCTTGGCCTTCAAGATCATCGCGGGCGGTCGGGATATGATGCGCATTTGGGCGAACGAGGCGTTAAATTGTCAGGAGGTCAAAAACAGCGAATTGCGCTGGCTCGAGCCATCCTTAAGGACGCTCCGATCCTTGTGCTGGACGAAGCGACAAGCGCCTTGGACAGCGAAGTAGAAGCGTCAATACAGGCGGCTCTTAACACGGTTATGGAGGGAAAAACGGTTTTGGCTATTACACACCGTTTGTCGACGATTGCCCGGATGGACAGAATCGTCGTTTTGGACGAGGGCCAGTTGGTTGAAGAAGGCACGCACCAATCGCTATTGGCCAAAAATGGACTATATGCCCGATTTTGGCTGCGCCAATCAGGCGGTTTTCTAGGTGTACAAGAAGCGGCTGAATAGATGGCGACTGTTACGATTGAACGACTCGGGCATTTAGGAGACGGAATCGCGCCGGGTCCGATTTATGCGCCACGAGTTTTGCCTGGAGAACAAGTCACCGGCGAAATCAATGGCGACCGAATGTCGGCTCCAAAAATTCTGCAACCGTCACACCACAGAGTTTCCGCGCTTTGCCGACACTATAAGGTTTGCGGCGGATGCGCAGTACAACACGCTTCTGACGATTTCGTATCCATTTGGAAAGCGGACATCGTGGAACGTGCTTTGGCGTCTCACGGCCTACGGTCAACAATCCGGAAGATTTCGACTTCTCCATTGTCTTCCCGGCGGCGGGCAGTGTTATCCGGTCGGCGAACAAAAAAGAGTGCAACTGTCGGATTTCACGCCACGGCCAGCGATATAATCCATGAAATCCCTGATTGCCGAATACTGACGTCTTCGTTAGTCGGAGCGCTTCCAGTCCTAAAAGACATCACCCGGATAGGCGCAACCCGCAAGAGCGAACTGCGTCTGGCTGTAACTGATACAGAAAGTGGGATCGACCTGTCGGTTCATACCGGACGGTCCTTGGATATGGATCTCCGCCAGCAGCTTGCGGCAATTGCTGAGCAGAACGGACTGGCCAGAATTACTTGGGATAACGAGATTGTTGCCCAGAGTTGTGAACCTATATTGAAAATCGGCACCTCGCCAGTACCGATTCCACCCGGTGCATTTTTGCAGGCAACAAGCGAGGGCGAGGCGGCGTTGATTTCTTCTGTCGAGGAAGCGTTGGGCCCAACAAAATCTGTCGCAGATTTGTTCGCTGGTTGCGGAACATTTGCGCTTTCGCTTGCGCAGATGATGGATGTTCATGCGGTAGAAAGTGATGCGGCTTCACTACACGCCTTGGATGCAGGTTGGAGGCACTCGACAAGGACAAAATTGGTGACGACTGAAAAGCGTGATCTGTTTCGCCGACCCTTGACGCCGGACGAACTCCAACGGTTTGAGGGTGTTGTTATTGACCCGCCAAGAGCGGGCGTACAAAGTCAGGCAGAACAATTGGCAAATTCTGGAATCGGCAGAATTGCAGCAGTTTCCTGCAATCCAGTGACATTCGCACGAGATGCCGCAATTTTAACCAAATCGGGCTACAGGCTTATTTGGGTCGACATTGTGGACCAGTTTCGATGGTCAGCACATGTTGAGCTGGTTGGCGCTTTTGAGCGCGCGACAACGTGATACGTTTAGTTGGTTATCTGGTTTAAAAAGAAACGAAACCGGCCGGGCAGAAAATGAAATCAACTAGACGAAACGCCATGTTTGGGCTCACGTCACTGCTATTATCGGCATGCGGCTCGCGACTGCCGACATATCGGGGACCTGACGTAACACGGGTAGTTGTTTTTAAAAACGACCGCCGGATGTATCTTTTGCACGGAAATCGTGCGTTGAAGTCCTATGATGTCGATCTTGGATTTGCGCCAGTTGGGGACAAAAGAATGGCGGGAGACGGCAAGACTCCGGAGGGGCGCTATGTGATTGATCGTCGAAACCCCCGAAGTAGTTTCCATCTATCACTTGGGATCGATTACCCCCGCCCTCATGATATTGCAGAGGCTCAGCGCCTAGGAAAAGAGCCCGGCGGCGACATATTCATTCACGGTCGGGGCAATCTTTATACTGCTCTACGCAAGGATTGGACTTGGGGCTGCATTGCAGTCACCAACGATGAGATGGACGAAATCTATGCAATGGTTAAGACTGGAACAGAAATATCAATTCACAAGTAGAAGTGGTTGATTCTCGCCCAATACCAAAGTCCACCAAATCTTGCCGCTTGGTTCTTGAAACCAGGCAAACCCCAGTTCGCCTGCCCGTGGATCCAAAAGAACTCCGCGAGTTTCGGGTTGCTCCATCCATGCAGCAAGTGTTTCCAATTCGGTTTCGTAGGTTTCCGAGATGTTTTCGCCCAGCAAACGCCCCACATATCCAGAAGTTGCTGCACGGCCAATTGGATTAGAGCCGTCCGAACCAAAGTGCCAAGGCCGATTTTGGAATGACATATCTTGCGAGTGAGTCGCCGCTGCCGCATTGAGCTCGGCTGAGAACGCAACCTGTTGCACACCTGCCGCACTTCGAAGGGCGTTAACGCCATCCAGCATGCGGAATTGTATCCGGCTTTGGTCGCCTTCCTGGATACGATACACCTGCGGGAGAGGCTTCCCATCGGGCCCTAATGGAGGGGGTGGTGTGGCGCATGCGGCCAATAAAACAAGGGTTATCAAAGCCAGTGCGCGTCGGATCATATTAACTTAGCCTCGGTAGTGTTTGCACCGCATTACAACCAACTGGTTCAGTGTTCAAATCGAAGTGGTCATAAAGTTGCCAACTGACGCCGCTGTGAATTGATGCTTGGCACCGACAGGCTTAGAAAGCGTCCGAGCAGAAATGAATCTGGAGCGAGAATATGGGACGCGTTCACAAGCCACTTTTCAGCCGGCGGGCATTTATGGCGGCTAGTACAGCGACGTTGGCAACTCCTGCGCTTGCCCAAACTAACGGCGACACCGTTGAATTCAGAGAGGCTGTTGCGCCTCAGGCTGTTCGTAGAAATGCGTCCAGTTTTAGAGCCATGGACTGGCAGCCATATTTTGACAACTTGCGGAATGGCGCGATCTTGGTGGACCTTCCATCAAGGGCTTTGCATTTTTGGAATGATGGAGGGTCGGTTTATAAGTTGTACCCAACCAGCGTTCCACTAAGTGAAGACTTGACCAGGCGCGGCCGAACTAAAGTTGTATTGAAAGATCCAGAGCCAGATTGGCGACCAACTCCGGCGATGAAGAAGCGGAATCCGGACTGGCCTGACTACATGCCACCTGGCCCGGATAATCCATTGGGAATTCGCGCACTTCATCTGACTTGGCAGTACTATCGAATTCACGGAACTCACGACACACGAAAGATCGGCCGGCGTTCTTCCAATGGGTGCATTGGTCTCTACAATGAGCATATTACTGAGCTTTACGATCTTGCTCAGGTCGGCACACAGGTGTTGCTGATTTAGTCTCGTCGTAGGGTGATCCGCTGGGGATTTTATCCCCCGGATCCCGAAAGAATATTTTAACCAGAAAGATGGATCAGGTGATCCAACCCTGAAGGTTGTCCCTGATGACTTCGCATAGGGCCGCAATGTGGGCTTCGTCGTCGTTCAAGCAGGGAATGTAAGTGAAGACGTCACCGCCTGCATGCTCAAAGCTCTCGCGAATTTCTTCGTTAATCTCCTCAAGAGTCTCGATGCAGTCTGCCGAGAAAGCGGGCGCGATAACCGCAATGTTCTTCTTTCCGGAATTGGCCAATCGCGCAACTTCCTCAACGGTGTAGGGCTGCAGCCATTCCTCGGGGCCAAATTTGCTTTGGAATGTTGTAGCTATTTGCGAATCGTCCCACCCAAGTCGCTCTTTCAACAGGCGCGTCGTCTTTTGGCATTGGCAGTGATAGGGGTCACCTTCCAACAAGTAACGTTGTGGTACGCCGTGGTAAGAACACACCAAAATGTCTGGTTTGCGATTGCGATCTGCGTATGCGCGCTCAACCGATTGCGCCAAGACTTCAATGTAGGATGGTTGGTCAAAATAGGCGGGAACAGTGCGCACCGGTGGTTGCCAATTTTCGCTTTCGAGTGAGCGGAAAAATTGGTCATTCGCCGTCGCGGTCGTGGCGCCCGCGTATTGTGGATACAAAGGGAAAAAAAGTATCTTGCGACATCCTTGTTCAATCATACTTCTGACCCGCGATGGCGTTGAGGGGTTGCCGTAGCGCATGCAGAAATCCACCAGCACCTGATCACCAAATCCATCTTTCATAGCTGCGGCAATACCTGCGGTCTGCGCCTTTGTGATGGTCATTAATGGGCTTTCGCCTGCATCTTCGTTCCAGATTGACTTATAAGCTGCCCCGGATGTGAAAGGGCGTTTTGTCAGGATGACGGCTTGAAGAAGCGGTTGCCAGAGCCATGGGTTGTAGTCGATGACACGGCGATCGGACAAGAACTCGTTTAGATAACGCCGCATAGACCAATAATCGTAGCCGTCGGGTGTGCCCAGGTTTGCAAGGAGCACCCCGATTTTCTCGGGCTTGATAGCAGGGTGATCCGTCGGAATATGTGGAGCGTTGGTCAATAGGTCGTCCTGAAAGATGTGCGTTTGATGGGAGATAACCGGAAAGTTGGCGACGTCAACGCTGTTTAGGGTCCGCAATGTCGCCGGTCGGGGATTCGTCGACACCCAGGGCGTCTGCCAGGCGTGTTGATGCGGTGCCGGGTTGCAATGGCTTTTGCTGACTAGAATCGGGGGACCAGCCGGTGAGGTAAACCAATTCGAATGTGGCTGTTAGATAGCCCTCGGTATCGGCAAAGTTGGCGCGATAGATTTGCTCGGTTAGGGCAAAGAGCTTGCGTGGAGAGAACGCGCGGCGTCTCGCGGCAAGCGCATTGGTTTCACCCATGCCGCGAATGTCACGAAAGAGATCGGAAAGTGATTGGTAGCGCACAGTCAACGTTCGGTTATCTGCTACAGGAAGGGCAAATCCAGCTCGTTGAAGTAATGCGCCAAGGTCGCGCATGTCACCCATGGGCAGTATTCTTGGAGATAGGCCGCCGGTGAGTTTGGTTTCGGCCTCGGCAAGTGAAGTTCTTAGTTCGTGTAGAGTTTGACCACCGAACTGCACCGCTATGAAAAGGCCATCAGGCCTCAGAGCAAGACGGGATTGAACCATCTGGCCAATGGGATCATCGGCCCAATGAAGTGACATTGTGTGAAGGATTAGATCGTGCGCTGCTGGTTCGAGTGCCAACGTATCATCATCTGATGCAATTTTCGCGTTCGCCCAATGGATGATGAAGGGCGTTGCGTTCCCGCCAACTATTGCGGGCGCAGTAAACACTTTTTTAACCTCGCTGACCCTTTCCTTAAGATCAGTTGCGGCTTCTTCGAACAAAAACAACTCTGGTGCGTGCCAGGCGCGATGGCGATGCAAAGCAAGAGCGGTTCGGTCGGTAAGTTTTGGCGTCAGAGGCATGGATACACAGGGTTAGTTAAGATGTCGCTTATGCAACGTGCGTTGACATTGATCTATCCCGATCAGTGTATTCTTTGCACAGATCTTGTCGAGCGTCGCGGGGCGTTGTGCGCCAGATGTTGGAAGGACACACCTTTTTTGACAGGTCACGGGTGTGATCGGTGTGGCGCGCCTCTGGTTGGTGTCGGCGATGGAGGCGTGGATCACTGTGATGACTGTATTAAGACGGCTCCTCCCTGGCGGCGGGGTAGGGCGGTGGCACGTTATGACGGAAATGCACGGCGGATTGTTCTTGCTTTAAAGCATGGAGATCGGCTGGACCTTGTTCCGACGATCGCAGGATGGATGGCGAGAGCGGGAAAAGATCTTCTTACTGAACGCCCGGTAATAGTTCCAGTTCCCTCCCATTGGTCACGTCTTTTGAAGAGGCGATTCAATCAAGCAACCGAAGTAACCCGTTCACTGGCGAAGCTGGAGGCGCTGCCACATTGTCCCGATGCCCTGGTCCGGACCAGAATAACCGCAGTTCAAGATGGGAAAGGGCCAGAAGAAAGATTTCAAAACATCGCCAATGCAATAACGGCGAACCCAAAGCGTCTTGACCGCTTGGGCGGAAAAAAAGTCTGCTTGGTGGATGACGTTATGACATCGGGGGCTACTTTGTCGGCTGCTACCAATGCCTGTTATGCAGCGGGTGCAGATCAAGTTTCCGTTCTGGTTCTGGCGCGTGTGACCAAAGCAACCTAAGTAATGGACAATCTAACTCAGGAAGTCCTGCAATGAGAAATGTTGAGATTTACACCACACCACTTTGTGGGTTTTGCCATGCGGCCAAAAGGCTTCTTCAAGACAAAGGAATATCTTTTGCCGAGATTGATGTAGCGCGCGACCCTTCTAAGCGCCATGAGATGGTACAGCGGTCGAACGGTAGACGCACGGTTCCGCAAATATTCGTCGATGGCGATTATGTTGGTGACTGTAATCATCTGTATTCTCTGGAAAGGTCCGGAAAGTTAGATCCGATTTTGGCTGCTTAATTGATGAGAGTAGGGCTTGTTCAACTAAATGCGTCCGACGACCCCAAGAATAATTTGGGTGCGACGACGTCATTCGTCGAGCAAGCGGCTGCTGGCGGAGCAGAACTGGTTCTGACCCCGGAAGTAACAAATTGCGTCTCTGCAAGCCGATCGCGACAGAACGATATGCTGCAAACGGAAGACGAAGATTTGACTTTGGCAGCGCTCCGCAAAGAGGCGACGCGTCTTGGCATCTGGGTGTTGATTGGATCGTTGGCGCTAAAACAAGAAAACAAGTCACGGTTTGTGAACCGATCTTTTTTGATTTCGCCAAATGGAGCAATTACAGCGCGGTACGATAAAATCCATATGTTCGATGTTAAGATTTCCGAAACCGAGACCTATCGCGAAAGCGACGGATATCAGCCTGGCAATTCATGCGCGGTTGTTCAGATGAACGATGCAACGCTGGGCATGACAATTTGCTACGATGTCCGGTTCCCTTATCTCTATCGCAAAGTTGCCAAGGCAGGGGCGCAAATACTTACAGTTCCGTCGGCGTTTACGCCGGAAACTGGGGCTGCGCATTGGGAAGTACTCCTGCGGGCACGCGCAATTGAAAATGGTTGTTTTGTATTGGCCCCGGCCCAATGTGGCACCCATTCTGCAATGACGGGACGACGGCGCAGAACTTATGGACATTCGCTTGTTGTCGACCCCTGGGGGCATGTTTTGGCAGATGGTGGAGAGGCTCCGGGAGTGACTTTGGTTGATTTGGACCTGAATGCAGTCGATTATGCGCGCAGACGGATATCGTCGCTAACACATGATCGAGATTGCATACCGTTATAATGCCAGACACGAAAGAAACCGGAGATCCTCTCGCAATTGCGCTGTTCAGCGAATTGTTCATGGCAGATCAATTGGCCCGTGCTCGGCTAGCAAAGGCTTTGCCAAAAGGTATGGAACTTAGTCACTTTTCGGTTTTGAATCACCTCGCACGCACGAATACAGAGCGTACCCCAGCCCAATTGGCGCGGGCGTTTCATGTCACACGTGGGGCGATGACTAATACAATTTCCCGGTTGGAGTGGGCAGGTTATGTGCATATTCGACCGGATTGGGACGATGCTCGGAGAAAGTTTGTCGCTGTAAGCGCAGATGGGCGAAGAGCTCGTGATGAAGCGTTGACGGCAATAGCTCCAATTCTTGACGGTGTAGTTAATGCTGCCGGATCCGAGAATGTGCGGAACGTTCTCCCTTTGCTGCGTGATATTCGCCAGCGATTTGAAGAGGACTCTACGACGGACGAATAGAGGTGGTCGTATAATTTACGGTTAAGTCTTTTTCGCTTAGACGCCATACCCAAGTTAGAGGGTTGAACACGAAACCCTTGCGGTCGACGGGATTGAACCCTGCGTTTTCCAAGAGACCAAAAAGCTCGTCGGGCGTTATGAATTTGGACCATTCGTGAGTGCCCCGCGGCAGCCAACGCATGATCATTTCAGCACCGACAATAGCTGCGGCGAAACTTTTGGGGTTTCGATTGATTGTGGAGCAGATCATCAAACCGCCGGGCTTCAGTAAGTTGTGACACGCAGTCAGATAGGCAAGCGGATCAGCGACATGTTCGACAACTTCCATATTCAAGATTGCATCAAACTGCTCATTTTGATCAACCAAAGCTTCCGCGGTGGTGTGGCGATAGTCGATTTGCAGTCCCTGGTTTTTGGCGTGGACCTGGGCGACTGGAATGTTTCGTTCGGCTGCATCGGCCCCAACTACATCGGCGCCAAGGCGCGCCATAGGTTCGGATAATAAGCCACCGCCACAGCCGATATCGAGAATGCGCAATCCCTTGAACGGCTGAGGTTGAGTTAGGTCACGCGAGAATTCGGCCGCGACTTGTGATGTAATGTAGTCAAGCCGGCATGGATTTAACATATGCAGTGGCTTGAACTTGCCGTTCGGGTCCCACCATTCGGCAGCCATGGCTTGAAATTTGTCGATTTCGCTTTGGTCGATAGTGCTGGCGGAAACCATGATTTTGCGGGCCTTTCGGACAATGTGCGAAGCGTGCCATAGATCGTTACGAATTCGCGCTATATAGATCAAACATGGACCGTCCTGCCGACAAAAAAACTGCGTCACAGTATCTCTATCCGTCGATTGACCCGTTCGATCAGCGAATGATGGATGTGAGTGACGGACATCGGCTGTATGTTGAGCAGTGCGGCAATCCGGATGGCATGCCGGTGGTTGTTCTGCACGGCGGGCCAGGTGGCGGATGTAGCCCTGCCATGCGACGTTATTTTGACCCAAACTTTTATCGGATCGTACTATTTGACCAGCGCGGCTGTGGGCGATCTCGCCCACACGCTAGCGTTGAAGCGAACACTACATGGCACTTGGTCGAGGACATTGAGCAAATTCGGCAAGATCTGGGTGTTGATCGCTGGATAGTTTTTGGCGGTAGTTGGGGGGCGACTCTAGGTTTGGTTTACGCAATCAGCCATCCTGGAAGAGTTGCCCACTTGGCCCTACGGGGTGTTTTCTTAATGACCAAGGCCGAGTTAGATTGGTTCTACGGAGGGGGCGCCGGAAGTTTTTGGCCGGACGTCTGGGCGCGGTTTACTTCGCTTGTTCCCGAGAATGAGCATGGTGATTTCATCGCGGCCTATAATAAACGCCTGTTTTCGGGGGATCACAGGGTCGAAACTCGGTTCGCGCGTGCTTGCGCAAGTTGGGAAAACACGCTTGCGTCTATCAGCAACGATGGGCTAGGCGGCGAAAGTCCGGCAGAGTATGCGCGGGCCTTTGCTCGGCTAGAGAACCACTATTTCAAAAATGGTGGCTTTCTGGAACGCGATGGCTGGATCGAATCCAAAGAGGACGCCCTGAGCAACGTTCCGGGGACTATTGTTCAGGGGCGATATGATATGATTTGTCCGCCAGCAGCCGCGTATCGCTTAGCGAATGCTTGGTCCGGCGCCAAACTGACAATCGTGCCAAGAGCTGGTCATGCACTTTCTGAACCCGGCATTAGTGCAGAACTGGTCCGAACAATGGATCGACTTCGCCGAACAACCTGATGGCGGAGATCCGCGCATCCAAAGCACATTTAGCGATCTCGCGCTCAAAATTCGCAACCTGTTGAGGTTTGATTCTCAGCGAATTTGAATTCTTCAAACGAGCGCCGGGAGTGCGCCTCGGTTCTGCCGCAATCCTTCGATCATTTGTTCCTTGAGACTAAATGAAGGACCTGGGTATGAATTCTGCGATTGCTGCTGCCGCAATCGGGCTATTGATGGTTGTAGCATCCACCGGCGATGCCACGGCCTGCTCTCGGAGCGTTTCTGCCAACGCCGTGAACACTGTTGTTCCGGCGAAATCGATTGATCAGCGAATGCTGGACAGGGCCATTCGGACAGAGGTTAATTTCCATCGCTGCCGCGCCGGGCTAGGTGCCCTGAAAAGTGCCGGAAACGAATTAGTGTATGAAGCCAAACGACACAGCACTTGGATGGCGAAGACCCAGCAATTGACGCACCGGAGTACGGTTGCGGGTGCCGCCACGTTGAAACAGCGGGTCAAACGTTCGGGCATCAAGTTCCGTATGGGATCTGAAAACATCGGAATGGTGCACCGCTATCAGATTGATAATCAAAGGTTTAAGATTGTGAACTCAAACGCTTGCCAGTTCACAACACATAAGGGGCAACCTTTGCCTGCGCATTCCTATGCCTCGCTTGCACGGCATGTTGTGAACCTTTGGATGAACTCTCCCGGGCACCGCAAAAACATCCTTGATACGCGCGTTACGCGGACATCCTCCGCCGTGGCATTCGATCCCAAGGCGCAATATTGCGGGCGGTTCTGGCTGACGCAGAACTTCGTCGGCTGACTCTGAAAGCCTAATATATTTGGCAGTTAGCTTTCTTCCAAACTTGACATCTCTCGTTGCTGAACGTGCGGTTTGGGCGCATTGTTCTGTCTGGAATCTTGTGACCTCAGTCTGCTCGGGTTTCGAGACATATTGGTAGAAGAGGACGCGGTGGTGTCACAAGGAACTCCTGAGCGAATGCGCGCCATTTCGGCGCAAGTGCCCGGTGGGCCTGAAGTTTTGGCCGTTGCCGAACACGAGGTGCCGCGACCGGGCGAAGGCGAGGTATTGATCCGGGTTGTGGCTGCTGGGGTGAACCGGCCGGACTGTTTGCAGAGGAAGGGCGTGTATCCGCCGCCGCCGGGAGTGACTGACATTCTTGGGCTGGAAGTCGCGGGTGAGATTGTTGCGCTGGGCGATGGCGTTGCCCTTGATTTACTGGGTTTGAAGGTCATGGCGTTGATTGCGGGCGGGGGCTATGCCGAATATGCGGTGGCCCCGATTGGCAGCGTGATCGAGGTGCCGGAGGGGATGCCGTCGGAGGTTGCGGCGGCGTTTCCTGAGACGTTTTTCACGGTTTGGCACAACGTTTTTCAGCGGGCGAAATTGCAGTCTGGCGAGACGTTTATGGTGCATGGCGGGACTAGTGGGATTGGGACGACGGCCATCCAATTAGCGAAAGCTTTTGGGGCGAAGGTGATTGCGACGGCGGGGTCTGTGGCGAAATGTGAGGCCTGTATGCGGCTTGGGGCGGATACGGTGGTTAACTATCGCGAGTCGGATTTTGTTGAGGTTGTAAAAGAGGTTACGGGCGGTCGGGGCGTGGATGTGACGCTGGATATGGTGGGCGGGCCATATGTGAGCCGGAACTATAAGGCGGCTGCGGTTGAGGGGCGGATCGTGCAGATTGCGTTCTTGCAGGGCGCGAAGGTTGAGGCGGATATCAGCAAGTTGATGATCAAGCGGTTAACGCACACTGGATCGACATTGAGGGCGCGTTCTGAAGCGTTCAAAGCGGTGATTGCGGATGAGTTGAAGGAACAGGTTTTGCCTTTGATTTCATCGGGTCAGATCGCGCCGGTGATGGACAGCACCTTCGCGCTGGAAGATGCTGCAAAGGCCCATGCGCGGATGGAAGAGGGTGCGCATATCGGGAAGATCGTGCTGACGATTTAGCAAAGTTCGGTGGTTGGAAACGGTCAGGCAACGGGTGAACTCTGAAAACCCTAAAACACAGGGGATCCGGGCGATTTTGCCTGTCGGTATCACGTCGGTATTGCGTCGGTATCACGTCGGTGCGCCTTGAATGCGACGAAAGGCCGTATACCAGATGTTGTGAGGGGCTCGGAAAGCGTTAAGACCAAGTTAATGGCGCATCGGCTAGATCGAAAATGCCGCACTGTATGTTCGTCGAAGCAGGGCGCTGCGCCGTCCGAAGATAGAGTTGGCTATCGCGTGGCCCGGAAGATCCCAGAGGCCAAAGTCTGGGCCAAGTGCATGATCGCCGATGCGCGTCATGCCAAGGTCACGGCAGATTTGCGCGCCGCCGGGGGTGCAGGAGATTGTGCCGATGCCGTGCAGGATGACATCCCGACGCGCGAGGCTTTCAAGAAACCGGACGAAGGATGCGATAAGAAGCATGGCTGCACTTTCGTGTCCCGGACGGACAATCAAGGCAGGGCTGTAGCCGTAGTAGGTGCCTGGCAGGATTGGTTGGCGGACACGATCAACCGACAATTCCGACTCGACCAGATCGCCAGTGCGGAACAGAGCCTCGTCTTCCGGGAGCAGAAAAACCATTGTCCACTTCGCGACCATTTCGCCGCCGGACATTACGGCTGTCCAGTGATCGCGGTAGGTTTCGTAGATCGGTTGGAAGACGTCTTGATTTGCGGCAAGGTCTTCAGGCAGCGCGCCCATCGTTTGTTCAGCCAGTTCGATCGAGGCGCGGCTGGCTTCGCGCCATGAGCCGTTGAAGTGTACGCTGACAAGGGCGTCGTCAAGAATGCGATAGGCGGGTTTGCCGGGGTGATCGGCGCGGGCGGCCCAGTCTTCGCGGCAGGCGAAGATCTGCGCCTTCGTCCAGCCAAGACGGTCCGATAAGCGGTGTTCGATATCGCCGCGCATGAACGACAGCGAGCGTTCGTATTTGCCGATGGCATCTGGGCTGACGCCCAGTTTCTCGGCCAGTTCTTCCTGAGTCATGCGTCCGTGGGTGCCGTTGGCGGAGCGCCAAGCGCGAAGCTTTTGTGCGAAGAGGGAGGTTTGTTGCACCATCTAGCCTTGGATTTTCGGAACGGGTTGTTGTCAGCAGAATGGCCGGAAGGTGTGGTGGTGCCAAGGGACTTACGGGTGACTTACGGATTTGGCGGATCAGGTCGGTGGCTCAGCGGCCCATCTGCCAAGCAGGGTTGGCGCAAAGGAATTGCGCAAAGGTGGCGAGATGACCCGGATATTTGCTTCGATGATGGGCGCTGTGGGACTGATTTTTCTGCGAAGAGCGGATGTTGCAGGGGCTTGCGGCCGAACCGCCGGTGAAAATTGGCGACCCGCGCGTCGGGTGCGGGCGCCGGGTTGGTCAGCAGAGCGGCGGCGGTATAGCTAGTCTTTCGGCATACGATTCCAGGCATCCAGCGCGGCAATTTTGTAAGCCTCGGCCAAGGTCGGATAGTTGAACGTATTCTCGACGAAGTAGTCCAGAGTGCCTTGCAGGTTCAGGACGGCCTGGCCGATATGGATCAGTTCGGTCGCGCCTTCGCCAACGATGTGGCAACCCAGAAGCTTGCGGGTTTTCAGCGAGAAGATCATTTTTAGCATCCCGGTACTGAGGCCCATGATGTGCCCGCGCGAGGTTTCGCGGAACCGGGCGATGCCACATTCGTAGCCAATGCCGCGTTCGCGCACCTCTTCTTCGGTCATGCCGACGGTGGACATTTCGGGGACAGAATAGATACCGTAGGGGAAGAATTCCGGCGGTTTGTGCGCTTCGCGGCCCAGCGCGTGGCAAACGGCGATGCGGCCCTGTTCCATGGATGTTGAGGCGAGGCTGGGAAAGCCAATGACGTCGCCCGCGGCGTAGATGTGCGGTTGACTGGTTTGGAAAGAGTCTGGATCGACGGTAAGGCGGCCCCGGTGGTCAACTTCCAATCCGCAGGCATCCAGATTTAGGGCGGCAGTTGCGCCCATGCGTCCGGCGGCAAATAGCACAATCTCGGTTCTGATTTTGCGACCATCTTCCATGTCGACCTGACAGCCGCCTTTGTCCAGGATCGAGACCTTGTCGACTTTGCGGCCAAAATTCAGGACCATGCCGCGGTCGCGCAGTTGGTGGGTGAAATCGCTGATCAGTTCTTTGTCGATGAAATCGAGCATGGAATCGCGGGGTTCGACGACGGTTACATGGACATCAAGCGCGCTGAAGATCGTGGCGTATTCAATGCCGATGACGCCCGCACCAATGACGCAGAGGCTTTTTGGCAGACGTTCGAGCTCAAGGATTTCGTCGCTGTCGAGGACCCGCTCGCCATCGAAGGGGATGGTGTCGGGGCGGAAGGGGATCGTGCCGACCGCCAGAAGGAAGCGCTTGCCTTCGAAGGCGAAGATCTCGCCCTCTTCCCCGGTGACTTCGATCTGGTTGGGGCCGGAGAATTTAGCCTCACCCCGCAAAGTCGTGACCTGATTTCGGGCGAACTGGTGTTCGAGGACTTCAACCTCGTGGCCGAGGGTCATGTCGAGGCGGGCACGCAGGTCATCGGCGCTGAGGTCTTGTTTGACGCGGTAAGATCGACCGTAGAAGCCACGTTCACGCCAGCCGGATAGGTTCAGCGCGGTTTCGCGTAAGGTTTTGGATGGGATGGTGCCGGTGTGGACCGAGACTCCGCCTACGCGGCGGCCCTTTTCGATGACCAGCACCGTTTCGCCGAATTTGGCGGCCTGAATGGCGGCGCGGCGTCCAGCAGGGCCGCTGCCAATGACGATCAGGTCGTAGTTTTCCATGGGCGTGCTGTCCGTCTGGTTGTTCGCAATCGAGGCGCACCAGAGAGTAAAACTTTGCAGTTCGCAAGGCTTTTGGCATAGGGTTTTGAGTAACCTCGAAATGCAGAGCCTGATTGACAATGAACCGGTGCTAAGGCTGGGAGTTTTCCTTGGCATTCTGGCGGTGATGGCGATTTGGGAAGTGGCGGCGCCACGGCGACGGGTCGAGATACCGCGGCTTTTGCGGTGGTCGAACAATCTGGCGCTGGTGGCGCTGGACGGGCTGTTGGTGCGGCTGGTGTTTCCGGTGGCAGCGGTTGGATTTGCTTTGATGGTTGAAGACGCCGGGTGGGGCGTTCTGAACTGGGTCAGGGTGCCGGGGTGGCTGGCGGTTTTGGTGGCGGTGCTGGTGCTGGATCTGGTGATCTATTGGCAGCACGTGGTCTTTCACGCGGTACCAGTGTTGTGGCGGTTGCACCGGATGCATCATGCGGATCTGGAGTTTGATGTGACAACAGGGTTGCGATTTCATCCATTGGAAATTCTGTTGTCGATGGTGATCAAACTGGCGGCGATCGCGGTACTGGGCGCCCCTGCGATTGCGGTGCTGATCTTTGAGGTCGTGCTGAACGGCAGTGCGATGTTCAACCATTCAAATGTTCGGCTGCCTGCGCGGGTCGATGCGTGGTTGCGGCTGGTCATTGTAACGCCCGACATGCACCGGGTGCATCATTCGGTGGTGCGCGTCGAGACGGACAGTAATTTTGGCTTCAACGTGCCGTGGTGGGATCGGATATTCGGAACGTATCGCGGCCAGCCAGACGCCGGGCATGAGGGGATGGTGATCGGACTTGAGCGGTTCCGCACGCGGCGCGATCTGTGGCTGGACCGGATGCTGCGGCAGCCATTTCAGGGATCCGCGCGCGGTAGGGATAGCGACGAGAAGCGTTGAAGACACAGCCTAAACCGCGACAAATTCGACAAATCCTATGGATCGGGGGGAACAGAGGCCCGAGATCTGTCGTTCACGGTGTTTTTAGCTTGCTATGCGAGGCTGATGCCTTATCGGGGAAGTTGGGCAGAGCATAAGCAGGCAAATGACGGTTTATCAAAGTATTCCGCCGGAAGAGCGGCACGTTACTGAAGCGCGCGATTGGGTTGTAACGCTGGCGGGGTATCGCGAGTCGGATCATTGGCGCAGCATTTATGAACTGGCTGTTACCGTTATACCGTTCGTTTTGATATGGGGTCTGGCATGGGCTGCCTTGTCGGTCAGCTATTGGCTGACGCTTGGGCTTGCAGTTTTTAACGCGGCCTTTCTGCTACGACTTTTTGCGATCCAGCACGATTGCGGTCACGCCTCGTTCTTTGGCACCCGCAAGGTAAATGACTGGGTTGGCCGGTGTTTGGGTGTTGTGACTTTGACACCATACGACGTTTGGCGGCGCACCCATTCGATCCATCACAGCGGTTCGGGCAATCTTGACCGACGCGGGATCGGCGACATTCATACGATGACCGTAGCTGAATATAAGGCTTTGTCCCGGGGGCGGCGGTTTCAGTATCGTGTTTATCGCAATCCGGTGACGCTGTTCGTTCTGGCACCGGGGTATTTGTTTTTCATTCAGCAGCGTTTGCCTTTGGGATTAGGGGATCAATCCCGCTATTGGATCAGCGCGATGGGAACGAACGCGGCCTTGTTCGCGGCGGTTGCGACTATCTGGTATTTCGGTGGCTGGGAACCTTTGCTCTTGATCTTCGTGCCGACCACGTTGTTGGCAGCGACGGCGGGCATGTGGCTGTTTTATGTGCAGCACCAGTTCGAAGAGACTCATTGGGATCAGGACGACGACTGGCAAGTGCATGACGCCGCCCTGCATGGCAGTTCGCACTACATCCTGCCGCCGGTTTTGCAGTGGTTCAGCGCCAATATCGGCATTCACCATGTGCATCACCTTTATAGCCGCATTCCGTTTTACCGTCTGACCGAAGTGATCCGTGATCATGACGATCTGGCAAATGCGAACCGGATGACAATTGGTGAAAGTCTGGAATGTGCCAAGCTGCACCTTTGGGACGAAGAAGGTCGCCAATTGTTGTCATTCAAGCAGGCCCGCCCGCTTATTAACTGAGACTTAGGTTTTCGTGCCGGGGAAGCTGGAGATATCCAGCAGTCCCGCACCGCGCCAGAACGCCGCTGCCAGTAACGGGCCGGGTGTCATGTCTATACTATGTGGCTGGTTCGGGCGGTGGTGAATGACGTCACCGGGGCCTGCGAGATTGAGTTTTTCGCCTTCAGAATTGAATACGGCTTGTCCCGCGAGGACGAGGTAGAACTCTTCGGGTTCATGGGTGTGTTTGGGATAGGTCAGGCCAGCCCCCCAATAACCGATGGAAACGCGGATGCTGTCGGTGACAAACAGACCTTCGCGTGAGGCGATGTTCACCCAGCCGTAGTTGTCGAGATAATGCTGCGAGAAGCCATCTACTTCAGTGTAGCTTTGCTGCCATTTGAGCGCAGGCGCGGCGTCAATCAGCGCCTTGGTGGTCGCAGCGGTTCTTGCGTTGGCAAGTGGCGCAGCCTCGGGGATCAGTCGGCAGACGGGAAGTGATTGTGGCAGAGCCGGTTTCTGATCGAGGTCGCCTAGCAGCGGCGCAAACTCAGCGACGTCGCCACCTTGGCGGAGGGCGAGTTGGGCGAGTTCGTTCAGAAGGCGGCGGGACATAGGCGGATGATGCGCCCAAATGTCCGAAGTTGGAAGGTTGCGACCTTCGGTGGTCGCAACCTTTGTTCGATTATGCGCCGTCGAGGAATGTGACCTGCGGTTGGCTAGTGACGCCCGCACCTTCCATGGCGGTTCGCAGGCGGGCGCTGGTTACGTATTCTTTCGCCCGGTCGGCGCTGTCCCATTCAAACAGGCCGGTGATTGTGTTGGGGTCGCCTGCGTCGCGGAAGATCTGGGCGGATTTTTCGCCCGCTTCCTGACGCATTGGCAGGGCGTCAACGAATGCCTGCTGCCAGGTTCCGAAGTCTGCGACGCTGTGGGTGATCATAACATGTGCCATTGGGTTCTAATCCGTTTTTGCTTGTGTGGGTTTCAGTCTGTGAACCCTTGGTCGCAAGTTTCTGCGCTTTGGGACATCCTAAGGGTTGCGTAGTCGCTTTGCAAAAATGCAAAGTGGGCAAATGTATGAATGGAGCGATATTCGGATCTTTCTATCTGTCGCCAATGCCGGATCGGCAGTGGGTGCGGCGAAAGAGCTGGGCGTAAATCAGACCACCGTGAACCGACGGATCAAAGCGTTGGAGCATAGTCTGGGACTGTCACTGTTTGATCGACAGAACCGGGGGCACACGCTGACGGAACACGGTGAGATCATTCTGGCTGCGGCCAAGCGTGTGGCCGCGCCTGCCAATGATCTGTTGTTTGCGGCGGAGCGATTGCGGCGGAATATGTCGGGTGTGGTAAGGGTGACTGCGCCGGAAGAGACCAGCAATGCGGTGATCATTCCAATAGCGGCAGAGTTCCGAAAGCTGTTCCCGGATGTTCGGATTGAACAGGTGGTTGCTGATCAGAAGCTGGATATCGTGCATGGCGAAGCAGATATTGCGATCCGCAATGGTTCGCACCCCGATGATCCGCGGTTGATTGCCCAGCGATTGCCGGGGTTCAACTGGACGCTTTATTGCAGCCGGGATTACGCCGAAGCCCACGGGATGCCGGAGAGATTGGACGAGGTCGCGGCGCATGATTACGTCGGCTATGCCGGTGGGCCGAACTATTGGTCGGCGTATCAGTGGTTCATGGGGGTTGCGAAGCCGGAACGGATTGTCAGCCTGTCGAACACAGTGCCGAATATGCGGGCGGTGCTTGGATCTGGTTTGGGGGTTGGGCTGCTGCCGTGTTTTGTGGGTGATCAGGTGCCTGAGTTGGTGCGGTGTTTGGAGCCGATGGAGGAGCTCGATGCCGAAAGCTGGATGCTGACCTCGCCCGAGGCGCTGAGTTCACCGCAGGTTCGGGCGTTTGTGGATTTTCTGGTGCCGAAGATAAACGCTCAGCGACGACGCTTTACCGGGCGCGAATAAGCGCGGTTTCGGGCCGTTAGAGCGGCGTTAACGAAACGCCTCTTGCAGACTCGGACGCTCGGGCGTATATGCCTTTTCAATAGCGGCGCTTTGGCTTCCACCCCCAAGGCTCCACCGGAAAGTTTCACGGGCCGCGCGCCCGTTTTTTTGTGCCTGAAGGCAAGCTGAGCAACATGTCTGAATTGATCGCAAAAACCACTATGGATCGGCGGATGGCCGAGATCATTACCCCTGTCATCGAGGACATGGGGTATGAGTTGGTGCGCGTGCGATTGATGGGTGGCGAGACGAAGACCCTGCAGATCATGGCCGACAAGCCTGAGGGCGGGATTGAAGTTGACGCTTGCGCCGAGATTTCCACGGCGGTCAGTGCGACGCTGGATGTCGAGGACCCGTTGGAAGACGCCTATACTTTGGAAGTGTCCAGCCCCGGTATCGATCGGCCGCTGACGCGGTTGAAGGACTTCGATATCTGGAGTGGTTATGAGACCAAGCTGGAAACGACCGAGATGATCGACGGGCGGCGTCGGTTCAAGGGCGAGATTCAAGGGACCGAAGGCAATGAAGTACTGATCGAGATCGAGGAGAACGGTGCCCCGGTGACGATTGGCCTGCAATTTGACTGGCTTAGCGATGCAAAGCTGGTTCTGACAGATGAACTGATCCGCGATGTGTTGCGTGCGCGCAAAGACGCAGGTGACGTGGACGAAAAACAATTCGACGAAATACAGACCATCATAGATGGCGACGAGGAGACCTGAGATATGGCGATTACTTCCGCAAACCAGCTTGAACTTCTGCAAACGGCCGAGGCGGTCGCGCGCGAGAAGATGATCGACCCGGTCCTTGTGATCGAGGCGATGGAGGAAAGCCTGGCCCGTGCTGCAAAGAGCCGCTACGGCGCGGAAATGGACATTCGCGTGTCGATTGACCGCAAGACCGGCAAGGCGACGTTTACCCGGGTTCGCACGGTGATTGATCCTGAGGAGGAAGAGCTTGAGAACTATCAGGCGCAGATGACGCCCGAGCAGGCCAAGCAATATCTGGATGACCCGAAGCCCGGCGATAAGCTGGTTGAAGAGGTTCCGCCGGTTGAGATGGGCCGGATTGCAGCGCAGTCGGCCAAGCAGGTGATTCTGCAGAAGGTCCGCGAAGCGGAGCGGGATCGTCAGTTTGAGGAATTCAAAGACCGCGCAGGCACGATCATCAACGGTCAGGTCAAGCGCGAAGAGTATGGCAATGTCATCGTCGATATTGGCCGTGGCGAAGCTGTGCTGCGTCGCAACGAGAAGATCGGGCGCGAAAGCTATCGTCCGAACGACCGTATCCGTTGTTACATCAAGGATGTCCGCCGCGAAGCCCGTGGGCCTCAGATTTTCCTGAGCCGGACCGCGCCGGAATTCATGGCCGAACTGTTCAAGATGGAAGTTCCCGAGATTTACGACGGTATCATCGACATCAAGGCAGTTGCCCGTGACCCGGGATCGCGCGCAAAGATTGCGGTGATTTCGTATGACAACTCGATTGATCCGGTCGGTGCCTGTGTTGGTATGCGCGGTAGCCGGGTTCAAGCAGTTGTGAACGAGCTTCAGGGCGAGAAGATCGACATTATTCCTTGGAATGAAGACGCGCCGACGTTCCTGGTGAACGCATTGCAGCCTGCCGAGGTTTCGAAGGTTGTTCTGGACGAAGACGCCGGAAAAATCGAAGTGGTTGTGCCGGAAGAACAATTGTCGCTGGCAATTGGTCGCCGGGGTCAGAACGTGCGTTTGGCATCGCAGCTAACAAACCTTGATATCGACATCATGACCGAGGAAGAAGAATCGGCACGTCGTCAGGCAGAGTTCGAGCTGCGCACCAAGCTGTTCATGGACACGCTGGATCTGGACGAATTCTTTGCGCAACTTCTGGTTTCGGAAGGGTTCACGAACCTGGAAGAAGTGGCTTATGTCGAAGCGGAAGAGTTGCTGGTTATTGACGGTGTTGACGGAGACACCGCTGGCGAGCTTCAGGCCCGTGCCCGCGACTATCTGGAAGAACAAAACAAAAAAGCGCTGGACCACGCCCGCGAGTTGGGTGTGCAGGACAGTCTTATTGTATTTGAAGGCCTGACACCCCAGATGGTGGAAGCGCTGGCGGAAGACGATGTGAAAACGCTGGAAGACTTTGCTACTTGCGCTGACTGGGAGCTGGCCGGTGGCTGGACCACGGTTGATGGCGAGCGTCACAAAGACGACGGCATTCTAGAGAAATTTGACGTATCGCTTGAGGAAGCGCAAAATCTGGTGATGACAGCCCGTATTCAGCTTGGCTGGGTCGACCCTGCGGACCTTGTGTCCGAGGAGGACGGCGAAGAAGCGGAAGAGGGTAGCGTTGAAGAGGAAGCCGAAGCCTGATCGCAGGCTTCGGAGGCGCTGAATTGTCACGCGGTGGCAAGGAAAAATTTCGCGACGACCCAGAGCGTCGTTGCATCGCCACCGGCGAGCTTCAGCCCAAGCGTGGGCTGATCCGATTTGCGGTGTCGCCTGACGGGATGCTTGTGCCGGATATTATGGGCAAACTTCCCGGGCGGGGAATTTGGGTATCTGCCGAGCGGTCTGCATTGGAAGCGGCGGTCAAAAAGAAGCTGTTTTCACGCGCTGCCAAGCAACAGGTTTCGGTGTCTGAAACGCTAGTGGCTGATGTCGAAGGTTTGCTTGCGAAACGGATGATCGAGGGCATCTCGCTTGCGCGAAAAGCGGGACGTGCGATCGCAGGGTTTGAGAAGGTTAAAGACTGGCTTGGTAAGGACGAAGCGCGCATTCTTTTGCAGGCCAGTGACGGGTCTGAGCGCGGTAAAACCAAGCTGTATGCTCCGGGCGGACGGGGCAGTTTTTTCGAGGTTTTAACGGCCTCAGAATTGGGTTTGTCCTTTGGGCGCGAACGTGTGATACATGCGGCGCTCGGATTTGGCGGACTCACTGAGAGGATCAGAGAGGACGCCATCCGGCTATCTGGCGTTCGTGAAGTTGGGCCTGAAAAGGCTGCGGAAAAGGTATAAAAGACCATATGAGCGATAGTGACGGCAAAAAGACACTTGGGCTGCGCGGCAGCCGACCCGGTCAGGTAAAGCAGAGCTTTAGCCATGGGCGGACCAAGAGTGTCGTGGTCGAGACAAAACGCAAGCGCGTTGTGGTGCCCAAGCCAGGGACACCGAAGCCTTCGGGCAAGGCGGGTTCAGCAAGCCCGGCCAGCGATTCTACGAATCGTCCGGCTGGTATTTCGGATGCGGAATTAGAGCGTCGGATGAAGGCTTTGGCTGCTGCCAAGGCGCGCGAAAGCGTAGAGGCCGAACAGCGGGCGGCGGACGAGAAGGCGCGTTCTGAAGAGCGGGATCGTCGTCGGGCCGAGGTGGAAGCCAAAGAGGCTGAAGAGCGCGAGCGCGAAGAAAAAGCCAAGGCGAAAGCCGAGGAAGAGGAGCGCGCGAAAAAAGCTGCTGCCGCGGCAAAAGCCATGGCAGAAGCACCAGCGCCCGCGGCTCCCGCTGCGGCCCCGGCTGCGCCGCGCGGTGGTGCGCCAAAACCATCAAGCCCGCCACGCCGGGATCGCGACAACCGCAAGGGTGGCAAGGCCAGCCGCGATGACAATGCACGCCGGTCCGGCAAGCTGACGTTGAACCAGGCATTGGCTGGTGGCGGTGGTCGCCAGAAGTCTTTGGCTGCGATGAAGCGCAAACAAGAGCGCGCACGTCAGAAAGCCATGGGTGCGAACGTCGAGCGCGAGAAGGTTATGCGCACGGTTCAGCTGCCCGAGGCGATCACTGTTGGTGAATTGGCCAACCGGATGTCGGAACGGGTTGCGGATGTTGTGAAATCGCTGATGACCAGCGGGATTATGGCGACGCAGAACCAGTCTATTGACGCCGATACGGCTGAATTGATCATCGAAGAGTTTGGCCACACAGTTCAGCGTGTTTCTGACGCCGATGTAGAAGATGTAATTCAATCCGTTGTCGATGATGAAGGTGATCTTCAGGGTCGTCCGCCGGTGATTACGGTTATGGGTCACGTTGACCACGGTAAGACTTCGCTTTTGGATGCGATCCGGAATGCGAAAGTTGTATCGGGCGAAGCAGGCGGGATTACGCAGCACATTGGTGCGTATCAGGTTAATCAGGACGGCAAATTGCTGACGTTCCTGGATACACCTGGCCACGCGGCGTTTACGTCGATGCGGGCCCGTGGTGCGCAGGTTACGGATATTGTTGTGTTGGTGGTTGCGGCGGATGACGCTGTGATGCCGCAGACGATTGAGGCCATTAACCACGCGAAAGCGGCGGAAGTGCCGATGATCGTTGCGATCAACAAGATCGACCGCCCAGATGCCAACCCGGACAAGGTGCGTACCGATCTTTTGCAGCACGAAGTTGTTGTCGAGAAGATGTCGGGCGAAGTGCAGGACGTTGAAGTTTCGGCGATCAAGGGCACCGGTCTGGAAGAGTTGCTGGAAGCGATCTCGCTTCAGGCGGAAATTCTGGAACTGAAGGCCAACCCAGATCGCTCAGCCTCGGGCGCCGTGATTGAAGCGCAGCTTGATGTTGGTCGCGGCCCTGTCGCAACAGTTCTTGTCGAGAACGGCACCCTTCGTCAGGGCGATATCTTCGTCGTCGGCGAGCAGTTTGGTAAAGTTCGTGCGATGGAGAATGACAAAGGCGAACGGGTGAAAGAAGCCGGTCCGTCTGTTCCCGTCGAAGTTCTGGGCCTGAATGGCACGCCGGAAGCTGGTGACGTTCTGAACGTTGTCGACACCGAAGCGCAGGCCCGCGAGATCGCTGGCTATCGCGCCGATGTGGCCAAGGAAAAACGCGCGGCTGCTGGTGCGGCGACGACGCTGGAACAGTTGATGGCGAAGGCGAAGGAAGACGAAAACGTCGCCGAGCTGCCGATTCTTGTGAAGGCCGACGTGCAGGGCTCTGCCGAAGCTATTATCCAGGCGATGGCAAAGATCGGGAACGACGAAGTGCGCGTGCGGGTTCTGCACTCGGGCGTGGGCGCGATTACTGAAAGCGATATCGGCCTGGCCGAAGCTTCGGGCGCGCCGGTTTTTGGTTTCAACGTTCGTGCCAATGCTTCGGCCCGCAACACCGCCAACCAGAAGGGCATCGAAATCCGCTATTACAGTGTGATTTATGACCTTGTGGATGACGTTAAAGCGGCGGCATCGGGTCTGCTAAGTGCTGAAGTCCGCGAGACATTTATCGGTTATGCGCAGATCAAAGAGGTCTTCAAGGTTTCCAACGTCGGCAAGGTTGCCGGTTGTCTTGTCACCGAGGGCGTTGCACGCCGGTCGGCTGGTGTGCGTCTGCTGCGCGACGACGTGGTGATTCACGAAGGCACGCTGAAAACGCTGAAGCGCTTCAAGGATGAAGTGCCTGAGGTTCAGTCGGGTCAGGAATGCGGGATGGCGTTTGAGAACTATGAAGACATTCGCCCGAACGACGTGATCGAAATCTTCACCCGTGAAGAGGTGGAGCGGAACCTGACCTGATGGGTTCGCAATTATGAAGTTGAATTAGAAACGCCGCCTCCGAAAAGAGGCGGCGTTTCGTCTTTTGCAGTTCCCGTGAGTGCGCTGCAAAAGCCGGGACTCAGACGGGAAAACCAAAAAACAGGCGAGACCCAACGCGCACAGCGATGCGTCCATCTGCCAATGACTGAACAAAATGACCTTGAACCGAAATTCGGCTGCTTAAAAGTATCGTTCGTATCATCCCGCCGACCCCCGGTAATTCGGCTTGTGAACCATACACTAGTGTATGCGGGCTGCATAGAAAAAGGTTCGTGGTAGGCGAGAGTGCGTCAAACACACCTCAATCTAAAGATGAAATGAGCTGCTTGGAGATACCGTCAAGGATGCTTCGGTCACCCATGCTAACTGATACTGTCATTGCGCCCTGAAGCTGTGACTGAATGCGGAGCGCTGTGGCGCGTTTGTCTTGAATGCTCGCGGGCATTGCAGCCATCAGCCATTCGATATTGTTTTCATAGAATTGAGCAACACGGGATGAAACGTTGTCGGGTAGGCCAGTGGATTCGGCTGCGAGCATTCCGCAAAGGCATTGTACGCCGGAAGTTTCGAGAGCGTCTTGGTATACTTGGCAAAACGCCTGCAAAGAGGCTGGCCAGTCTAATTGACCGGCGGGACCGAGATTTTCGGCAATGCGAGTTGCATATCGATCAACCACGGCATGACCGAGGTCCTGTTTGTGGCGGAAGTGATAGTGGATGCTTGCGGACTTGATTCCCAGGTCGTCGGAAATGTCACGAAAACTGAACGCGTGGTAACCGCGCTGACGAATGGCGCGTTCAGCGATGTCCAGGATCTGAGTTCGGGTATCTGGCATGGTAATCACGATTTTACTATCTATCACTAGATAGGCTTGACGGGGGGGAAGCGGCAAGATCATAAGTTACCTATCTAGTGATAGGTAAGGATAACGGATGAAAGTATATGATTTTGAGGGATTTCCCAATCCTGCACGAGTGAGAATCGCCTTGGCTGAAAAGAACCTGATGGGGAAGGTCGAGTTTGTCTCGGTCAATGTTCCTGAAGGTGAGCACCAAAGCGCAGCGTTCCGAGCAAAGAACCCGTCGGCTGCTGTGCCGATGTTGGAGTTGGATGACGGTACGTGCATTTCTGAATGCACGGCTATAACCGAGTATCTGGATAACCTGGATGGAGCGCCGAGTCTGACGGGCAAAACTCCTAGGGAACGGGCCGTCGTGCATATGATGCAACGGCGTGCGGAGGCCGGGCTATTGGATGCAGTAGCGACATACTTTCATCACGCGACCCCGGGGTTGGGGGCCGATATCGAAGGGTATCAGTGCGGCGAATGGGGCGAGCATCAGAAACAAAACGCGCTGAAGGGGATGCAGTATCTTGACGGGGTTCTGGCGGATCAGCCTTACTTGGCGGGTGATGATTTCAGTATGGCAGACATCACGGCATTTGCCGGGTTGGCCTTTGCGGATTTCGCCGAGATTGCAGTGCCGGAAACCTGCGGTAACTTGATCGAATGGCGTGCGCGTGTGGCGACCCGGCCTTCGGTTGCTGGTTAAGAGAGCGAGATTGATTATGGGACTGAATTCGGACTTCTCGGTGCGCGCGGCGGTTCATAGCGCGGACATTCCTTGGGTGCCTTCTCCGATGGCTGGGGTTGATCGGCGGATGCTGGACAGGATCGGTGATGAAGTGGCGCGGGCGACGACGATTGTGCGCTATGCGCCAGGCAGCAAATTTTCGCCCCACGTGCATACCGGTGGCGAGGAGTTTCTGGTGCTGGAGGGTGTGTTTCAGGACGAGCATGGAGATTTTCCGGCAGGTAGCTATATCCGCAATCCACCGGAATCGTCTCACACGCCGGGATCCGAGCCGGGCTGCACGATATTTGTGAAGCTGTGGCAGATGGACTTGGACGACCGGACCCATGTGCGGGTGGATACAGGCAAGATGCGGTTTGTTCCTGATCGGGATGGTGCCGTTGTGATGCCGCTGTTTTCGGATGGTCGCGAAGATGTGGTGCTGGAGCGTTGGGCGGCGGGAGCCAAAGTGTCTTTGGACGCGTCTGGCGGTTTGGAATTGCTGGTGATCGACGGCGGGTTTGCCGAGGCGGGCGAGACTTTCAGGGTCGGAAGCTGGCTGCGGTTGCCGAAAGGCGGCGGATCTGTTGCGACCGTTGGCACGGAAGGTGCGCGGGTCTGGATCAAACGGGATCACTTGCGCGAGGAACCGACGGCACCGTTGGCGTAACGGGTTACAGCCAGTCGCGCAGGATCGGGATCAGAGGGATGTCAGCGGGCGGCATTGGGTAGTCTTTCAATGCCTGCGCCCGAACCCATTTAAGGGCCTGACCTTCGCGGGACGTTGGCGTGCCTTCCCATTTGCGGCAGGCGAACAGAGGCATCAGAAGGTGGAAGTCTTCGTAAGTGTGGCTGGCGAAAGTCAGCGGGGCGAGGCAACTGGCCCATGTGTTGATGCCCAACTCTTCTTCCAACTCGCGGATCAGGGCGACCTCGGGGGTTTCGCCAGGTTCGACTTTGCCGCCGGGAAACTCCCACAGCCCGGCCATGGATTTACCTTCCGGGCGCTGAGCAATCAGGACGCGACTATCGGGGTCAATCAGGGCAACTGCCGAAACCAGAAGCGTTTTCACGAGCGGTAGTCGGCGTTGATGCTGATGTATTGCGCCGTCAGGTCACAGGTGAAGACGGTGGCGGTGCCATTGCCCAGACCCATGTCGACGCAGATGTCGATTTCATCGCCCTTCATGTGTTCGGCAGCTTCGGCTTCGGAATAGTCCGGGGCGACCTGGCCGTTTTGGGCGACTTCGACATCGCCGAAGCGGATGCAAAGGCGGTCGCGGTCGGCTTCGGCGCCTGATTTGCCAATCGCCATAACGATGCGGCCCCAATTGGGGTCTTCGCCCGCAATGGCGGTTTTGACGAGGGGTGAGTTTGCGATGGATAGCGCGGTGCGTTTGGCATCGGCCTTGTCGACCGCGCCAGTGACGCAGATGGTCACGAACTTTGAAGCCCCTTCGCCATCGCGGACCACTTGTTTGGCGAGGTCATCCATGACTTCGAACAGGGCGGCGGCGAAGCCTTCGCTATCGGTGACATCCACGCCAGATGTGCCTGTGGCGGCAACGAGGAGCGTGTCTGATGTTGAGGTATCGCTGTCAACCGTTATACAGTTGAACGTGTCTTCGCATTGATTTGCGACAAGCTGTTGCAGGGCGTCGAAGCCGATTTCGGCGTCGGTGAAAATGTAGACAAGCATAGTCGCCATATCGGGGGCGATCATCCCGGAACCCTTTGCAATGCCTGCGATTTTCACCGGTTTGCCGTCGATCTGCACCGTGCGACCTGCGCCTTTCGGGAAGGTGTCGGTGGTCATGATGGCCTGGGCTGCCGCGGCGATGCCGTCGGGGGACAGCGTGTCGGTCAGACCATTTACGACTGTAGTGATCCGGTCATGGGGCAATGCCTCGCCAATGACACCGGTGGAGGATGTGAAGACGCGGGATTGCGGGATGTTGAGTGTGGCGGCGACGGCATCAGTGACCGCTTCGACCGCCTGCACGCCCTTTATGCCAGTGAAGGCGTTGGCGTTGCCTGAGTTCACAAGGATGGCGGCGGGGCCGCCGGAGGGGCCGCCGAGTTTGGCCTGACAATCCAGAACCGGTGCAGCGCGCGTTTTGGACTTGGTGAATGTGCCCGCGATGGTGGTGCCGGCAGCCAGTTCGGCCAACATTACATCGGTACGGCCGGCGTATTTTATGCCCGCTTCGACCGTCGAAAAGCGAACGCCGTCAATAACGGGAAGAGACGGAAACCCGCCTTTGGGTGCCAGAGGCGATACGGGCATTGCACCGGCCATAGCTTACTCTCCTAAGATGGAAATATCGTCCAGTAGCGCTGGATCGATCTGGTCGACGGTCATACGCGAGATTGTTGCCGTCTCGGTCAGCTCCATAGCGCGGGCCTCGATGGCCTGGCGTTGTACTTGCTGTTCTATTTCACCACGGACTTGCTCCAGTGTTGGGGCGTCTTTCTGGCGTTTTTCGTTCAGTCGGACGACATGCCAGCCGAACTGCGTTTGAACGGGGGCAGAGATGTTACCCGGGTCAAGAGCTATAACGGCAGCCTCGAATGGAGGAACCATGGCACCGATCCCGAACCAGCCCAATTGTCCGCCGTTGGGGCCGGAAGGTCCGGTGGATTTTTCCTGCGCCAAAAGGGCGAAGTCCGCGCCGCCATTTAACTGATCGACCAGAGCAATTGCTTCTTCTTCGGTGTCGACCAGAATGTGGCTGGCATTGAATTCGGTTTCTGGCTCAATGGCCCCGTAGCTGGCGTCATACGTTGCTTGAAGCGCTGCATCTGTCGAGGCTTGCTCAGAAAGTTCCTGCATGACTTGAGAGGCGCGAAGCAACCGTTCTTCGTTGTCCAGTGTGGCGCGAGATCCGATGGTCAAATCGTCACCATCCTGTCCTAAGAGCGTTTGTTGTACCAGTTGATCAAGGATGCCATCGAACAAAACGTTCGGCGGCAGCTGTTGATACTGTTCAGGGAGACGCTGTTTCAGCACGATCATGTGGGCCAACGTAATGTCGGTGCCGTTTACTGAGGCGACTACCATGTTTGGATCGGCATGATTATCGGAGCTGGCGGGTGCAGATAGCGCCACAAAGGCAACAGCCGCGGCGTAAATTGTGCGTTTAATCAGCATATCTGATCCTCTCTGAGCGCCGCGAGGTGTGGCGACGTTGACACTGTGAATACGGGCCCTTACATCGCCTTGCAGCGGGTGAGGCGGTTATCGTTTTGCCCTTCTATGGCGGGCCAGAGGCACGGGCAAGCGTAACTCCTCACACGAACTCGTCACATACACGCACGAAGGCAGGTGCAGATGCTTGGTTTTGGAACGATTGCAAAGAAGGTCTTCGGGACCGTTAACGACCGTCGGATTAAGTCGGGGCAGCCCGTCGTAGACCGGATCAATGCGATGGAGGCGGACTTTGCGGCGTTGTCGGACGACGGCTTGATCGAGAAGACAGCAGAGTTCAAACAGCGCGTGGCTGATGGTGAGTCGCTGGACGACATCTTGCCAGAGGCATTTGCGAACTGTCGAGAAGCTGCCAAGCGTGCTTTGGGACTGCGGGCGTTTGATGTTCAATTAATTGGCGGCATGATGCTGCACCAGGGCAATATCGCCGAGATGAAGACGGGTGAGGGAAAGACCCTCGTTGCGACTTTGCCGGCTTACCTAAACGCTCTGACGGGCAAGGGCGTTCACATCGTGACGGTGAACGACTATCTGGTTCGGCGCGATGCGTCATGGATGGGCAAAGTATTCTCGGCACTCGGTATGACAACCGGTGCGGTCTATCCGCAGCAACCTGAAGACGAGAAGAAAGAAGCCTATGCTGCCGACGTCACCTATGCCACCAACAATGAGCTGGGTTTTGACTATCTTCGCGACAATATGAAATCGACGCTGTTGGATATGAGTCAGCGTGGCCATTACTTTGCAATTGTCGATGAAGTTGACTCGATTTTGATCGACGAGGCGCGGACTCCGTTGATTATTTCGGGTCCTGCTCAGGACCGATCCGAACTTTACGTCACAATCGACAAGTTGATCCCAGAAGTCCTGGAAGAGCATTTCACGTTGGATGAAAAAACGCGAAACGTGACTTATACGGACGAGGGCAACGAGTTTCTGGAAGAGCTGCTGCTCAGTTCTGGTCTGCTGCCCGAGGGACAATCGCTTTATGATCCAGAATCAACGACTCTGGTACACCACGTTAATCAGGGTCTGCGTGCGCATAAGTTATTTGCGCGCGACAAGGACTATATCGTTCGAGACGGTGAAGTTGTTCTAATCGATGAGTTTACAGGTCGAATGATGGCCGGACGACGTCTGTCGGATGGTTTGCATCAGGCAATAGAAGCGAAAGAAGGCGCGAACATTCAGCCCGAGAATGTGACGTTGGCAAGTGTGACGTTCCAGAACTATTTCCGATTGTATGATAAATTGGCAGGTATGACGGGAACGGCGTCTACCGAGGCCGACGAATTCATGGAGATTTACAATCTGGGCGTTGTCGAGGTTCCGACAAATGTGCGGGTCGCCCGTGAAGACGAAGACGACCAGATTTTCCGCACTGCGAAAGAAAAGTTTGACGGAGTTGTCGAGGCGATTAAAGAAGCCAACGCCAAGGATCAGCCGGTTTTGGTGGGCACAACATCAATTGAGCGATCTGAGTTTCTGGCCGAGTTGCTGACGAAAGAGGGCATTCCCCACAAGGTTCTGAATGCACGTCATCACGAACAGGAAGCTGAGATTGTCGCCGACGCTGGTAAACCCGGAGGCGTAACAATTGCGACCAACATGGCTGGTCGCGGCACCGACATTCAGCTCGGCGGCAACGTCGAGATGCGCGTGTTGCAGGCTTTGGCGGAAGATCCCGAAGCTGACCCGGAAGAGGTGCGTTCCAAGATTGAAGCCGAAGTTGCAGATGCCAAAGAGAAGGTATTGGCGGCTGGCGGGCTTTATGTTCTGGCGACTGAGCGGCACGAAAGCCGCCGGATCGACAACCAGCTGCGCGGTCGTTCAGGTCGGCAAGGCGACCCAGGGCGGTCATCGTTTTTCCTTAGCCTGGAAGACGATCTGATGCGTATCTTTGGCTCTGAGCGATTGGACAAGGTGCTGAGCACGCTTGGGATGGCCGAGGGCGAGGCGATCAAACACCCTTGGGTAAACAAGTCTTTGGAGCGGGCGCAGGCCAAGGTTGAAGGGCGTAACTTTGACATTCGTAAGCAGCTATTGAAGTTCGACGATGTGATGAACGATCAGCGGAAGGTGATCTTTGGTCAGCGTCGTGAGGTGATGGAGGCCGATGATCTGGTCGAGATTGTGCAGGATATGCGCCATCAGGTGATCGATGATCTGGTTGATACTCATATGCCTCCGAAAACCTACGCGGATCAGTGGGATACCGAAGGTTTGAAGGCTGCCTTGGAGGAAAACCTGGGCGTCGTGGTGCCTGTGGTCGAATGGGCTGAAGAAGAAGGCGTCGATGATGAAGCCATTCTTGAGCGTCTGTATGAGGCTTCAGATGCCTATATGGCCGGAAAGACGGAACAGTTCGGCGAAGAGAACATGCGGTCCATTGAAAAGCAGTTGCTGCTACAGACAATGGACGCCAAATGGCGCGAGCATTTGTTGACGCTGGAGCACTTGCGCTCGGTCGTTGGGTTCCGCGGTTATGCACAGCGGGATCCGCTGAACGAATACAAAACCGAGGCGTTCCAGTTGTTTGAAGGTCTGTTGGATGGATTGCGCGGAGAAGTGACAGAGAAGCTGTCGAAAATTCGCCCCATGACCGAAGAAGAACAGCAGGCGATGATGCAACAGATGTTAAATCAGCAACGAGCGGCCGTTGGTCTTGCGCCGGTTGGGGAAGGCGGTGAGGCAGACGGTCAACCGCCAGCGCCAACGCAGGACGCCGTTGATGCTGGGTTTGTGGCCGATGATCCTACGACCTGGGGGAACCCAGGAAGGAACGATTCATGTCCTTGCGGGTCGGGGAAGAAGTTCAAACACTGCCATGGGGCTATCTAAGCGTCTGTGACGTAATCGACTCAAATGCCTTGTAAATTTGCGCGCGCGTGTTCGGAAGGACGCGCGCGTTTGCATTCTGAGGTAATAGATTTCTGAAACGATTGACCGGCATCAAAAGATCGGTCCGGTGTTTGGCTTTGGCCGCACATCTGAAACGGAGGCAGGCATGAAGTTCCTAGCGTCGCTAAATTTGCGCCGTGCAGCGATCATTATTGGCACGCTGCTGGTTGCCTTCGGCAGCGGTCATTACATGCAGAATGTTCTGGTTCTGGATGAAGATGTCGCAGTGGTGGGCGGAACACCAGAAGCGGCACCGTCTGTGCGAAGAGCCGGTGAGGTCCCATCATTTCCTGTGCCTCCCGCTGCGACATTGGTTCCGATGCCAATGCCGATGCCGGATGATCGCGAACCTTTGGCGGACGAAGCACCAGTCATCGTTTTTCCGCAAGAGGATGCGTCTTTGGTGCCGAAGGGCGCGCCGTGTAGGGCGGTGGTGCGCGCTGAAGCCAAGTCTATGGGACTGGTTCAATTGGTCATCGAGGCACCCTGCCATCAGGGTGCCAACCTGCTTATCAAGCACGCCGGTTTATCGGTGGACCATCGCCTGGACGATGCCGGTAGGTCTGCGATCGACTTCCCTGTATTGACGGACCCCGCCTCGATTTCGGTGACCTTGCCAGACATGACGGAACGAAGCGTTTCGGTCGATGTACCGGAACTGTCAGGGATTTATCGTGCCGCGTTGGCGTGGGATGGCGAACAGATTGCTGGACTGCACACCTTAGAAGGCGCTGCCGGTTACGGTGACGCGGGTCATATTCACGCCTTGAATCCAGGCTCGGCCGAGCGCGGAAGGCAAGGTGGAGGATTCTTAGTGCGGCTTGGCGATGGTTGGGGTGGTTCGGCAGAGATATATACGTTTCCGCGCGAGGATGCGTTTACCTCTGGTCTCGTTCGGCTAAGTGCTGAAATTGAGGTGACATCTGAAACCTGTGAGCGGCGCGCTAACGCAAGAGCGATTCAAACTGACGCATTGGGTGGTTTGGCGTCGGCCGACATAGTGATAACCACACCGGATTGCACCGCCTTGGGCGAAATTGTTGTGTTGGACAGGGTGTATAGTGGCCTTGAACTCGCCGCCCGCTAGATCATAGGTAACCGGCTGATCTAAAAGAAAACTCATCCGACTTTCCGATGACAAGATGGTCGTGAAGCGTGATTGAAAGAACGCTTGCGGCCTGGTTGATTTGTTCCGTCATGGCGATGTCGGGCTGCGATGGAGAAGGATCACCAGAAGGGTGGTTATGCACCAAAATCAGTGCGGATGCATTGAGTTCCAGTGCTCGTTTTACAACCTCACGTGGGTAGACAGGAACATGGTCGATAGTGCCCTTGGCTTGGGCTCCGTCTGCTATCAGAACATTTTTGCGATCAAGATAGAGGACACGAAACTGTTCGATCTCCAGATGCGCCATGGTTGTTCGGCAATAGTCCAGGAGACTATCCCACGACGAAAGGACGTGCGACTTCATAACTTTTGCACGCGCCATGCGATGAGCCGCCGCTTCAACAATCTTTAGATCCAGAGTAGCAGTTTTGCCGATGCCGCGCACTTCGAGGAGACGGATTATTGGAGCGGAAAGGACTTTGTTAAGGTCGCCAAATGTCTTCAACAGACGATGTGCGACTGGCTTGACATCGCATCGCGGCAACGACCTGAACAGGATCAGTTCCAACAGTTCGTATTCGGGCATTGCTGCTGACCCGCCAACTTCGAACCGCGCACGCAACCGATTGCGATGATCCTTGATATAGGATGGTTGATTGCCTTTCGCACCGGTCATGATCAATTCTTGCCCTTCGAATAGGGGTAATGGTGGTTCACGAAAGGCTCCTGGTTCAGACATGGTGGAAAGCTGGACCAGCCTTGGTGAATAAGCGGTTAATACCCGCACGAAATTTCTTCGGACAAAGTAGGGCGATTTCCAGAACTGTTCAGCGAGCGGGAACGCCTGTTGCCATGAAAACAACCAGCCGGAAATTTATTCGAAAGAAGAAATTCGACACGGATTTCGGTCGTGCACAGTGGAGAATGTTCTGAATTCGGACGACAAGACGGAAGATTCAGGCACCACAATGTGCCAGAGTCCGGCGACCGACCGTTCCTGGCATTCGAGTGTTATTGCTCGTAAAAACGAATGCATGACTTTTTGAGCGATTGCCAAAATTCGTAGATCGCGGCCCGTTCTGCCAATATATTAAGCGAATCTGGACATTCTCATAGGTGCTGGTTCTCTTTGGAACTGAAAGTTCAAATTTTTAGATGATCATGCGCCGGTAGGTCTCTCATCGCGAAAATCGCTTGAATTCTGCACAATCCGATGAGGCAAGACGGCGGTATTTCCGGCAGCGAGCAATTCGTCAGAATTCGCGCATTGACGGACACAGTTGCCAGGTCATTGCCCCGATCGGAGAGCGATTGAGCTTGACTTGGGTCGCAATCTTACAAATTAAGTCGTTCCAACTAAGAAGAAAGTCCTAATTCGTCGGGAATTTGGCTCGGTTAAGTTAGCAGGTTGGGCAAGTGCATATTCAGTTGATCAGTTTTCATGTGTGGTCGTTAGTTCCACTTGAGTATGCGGGATAGCTGCATGTTTCAGGATGCCCTATCAGGATTTGCGCTTGGACTTAGCTTTATAATCGCTATCGGCGCGCAGAATGTATTCGTTCTTCGACAAGGCATGATGCGGGCGCATGTTCTGCCCGTCGTGTTGACCTGTGCCATATCGGATGCGGTGCTGATTTCGTTTGGTGTTGGTGGGTTCGGTTGGATCATCCAGAGTGCTTCATGGGTTACACCGTTGTTGACCTTTGGGGGCGCGTTGTTCCTTTTGGTCTACGGCGGCATCAGCGCCTATCGTGCCCTTCGGCCAAAGGACAACTACGAGGACATCGGCAAGATTGACCCCGGGCCGCGCTCTTCCGCCATTTTGACTTGCCTGGCGCTGACTTGGTTAAATCCGCACGTCTATCTGGACACTGTAGTTTTAATGGGGACAGTTTCGACCCACTATGACTCGCGTCTATCGTTTGCACTGGGTGCAATTGTTGCCAGTTTTACGTTTTTCTTTTCCCTTGGTTACGGAGCCCAAAGGTTAGCGCCGTATTTCAAGAGCCGAACCGCATGGCGTTTTCTTGATACAATGGTAGCATTGATCATGTGGGCGATCGCCGCGAAGTTGCTTTTGGGATGACTTGAAGTCCTTGCGGACCTACTCGGCTGGGATCGTGCCTTGTTCCAAAACCGTTTTGTCAGAGGGTAGTGCTATTGCTGCATTGGTACGCGTTGCGTAACAGTGTTCGCCAGTCAGCGTTGTGTGGGAATTTGGCAAATGCGTTGCAGGGATCTGCGGGAACAGATGGTGCACCAGATGATAGCAGTCGTTGCGCGGAAAAAACAACCAACGAACCAGAGGTGGAACCGCAACATTTCGCGACGCGTCCAGATCGTCAGTCGCCTGGGTTAATCCAGCGTGGTCGATGCAATCGACCCAATAGTTGATTGCAGGAAACACAAAGGCGAAAGGAACCAGAATTAAAAACAGCCCTGCCATTGGGTTCAGCAAGGTGAACCAAATGAATGCCACAATGAGCAGAACGCGGAACAACAGGAACGGCAATCCGTCGCGCAGAGAAAGATTGGTGCCCAGATAATAGGGCAGGTGCTTGCCCATCAATGGTGTGAAGATGTGACGGAATATGACGCGCGGCGTCAAAGGGTCTTCCAGGCGCAGATCTTGAAGCCCCTTCAGGTCGAGGTCGTGTTCATAGTCGCCAAGGTGGGCATGGTGAGAAAGATGCTCTTTCCGGAAATCCTCGAAGGATTTAAGTAGCAGTGACGCGCAAAACTTTCCGATTAGAACATTGTCCGACCGCTTTTTGGTGAAGGTCGCGTGTGAGCATTCGTGAATGATGTTGTTGAGCGCTCGCATGCGCGTGCCGATGAAAATGATGAGGAGAAATACACCGGCGATGGCAACTGCGGATGAGGTATTTTCCATCAAATACTGGCCGGTCAGAACCGCTAAAGAAATTTGCAGAATGAAACTGGCGACAACAGCAACGGCTGCAAGTCGCCCCTGCTTCTCCATTCCTACGAAGTTGCGCGCAAATTTGTGACGCAATTCTATTGCAGACATCGTCGAGCCCCCACGGCCAATATTTCGCCGTGAATAGGTCGCATTAATGACACAATCTCAAGAGCATTGGTCGGGCGTTTTGATGTTGCATTAGCATTTCTAATGAATAATCGAGAATGTTCTGCATTCAGATTGAAGCGGTGAGACAAATTATCGGATATTCTCGATGCCGTATTAGTATTCCTAATGCTGTTAATAGAAAATTCTTTTGGGCGGTCGCGGAGCCGATTTTCGGAGATTGCATCAATGGGATGTTGGAGACGCATTGATTCCAAGTCTCGAACAATCCTTGCGCATGGAATTCCTGCATCCAAGCGGTGGGTTTAATTCAGCTGATAGATTCGATTGCCCGTTGCCGGAGGAACTGGCGCGGTGGATCTATGTTTCGAGAGCTGTCAGGTTTTCTAGTATTTCAACAAATTCGTTGGCGAAGGAAATTTGACTTGAGCGTTGGGATACTAAGGCGGAAACCACTCTGTTTTCGCGAAGGTCGGCGACTGCTCTGAATGTAAGGTTGCCTGGCAGGTCTTGGACAACGGATTGGGGTAGCAGAGTTACCCATTTGCCGGTTTGGATCATGCCAATGAGTGAGATGGTGTTGTGGGCATGAAGTCTTGTGCTGGCTAGAGCCTGAGCAACATCGGGGTGTTCGATTTGTCTGCATAGGCTGTTTCCCATGAAGTTCGCGGCAAGGACGTCGGCAAGTCCAATTATGGTCTTTTGCTGCGCGAGAGGATGTTCAGGGGCGCATGTCAGGCCGAAAAGGTCTTGAAACAGAACTTTGGTGTGGACCCCGTTTAGATTGGGCTGGCCTGAAGCGATGCCGACATCAGCCTGACCGCGAACGAGGGAGTCTATGACCATATCCGTGTCTGTATCGCGAATGTCGATTTTTAGTCCATCATGGCGGTCCGTCAGTTGTTCGACCGCCTTTGGAACCATGATACCCGCGGTCGACGGAATGGACGCTATGCGCAGCAGGCCACTTGGCGAGCGTGCAGAAGTTTCGATCTGACGGACTGTGGCATCGAAGTTTTGCAACTCTTGTTGGGCCAGGGCGAAGACCTGTTCACCTAGTGGCGTTAACCTGTTCTTGCGTTCGCCTTCGAATAGCTTTTCGCCAAGGTGATCTTCCAGCTGCTTGAGTGTCATTGAAATTGCGGACTGCGTTCGCCCCAGGCGGTTGGCTGCTTCGGAAAGATTTCCGGTTTGTGCAACGTGATTGAAAGCGCGCAGCATCTCGATTTTGATAGCCAACTTCAAAAATCCTTAAGTTTAGTTCAATAATTTGAGTTTGACTGATATCCCAATGAAGATCCACTGTGCTGGAGTAATTTTGAAATGGGGAGCGCTTGGCGTGGGCGACGTAAAGCTAAACTTGATTGCTGGTGAATGGGTCTCGGGAGAGGGTGAAGTCGAGAACAGGAACCCGTCTGATCTTACCGACCTTGTTGGAGTTTTTGCGCAAGCAAGCAGCAGCCAGCTAGACTTCGCGTTGGAGCGTGCTCATTCGGCGCAGCGTCAATGGGCGGGTTACGGTCTGGAGCGGCGTCAGGCTGTTCTTATGGCGATTGGCAATGAACTGATTGCGCGCTCAGAAGAGCTGGGGACGTTGCTGAGCCGCGAAGAAGGCAAGCCCTTGGCAGAGGGCAAGGGCGAGATCTATCGCGCTGGGCAGTTCTTTACATATTACGCCGCCGAATGTCTGCGCCAGCTTGGCGAAAACGCAGATAGCGTGCGCGACGGGATTGAGATTGATGTGCGCCGCGAGCCTGTTGGTGTGGTTGCAATCATCTCGCCATGGAACTTCCCGACTGCGACGGCATCATGGAAAATTGCGCCTGCGCTTTGTTACGGCAACGCAGTTGTATGGAAGCCCGCCAATGTGACGCCCGCATCGGCTGTGGCTTTGGCCGAAATCATTGCCCGTCAGGATATTCCCGAGGGGTTGTTCTCGTTGGTGATGGGTTCCGGTCGGGCCATTGGTCAGAGGCTGGTTGAAAGCACTGAAGTTGATGCGATTTCGTTTACCGGGTCTGTTCCTGTGGGTCGTGGAATTGCGCAGGCGGCGGTTCAAAACTTTACCAAAGTGCAGCTTGAGATGGGTTCCAAGAACGCATTGGCGGTAATGGACGATGCCAATCTTGATTTGGCAGTGACCGTTGCGCTGGGCGGTGCTTTCGGAGGGTCGGGTCAGAAGTGCACCGCCTCTTCCCGCTTGGTGGTTCAAGACGGCGTTCACGACGCTTTTGTCGAGAAGCTCGTCGCAGGCGCAAAAGCGATGAAAGTTGGTCATGCCTTGGAAGAAGGAACCCAGATTGGGCCTGTGGTCAGCGCAGGACAACTTCAGGAGAACCTTGACTATGTCGGGGTAGGGAAGTCCGAGGGAGCCGATCTTGTTTGTGGTGGTGAACAATTGGAGCGTCCGCATGATGGTTTCTACATGTCTCCAGGTGTTTTTCTAAACACCACCAACGACATGCGCATCAACCGTGAAGAGATGTTCGCGCCGCTGACTTCAGTCATCCGAGTCGGGAGTTATGACGAAGCATTGGCCGTGGTAAATGATACCAAGTTTGGTCTGACTTCGGGCATTGTGACCCGTAGTTTGGCTCGCGCCACGCATTTCCGCAGGAACGCACGAACCGGAGTTGTTACGGTTAATCTGCCGACAGCTGGCACGGACTATCATGTGCCGTTTGGCGGACGTGGCGAAAGCTCGTACGGACCTCGCGAGCAAGGCCGGACGGCAGCCGAGTTCTATACCACGGTCAAGACAGCCTACATCAGCGCCGGGACGCCAGACTGATGAGGATCGACTGCCTTCAATACGCGAATTGGTCTGAAAAGATCTTCCGACAAATGCGGGAAGGCGGTGTCGACGCTGTTCATGTGACGATTGCCTATCACGAAACGTTTCGAGAAACGGTATTGAACTTTGAGCAGTGGAACCGTTGGTTTGAGCAGCATTCCGACCTGATCGTGAAGGGTCACACTGCCAAAGACATTGATCTGGCCCGCGAAACGGGGCGTACTGCAATCTTCTTTGGATTTCAGAACCCAAGCCCAATTGAAGATGACATTGGGCTGGTCGAGATTGTCCACACTCTGGGCGCGCGTTTCATGCAGCTAACCTATAACAACCAGTCACTTCTGGCGACGGGGTGTTATGAGACCGAAGATTGCGGTGTTACCCGCATGGGGCGTCAGGTTATCCGCGAAATGAATCGCGTTGGACTTGTTGTGGACATGAGTCATTCGGCCGACCGTTCGACGATTGAGGCCGCAGAAATTTCAGAACGACCAATCGCCATCACTCACGCGAACCCTTTTGATTGGTCGCCAGCACTTCGTAACAAGAAGGAGGGTGTTATTCGCGCCGTGACAGACAACGGCGGTATGTTTGGGTTTTCGCTTTACCCGCATCATTTGAGGGGCAAATCAGGATGCACGCTTCAGTCTTTTTGTGAGATGATCGCGCGCACCGCTGACCAATTTGGAACTGATAAATTTGGGATTGGTTCGGATCTTTGTCAGGATCAACCCGACAGTATTGTTGAATGGATGCGGGTGGGTCGCTGGACCAAGGAAATCGACTACGGGGAAGGTTCGGCATCGGCGCCGGGATTCCCGCCTATGCCAAGTTGGTTCCGCGATAATCGGGATTTCGCAAACATAGAAACAGGTCTCGGTGACGTTGGGATGAGCGACGACGAGATCAAAGGCATCATGGGCGGCAATTGGTATCGCTTTTTTGCCGAGAATTTTGGACCGGCTGGGTGACGACCGGGGCAGGCAATATCCAGCGTCGGCCGCCGGAGGTGGTGATGCGCCTGAAGCGATTGGGATCGCTTCATCAGTGTCGGCTGAGTTTTATGCGAGTGCTGACCAGACGAATGGCGCGCGAGAAGTGGGATTTTACGCGTCCGGTTTTTGACATTGATGCCAATGGTGTTGGTCACGCGATATACTCGGTTAAGGGTCTCGAACGCACATATTCATTGGTTGCATTTGCGCATGATTTGCCCGCCGATCAGAGATCGGATCGTGTGATTGCAGAAGCCTGGGATGCGACTTTTACTCTGTATGATGGCGTTCCCAGTGCGGAAGATATCGAGCGGCTGAAACAGAACGTTCCCCTGCAAGAAGCGGGGCGCATCCAGGCATCTGAATTGTCATTGTCGCGGGCCAATCGATCTGTTCGTCTTTGGGCCCATGTAGTCGAGGCACTGGCTGGTGGGCGACAACCCGACCGAGATCAGATCGAAGCTGTTGGATATCTGATGCGAACTACGGCCGTTTATGGTTCGGGAAAATTTGGTGCGGCAGATCGCGAAACGATTGCAGACCGTCCAGAGCTTTCGGCTCCGTTTCAGGCTGAAATGCTGTCGGTTTATTTGATCCGAGTGTTTGTGCGCGACCTCGTTCAGCACATGGCGCGCGCCGTCGGGGGAGAGATGGCGGTGGAACTGGATCCTGTCATTGCGCGGCAGATAGGGATCGGAAACTCGACAGGCCTGGGGATGGCCCCTTTCATCGTTAACCATCCCGTTTTATTCAACAATTGGATCATTGCACGGGAAGAAGCTATTGCGAGGGTGCGCTCGGTCGAGACTGCGTTGGAAGAAGAAGCCACGGAGTTTTTGGATATCCTTCGTCGGAGCGCGAAGTCAGTGCATCTTTGGACATCTGTCCACCCTTTGCAGGTCAAAAAATTAGAGGCCTTGCGGGCGGATATCTCTTTGCTCATCGATCACCTTTCCGAAGCAGATTTGCGGTCGGATAGTCCATGGAACCGCTTGTTCCAGTGGGCTGAAACAGCTTTGTCCGAAGAGGGTCAGGAGCTATTGGCATCGTTGATGCTCGAGCCGTACGAACATCTGGTCGATGGTCTGTCTGATTGTATGTCGGACAGTAATGCAGATGCTTTTCGGATCGACGGTTCCATGACGATTTCCCAAGTGCAGGAGCATTTGTTGCGAGCCTTTGGTTGGGCGAAAGATATTGATTGGGCATCGCCTGAAAATTGCGAGCGAGCGTGGTATGTCTCCGAAGAAAAACTAGAGCCGCGCTTAGGCGAACGGTTTGAAGAGCCAATCGAAGATTATGAACAACCGCTTGCCCCTGCGCGCGATGCGACATCTGTTTTGGATGCCTTGGTGGATTGGGAGCCGGATGCGCCGATAGCAGAGTTCCTTCTGCGCCATCCCGAGCATCGTCATTCGGTGCGACGTGCTCAGATGAGCCGTTTTGCGCCATATGGTGAGATTCAAGATAACACTATCAGCGCGACGGTAATGCCGATTGATATGTTGCGGGCAAAGTTATCATTTTTTGGCGCAACGCATTTTGACCCACGTTCAGATCGGTGGGTCCGAATTTGTATGTATGCCGGTGCGCCCTATCCCGAAGACCTTTCATCGCAAAACTCAGTTCTTTGGGTTTACCCGGAGGTGTTGGTGTCGTGACCTATTCCTTGAATGAGATACAAACCACTTCAAAGAAAGCGACGAGGGGCGCTGGATATTCCTGGGGATTGGCCGAAGAAGCCGGATTTGCCGTGCGCTGGCTATGTAACCAGGGCATGGACGGATGTGCGGCACTGGCTCGGACACTGACCCAGTTCGACGGAGCGGATTTCATGGATATTTCACCGAACGTGCAGGGTGAACAATGGAGTGCCAAAGGGGATGTTCTTTGTCCGTTGATTGCCGGTGCAGTCCTGTCCGATCATGCAAATAAGTTGAGGGCTCAGGCGGTCAATGTGGGACCGGTTCTGGAGCCAAGCTTGCTTATTCCGTTTGCGGCGCTTTGCGCCAGAGCGCTTCAAGGGGTTGTGACTGTCGAATTTCCTGGTGGCGTTGCCATTTTGGACGGAAACAACCTGAGCTATTCCGGTCATGCCGGTTCTGCGACTGAGATTGTCGTGATTAGACTAGGAGGAGAGCTTGGGACGCCCAATGCTGCCGTCAGCAGGGGCAATCCGGAGTCATCAGCCTGGGACGCTTTAAACAAATTTGCACAACGGACCTATGCGCCCGCGACAGAAGAGAGTCGCATGAAGGGAGCGGGGGCCGAGCTGCCGATTGTTGGTTGAAGGGGACTCATTGATGGACACTGAGGTTTTGAATTTGCGCGAGATCGAAGATATCGCGTTTTCTGCTTTGATCGCGGCAGGTACGACGAGCGAGAACGCTCGGCCACTGGCGGTGGCAACAGCCGCTACCGAGGCCGATGGAGTTTCAAGTCATGGACTGGCTTACATTCCGATCTACTGTGACCACGTTCAGTGTGGAAAGGTTGATGGCAAAGCGTCGCCGGTCTTGACGCAACCACGCTCCTCGATGTTGAGCGTTGATGCGGCGACAGGGTTCGCACATTCCGCGATTGATATCGGTTTTGAGCGCCTTATCCCGCTTGCGAAAGAGCAAGGTGTTGCGGCGCTTGCGATTCACAACAGCTATAATTGCGGAGTTTTGGGTTATCACACCGGCCGACTAGCCCGTGCAGGACTTTTGGGCATTGGTTTCACCAACGCCCCGGCTTCGATCGCACCATCAGGTGGGTTCAAGCCAGTGGTCGGCACAAATCCATTCTCGATAGCAGTGCCGGGCGAAGACGGAGAGCCGGCGATTCATATCGACCAAAGCGCAAGCACGATCGCCAAAAGTGAAGTTATGAAGCATGCGCGGGAAGCGAAGCCGATTCCAGTCGGGTGGGCACTGGATGCCGACGGAAACCCGACAACTGATCCCGAGGTTGGTCTGAAGGGCTCAATGGCACCATCGGGCGGATACAAAGGTGTTGGTGTAGCTCTTTTGGTTGAGATTATGGCGGCTGCTTTGGCTGGTGGCCAATTGGGGATCCATGCTTCGCCCTTCTCAGGACAAGTGGGTGGTCCGCCTCGAACTGGTCAATTATTTGTCGCGTTCGATGCTGGCGTGTCAGCCACGGGCACGTTTAATGCTCGGATCAAAGATTTGATTACGGCGATTAGTTCGCAGGAGGGCGCGCATCTGCCGGGTGACGGGCGTAGAAGTAAACGCTTGGATGCGAAAAGAAATGGCGTCAGCGTAAACGTCGCGACATTGGAGAAAATTCGAGCTATCATAGGCACTTAAGGGAAGGTCAGTAAGTTTGCTGACGCAAAATGAACAGAATTGAACGAGTGCAAACCGGACCGGAGAAGTTTGGAGCGCGTTCTGGCTTCACGACACAAGGGAGATAGTCATGTCTATAAAGCCGCCGTTTACCGAGCTGGAGATCAATAGATCTAAGCAAGGTTTCTACGAGGGACACAGCGTTGAAATTGCGCTGATAAGTAAGGCCATCATGGTCGGATTGGTGCTATGGGCACTGGTCTTTCCTGCAAACGCCAATGGCGTTCTGGGAAGTCTGAATGGACGAATTCTGGAAAGCTTCAATAGCTTTTACATCATCATTGTCGGTCTATTTGCATTCTTCTTGATCGTCATCGCGCTGCTTCCGCAGACCGGTAAGAAAGTGATGGGACGTCCTGGTGAGGGAACAGAGTTTTCAAACTTCTCATGGTTCTCCATGATGTTTGGCGCGGGTCTGGGTGTTGGGCTGATGGTTTTCGCAACCGCTGAACCACTTGGTCTTTGGGGTTCAAACCCTGTGACCGTAGCTGGAGACGTTGTGCCAAACTCAGAAGAAGCACTGCAGTCCGCGTATCGTTACACGTTCGCGCACTACGGCTTCCACGCATGGTCGATCTATGTGGTTACAGGACTTTCGCTGGCTTACTATGCATATACGCGGGACATGCCACTGACTATTCGGACCGCGTTGACCCCACTTTTTGGGCGTCTGATGAACGGCTTCTTAGGCCATGTCGTTGACATCCTCGGTGTGGTTGCCACCATTCTAGGTGTGTCGGTAACCATCGGTTTTGGCGTCTCGCAGTTCATTGACGGGCTTTATGCGATCACCGGGATGGAATGGATGATGAACATGTCGGGCGACGCCCCGGCACCTGGCACAGTCGGCCTTGTCGCTGGTTTGCTGGTGATCATGGGTCTGTCGATCATTTCAGCGGTTTCGGGTGTTGGTCGAGGTGTTAAGTATCTGTCCAACTTGAACCTAGTTCTGTCTCTGATCTTGCTGTTCACATTTGTTGTTTTCGGGTCCTTCCTGTTTGCAATGACGACATATGCAACAGCTCTGGTTGACTACCTTCTGAACTTCATCTCGTTGAGCTTTGGCGCATACGGCCCACTTTCTGCTGACGAGTTCAATGCTGCGCTTCCAGCCGAAGCGGCACCCTTTGCGGATGCTCTCCGCGGTGGTGCCACGAACGCGTGGGGCTCATTTGATGGGTTCCGTTCTGGGCTCGAAGGCGAAGCAGCCAACTTGTCCGAAGAAGTGTTGCAAGCTGCTTATGCAGCAGGTGAGCAAGGGCGTCAGTTCGGATGGCAGGCTGGTTGGACAACCTTCTACTGGGCATGGTGGATCGCGTTCTCGCCATTCGTTGGTTTGTTCCTTGCGCGCATTTCGCGCGGACGGACAGTTCGTGAGTTCATCCTGGGCTGCGTCTTTGCGCCTGCGCTGGTTTGCTTTGCATGGATGACCATTCTTGGCGGCACAGCGATTGATCTGGAACTGACCGGCGGCGCTGATGGTGTCATCATCGGTGCATCCAATACGGCGAAACTGTTCGTCACTTTGGGTGAGATGATTTCCGGCGGACTGTTGTCGGCAATCACCATCATGTCAGTTGTTCTGATCATGACATTCCTGGTGACATCTGCAGACTCCGGTATCCTGGTTATGAATACCATTATGTCTGGTGGTGATCAGGAAGTTGGCAACAAGCACAAGATCGTTTGGGGCCTGATCCTGACAGCTGTTATCGGAACTTTGCTCATTGCCGGTAAATCTGGCGGAGCCGACCCGATGGTTGCGCTGCGCAACGCGATGATCATCGGCGCGCTACCGTTCACGATGGTTATGGGTCTGATGTGTGTCGCATTGGGCAAGGCCATGTATCGCGATGGTTTGCGGTCAGGTTCTGGCGAGGCCGGCGCTGAGCCAGCGGAATAAGCTAACCTGTCGGGCGGATTAATCCGCCCGACATCTTCGCCCGAAGCGAAACCTTGGCCGGGCCGTTACCACACCCCAAATCGAAAGATTTTGAGACAGCAGGTTTAACCTTAGACCTTGTGGTTTTTGTCACTCTGAGAAGTGTAATTGCCTGAATGCACGGACGGTTTCATATCCATTAGGATACGCTCGGCAATTCCGGCGAGGTCCTCATATTGCTTAGTTTTGAGGCTCCATATGAAAGCCAAAAGGCCCAGCAGGCCTAGTCCCAAGGAAACCGGCATCAGGAACACCAGAACATTCATTTCGCACCAAGGTTCAAGCGCATGGCGTTTGCCAGCACTGTGAGGGATGACGTCGACATGGCCAATGCCGCGAGCAATGGTGTAGCGTATCCAAGGACAGCAATTGGGATGGCCACCGCATTATAAGCGATCGCTATTCTGAAATTCTGTTTTGATAGCTTCACAGTTTTTCGGGCGATTTCGAAAACCTCCGGGATCAAGGCCAGTGACCGACCAATCATTATGACATCCGCTGCGCTGCGGGCCGCATCAAGTGCTGCTCCGGGTGCAATCGAAGCATGAGCGCGAGCTAAGGCAGCTGTGTCATTCAATCCATCACCTACCATGCATGGTGCTTGGTTCTGGTCGCTCAGTTCGGCGATACGCTGTTGTTTACTTTCGGGTGAGACGCTGCTCATCCAATTTTCAAATCCCAGTTTCAGAGCCAGAGATTTGGTCTTTTTCCGACGGTCGCCGGAAAGCAATTCTGTACTTAGGTTTTTATTCGCCAGGTCCTGGACCAAATTCTCAGACCCGGGGAGCAATGCTTCCTAGTATGTGAGTTCCTTAACATGTGATCCGGACTTCAGTAAAAACCCGATCGATGGCTCACCGACCAAATGTCCGCTTCCAAGGGCCACGTCGCTGCCCATGTATTTTGCTGTGATCCCTTGCCCCGGAACCTCCCTAATCTGATCCAATGTCACCGGCATGATATTGGAAAGGTATGAATCAAGGGCCCTGGACACTGGATGCGACGAGGCTTGAGCCAATGCCTTGGCGATGGCCTGTTCGTTTGCATCGAGCTGATTGAGTTCAAAATTGAATCCCGGTTTTGTCGAAAACGATTGTTGTGGCCTCGGCCAGGCGTTCAAGTGCGGATCCGGATTTTACCAGAAATCCCATGCGGTAGAGTTTGCTGATGGCGGCCGTGGAGACTGCAGGAACCGCCAATCCCAAAGCGCAGGGGCATGTAATGATTAACACCGCTATTGCGGTATTGAGAGACTGTCGGAAGTCGCCGGTCAGCACCCACCAACCCAGAAACGTCATCGCAGCCAGCAGATGCACAGCTGGCGCGTAAATCCGGGCGGCGCGGTCGGCCAACGTTGTGTAGCTGTTCCGAGCATTCTCGGCGGTTTCAACTAGTGACGCAATTTTGTGCAATCGAGTATTCTGACCAACGGCTGATACCCGTATTTCAAATGGAGCTCCCAGGTTGATCTCACCGGCATTCAGTGACGCCCCGGCAATATGGTCAACGGGATCGCTTTCGCCGGTCAGGAACGACCTGTCAGTTACTGCAAAGTTGCCCGCCAAGGCGCCATCAGCTGGTACGCGCACACCGGTTGGAACGACAACGACATCACCAATACTAAGCTGATCGCTTCGAATGTTTTCGTAGCCGGAACTGGTTTTTCGGCGTGCTGTATGGACTTCTAGTGCGGCCAGTTCTTTGGCAGCGGAATGGGCTGCGGATTTGGTGTGGTGCTCGAGATACCGGCCGATCAGCAAAAAGAAGGTGAGGGAAAGCGCTGCGTCAAAATACGCATGGTCGCCGCCGTGAAGCGCTTCGTAAAGGGACATTCCCCCTGCCAGAACTATGGCGAGCGAAATTGGGACGTCCATATTTAAGCGCCCGTGCCGGAGCGCGTTCAGAGCATTCCGAAAGAATGGCTGCGCAGCGTATAAAACTGCCGGGAGCGCAATCATCGCCGATACTAGGTGAAATAGATCACGTGTTGCCCCTGTCGCTCCGGACCATACGGCGACTGACAAGAGCATGACATTCATCATTGCGAAGCCAGAGACGCCCATTCGCATGAGGAGGTCACGACCGACAGTGTCAGATTGATTTCCAAGTGCGCCGCTGTCTAGTGGATGAGCGTCATAGCCAATGTCGGCCAACGCCTTTGTCAGTGCGTCTGTCGGCAGTTCAGTCGCGACACTGATGCGCTTTAATGACAAATTCACTCGCGCGTCGCGCACGCCTGCCATTTTTGTCAATCTGTCTTCGATTGCAGCGATACAAGCTCCGCACTTGATGCCAGGTACTGAAAGCTGAACGTCGACTGGGACTGCCGCCAATTCCTGCGCCATTGGTGTTGTTGTGCAAGCAGGACAGGCAGACGTCATCCCAATACCTCGACGATGATGCGCTGCTGAAACAGCGTTCCATCAGCCGCGCGCGCCCTGATACGAAGGTTCCAGTTTCCGGCCCCTGCGTTAACCGGGGCGCTGAAAACGTGACCATCAAAGGCAAATTCCGGCAACTGGTCTTGGATGACAGATGTTGCGCGGCCAAATATTGCGTTTTCGATACTTGGTTCGACTTTGATGCCATCTTGGTCAAACGAAAGCACCAGCTCGCCGTCAAAAACGTGTGCGGATACGGTCCAGTTCAATGCATTCTGGGCGGCGCGGTCAGCCTCAAACGACTGGCTTGCAACGTATGAGTTTTTGACCTCTAGCCCTGGGAATGTGCGCACAGCATTAAACGCGAGGGTCAAGTTCACCGCAATGATTGTGCCAAAGCCCAGGACGAACAATCCAAATATGTGCCAGCCAGTAATCGGTTTCATGATGAAGCCCCTGTTCCGTTAAAGACAGTGTTCTTGAAGGCACGTTCGCCGCTTACGATGTCGTCCACCCAAAGACGAATAGCGGATTCGTTGATACGGGACGCCTCGCTGTCGCTTGGTGCGGTGACATAAACACGAAGCCTGAGCGTTTCATTTGCGGGCACTTCAATCGCGTTAATGTCATGGCCTTCGAGGTTTAAGACCAAGGCACCATGCGTCCTGATGTGAACTCCAAACAAACGCGCAGTACCGTGCTTGTTGCGTAAGCGCAGTTCGTAGGTATTGCGAACTGAACCGTCTGCCATTGTGACGTAAGTTGGGTTTCGTACTGGCGCGACAGTCATTTCGATATCGGGCCGGATGAACAATGCATAAAGCATTGCTAGTCCTATGATTGACCAGATTGCCGTATACAGAATGATGCGCGGCCGAAGAACGTGTTGCCAGTTAGGGCGAGGTTTTTCGCCCGCTTGCTCTTTGGGCGCATCAGACAGTGCCAGATAGTCAATCAATCCACGCTCGCGACCGACTTTTTCCATGATTTCGTCGCAGGCATCGATACAGAGAGCGCAGGTGATGCACTCCATCTGCTGGCCTTCTCGTATGTCGATGCCCTTGGGGCAGACCGCAACACAAGCGTTGCAGTCGATGCAATCTCCGGCGGTGGAATCTCGCTTCTTGCCACGGGGTTCGCCGCGCCAATCACGATAACCGACGGTCAACGTGTCGTTGTCCATCATAGCGCCCTGTATGCGGGGCCAAGGGCACATGTAGATGCACACTTGCTCACGCATGAATCCGCCAAAGATGAACGTGGTCGCAGTTAGTATTGCGACTGTAGCCCAAGCCACCGATGGTGCGTTAAGGCTGAAAAACTGCATTGCTAAAGTTGGGGCATCCGCAAAGTAGAACACCCAGGCACCACCGGTCGCGAGGCCAATAAGTGCCCAAACAATCCATTTGGTAATCCGCAATCTGACCTTGCGAAAAGACCAATTTGCACGATGTAATCTGATCCGTGCGTTCCGATCTCCTTCGATCCATCTTTCGACCAGTATGAAGAGGTCAGTCCAGACTGTTTGAGGGCAGGTATAGCCGCACCAAACTCGGCCCAGTGCTGACGTGAACAGGAACAATCCGAGTCCGGCCATGATCAACATGCCCGCGACGAAGTAGAACTCATGCGGCCAGATCTCGATCCAAAAGAAATAGAAACGCCGGTTGGCCAGATCGACCAACACGGCTTGGTCCGGCAGGTTTGGCCCCCGGTCCCAGCGTATCCAAGGGGTCAGGTAATAGATCCCAAGGGTCACAGCCATGATCGCCCATTTCAGGTTTCTGAACTTCCCGTAAACGCGTTTCGGGAATATGGGTTCGCGTGCGGCGTAAAGGCTTTCGGTCACGTTGATTTAACTCGCTATTCCTGCGGAATTGGCAAACAAATAGGGAAGGACGGCAGAGCCGTCCTTGACACAGATCAAGTGCTTTCAGCGGTGGACTATTCGCCACCTCCCAGAGCATGGACATATGCGGAAACAGCCCGCACATCTTCTTCGCTAAGTCGTTGACCCCATGCTGGCATAACCCCAAAGCGAGAATTGGTGATTGTCTCAACAAGACTTTCGCGGTCGCCGCCAAAAAGCCAAATTGCATCAGTCAGGCTGGGCGCACCTAACTCGCGGTCCCCAAGACCTGTGTCGCCGTGGCAGGACGCGCAATTGTCCGCGTAGAGTGCCGCCCCCTGACTTCCATTTTCAGGATCAGAAAGCGTTGGGACGAACTCCGCTAAGACGCCGATCTCTTCCGCTGTCAGGACATCGCCAAATGCGGGCATCTCGGACCACCTGGCATCCCCATCGGTCTCGTTGCGGATGCCGTGCCGCACAGTAAAGGCAATCTCTTCCAGAGTGCCGCCCCACAGCCAATCATTGTCTAGCAAATTAGGGTAGCTGATAAAGCCCGCGGCGCCGGAGCCATGACATTGACTGCACTGGGCGCGGAATACCGAACTGCCACGGGCAACAGCATATCGATGTAAGTCCGATTGCGAATCAAAGTTTGCCAGATCGACCGCGAGCAACTCTGTGACCAGTTCTGCGTTGGCAGTTTCATGGGCCTCGATCTGAGCCACAACTTCGCCACGGGTTGAATACCCCAGAAGTCCTGTAGTTGCGCCGGAAATCATGGGCCATGCGGGAAAAGCGATCGTATATCCAACCCCCCAAATAATGGTTGCATAGAATGTCCAGAGCCACCATCGTGGCATCGGAGTATTCAGTTCCTCGATACCGTCGAAGTCATGGCCCATTGTGGATCGACCGGTCAGTTCGTCTATGCGTTTCTCACCCATTTTTTGCGCCTTTCAGATTGTCAATTTCCTGGGCGCTTACGGCGCAGTCGTTGTCGCGAGGTGCAATTTCATCGCGCATTGGGATGGATGCGGCATCGTCCCTTGAGGACTTAAGAGATGGCCAGAACGCGAAAATCCAAGTGCCGACAAAAAAAGCAAACATGCCGATCAAGAACCAGCTATCGGCGAATTCGCGCAGTACGGAGTAAGTTTCCATTGTGGTTTTCCTTAGCGGCTTGCATCGGGAACAAAAGTGGAAAAGTCGACCAACGTTCCGAGCATTTGCATGTAGCCAATTAGCGCATCCATTTCGGTCAGTTCTTTCTGGCCATCAAAGTTCCCGATGGCAGCGCCTGGATAGCGTTCAAGCATGTCGTCCCAATCGCCATTGGGGTCAGCCTGGACACGGAAGTCAGAGCGCGCATTCTCGATCTGTTCGTCAGTGTATGGAACACCAACGATCCGATGGGTTCGCATCAAGGCACCAATTTCGTCGCCATCAAGGCGGGCATCCATCAAAAAACCGTAACCGGGCATGATGCTTTCCGGTACAACCGACTGTGGATCAATCAAGTGATCAAGGTGCCACTCATCCGAATACCGTCCGCCAACGCGCGCCAGGTCTGGCCCGGTTCGTTTTGACCCCCATTGGAACGGGTGATCATACATCGACTCGGCTGCGAGTGAATAATGACCGTAGCGCTCGACTTCATCGCGCATGGGGCGGATCATTTGACTGTGGCAGGAGTAACAGCCTTCACGAATGTAGATGTCGCGACCCGCAAGTTCGAGCGGAGAATAGGGACGCATCCCATCCACCTCTTCAATTGTGTTTTCCAGCCAGAAAAGGGGCGCGATTTCAACTATCCCGCCAATTGTCACCACCGACAGCGAGAATGCCAGCAGAAGCGTCGGACTGCGTTCGAGGATCGCATGTTTATCAATCAGTGCCATGCTGTGTATTCCTTACTCGGCTGGGACGGTGACTTGGGAAACGGGCTGTTTGACCGGCACATAACCCGCAATCGTGCGCCACATGTTCCAGCACATGACAATCGCACCGGCGAGGTAGAGTAACCCGCCCAGACCGCGCACGACATACATTGGGAATTTGGCGCTGACGGTGTCTGCGAAGCTGTTCACGAGGAAGCCCTGGTCATCAACTTCGCGCCACATCAGGCCTTCCATGATGCCGCTGACCCACATGGATGACGCATAGAGGACGATGCCAATCATCGCGAACCAGAAGTGCCAGTTCATTGCCGCCGTCGAGTACATCGATCCCCGATTCCAAAGGCGCGGCGTCAAGAAATAGACCATCGCGAAAATGATCATTCCGTTCCAGCCAAGTGCGCCTGAATGCACGTGGCCGACAGTCCAGTCCGTGTAGTGGCTTAGACTGTTGACCGCGCGGATCGACATCATTGGACCTTCAAATGTGGACATACCGTAGAAGGCGAGGCTGGCCACCAGAAAACGAATGATGGGGTCGGTGCGAATTTTGTCCCATGCGCCATTCAGCGTCATGAGACCATTCATCATGCCCGCCCAACTGGGCATCCAGAGCACAACAGAGAAGACCATACCAAGAGTAGATGCCCAGTCAGGGAGTGCGGTGTAGTGCAGGTGGTGTGGGCCTGCCCAGATATACAGAAAGATCAACGCCCAGAAGTGAACGATCGACAGCTTGTAGCTGTAGACCGGACGGTTCGCTTGCTTGGGCACGTAGTAGTACATCATGCCCAAGAAACCAGCAGTCAGGAAGAAGCCGACGGCATTGTGGCCATACCACCATTGCGTCATGGCGTCCTGTACACCACCGAACAACTGGACGGATTTGCTTCCCCAGATACTGACAGGAACTGCCAGATTGTTGACCACGTGCAGCATGGCGACAGTGATAATGAAGGCCAGGAAGAACCAGTTGGCGACGTAGATGTGCCGCTCGCGGCGGCGCATGATCGTGCCGAGAAAGACTATGAGATAGCAAACCCAAACTATCGTTAACCACAGATCTACATACCATTCTGGTTCGGCGTATTCTTTCGATTGGGTGGCACCCAACAGATAGCCCGTCGCGGCAAGCACGATGAAAAGTTGGTAGCCCCAAAAAACAAACCACACGAGATTTCCGCCAAAGAGACGTGTGCGGCTGGTGCGCTGGACGATATATATTGACGAAGCGATCAATGCATTGCCGCCAAAGGCGAAAATCACCGCCGAAGTGTGCAAGGGGCGTAGGCGTCCGAAGTTTGTAAACGGCTGACCCCACTCGAAGTTCAGCGCTGGAAAGGCAAGCTGAAACGCAATGATCACTCCTACGGTGAGCCCGGCAATGCCCCAAAAGGCAGTCGCTAAGACACCTGCACGAACAACGTCATCTTTATACTCATGCATAGCTGGAACGGGCCTGGATGCATCAACCCGCCGAAGTTCCCAGATGAAGAGGCCGGCCGCCACGATCATAACGATGAGGCCGTGAATGCGAAACGCCAGATCATTCCCCTGATCGGCCGCATAGGCCGCGACCAATGCGACAAGCCCCAGGAGGACCAGTTTGAAAACGCTCGCCATAAGACAGCCCTTTTATTGTTTCCTGACAATCAGGAATCAAATCAAGGGACCCCCGAACTCAGGGACTTCATAGTCAGGGCTGGACCGAGACTCTTTGATCTAGGTCAAATAGGTGAAAGCTAAAAAAGGACACCGCCATCGGCGTCGTCACCTGTCGCTTGGTGCAGAGCTTCGAGATCAGTAATCTTAAAGCTGCGGCGGTCGGAAAACTCGATTACGCCTTCTTTCTTCAGGGAAGAAAACTGGCGGCTTACGGTTTCCAAAGTCAACCCCAGAAAGTTTGCGATCTCTTCTCGGCTGAGAGGCAACGAGTGCTGTTTCACCTGATGTAGCGGGATGGTGTCGCGCCGAATAATCATCTCGACAAACGTGGCTATTTTCTCTCGCGCAGTCTTGCGTCCGAGAAGAACCATCCACTCGCGCGCGGCATTAAGTTCATCCAATGCCATTTCCATTACCCGCTGAGAAATATGTGGAATTTCATCCACGACATTCTCGAATGGTTTGCGCTTGAACCGACAGAGAGTCACTTCTGTTACAGCGGTTACGTCAAAATCGATGACCCGGCGACCCGGACGCCCAATAAAGTCAGAAGGAAGCAAAAGACCAACAACCTGTTTTCGACCATCTTCCAGAGTGCGTGATAAGGATGCGATGCCAGTCACAATTGACGAGAAGTGACTCAACTCGTCGCCGCGCCACAAGATCGGCTGGCCAGCTTCGAAACTCGTGTAGGACTTCATTGCCTCTAGCAATGCCAGTTCATCGTCATCGCAACGAGCGCAAACGGCCCTATGCCGGATCGGGCATGAGCCGCACTTTTCTCGTTCGTTAAAGACAAAACTCATCGAAGTTGATCTGCATCAAATAGTCAAAGGATTGCCTTTGGTATCAAGTCGGAATGGAACATGTAAACATCCTACGGGATTATGGACTATTTGACGCGCGAGTCCCCCGTTACACGAGTTATCCCCCGGCAAACCGTTTCCTTTCCACTGTTGGTGCGGAAAACCAGCAGAATTGGTTGAAAAGTTTACCTGTTGATGAGCCGGTTTCGATTTATGTTCACATTCCGTTTTGCCGCCGACTGTGTTGGTTTTGCGCGTGCCGAACCCAGGGAACCAAGACGCTTTCACCCGTCGAAAGCTATGTTGATGACTTAATCAAAGAAGTTGAAACGGTTGGATCTAAAGTGCCAGCGGGCTTGCGTATGAGCCGCTTGCATCTTGGTGGCGGAACACCGACGCTCCTGAGCGCCGCGATGATGGATCGTATGCTCAGGAGCATCTTTGAAGTGTTCTCACCTTCGGGGATGTTTGAGTTCTCCGTCGAGATTGACCCGACTGAAGCTTCGCCGGAAGTATTGGATGTATTGTCCCAATGGGGCATGAAGCGGGCTAGTATTGGTGTTCAAGACTTCAATCCAAGAGTTCAGGAAGCCATTGGGCGAGTCCAAAGCTTCGAGGATACCTCCGATGTGGTCAACAAGCTGCGGGCGAATGGCGTCGCTAGTTTGAACGTCGATCTACTGTATGGGTTGCCGCACCAGGAAGTTGAAACTCTGGTAGATACACTTGACCGTGTGGTGTCTTTGCGGCCGGACCGAATAGCATTGTATGGCTACGCACATGTTCCGCATTTCTCTAAAAGACAGGTGATGATCCCAAGTGAGGACTTACCAAGTGCCGAGCGGCGCTTCGTCAATTCTGAAATTGCCAAACAACGGCTTTTGGCTATCGGCTATAAGGCATTGGGTATTGATCACTTTGCGCTGGCAGACGATAGCCTTGCCATCGCCAATAGGCAGGGAAAAATGCGCCGCAACTTTCAGGGGTATACAGACGATCCCTGCCAAACCTTGTTGGGCATTGGGGCTTCGGCAATTTCAAAGTTTAAACAGGGATATTTGCAGAACTCGGTAGCGACCGCCACATACCGAAGCCGCGTTCGTGAAACCGGCCTTGCAGCGCAAAAGGGCCATGTCATGGATGGTGACGATCTTTTTATCAAAGATTTGATCGATTCCATCATGTGTGCCGGATGTATCGAGACTGCCAAGATCTTGCAGCAGCACCCTGACCGAACCGATCAATTAAGCGCACATCTGAAGGCACTCCGATCAAGTTTTCCAAAAGCGGTGAACTTTGATGGTACCAACCTTTCATTGAGGACAAATATGATCGCGCTTACCCGCATTATTGCGGCTCATCTGGATAAGGAAATTACCGAACATCACGTTCATAGCATTGCTATTTAGGGCTTTGTCCATTGAGCGATGGCAGCGACGTTAATAGAGGCCGTTATTTCAAAAAAGACCAAACAGATATTCACGCATGTTCCCTTTAAAAGATTGCGCCGGAATTGATGCGCACTGTTGCGATGGCAAAGCGCTACCAGACGTCTGAAGTGGCACGCTGTACTGAGCTCATTATCTAGTTACAGTTTTCCGCATGTGTTCCGAATTCAGACGAAATTAATTTGTGATCGCTAGCGTTGGGATCGCTGCTTTCAAACGGAACCAAAATTGCAATGACATCCCACGCTGATACCGGAAAGTATTCGCGACGAGTATCGTTAGCTAACATCAACACCAAGACAAAAGTGTTGCTTAGCGTTGCTGTCCCGATCGTGCTGACAATCGTAATTGGCGCAACCGCGCTGGTGAATTTGGCGCGTCTGGAAAGAACCCAAGGTTGGGTGGATCACGCGCAAAACGTGCTTTCTGAAGCCGCCCAGATTGTTGCATCTGCCGTCGATATGGAAACGGGAATGCGCGGGTACCTTTTAGCTGGGCAGGACCAATTTCTTGAACCCTACAACGGCGGCAGCACAGCTGCGTTTTCTGGGTTGGTGAGGATGCGCGATACCGTAAGCGACAACCCACCCCAGGTGGAGCGATTAAAAGAAGCGGAAGAGATCCTTCGCGCGTGGCAGGCCAGAGTTGCTGAACCTCAGATCGAATTGCGTTGTGCCATCGGTGATGCAGCTTCGATGAATGACATGGCAGACCGGGTACGTGCGGCCAGAGGTAAAGTTTACTTTGATGAATTCCGTGGACTGATTGCAAGCTTCATTGAAGCTGAAGAAAAGTTACTGGCGGTTCGAAGAGCCGAATTCGAGACTGTACTGGCGCAGGGCAACGCCAGTATCGTTGAGATACGTGATGCTCTGAATTGGGTGGATCATACCAACCGGGCCATTGCGACGGCTAAGGATATTCTTGCTTCTGCAGTCGATATGGAGACTGGTATGCGGGGTTTTCTGGTTGCCGGAGACGAAGTGTTTCTTGAACCGTACATGACCGGAGAAGTGGTATTTCATCGACTTATATCAGAATTGAGCCAAACTGTTAGCGACAACCCAGCGCAAGTCGCCGTGCTTTTGGAGGCGGAGGCGGTGATAGATAATTGGTTGGCGCGTGCTGTTTCGCCCATGCTTGACCTACGTCGTCAAATTGGCGATGCGGAAACGATGGATGACATGGCAGATTTGGTTGGAGAGGCCCGCGGCAAGCAGTATTTTGACCGGTTCCGCGAATTAATGGCAGAGTTTTCGGCAGAAGAAGAAGCTCTGATGGTGTCGCGGCGTGCTGACAATGACCAGACGCGAGCCATGACGAGAGCTACGATAGCAGTGACATTGTCTGCCGCTCTAATCGTAGGAGTGGCGTTCGCCTGGCTTGTGGGCTCGAGTATAGGAAACGCAATTCAAGCGTTGACGGGGATCATGCGACGCCTTGCTGATGGTGAAAACAATCTCGAAGTTTCGGGGCAAAATCGCGGCGACGAACTGGGCTCTATGGCGCGGGCGACAGAAGTATTCAAACAGAATGCCATTAAGATTGAAGTATTGAACGAAGAGCGCAGAGTCGCCAGCGAGCGCGAAATCGAATTGGCGGCCGAAAATGAACGTGACGCACAGGAAAAGGTAAAACTCGCGGAAGAAAAAGTAAGAGCAGATGCAGAAGCTGCCGCAGCAGATCGCGAGGAAATGATGCGCCACCTCGGCAACTCATTTGGCAATGTGGTGGATGCCGCGATTGATGGCGAGTTCTCAGCGCGCGTCGAGGCGAATTTCGCGGACAAGGTGCTGAACGAGCTTGCCGAGAACATCAACAGGCTGTTGGGGGTCGTCGACAATGGATTGCTGAAAACTGGCGAGGCACTGGAGCGCGTTGCAGGTGGAGATCTGACCAAACCAATGAATGGTTCCTACCGGGGCGCATTCGGGCGTTTGCAGGGCAATGTCAACGAAATGATGGAGGCCCTCAAAACCCTCATTGGCGATATCTCTACAAGCGGTGCCACGCTGGCCACCTCCTCGGCGGAAATGCGTGATACGGCGACCCATCTGTCACGACAAGCAGAACAAAATGCAGCTGCTTTGGAGGAAACATTAGCTGCGCTGGAAGAGCTTACGGCAAGCATCAAACAAGTTAGCGGAAATGTTGAAGACGCAAGCGGAAATGCCCGAGTCGCGCGCGAAACTGCGCAGTCAAGCGAACAGGTTGCTTCTGACGCGGCAGTATCCATGGACCGCATTTCTGAAGCGTCGAAAGAAATTGCCAGAGTGGTCGGTGTCATCAATGAGATCGCATTTCAGATCAATCTGCTGGCCTTGAACGCCGGCGTTGAAGCGGCAAGAGCCGGCGACGCAGGACGCGGATTTTCGGTTGTGGCTTCGGAAGTGCGGCAACTTGCGCAAAGGGCTGGAGAGGCGGCCAAGGAGATCGACAATGTCATTACACGAAGTGACGAGGCCGTTGCAGAGGGCGTGACCAAGGTCACCAACGCGCGCGCGTCACTGGAAACAATCGCTGAAAGCGTCATAAAGATTTCCTCTGGTGTCGATGAAATATCCGCAGCAATAAAGGAGCAGGTGAGCGGGATCAGCGAGATAACTACGTCGGTTGGTCAGATTGACCAAAACACTCAGAAACAAGCGGCTTCTTTCGAAGAAGTGACGGCGGCGAGCAACCTGTTGACGGGTGAAGCTGATAGCCTGAAACAATCCACGGGGCGCTTTAAGACTTGGGATGGCCAAAAGGTCGTCGAGATGAAGAGGCCTTCTGAGGGAGTGCCAGAAGAGTCGACTAAAGCCAAAGCTGTTGTAGGGGGTGGATGGGAAGAATTTTGATTCCTAAGCCTCCCACCTAGATTTTCGATCCAGAACCACCGCGAGATAGGGGCAGATCTAGCGTAGAAACCTAAGATGGGTGTTACTCCTCATTTGATTGATGCCTCGCAGAACATTTTGTGGGATTTCGGTTTGGAGTGAGGCAAGAGAACAGGAACAGATGCACTTCTGTTTATCTAAGACAAGGCAACAGTTCAGGCATCGCTGAACTAGGTAAAACAACAAAAAGGAAGATGGCGTACTTCTTAAAAGACCGATCCGTTTCAGGTCTCGGTGTAGAAATCTGACTGGAACCTCTACGCCTATACAGAGACCAAAACCTAGAGTTAACGCGTCTAGCGACCCGCAAACGGAACGGGTGTTTTGAGCGTTGGAAGTTCGCGCCACATTCTTACCTGCCGACGGGCAATCGCTATGAGAATTGCGCCTTGTCCGCGCAGCGCTCGAGAGTTACACCATAAGGCGCATCAGGGAAGGCTTTGCCCATGTCTAGTTTGGTTACAATCTTTGGCGGTTCGGGATTTGTGGGGCGTTATGTAGCTCAGCGGATGGCACGTCGGGGCTGGCGTGTTCGGGTTGCTGTTCGACGTCCAAACGAGGCGCACTTTGTTAAGCCTTATGGAGTCGTGGGACAGGTTGAGCCGATCTTTTGCAATATCCGTGACGACGCGTCGGTGGAGAAGGCGATTGCGGGTGCAGACGTTGTGATCAACTGCGTCGGTGTGTTGGAGGAAAGCGGCAAGAATGGATTTGATGCCGTGCAGAATGAGGGGGCCGGACGAGTGGCCCGGGTCGCCGCTGAACATGGTGTTTCTCGACTGGTTCACGTTTCTTCAATTGGTGCGGATGTTGATAGCGATAGTGACTATGCAAGCACTAAGGGACTTGGTGAAAGCGCCGTTCTGGAAGCATTTCCCGAGGTGGTAATCATTCGACCGTCGATCATATTCGGTCCGGAAGATGACTTCTTTAATCGGTTTGCTGCAATGGCACGCATGTCGCCGATTATTCCATTGTTTGGGGCCGCTACAAAATTTCAACCGGTGTATGTGGATGACGTTGCGGCGGCCATCGAGCGGGCGGCCATCGATGGCTCGGTCGGTGGAGTTTACGAGTTGGGTGGCCCCGAAGTCAGTACGTTCCGTGACCTGATCCATTTGACTTTGGAAGAGGTGCGGCGTCGGCGGCTTGTCATTGGATTGCCGTTTTGGATTGGTCGGATGATGGGGCGGATTTTTGGCGCAGTGAAAGCGATTTCACTGGGGCTGGTTCCAGCTCCTGTGACCACTGATCAGGTAAGGCAGCTTGCTCATGATAACTTTGTGGGCAACGGCGTTGGCACGTTGGCGGATCTGGGAGTTAAGCCAACTTCGCTGGAGGCTGTGCTGCCATCGTATCTCTGGCAATTCCGGCCGTCGGGTCAGTATGCGGCGCTGAAAGAAAGTGCACGTAATCTTAAGGGCTAAGCGTAAGCCACCCATAAGATTATCAATCCCAGCAAGACACGATAGATCACGTATGGCGTAAAGCTGACGGATTTCAAAAGCCGCATCATAAAGGCAAGCGCTCCGAGCGCGGCGAGGAAGGCGAAAGCGGCGGCTATTGCGGCGTCGCGCATTGCGCTGGTGTCCATCGTCAAAACGACCTCGGTGCTGAGCACCGCGCCAGAAGCCAGTATGGTTGGAATTGACATCAGCATGGCGAGGCGGGCAGCGTCTTCGCGGGCATAGCCAAGCTGCCGTGCCGCGGTGATGGTGATGCCGGATCGGGAAGTTCCAGGGATGAGTGCAGCCGCCTGCCAAAGACCCATGGTGATGGCGTCGCGTAAGGTCCAATCGTCGAATTTCTTTATGTGGTTGCCGGTTCGGTCGGACCAATAAAGGACAAGCCCGAAAATCAGCGTTGCCCAACCGACGACAGCGATTGAACGAAGTGCGTCATCCAGGCCGGTCAGTTTGAGTATCAAGCCGGCGATAACCACCGGGATGGTGGCAACGATAAGGCAGAGCGCCAGTCGTGCGCCCGGGTTGTCGAAATGGCCGCGAAGAACATCAGGCAGCCCTTTGGTTGCGCGCCAGACGTCTGAGCGGAAGTAAAGGATGACGGCGCCCAATGTGCCGACATGAACTGCAACATCGATGACTTGCCCTTGGTCCGGCAGACCGGTCAGGTTTGGCAGAAGGATCAGGTGACCTGATGACGAGACCGGAAGGAACTCGGTAACTCCCTGCAAAATGGCAATCAGAACAAGATGAAAGAGCGGCATGGCATCCAATGAAGCATGGGATTCGACGCTACTGTAAATGATTGAGATTCGAGGGAAAGATTGCATTTAGGTCCGTATCGGCCTTAAAGTATGCATTTATTGCACCAAATTCCCCCGCCCACGGCCACTTTATCCAAATATAGGTCAGCATTACTGCCTTTTCATTTCCCTAACACGCGATTAATAGAGCGGTCTGTCCTTGGACTTTAGAGGTTGGCGATGGCTGAGAACCCGATGTTGAAATTTGTGACCGTTGAACGCGACATGCCTTCGAAGCGTGACGCCACAATACGGCGTGAAGATTTCAATGAAATATACGCAGAGTACGCTGATGCAAAAGCGAAGGAGCAATCTTCGCGCTGCAGCCAGTGCGGTGTTCCCTATTGCCAGTCGCATTGCCCGCTTCACAACAATATCCCGGACTGGCTGAAACTGACCGCCGAGGGCCGTTTGCGCGAGGCTTATGAGGTCAGTCAAATGACCAACACCTTCCCCGAGATTTGCGGCCGCATCTGCCCGCAAGACCGGCTTTGCGAGGGAAACTGTGTCATCGAGCAATCGGGCCACGGAACGGTCACCATTGGATCGGTCGAAAAATACATCACTGACACCGCCTGGGAAAAGGGCTGGGTCGAGCCGATCAGCCCAAAGACTGAAAGACCGGAAACAGTTGGTATCATTGGCGCAGGTCCAGGTGGATTGGCGGCGGCAGACAGGCTGCGACGCGCCGGAGTTCAGGTTACCGTTTACGATCGCTATGACCGTGCGGGCGGGCTGCTTACGTACGGCATTCCAGGTTTCAAGCTGGAAAAAGAGATCGTTGTGCGGCGCAACGAACAGCTTGAACAAGGCGGCGTCGAGTTTGTTCTGAATTGCGATATTGGCGTCGATATCACTTTTGAGGCGCTGCAAGAGAAACATGACGCAATCCTAATTGCGACAGGGGTTTACAAGTCGCGCGACCTTGAGGCGCCGGGCGTTGGCGCGGATGGTGTAGTGAGGGCGATTGACTATTTGACGGCATCCAATCGCAAATCGTTTGGGGATGCAGTGCCCGAATTTGACAACGGCGAATTGAATGCTGAAGGCAAACGGGTGGTGGTTATTGGCGGCGGTGACACAGCCATGGATTGTGTGCGCACGGCCATTCGTCAGGGTGCTGAGAGCGTAAAGTGTCTGTATCGTCGCGACCGGGCCAACATGCCGGGTTCGCAGCGCGAAGTGTCCAATGCGGAAGAAGAAGGTGTGGAATTTGTCTGGTTGACGGCGCCGAAGGGTTTCACTGGCGATGCGGTCGAGGGCGTTATGGTGCAAAAGATGCGTTTAGGGGCGCCCGATGCGACCGGTCGGCAAGTGCCTGAGATTATTGAAGGCGCTGATTACATTGAAGGTGCCGATCTGGCGATCAAGGCCCTGGGATTTGAACCGGAAGATCTGCCCAAGTTATGGGGCGTGGAGGGGCTGGATGTGACCCGCTGGGGAACTGTCAAAGCGGACTACCAGACCCATGCAACCAGCGTTGCAGGTGTCTACGCCGCAGGTGACATCGTGCGGGGCGCTTCACTGGTGGTTTGGGCCATTCGGGACGGGCGCGAAGCGGCGGATGCGATCCTGGATTACATCAGTCAAGCGGCGCAAGTGGCGGCCGAATAGCCTGTCTGTATCACGTCGGTATTACGTCGGTGCCGCCGAACGGTGGTTTAGGAATTTGGTAAGCAGGTCGGGCAGCAGTTCTGACCTAGTTGGTTGAAAAGGGATGAACATGAAAAAGGCGGTCTTCGCGCTTTCGGTGGTTTGCTTCCCCTTCGCCGCGGTTGCGAGCGAGGATGATCAACTTGTGCAACGCGAGGATTGCTCGCCGCTTTACACGGTACAGCAGAAGGGGTGTCAGGCCACCCATGTTTTGCAGTGTCAGTATCAAGGCGATACGATTTATCGGTTCGAGAATATCGAAGATGGTGCTTTGGTAGGCATCGATTTTGAAACGGATGATTTTGATTTTCTTGCCGAGTGGTCGCCGACGGGCGAACGCACGATCCATGGCATCGTTGCGAATACCAATCCGTTTTCTTTCAGCGAGATGATGGAGACGGGTCAGGACACGTTTGATCAGACGGCTTTGGTTGATTTCCAAATCGGATTGCCACGAGAGTCGACCATTGTAGGACAGATGTTCCGGACTGGCGAAGTGATCGACGTGTCGGGTTTTGCGCTAGAGCGTGTCGAATTCGATCTGACGATGGGCGTTGGCGGCCTTGCGATGGAAATAGTCGGGGACATGTTCATCGACCGATTGACCAACACGCTGTTTGATGGCGGCGGGGTGATGACCTCGGGTGGATTTTCCATGGAGTTGCCGGGCGAACCGGTCCGCATGCTGCGCGAGGGCGACCTTGGGTTCATGAAGAACATCACTCTGTTTGGATGCGGAGAGGAAAGCTGATGGCGGATCGCGTTTCAGGACAGTGCCTGTGCGGTGCAGTTAAATTCACCGCTGACGTGACTGGCGAGATCAACGCCTGCCATTGTGGACAGTGTCAACGGTGGTCTGGTGGCGGACCCTACTTTGCGGCGGGGGCGTCTGACATTGAGATGACCGGCGAAGATCGCGTTGGAACGTATCACGCGAGTGCATGGGGCGAGCGGGCATTTTGCAGCACCTGTGGCACGACGCTGTATTGGGCGATGCAAGGGCGCGCGCCTCAGAACGTGGCGGCGGGGACTTTGGATGACCAGTCGGGGTTGGCCGTGACGTCAGAGATTTTCGTTGATTGCCGGGTTGGTTGGATGTCGCCTTTTGCGGGGGCGAAGCAAAGCACTGAGGCTGAGGTGATGGCTGAGTTTGCCCAAGACCCGGCGAACCCATCATGACGAACAAAGAACACCAGGACATTCTCGAATTGCGGGAGACTATCAAATGACCAAATTCAACGCAGAATGGGCAGCCGCCGAAGAAGCGCGCCGCGCTTGGATGGCTGAAAACTCGCTTTATCGCGACGCGGACGAACATGCGTCTTGCGGCGTTGGGCTGGTGGTTTCGATTGACGGGTCTCGCAGCCGGAAGGTGGTTGAGAACGGGATTGATGCGCTGAAGGCGGTTTGGCACCGGGGTGCTGTCGATGCGGATGGCAAGACCGGCGATGGCGCCGGTATTCACGTTCAGATTCCGTTCAACTTTTTTGGCGACCAGATCGAGCGCACCGGGCATGAGCCGCGTGAAGGCGAGATGCTGGCTGTGGGTCAGGTATTCTTGCCGCGCACGGATTTTGGTGCTCAGGAGACATGTCGGACCATTGTCGAGACCGAGATCCTGCGGATGGGCTATTACATTTACGGCTGGCGGCATGTGCCGGTGAATGTGGATGTTCTGGGTGAAAAGGCCAATGCGACGCGGCCCGAGATTGAGCAGATCCTGATCTCGAATTCCAAGGGTGTCGACGAAGAGACGTTTGAGCGCGAGTTGTATGTGATCCGGCGTCGGATCGAGAAGGCAGCGGCGGCGGCTCAGGTGCCGTCACTGTATCTGTGTTCTCTGTCGTGTCGGTCGATCATCTACAAGGGTATGATGCTGGCTGAGCAGGTGGCGGAATTTTACCCAGACCTGAAAGATGAGCGGTTCGAAAGCGCGTTTGCGATTTATCACCAGCGGTATTCGACCAATACCTTCCCGCAGTGGTGGTTGGCGCAGCCGTTTCGGATGTTGGCGCACAACGGCGAGATCAACACGCTGAAGGGCAACGTCAATTGGATGAAGTCCCACGAAATCCGCATGGCGTCGGGTGCGTTTGGCGACATGGCGGAAGACATCAAGCCGATCATTGCGCAAGGGTCGAGTGACTCGGCCGCGTTGGATTCGGTGTTTGAAGTGCTGGTGCGGGCTGGGCGGAACGCGCCCATGGCCAAGACGATGCTGGTGCCGGAAAGCTGGTCGAAGCAGGCGGTGGAGCTGCCGGAAGCCTGGCGCGACATGTATTCGTACTGCAACGCTGTGATGGAACCCTGGGACGGGCCTGCGGCGCTGGCGATGACGGATGGACGTTGGGTTTGCGCTGGGCTGGATCGGAATGGCCTGCGCCCGATGCGGTATACGGTGACTGGGGATGGGCTGTTGATCGCCGGATCCGAGACCGGGATGGTGCCGACGGACGAAGCGACAGTTGTTGAAAAGGGTGCGCTGGGTCCGGGTCAGATGATTGCGGTCGACATGGTCGAGGGTAAATTGTTCCACGACACCGAGATCAAGGACGTGCTGGCGGGAAGTTTGCCGTTTGGCGATTGGGTTGGGAAGATCGTAGAGCTGGATGCGGATCTGGCGGCTGCTAATGAAGCACCTCTGTTCGAGAGTGGTGAGTTGCGGCGGCGGCAGATTGCTGCTGGATACTCGATTGAGGAGTTGGAGCAGATTCTGGCCCCGATGGCCGAGGACGGCAAGGAAACGCTTGCTTCGATGGGGGATGATACGCCGTCGGCGGTTCTGTCGAAAACTTATCGCCCGCTTAGCCATTTTTTTCGCCAGAACTTTAGTCAGGTTACGAATCCGCCGATTGATAGCTTGCGCGAGTATCGGGTGATGAGCCTGAAGACGAGGTTTGGCAATCTGAAGAACGTGTTGGATCAGGACGGCAGCCAGACTGAAATTCTGGTGCTGGACAGCCCGTTTGTTGGCAACGGCCAATTCAAGGTTCTGCGCGATGCGTTTGATTCTGACATGGCCGAGATTGACTGTACTTTCCCGGTAGATGGTGGCTCGGGTGCTTTGCAGGTGGCGTTGGATCGTATTCGGGCCGAGGCGGAAGACGCCGTGCGCTCGGGCGCTGGACACTTGGTTCTGACTGACCAGCACGGCGGCGAAAACAAAGTTGCTATGCCGATCATCCTGGCGACCAGTGCCGCGCATTCCTGGCTGACACGCAAGGGGCTTCGGACCTTCTGTTCGCTGAATGTCAGGTCGGCTGAATGCATTGATCCGCATTACTTTGCGGTGCTTATCGGATGCGGAGCGACGACCGTGAACGCCTATCTGGCAGAGGACAGCATCGCTGATCGAATTGAGCGCGGCTTGATTGACGGGCCGTTGACCGAGGCGGTCGCGCGCTATCGGGCGGCCATTGATGCGGGTCTTCTGAAGATCATGTCGAAGATGGGGATCAGTGTAATCTCGTCCTATCGCGGTGGATTGAATTTTGAGGCAGTGGGTTTGAGCCGGGCTCTTGTAGCAGAGTATTTCCCCGGCATGCACAGCCGCATCTCCGGCATCGGCATCGGCGGTTTGCAAAAGAAAGCCGAGGAAGCCCATGCCAAAGGTTTCCAGGGCGACAGCATTTTGCCGATTGGCGGGTTCTACAAAGCGCGTCGATCGGGAGAGACCCATGCCTGGGAAGCGACCTCGATGCACTTGTTGCAGGCGGCGTGTCAGCGCGCATCTTATGCGATGTGGCAGCAGTATTCGGCCAAAATGCGGTCGGCTCCACCGATCCATTTGCGCGACCTTTTGGACATAAAACCCATGGGCACGCCCATTCCAATTGAAGAGGTGGAAAGCATCACTTCGATCAGGAAGCGGTTTGTGACGCCGGGCATGTCGTTGGGGGCTTTGTCGCCCGAGGCGCATAAGACGCTGAATGTGGCGATGAATCGGATTGGCGCGAAGTCCGACAGTGGCGAAGGCGGTGAGGATCCGGCGCATTTCGTGCCGGAGCCGAACGGCGACAATCCGTCCGCGAAGATCAAGCAGGTGGCCTCGGGGCGCTTTGGCGTAACGGCGGAGTATCTAAACCAGTGCGAAGAGCTGGAGATCAAGGTCGCACAAGGTGCCAAGCCCGGCGAGGGTGGCCAGTTGCCCGGCATGAAAGTGACCGAGTTGATTGCGCGCTTGCGCCATTCGACGCCCGGCGTGACATTGATTTCACCGCCGCCGCACCACGATATCTATTCGATCGAGGATTTGGCGCAGCTGATTTATGATCTAAAGCAGATCAACCCGCGCGCTAAGGTAACAGTGAAGCTGGTTGCGTCTTCGGGTGTTGGCACGATTGCGGCTGGTGTGGCCAAGGCCAAGGCCGATGTGATCCTGATCTCGGGACACAATGGTGGGACCGGTGCGTCGCCTGCGACTTCGATAAAATACGCGGGTTTGCCTTGGGAAATGGGCCTGACCGAAGCGCATCAGGTTCTGGCGATGAACAACCTGCGGGACCGGATCACGCTGCGGACTGATGGTGGATTGCGCACAGGTCGTGACATTGTCATGGCTGCTATGATGGGAGCCGAGGAATACGGTATCGGCACCGCCGCTTTGATCGCCATGGGCTGCATCATGGTGCGCCAGTGCCAGTCGAACACTTGTCCGGTTGGTGTCTGCACCCAGGATGAGGCGCTGCGGGACAAGTTCACGGGGTCGGCCGATAAGGTTGTCAATCTGATCACCTTCTATGCGCATGAAGTGCGTGGGATTCTGGCGGAGATCGGGGCGAAGTCATTGGATGACGTCATTGGGCGCGCAGATTTGCTGACCCAGGTCAGCCGGGGTTCGGCGCATCTGGATGATCTGGATCTGAACCCGTTGTTGATCACTGTCGATGGTGCTGATCGCATCGTTTATAACCGCGACAAGGACCGCAATGTGGTGCCTGATACATTGGACGCCGAGATTGTCCGGGATGCAGCACGGTTCCTGAACGACGGCGAGAAGATGCAGTTGAGTTATGCTGTGCGGAACACCCACCGCACCATCGGCACCCGCACATCCAGCCACATCGTGCAACGGTTTGGCATGAAGAATGCGCTGCAGCCGGACCACCTGAGCGTGAAGTTGCAGGGGTCAGCCGGGCAATCTTTGGGGGCTTTTGCGGCACCGGGGCTGCGTTTGGAAGTGTCGGGTGACGCCAATGACTATGTGGCCAAGGGCTTGTCCGGGGGCACGGTTGTGGTGCGTCCGCCCATGGCGTCGCCGCTGAAAGCCAGCCAGAACGTCATCATCGGCAACACAGTGCTTTATGGCGCGACAGACGGGCATTTGTTTGCTGCTGGCCGTGCAGGTGAACGGTTCGCGGTTCGAAACTCGGGCGCGAAAGTTGTGGTTGAAGGCTGTGGTTCGAACGGGTGCGAATACATGACCGGCGGCACTGCCGTTATTCTTGGTGGGATTGGTCCGAACTTCGGGGCCGGAATGACCGGCGGCATGGCCTACATCTATGACCGCCATGGCGATGTTTCCGAGTTGATCAACATGGAGACGCTGATGGTGGTGCCCTTGAGCGAAGGGCACTATATGACCGAACTGGAAGGGCTGATCGAACGCCACCTAGAAGAGACCGGCAGCCAACGTGCGGCGCGCATCTTGCAGCATTGGAGCGATGAGAAGGGCAAGTTCCTTCAAATTTGTCCGATTGAGATGCTGAACAAGCTGGATGTGCCTGTCGAGGGTTATGAGGTGGCGGTTCCGGCAGAATAGAGTTTCGCCGCCCTTTGGGCGTCGATCAACCGGGAGGGCGCTGCCCTCCCGGACCCACCCGGAGTATTTTTACCAGAAAGAAGGGGCGATATCGGCCCGGAACATAAAAACGGCGATGCTATTGCACCGCCGTTTTGTTGGATTTTAGGTGTTTGATCAGGCTGCCGCGCGCGCCACCAGCACATCATCAATTTGTTTTTGTGCCGCGATCTCATCGGAGCCGGCGACAACTGCAATCTCGCGAGTCAGGCGTTCGAGGGCTGCTTCATAAAGCTGACGCTCGGAGTAGCTTTGTTCGCGCTGATCGTCGGCGCGGTGCAAATCACGCACCACTTCGGCGATGGCAATCAGATCACCAGAATTGATCTTTTGTTCGTATTCCTGTGCGCGGCGCGACCACATGGCTTTTTTCACCCGGGCGCGGCCCTTCAGTGTGGTCATGGCTTTGGACACAACGTCGGGCGACGAGAGTGTCCGCATACCCACATCGGCGGCTTTGTTGGTTGGAACCCGAAGCGTCATCTTGTCTTTCTCGAAAGAGATCACGAAGAGCTCGAGTGTCAGCCCGGCGATTTCCTGTTCTTCGATCGACACGATTTGTCCAACCCCATGCGCGGGGTAAACGACAAAATCGTTTGGACGAAATTCCATTTTCTTTGGCTTGCTCATTATAGACTTGTTCCCTTTCAGCCCATTTCAACAGACGACAGAAACACGGCGGGAACACACACATCCTCCCGTCGCCATTTGCTCTGTCGCTGACGCCAACGAATTGCGGCTGCTAATTTGCCGCTCGTTCACGCTTTATGTCATACAAATATAGCAAAAAAATGGCCGTATTCCAAGACACATGGTCAATATGCCATGTAACGTAGCGGAATTGGTCAAAAAGAGCGGGTGCGGAGCTGTTGTCGGGTGCTCGAAACCGAATCGTTTTAGCCGCCTTCGCCTGCATTTTCAGAGAACAAGTCCATCTTGCCTTCTTTGCCGTCCATTTCGTCGGCGTCGGGCAAGGGGTCTTTCTTGGTGATGATCACCGGCCAGAGCTCGGAATATTTGCGATTGAATTCGACCCATTTTTCCATATCCGGTTCGGTATCCGGGCGGATGGCATCCACCGGGCACTCGGGTTCGCAGACGCCACAATCGATGCATTCATCCGGATGAATGACCAACATGTTCTCGCCTTCATAGAAGCAATCCACCGGACAGACTTCGACGCAGTCGGTGTATTTGCAGGCGATACAATTGTCGTTGACGATATAAGTCATATTCGGAGCTCGTGATGTTTGCGACGGTGTGCGTATCGCAGGGTTGAGCCTCATTCAAGCGTAGGCGGACCGGAAAGGCGGGCATTGCGGCGATCTTTCCCGGACGGGCGTCCTTTTCCCTCGTAACGGGGGTTCTTAAGAACCGGGTCCTCGGGCGGGGTGAGATCGGTGTAAAGTGTTCTGGCCTCAGCGGCGGGGCCGCGTCTGGTTGATAGATGCTCGACACGCACGACGCGAATGCGCCGGGCCTGGGGAAAGGTCAGCGTCGCGCCAACCCGAAGGCCGAAACTGGGTTTCGAAACGCGATCCCCGTCAATCCGCAGATGCCCTGCAGACACCAGCTTGGTGGCCAGCCCGCGGGTTTTAAAGAACCGCGCGTGCCAGAGCCATTTGTCTATTCGTTGCGCGGCGGTTTCGGTCAGGAGTTTTTGTCCTTCAGCCCCATCAGCGCCTGAGCGAATGGGTTGTCGGGATCTATCGCCTTTTCCTTGCGCGGTGGGCGGGCCTCGTATTTGCGAGGCTTGTTGCCGTGATCGCCTTTGCCGCGCGGTTTGCCTTTGCCCTTTGGTTTCCCGCCAGCTTTGCCTTGCGGGCGACCGCCCTGACGTTGCTGTTGCTGGCGTGTGCGGTTGCCGCCCCACGTGAAGGTGTAGAAGACTTCAGGTTCGGGTTCAGATTCAGATCCAGGTTGCTGGGCGGCGTCGGCGGGTTCTGGCTGCGAGTCTGCAGCTGCCTCTGATTTGGCCGATTCTTGAGATGGTTCCATTTCCGATGGCGTCGCAACTTCTGCCTCGGTGGCCGCATTTTCGGGTGCTGCTTCCGCAGAAGGTGCAGCATCATCCGCTGGTGCAGTCCCAACGACGGGTTCAGGTCGCGCTTTTTCGCGCTCGCCGCGCTGTGCGCTGTAGCCCAGACCCTCCATCAGATTGGCGAATTGCTCGAGCGTCATGCCGGTGATCGACAACATGTCGGCGTTGCCTTCAAAACCGCCGCGCGAGTCCTCTTTTCGCAGCATATCGGCAAGGCGCTCCAGCATATCGATACGAATCGCCCGATCACCCGCAGCCTTGTAGCCAGCCATCAAGGCATGGTCGGCGGCGGCATCCTTGTTTGTTGGGATTGTGACCAACCCAGGCGGGGGGCTTTCTGGGAATTCGTCTAACTGGTTCGTCAAAGCCCAAAGAACCAATCTGAGGCGCGTGGGGGCTGGTTTCAGCAAAAGCGGCATGAAGACAGTGAACTGGCCAAAGCGTACGCCATGTTTACGCAGAACACCACGGGTTTCCTGATCTAGCGCTTTGACGTCATCCGCGACTTTGCGTCGATCGACCACGCCCAGGGCTTCGATCATTCTATAGCCAAAGCCACGGGCGAGGCCAGTCAGGGTCTCGTCGCGCTGGATGTTCAACAGGGGCTCGAAAAGCGAGGAAACGCGCCGGTCGATATAGTGTTGAAGGCGACGTTTCACCTTATCTGCAACGTCAGTGCCGGCTTCATCGTCAACAAAAGCGGTTACCTGCGGCTTCAGGGGGTCATCCCCGGCAACCAGTTTACCGACGGCGTGTTCGCCCCACATCAGGCCACCCTGATCGGTAAAGTCCATTTCGGTGTCCGGCGCGTTATAGATCCGGTCGGCGCGCAAGTGGAATTCTGGCTGCAATGCCTGGATTGCAGCTGAGCGGATGGTTTTGGCTTCGTCGCCTGTTGCGGATGCATCCTGGTGGAAGCGGAACCCCTCTAGCCGTCCGACGAATTGGTCTTCGACGGTGACTTCACCTTTATCGTTAACTTTGGCCACCAGGCCCTCCTTTTGCTTCAACCGGCGAAGCAGAACAGACGTCCGCCGGTCGACAAATCGTTGTGTGAGCGCCGCGTGCAGCGCATCTGACAGGCGGTCTTCTACAGCGCGCGTGGCGTTCCGCCAATGCGTTTCGTCAATACACCACCCGTTTCGCTGCGCCACATAGGTCCATGTGCGGATATATGCCAATCTTTTGGACAATGCGTCGATATCGCCATCAGTTCGGTCAATGCTCTTGATCTGGCGCGCCAGCCAGTCGTCCGGCACCCGGCTATATTCGTGCAGGAAGCCGAAGATACGTTCGAGAAGTTGCGCATGTTCCTGATGGCTGATGCCGCGAAAATCGGGAATGCGGCAGACGTCCCACAACAGTTTGACCGAATTGCCATCGCTTGCGCGGGCGCGAACCTCGGCCGTTTCAGCCAGGGATTTCAGAACCATCAGGTCGTCGGCTTCGCGGGCGCGCACCAGGTTTTCGTCGGAGGTCGTTTCTTCCAGTGACGCGATCAGGGCATCGATTGTTCCGAAACTCAGCACGGTGTTGCGCCATTGCAGTTTCTTGATGGGGGTAAAGCTGTGGCTGGTGATGGCGTCGACCGTTTGATCATGCAGAGGCGGGGCATCGCCGGTAACGCCGAATGTTCCAGGGGTCATATAGCGACCTGCGCGGCCCGCGATCTGTGCCAGTTCGTTGGGTTGCAATGCGCGCATACGGCGGCCGTCGAATTTGCTGAGACCGGAAAAGGCGACATGGGCAATATCGAGGTTTAGCCCCATGCCGATCGCATCGGTGGCAACCAGGTAATCTACATCGCCGTTTTGATACATCTCGACCTGAGCATTGCGGGTGCGGGGGCTGAGAGCGCCCATGACCACTGCTGCCCCGCCTTTTTGGCGGCGAAGGAGTTCGGCGATGGCGTAGACGTTTTCGACAGAAAACCCAACAATTGCGGCGCGGGCGGGCATGCGGCTGATTTTGCGGGACCCGGTGTAAGTCAGCTCACTAAAGCGCTCGCGGTAGAGGAACTGGGCTTTGGGAACCTGCGCGGCAATGGCAGACCGCATGGTGTCCGATCCCATGAACAACGTTTCGTGTTGGCCGCGCGCATGCAGCAAGCGATCAGTGAAGACGTGGCCGCGTTCGGGGTCAGCGCAAAGCTGGATTTCGTCGATGGCGACAAAATCGGCCCCCATGCCATCCGGCATAGCTTCGGTGGTACAGACCCAGTATTGAGCGCGTGCGGGCACGATCCGCTCTTCGCCCGTTACGAGAGCAACAACGGATGGGCCGCGAATGGCGACGATGCGGTCATAGACTTCGCGGGCCAACAGACGCAGGGGCAGCCCAATGATCCCGGTGCGATGGGCCAGCATACGCTCTATGGCGTAATGGGTTTTGCCGGTGTTGGTGGGGCCAAGAACCGCGACGATGCGGCCGTCAGACAGGGTCATAAGGGTCCTATCAGTGTCAGAACGTTCACGTTAAAGCGGATGTTGGCCAATTGGGCAAGGCAGGTTTCGACGCCTACCGGCGCCGAGGTGGGGCCACGCCCTGTCGGGCGCGGCCATTTCATTTCTTTGGGGGCTCTGCCCCGCTCGCGAAGCGAGCGCCCCGGAGTATTTTTGCCAGAAAGAAGGTTGATTTTTTGATGTGGAGGGTGGCTGTTTTGGATCACAGGAGGCGAGTAATCAGGTGCATTTCTGCGAGCTGTTTCTGAATTGGCGATAATGGGAGGGGGCGAAGGCCATACTGATGCCACATTTGTGCCGTAGAAAAGTCTGGTTACGGCGTGTTTTGCCACAAAGATACCAGAGTTGGTTATGAGTAAGAATTGTACATTCAAGAATTGCCGCGAAGTTGGGCGTTGCTTGCTGGGAGATGTGTCGCCATGTCCCGACTTTAAGCTTCACGACATCATAGATATGGACCTGGCTGAAGAACGGGCGCGCAAGCGTCGTTTGGCCAGAAGTTTTGTGCGTCTGGATTCGAAGCACGATCTGGCCAATGTCGCATCCCAACCGCGGCGGGCCACCGCAAGCGCCTGAGTAAGTTGTCGCGCGGGTGTTAGCTGCTTTCGTCTTCGATCAGGGCCTTGATAATGGCTTTGGCGCTGTCGCTGTTCCATTCGGCGTCGCCGCGCATGCGGGCAATCTCCTGACCTTCGGGGTTCAGGATCAGCGTGATCGGAAGGCCGAAGACACCGGAATCACGGCCCAGTGCTGATTTGGGGTCCAGATACTTGGGTAGATTTTCCACACCGATTTCATCGAAGAACCGGTCAATCGCGGGCACAGGATTCCGGCCTGTGGCAATGGTGACAACTTCGAAGTCGTCGCCGCCAAATTCATCCTGAAGTTCGGCCAGTTGCGGCATTTCTTTGCGGCAAGGCGCACACCACGTGGCCCAGAAGTTCACCAGCACGTATTTGCCTTTGAAATCGGCCAGGGTCATTTCGGCCCCGGCAGGATCCGTAAAGGCAACCTCTGACACCGGCTGCGCCTCGGAAAACCGCAGTTTCTTCATCGTACCTTCCCGCAGGCTTTCCGCCTTGGCAATATCTGCCTGCGCGGTGTTTGCACCAAGGGCGAGGGCCGTGTAGAGGACGGCAAGAAGATAACGCATGGGTCCCTCCGAAGGACGAATACTATGACCGACAACGCAAATTCGATGTGGGGCGGCCGCTTTGCCGCCGGGCCAGACGCGATCATGGAGGCGATTAATGCCTCGATCGGGTTCGATCGGCGACTTGCGCGACAAGACATCGAGGGCTCGCGCGCCCATGCCGCCATGTTGGCTGCCACAGGCATTATTGAACCTAGCGATGCCGAGGTGATCCGGGAAGGTCTGCTCACGGTCTTGTCAGAGATTGAAGGCGGAACGTTTCAGTATTCCACGGCGCTGGAAGACATTCATATGAACGTCGAGGCGCGTCTTCGCGAATTAATTGGCGAGCCTGCGGGGCGTTTGCACACAGCGCGCAGCCGAAATGACCAGGTTGCGTTGGATTTCCGCATGTGGGTGCGCGACCAATGCGATGCTGCTGTCACGGGGATTGCTGCGTTGCAGAAGGCACTTTTGGTGCAGGCCGAGGCCGGGGCCGATTGGGTTATGCCTGGATTTACCCACTTGCAGACCGCCCAACCTGTAACATGGGGTCATCACATGATGGCCTATGTCGAGATGCTGGGGCGGGATTTGGGCCGGTTTTCTGACGCGCGGGCGCGCATGAACGAATCGCCTTTGGGTACTGCAGCTTTGGCGGGGACGTCGTTCCCGATTGACCGCGAGATGACGGCTAAGGCGCTTCGGTTTGATCGCCCTGCCGCAAATTCATTGGATGCGGTGGCAGACCGGGATTTCGCGCTGGAATTTCTGGCCGCGTCCTCCATTTGCGCGATGCATTTAAGCCGTTTCGCCGAAGAACTGGTGATCTGGTCGTCGGCGCAGTTTCGCTTTGTGGCCATGTCGGACCGGTTCTCGACCGGGTCGTCCATCATGCCGCAAAAGAAGAACCCGGATGCCGCCGAACTGGTGCGCGCCAAGATCGGGCGGATTCTGGGGGCGACGGTTGGGCTGTTCACGGTGATGAAAGGTCTGCCGCTGACTTATTCCAAGGACATGCAAGAAGACAAAGAACAGGTCTTTGATGCCGCTGATAATCTTATGCTAGCGCTGGCTGCCATGGAGGGCATGGTGCGCGATATGTCGGGTAACCCAGAGGCGCTGCGCGCTGCGGCTTCAAGTGGATTTTCAACCGCGACTGATCTGGCAGACTGGTTAGTCCGCGAGGCTGGATTGCCATTCCGTGAAGCACATCATGTAACCGGCAGCCTTGTGGCTTTGGCAGAAGCCGAGGGCAAAGACCTGCCGGATCTGAACCTGAATCAGATGAATTCCGCGCATGAAAGCATCACGGATGGGATTTATGATGTGCTGGGCGTAGACAACTCGGTCAGAAGCCGCACATCTTATGGCGGAACCGCGCCGGATCAGGTGCGGGCACAGATCACCCTCTGGAAGGAGCGCTTGGCATGAAGAAACTGGCAATTTTGGCCATTCTGGCCCTGACGGCCTGTGAGAACCCGCAGTTAGGTATTGGCGCGACCTTCTCTGGTAGCGGAGTCAGCGTTTCACCGTCGGTTTCCGGCGACGTTGGCAATGCGACGGTTACGGTCAGCGGATGACACGCTTTTTCGCCCTGATGCTGATTCTCACGGTGGCCGCCTGCGGCGCCGATGGCCCGCCGGAGCCTGTTGAGGGCGGGATTCAGGTGTCTGCCGAAGCGAAGATCGGCGTTAAGGGATCGTTCTGATGTCGCCCCTTAGGATGGCATATCTGGGCCTGGCGATCTGGGGCGCGATCCATCCAATGTATTATTTCATTGCCTATATGCGCGAAACCGGCACCGGTTTGGGTGGCCTGATTGATGCCTGGTATGTCAATGCTTCGACCACCGGCCTGACCTGGGATCTGACGATTGCCGCGATTGCGCTGACGGTTTGGGTCATTGCCGAAACGCTGGTGCGCAAGAACTGGTCGGCGCTGTGGGGAATTCCCGCGACATGGTGCATTGGCGTCAGCTGCGGGCTGCCGCTTTATCTTTTCCTTCGGACCCGGAATGTGGACTGAGACATGACGAATACGCTTTACCAACGTGACCTACCTGACGATCTGGACCTTGGCGATATGGTTGCCATTGATTGCGAAACGATGGGGTTGAACCCGCATCGTGACCGCTTGTGTCTGGTGCAATTGTCTTCGGGCGACGGCAACGCGCACTTGGTGCAGATCGAAAAGGGGCAGGCGAGTGCGCCCAATTTGGAGCGTCTGCTGACCGATCCCAAGGTTCTGAAGCTGTTTCACTTTGGCCGCTTTGATATTGCCGCCATGTATCACGCATTTGGCGCGCTGACTGCGCCAGTTTACTGCACTAAGATCGCTTCGAAAATGGTGCGGACCTATACGGACCGACATGGATTGAAGAACCTGTTGGACGAGCTTTTGAAGGTCGATATCTCGAAATTGCAGCAGATGAGCGACTGGGGAGCGGAAACGCTTACCGACGCACAATTGGCGTATGCGGCATCAGATGTTTTGTATCTGCATGCGTTGCGAGACAAGCTGAACCGGCGCTTGGAGCGTGAAGGTCGCATGGACCTGGCGGAAGCGGCATTCGAGTTTCTGCCAACCCGTGCCCGGCTGGATCTTGCCGGTTGGCCCGAGATAGACATCTTCGCGCATTAGACAAAAGGGCTTATATGCCCCTTATGGCGAGTGTCGAAAACGCATATTCCCGGTTTGTTTACTGGATGAAGGTCCTACTGCCTTTGGCGGCGCTGGCGATTTTGTCGACGCTGTTTTTGGTGGCCGAGTCGCTGGATCCGAACAGGGCCATTCCATTTGCAGAAGTCGACGTTGAAGCCATTTTGCGGGACCAAGGTATAACTGCGCCTTCCTTTGGCGGCATGACCGAAGACGGGGCGGAGATTACTTTGGGTGCTGCTGCGATACGACCTGTAACAGAGAACGGGACTACGCAATTTCGGGGCACCGAACTGGCTGCGTTGATCAATCTGCCCAATGGCACCAGCATCGCAATCGACAGTCCGGTTGGTTTGATTGACCCCAAGGCACAACTTGTCACGTTGGAAGGTGGCGCGGAACTTGCCAGCAGTTTGGGCTATTTCGTGCGTACTGAACGCCTTGTGACCAGTTTCGGCGATGTGCAAGCAACGGCTAATACGAGGGTCACGGCGACCGGCCCAGGCGGTGATCTGGTTGCGGGCGCAATGACGCTTGAGCAACGCCCTGCCGATGGCAGTTATCTTCTTGTTTTCAATGAGGGTGTGCGGCTGGTATACCACCCGCAACCCTAGTGGAGCCTATTTACGTGCCTGTTCGTCGACTGCTTGTTTCTGTGCTTTTTTTAACCTTTCTGCCTTTTGCGGCATTGAGTCAGGGCACCTCGATTGCATTGGGGTCGGCAGCCTTTGACAGTACGCAGCCCGTTGAGGTTTCGGCGGATGCTTTGAGTGTGGATCAGGCGACCGGAGAAGCAATTTTTGATGGCAATGTTCTGGTTGTTCAGGGAACGGTCCGCATGTCGGCAGGAAAAGTAACTGTCGAATACGCGACGGGCGATGATGGCGCGGCTAACGGCATCGCCAGTTTGACGGCTAGTGGCGGAGTGACTTTTGTAACCGCGACCGATGCCGCCGAAGCACATCAGGCGGTTTATTCAATTGAAGACAGCACTGTCATTCTGAGCGGCAACGTATTGCTGACCCAAGGCCAGACGGCGATATCCGGGGAAAAGCTGGTGGTTGACCTACAAGCCGGAAGTGGCCGCATGGAAGGGCGCGTGCGCGCTGTAATCGGCGGGACAGCGAACTGATGCCGCCGGAGTTGACAGTCGCAGAAGGCAATCAGGGTCTGAGAATCCGCAATTTGCGGAAGTCATACCGGCGTCGCCCGGTCATTCGCGACGTCAGCCTTGATCTGAAACGTGGCGAAGTTGTCGCGCTGTTGGGGCCGAACGGGTCGGGCAAAACCACCTGTTTTTACTCGATTGCAGGGCTGGTGATGCCCGACGGTGGTGAAGTCAGCATTGACGGCCAAGATGTGACGACCTTTCCGATGTACCGCCGCGCCAAACTGGGCATCGGCTATTTGCCGCAGGAACGGTCTATTTTTCAGGGACTTTCGGTCGAGGACAACATTCTTGCGATTCTGGAGATCGTCGAGAAAGATCGCACAAAACGGCGCGAGCGGTTGGATGAGCTGTTGAACGAGTTCTCGATTGCACATTTGCGCCGGACGCCTTCCGTTGCCCTTTCTGGTGGCGAACGTCGCCGTTGCGAGATCGCGCGTTCACTGGCAGCCAACCCAAAATATTTGCTGTTGGACGAACCTTTTCCTGGTGTTGATCCGATTGCGGTTGGCGATATTCGCGATCTGGTCACTGACCTGAAAGATCGCGGAATTGGCGTGTTGATCACCGATCACAACGTGCGCGAAACGCTGGAAATCGTGGATCGCGCTTATATTCTGCACGACGGCGGTGTTCTGATGAGCGGCACGGCCGACGAGGTTGTGGCGGATGAGAAGGTAAAACGAGTCTATCTCGGCGATAGTTTTCGCATCATGTGACTTCGTGCGAACGACTCATTGACAGCCGCCATGAAAGTGTCGCCAAATGGGGGTAATGAAGGACCAAATGTCCACGCCCGATTGCCCGAACTTGCCGCCGTTTTACCGGATGGCAACCGGCATTCAGTATTTCGTTACCTTTTCCAACGATCCCGCATAACGCGCGGCACAGGCACGTTTTTTATCAAAGGAGAGCTATATACGCTATCAGATCACCGGCAAACAGATCGACATCGGCGAAGCGTTACAGACCCATGTAAAGAGCAATCTTGGGGATGTGATGGGGAAATACGCAGGACGTCCGACAGATGCGAACGTGGTCTTTTCAAGAAATGCGCATGAATATGTCTGTGAGGCCACAGTGCATCTTTCAACGGGGCTGAACGCTCAGGCCACTGAAATATATGCCTCTTTTGATGGATGCACAGAAAAGATGGAAAAACAGCTTAGGCGATATAAGCGTCGCCTGAAAGACCATCACAAAGATCGCACGTCTCCGGTTGAACTTCTTGATGCGTCCTCGTATATCCTCGCCGCATCGGAAACACCGGAAGAATCGGAACCTGATACTCTCCAGCCAATGATTGTCGCTGAGATGGAGACGAAGATACCTTCGTTATCTGTTGGCGAAGCTGTCATGCAAATGGAGTTGGCGGGTGCCCCGGTCCTAGTTTTTCGAAACGAGAAACAAGACGCAGGCGTAAACATCGTTTATCGCCGCGATGACGGAAACATCGGGTGGATCGACCCGAATTGATTTAAATCGTCGGGGGCCAACATTGCCCGCTGGCGGGACTGGAAGCTGATGGAACTGAATACCATTTTGCGACCTGAAGCAGTTAAGGCCGTCGGCGCTGCCGGCAGCAAGAAGAGGTTGTTTCAGGAGCTGGGCGATGTTGCCGCCCTTGTACACGGTGTGAACGCATCGGATGTTGCTGTTGCCCTGATGGAGCGCGAGACGCTGGGGCCGACGGGTGTTGGCAAAGGAATTGCTCTGCCGCACGCAAGGCTCAGCAGTATCGACCATGTCATGGGTTTGTTCGTGCGTCTGGAGAAGCCGCTGGACTTTGATGCGGTTGATCGTCAACCGGTTGATCTGGTTTTCGGGTTGCTGGCCCCTGAAGATGCGGGCGTAGAGCACTTGAAGGCGCTGGCTTTGGTATCGCGGACCATGCGTGACCCCGGTTTGTGTGCCAAATTGCGCGCGAATGCGGATGCAGGCACCTTGCACACGTTGTTGACGGAAGCGCCGAAGTTTCAGGCGGCTTGATCGCCGTCATTCCAGGGCGAAAACCCGAACATCATATAGTCTCGACGATAGGCGGCTTCGGCCGCCTTTTCGATGTCTGATGTGTATACTTCTGAAAGTGCGAAAGGCGACATGACTTCGAAGCCAGTATCCGGCGTAGTAAACTGAGCGACTGCACGCAGGAGCGTATCTTGCGTGGCCCACGTGTTATCGACGCGGATTGAGGTTTGGCCACCAAGGTTGCCTTTGAGGAACTTCAGGAAGGATAGGAAGGCTTTGCGATGATCATCCAGGGACCAGGCGACGTCTGGCCAAATTGGTGGCAGCGGTAAGTTGTAATGCTGGATCAATGCGGCGCGGACATCGGCATAATTTTCTTCATCGGCTGGCAGGATAAAGCGGCAGAACGCGTCGTGGACTCGCGGAATGGGGTGGCGAATAACCGAAAATGACCGGTGGCCTGGGTGTTGGCGCTTCCAGCGGCGCAGGTCGCGTTGGGTCATTCCTCCAACGAGCTCGCCGTCAGGGTCGACGGCTTTCAGCCAATCTGGAATGGGATCAAATCCTGCACCGCGAATGGGCATATACAAAAGCGGCGCTGATTTGCAGGCGCGGAAGAATTTTATGCCGGGTCCGCGGCCGGGTTCATGCATTGGAACTTGTTCGATGTCGGGCACATTCAGGCGGCTAAGGACATCAGTCGCGGTGGTGGGGTTGGACAGACGATCACTGAGCGCTGTAGGGTTTTGCACCTTGGCGCGGACATTTGTCATGTCCGGCTTAGCATCGATTCCCAAAAACCGCCCTAGACCAGTGATGACGTCGGGATCGGACAGATCCTCGTAGTCTATGGGAAAGGCGGTTTGGCCGCTGATCTGAAGGCTGTGGCGGATGCGGTTTTGAAACTCAGACAACGTATCAAGAAACTCGACATACTCTTCGGCGACGAACGGCACTTTTGCGGCGCGAGCTGATGTCATGTCGCTGAGCCACCATTGATCGGTCTTGCGTGCGATCTTTAGCGAGACGTAACTGTCGATTGGACGCCTTGTGAGGACTATCTTTGCGGCTTTGGGATCAGAGAGAACGAAAGATATTGCGCGCGGGTCGTGGTCATAAAACAAACGAAAACCCGGAAAGTGCTGACTGGTGGATCGCATGGCGCCAATGACGCGGACGGGGTCAGCCTCGCGGGCGGCCATCGAAAGGCCAAACTGGCTTTCGGTGTTGGGTTTGCCGAAGAAATGCGGATTGAAAAGCTCTCCGTGACTTTCAATGCCAGGAAAGGCTGAAAGATGTTCCTCTAGTAGGTTCGATCCGGTGCGCATACCGGCCAAAATGACGAAATAGTCGAACTCTTGCGCGGCCATATCAGGTTATGCCGCCAGATTGCTCGTGTTCAGGGGACAAGGGAATGTCTTCTGTTGGTGGCGCATCAGAAAACGCGCCTGCCGTGTGGGGGTTCATTCCGGTATTGCGGAGTTCCTGCAGGAAGGCCGCCAGTCCGATCATGGGCTTCAACTGCGGTTGATGGGACATGTGCAACGCGCCTGGAATGGACAGGTCGTCGAGAATGACTTGAAGCGGTTCGGCTGGCTTTGCCATAAATTCGGCGAGCGTCCAGATGCGAACACGGGCGCGAGTGCGGCGTTCGCGGAGGCGATCAAGGTGGCGCGCTTCGCGCTTTTGCAGACGTGCGGCTGATTTGCGGATTTCGCTGACCGGGTAACCGGACCGCAAAAGCGGCAGAACCCAACTACCACTGACGGCCGCGATCATTGCGTTGGGGTCGCGGGCAATGAATGGTGCAATGCCCTGATGGTCACGCGGCGAAAATAGAAACGCCTGATGTTCGCCGCGTGTGTTCCAGATGAGGTTGGTCAGAAATCCCTCGGGATTGTAGTCACGCAGTGCCGCCGAAGTTGGTAGACAGCCGGTGTAGCCTGGTTGGTCATTAACAAACTCTACCTTGTCTTTCGCGAAAAGGTGACCGTGTGACCGCGAGCCTAGTGATGATTCAATCCAAGCCGGGAAATCCTGAAATAGCTCATCAAACCCATGGAAAACCGCGTATGGAGCAGCAGTAAGTCCGTTTTCAAACCCTTCTGCGGGAAAGCGACCAGACATCAATAAGCCAGCGCGACCGCGTGTTCGCCGGGTGATGGCATCGGCAAAGACCCGGTCAACGTCATTTTGCTTGGTAGGTTTTGCAACATGAGCGCGGCCCTGTGGGCCAAGAAAAGCGCCGTAGAGTTTACGCGCTCCGGGCCAGACTTTTCGCGCGAAGAAAGCAGGACTTTGGCGGAGCATGTCCAGATGATCATCGTAAAACAGGTGCGGTTTTCCCTGGAAATCGAACTTTGACAAAGTCAGTGACCGGCTTTCGATGTGGCGGGAGTGACGACGGACCAGTGTTGAATAATAGCTTTCGTCTGGGATCCAAACGCCCCGGAAATAGTGGTCAAACTGGCCGAGATCAGGATCAGACAGCACGTTTACCAAAGTGGTTCGTGTGAGGCACCACCACTGCGAACCCATGTGCGGCGTAATCGCTTTTGGCACCCGCCGCTTGCGGTTAACACGCCTTTGAACGTCGACCCAAACGTCAAAAAGGCGCTTTTGACGCTTCCAGGCAAAGGGAAACGTCATTGTGAACCGCTCTTCGCCAAGGCCGTCCTTAATCCAAGGAACCTCACTGACAGTCACACTTTCAATGAAGTCAGTGTCCGGGTGATCGCTCAGGAACGCCTTCAACTCGTCCACGGGTTTTATGGGCAGACAGGCCCCGGAGATCAGACAGACATTGTTGATGTCGGGGGCGATGTCCAAGAGCATCGCTGATGAAGATCGGCTGGCTTCGACAAGCGACCAGGTGCCCCAATCACATTTTATGCGCGGTGCAAACTGGATGTCACGAAGATCAGAGACCTGTTCGACCAGATCATAAAACGCTGAATCCTCGGTGCGCTGGTCGACGTGAATGACCACCGGACATCCATGGTCGGCCAAATACCGAGCCACCTGTCCGGCGCGATCAAGCGCATCATGGGCGAGCATTGCAAATCCGACGCTCATGCCCAATTTCCTTTGGACATGAGGCCCAAGTCTTCTAGTTGCTGCCAACCCGTCAGACGCTCGGACCAGTTGCACCAGAGTCCGTTCTGGCCCAGGTCCTTTTGGCGATAAACGTCGTATTCGCGGCCTTTGGCAAAATGCTGTCGGCGTTCGATTTCTTCGGCGGCTTTGTTTTCGAGGCTGTCCAGGAATTTGGCATGTAAGAGACACCCGGATGCCTTTTCACCACCAGCGCGGTCATAAACCTGATTTAGGCCGCGCGGCAGCAACATATGGGTGGAACTGACGAAAACGTATTTGCGATCCCATTTGACCAGCGGGATTTTGTTTAGCGATGGGGCTTTTTCAGGTTCATCTTCGAAGTAGACGCGAGCACGTGGACCGCCCTGGATCCACAAATTGCCGTATCTGGGATTGGGCGACATGGCATAGTTTCCGGCGTCAAACCATGGAGTAAGTTCGAATGGATCCTGTCCTTCTTCATAGGATTGTTCGTCCAAGGGACCGCGCGGATACATGTCCAGCAAAAGCGTTGCAAACGAGCGGATGCCCGTTTGGTCTAGCCAGTGGCAAAGGGCGGGCAGTGGTCTGGTGTTGCTGAAGGGGTAGACCAGAAATTCGTCGGGATCGAGTGTTAGTGTCCAATGTCCGTGGCCGTAGCGGAATTTGAGCCAGTTCATCCAATCGGTGCCAAACCGGCTGCTGCGGTAGTAGGCATCTGTGTGCCAAAGCGAGACGTCCGGTTCTCCGGACAAGTACTCGGCAGTACCGTCGTCGGAGCCGTTATCAACAAACAGGAAGTGACTGACGCCCAACTTGCGGTAGTAGTCCAGGAAATATGGAAGTCGCAGATACTCATTTCGGACTGTCGAAAAGAGCAGGATGCCACCGGGAGTTATGATCCTTGTACGGTCGGCAACGGAGGTCAGTTCGCGTCGCTTGCGGACGGCACGAAGTTGCAGCCGACGCCGTTCCGCCCGAAGTCTGATTGCCGACCCTAGTCCCACGTGCCCCTGCCTACGTTCGATCAAGCGCGTCCGGGGCCGCGTCAGATCAGATTATTCCAAAGACCCGATCAAAGTGCTTTTCCCAACCGGGAAGGCGATACGCCAACAAATCGGCGCGCCGACTGGCCTGGGTGGCAAGGTCTTCGCTGGCCAACTCTCTGATGGCCTGAAACCATTGATACATATCGTCGGTATTAGCGTAAATGGGCATGTCGCCAAGATAGAGTTCGATTGATCTGAGTGGACCTGAGATGGTTGGGACGCCCATTGCTGCCGCCTCGAACGGTGGCAAGCCGAACCCTTCGACCTGGGATGGGAACAAAAGCGCGGTTGCCCCGGCCAAATGGGCTTTCATTTCCTTGTCGGGCAATGGCCCAAGTTCGAAAATGGTTCGCCCCATCATGGGAGAGTGATCCAGAAGGTCGAAAACTTCCTGATTCTTCCAGCCTCTCGCTCCGATGATCCGCAGTTCCGGTATCCGGCTTTCGTCCATCTTGCGATGCATCCGATCCCAGATATCCAACAATAGCTTGTGGTTTTTTCGGGGTTCTATTGTGCCCAGCACCACAAAGTAAGGCTTGCGTGATTTTTCAATGGCGATTGGGGGCGGGCCAGATTCGATGCCAAGCGGCGCAACCATGATTGGCACGCGATGGCCGGTACCAACCATCCGCTTTTCGATGCTCTCGGCGACTTCGTCCGACGGCACGATGATGTGGTTGGCAAAATTGATGGTGGTTGTCAGGCGTTCGATGAATTTGGCGCGCGCAGTTTCAGTTTGATATTCAGGGAAATCAAGAGGGATAGTGTCATGGATCATGACGATCTTGCGGTTGTCTGGCATCTCCATCATGGCCCGCATAGTTTGCGGATTCAGGTTGGTGTGGCCGACATTGAGATAACCAAGACCGTTGGGCATCTGCCACATGATCTTTCTGATCGACAGTGACGACGCGCGCGACGAGGCTATGGCACGGATTGTTGACGCCTGATCGGCACCGTCGAGGTCAGTGCGGTCGAGGTATTCGGCTAGCCGCCCAATGCGGTCAGGTTCGAACATCAAGAAGCCACGTGGCGTCCGGATAATGGCCCAGCCCTTGCGGCGGATCACCTCATCCAAATACGCCCGCTCGACGCGGTCGATGCCTGTTGGCGCGCCGCGACCTAGTCGGGAGAAGCTTCTGCTCAGATCAAGAACAGGGGTGACCACGTTTAGACGCCTGTAAGTTTCGTGTTTTCGTTAACCGCTACTCGGCCGCGCGGATGAGCGGGGCTATGTCGCGAAGGTAAGCTGAAAACTCGTCCTGTAATTCGTCGCGCGCAAGAGCAAAACTGACAGTTGCCTGAAGAAATCCTGCTTTTGATCCACAATCGAAGCGTTGGCCCTTGAATCGAAGCGCATGCACTGGCCGATCATCACAAATTTCGGCTGCGATGGCGTCGGTAAGTTGCACTTCGCCACCGGCACCCGATTTCTGTTTGTGCAACGTATTTAGCACTGAAGGGGTCAAGATGTAGCGACCGATGACGGCCAGATTTGAGGGTGCCGTTTCGACTGAGGGCTTTTCGACCATGCCTTTGATACGGGCCAAATTCTGTGTTTCGCCACCGACATCCAGGATGCCATAGGATGACGTCTGGTCACGCGGCACGTCCATTGCAGCAATCATCGAACCACCGGTATCCTGATAGGCTTCGACCATTTGCTTAAGGCACGGCGTTTCAGCCGCGATGACATCATCGGGTAGGATTACGGCAAAGGGCTCATTTGCAATAAGCCTGCGAGCGCACCAAACCGCGTGCCCAAGACCCATCGGCTTGTGCTGGCGAATATAGGCGATAGCACCGGAATCCATATTGGTCGACTTCAGTGTTTTCAGAAGTTCAGTTTTATCTGACTTGCGCAGTGCAGATTCCAGCTCTGGCGCATGGTCAAAGTAGTCTTCGAGCGCGGATTTCCCGCGCGAAGTCACAAAGATGAACTCGCGAATGCCGGCTTCCCGGGCTTCGTCGATCGCGTATTGGATCAAAGGGCGATCCACCAGCGTCATGATTTCTTTTGGTACTGACTTTGTGGCCGGCAGGAATCTTGTGCCCAGTCCGGCAACGGGGAATACAGCTTTTGTTACTCGTCTCTTCAATTCACGCACATCAACCTCTCACGGGCCTTATGGCCGCTGGGATTCCATGCGACCTTGTTACCATTAACCGCGGGCAACGTATGTGTGCCCCACCACTCCCGGGCGTAGTCAAGTCTCGTCGATACCCCTTTGCAATGCAACTCGTCTAATCTCATCTTTCAGTCTTCGGGCAAATCTGCACCACCTGAAATGGCTGTCAGATCGCGTTGTTCGGCCAAACTGGCCACCGGTTTGAACCCAAACACCCTTGTCACTGTAGGATACATGATGCCGGACTGGCGTTAAGGAAAAGCTGAAAAAGCTGACTCGCTTGCCAGCATTAGCGAGAATCTCGGCCTTGGCGAGCATTGAGCGGCGGCGCAGCAAGCGACTGCTGAGAACCTGGTGTCCGGAAAGACCAGATGGCAAAGGGTCAAAGGCCGGAATTCCCTTGGGTTGAATTGCATGTAGCGGCGGAAGTGTTGCTGAGTTCCCATCTTCCCACCCGGCGGCGAGATCTGCCATTAGCCTTGCAACGTCGCCAGGTTAGCAAGTGCCTCGCACCATATGTGCGTGCAGCCGTCGGAGTTCTCTTTTTTCGACCCGTTCGCGAATTTCGTCAGCGCCACCAGACAGGTGCCTACGCAGATAAATAGATGTACTGCGACCAACGTCGAACAGGCTGCGGGGCCGTCTTTGTGCGGTGCGTAAATTCGAGGCGGCGAAGGCGTGATGCACTTCGGCAAGTGGGGCGATTACGGTTGTGTGTCCGGCTTTTGCCAGTCGCAGCGACAGGTCCGTGTCATCCATAAAATAGCGGTACACAGGGTCAAACCCGCCTAGTTTTCGAAGGATGTCAGCGCTTATGACGGCATTTGTGCCGACAAGTTTAGCAGCGCGACCGGGTTGTAGTTTGGGAACGAATGGTGCGGTACCAAAATGGGGTTCGGTGTGAGTTTCTGCTTCTGCATCAATCGAAGCCGCACGGCTTTGAAAGCTGATTCCGTTTCGCCCGCGGACATACCCGACAGAGGCGACGGCCCCGGAGGCGGCAAGAGCATCAGCATGATGTCGGAGCCATTTGGGCTCGGGGGCGGCGTCATCATCGATAAAAGCCACAAATTTGCCCGCAGCCAACGCCAAGCCCGCATTGCGGGTTTCCGAGATGTTTGGCTTGTCGCATTGCACAGATTTACCCCATGCCATGGCCGGGTGACCGGATAGTGCGGTTAGTCCGGCTCGATCCGCCGCGACGACGATTTCGAACGCTGGGTAGTCCAGTTGCCAGAGGGCGGTAAGACAACGCTTTAGCCAAGCGGGTCGTCCGTGGCTTGCAACGACGACACTGAAGGTGGGTGTGTTGATTGGCTGCGACACCCGGACCCTAGTCTGTCATCAATTGCACGCCAGGCGCGCGGGCCAGAAAATGCGGATTTCGAAAACCGGGTTTACCATAAGCTAAAGCGGTGCCGGTACTGCGATCTAACACCTCACCACCGGCGCCACGTAGGACAGCGTCGCCAGCGGCCGTGTCCCATTCCATGGTTGGACCCAAGCGTGGGTAAAAATCTGCCTCCCCAGCGGCTACGAGGCAAAATTTCAAGGAAGATCCGGCGCTTACAGAGTCTGAAACAGCATAGCGGTTGATATATTCATCAGTGGCGGCGTCGCGGTGCGACTTGGATGCGACGATGCGGAGCGCCCGGTTGTCTGGTGTACTGACAGAAATTGGCGATAGTTTGCCCATCTGGTCAATGGACAATGCGCCGGTTTCTTCGACGGCGCCGCCTTGGGCCTGGGTGAAAAACATGCGTCCCTTAGCCGGAGCGTAGACCACTCCCAGAACAGGCACGCCGTCTTTGACTAATGCGATATTGACCGTAAAATCGCCACGCCGGTTGATGAATTCTTTTGTGCCGTCCAGTGGATCGACGATCAGGAAGGTTTGAGCGATGAGTTCGTGGGTGGCGGCCTGTTCTTCAGTGATCAGAGTCACATCGGGGAATGCTGCACGCAATCCCGCTGAGATCAGGCGATCCGCCGCTTCGTCAGCTTCGGTTACGGGGCTGTCATCAGACTTGGCGCGCACGTTAAAATCGTCACGCTCGTAGACTGCCATGATAACCGCACCGGCCTCGATGGCGAGTCGCCTAAATGTTGCAACCATATCTGATCGGAGGTTTTCCGCCATCTTACGGGCCTTCATGCTATTATTTCGCCATAATCAGGCTTAAAGTGTCTCGTAGGGGCAAAACAAGGCCAGAGGCAAAAGCTTCGGCGCATACAGGTGATAACGGGATGCTGAAATCCGGGCAGAATTCGACGCTGGCAAGCGGAGCGTTCACGTTTTTCAATCTGACGTTTCATAATGCTGTTCGGGGCGTAAGCACCGGGCACCGGAACGCCGTGCTCGCGATTGTTCTGAACATTGTCCAGACGGTCGTGATGATTGGCGCATTCTTTTTCTTGATGGACATGCTGGGCCTTCGTGGCAGCGCGGTTCGCGGTGATTTTCTGTTGTATATCATGTCGGGTATTTTTGTTTTCATAACGCACATCAAATCTGTCGGTGCGGTTGCTGGCGCCGGGTCGGCGACGGCTTCGATGTTAAAACACCTGACAATGAACCAGCCTATTGCCGTATGCTCGGCGGCTTTGTCGGCGCTCTATAATCAGACGATCTCTGTTGCTGCCATTCTCTTGGTGTATCATTTGGTTTGGAAGCCTGTGGAATTTCACGACCCTGTTGGGGCAGTCGCGATGTTCATTCTGGCCTGGTTGTCGGGGTGTTGCGTGGGATTGGTTTTGTTGGGGTTGAGCCCGTGGTTTCCGCAGCTGACCGGTATTCTGAAGATGATTTACACCCGCGCGAATATGTTCGCTTCGGGCAAAATGTTTCTGGCTAACACCCTTCCGGCGCATATGCTGGTGATGTTCGACTGGAACCCGCTTTTTCATATTATTGACCAAGGGCGCGGTTTTATCTTTGTGAACTACAATCCGATGAAATCGGCCCTAATGTATCCAATTTGGGTGTCATTGGTTCTGGCGGTGATTGGAATCATCGGGATCTCTTACACAGCCAAGCACGTTTCACTAAGTTGGGATGCTGCACGGTGATAAGGTGGTTGTCGGTCGCATTTCTTGTTTTTGCTGCTCTGCCAGCAGCAGCCACGACTGACGGATGGCCTGCGCTTTATGATGTTGTTGGCGTTGCCGCCGATGACGCCTTAAACGTTCGAAGCGGCCCCGGAACTGAGCATGAGATTATAGGTACGCTGCCGTACGACGCGGAAGACATTGAGATCGTTCGTCCCAGTGAGGATCTGGACTGGGGTTTGCTGAACTTTGGTGAGGCCACAGGTTGGATATCGCTGAACTTTGCAGTTCCGCAGCCCGGTCAGTGGTACGGCTCGATTCCTAAGATAACGCAGTGTTTTGGCACCGAACCTTTCTGGTCTATCGAACGCAGCTTGGAGTTGCTGCGGTTCCGAAATCAGGATGGTTTGAACATCGCAGTTGATGAGGCCTATTTTATAGAGTCTCGCAATCGGCGGGATCGCTTTATTGCTTCGGGCAGTAGTGTTGTGAATGGTTTGACTTTAGTGGTTTCCAACCAGACTTGCTCTGACGGAATGTCAGATCGTGATTATGGACTTTCGGTAGATGTGCTGGTGGAAGATGCATTCGATGCGCAGTTGTATTCGGGTTGCTGCTCTATTGCGCCACTCTCAGAGTGAGGTTTATTCGGCCGCCTTCTGACAGGAGGTCGGACGAGCCGAATTTGATGCGATCAATTCCGTGGTAGGCAAGACGCGCGTTTCCGGAAAGCACCGCCACATCACCAGATTTCAGCCAGCGACTCGATGTTTTGTCAGAACGCTTTGTGCCGCCGACGCGGAACAGGCCATCGTCTCCGAGTGAGATGGAGACGACTGGCCATGACAAGTCGGCCTCGTCCTTGTCCTGATGCAGGCCCATGCGGGCACCCTCGCCGTAGAAATTCACAAGGCAAGAATCCGGCTGTTGTCGAACGCCCGATACTGCTTGCCAAACCGCCATTATAGAGTTGGGAATGTCTGGCCAGCTGCCGCCGTCCATGTGGCGATCGGCGTAACGGTAACCGCTTTGGTCGGTCATCCAGCCAACACCGCCCGCAGAAGTCATTTGCACAGACATTTGCCGCCCGCCGGGAGTTTGATAACGGCGGAACGGTGCAACTTTCGCAATGTCCCGCAGGTCCGCCAAGATTTGGAGCTGCGCGGTTTGCGACAGCCATCCCGGATAGATTCGTGCGCCATTCAGATCAACCGGCGCTCCAACTTCGCCGTCAAACAGATCACACATTGAAAATATCCTCGGATTTCCTGCCAAAACACCGGTTTCAGACGCTTGCAGCGCCAAGATCACCTCCCTATATACCCCACGAAGCCGTGAGCGCCCATCCGGGCGTCACTTCCTTGGGATGGGACCATATGGTGCCGAAACGGGCCACGGTCCCTAACATCGCCGAACTAGAGGATTAGAGCATGGGTAAAGTCATTGGTATCGACCTTGGGACAACCAACAGCTGCGTTGCCATCATGGATGGATCGCAACCCCGGGTGATCGAAAACGCCGAAGGCGCACGCACGACTCCGTCGATTGTTGCCTTCACCGACACTGAACGTCTTGTCGGACAACCGGCCAAACGTCAGGCCGTCACCAACCCCGAAAACACCGTCTTTGCTGTAAAGCGTCTGATTGGCCGCCGCGCCGATGATGCCGCTGTCACCAAAGACCAGCATATCGTGCCTTTCGACATCGTGGATGGCGGTAACGGCGACGCTTGGGTTAAGGCCGGTGATGAAAAGTATTCACCGTCGCAAATCTCGGCCTTCATCTTGCAAAAGATGAAAGAGACCGCTGAAAGCTATTTGGGCGAAGACGTCACACAGGCCGTAATCACCGTCCCTGCCTATTTCAACGACGCCCAGCGTCAGGCCACCAAAGACGCTGGCAAGATCGCTGGCATGGAAGTGCTGCGGATCATCAACGAGCCGACAGCAGCCGCGCTGGCCTATGGTCTGGACAAGAAAGAAACCAAAACCATCGCGGTCTATGACCTTGGTGGCGGCACGTTCGATATCACCATTCTGGAGATTGACGACGGTCTGTTCGAAGTGAAATCCACCAACGGCGATACGTTCCTTGGCGGTGAAGACTTTGACATGCGCATCGTCAACTATCTGGCGGACGAGTTCAAAAAGGAACACGGCGCTGATCTGACCAAAGACAAGATGGCGCTACAGCGTCTGAAAGAAGCTGCCGAAAAAGCCAAGATCGAACTTTCGTCTTCGACCCAGACCGAGATCAACCAGCCGTTTATCTCGATGGGCACGGATGGCCAGCCGCTGCACATGGTCATGAAACTGACCCGTGCCAAGCTGGAAAGCCTTGTCAGTGACCTGATCAAGAAGTCAATCAAGCCATGTCAGGCAGCCCTGAAAGACGCGGGCCTTTCGACTGGCGACATCGACGAGGTTGTTCTGGTCGGTGGTATGACCCGTATGCCGCGCGTGACAGAAGAAGTGACCAAGTTCTTCGGGAAAGAGCCGCACAAGGGCGTGAACCCTGACGAAGTCGTTGCAATGGGCGCCGCCATTCAGGCTGGTGTTCTTCAGGGCGACGTCAAAGACGTGGTTCTGCTGGACGTCACTCCGCTGTCTCTGGGCATCGAAACACTGGGGGGTGTCTTCACCCGTCTGATCGACCGCAACACGACGATCCCGACGAAGAAGTCGCAGATCTTTTCAACCGCGGAAGACAACCAGAACGCTGTGACCATCCGGGTATTCCAGGGTGAGCGCGAAATGGCGACCGACAACAAGATGCTGGGCCAGTTCAATCTGGAAGATATCCCACCAGCACCGCGCGGCCTGCCACAGATCGAAGTGACGTTCGACATTGATGCCAACGGCATCGTGTCGGTCAGCGCCAAAGATAAAGGCACTGGCAAAGAACAGAACATCACGATCCAGGCCTCGGGCGGTCTTTCGGACGAAGACATCGAACAGATGGTGCGCGACGCCGAAGAAAACGCCGAAGCTGATAAGGCCAAGAAAGACCTGGTCGAAGCCAAGAACGGCGCGGAAGGCCTGATCCATTCGACCGAAAAGTCGATGGAGGAGCATTCGGACAAAGTCGACCCGACCACTATCGAAGCCATCGAACTGGCAATCGCCAACCTGAAGGAACAGATGGAAACCGAAGACGCGGGCAAAATCCGCGGCGGCATCCAGAACGTGACCGAAGCGGCGATGAAGCTGGGCGAAGCCATCTACAAAACCCAGCAGGAAGCTGCTGCTGGCGAAGCGGGTGGTGAAGAAGAGCCTCGCGGTGTGGATGACGACATTGTCGACGCCGACTTCGAAGACCTCGACGAAGACAAGCGCGCCTGATCGGTGCAGAAGTAACGCGACGAAGGGACCGACCTGACCCCGTTGGGTCGGTCCTCGCGTTCGATGGGAACGTTATCTGATGGCAAAGCGCGATTTTTACGAGGTTCTGGAAGTCTCGAAGGGCGCGTCGGCTGACGAGATCAAGAAGGCCTATCGCCAAAAGGCGAAGCAACTTCACCCTGACCGGAATTCCGACAACCCAGACGCCGAATCTCAGTTCAAAGAGGCCAACGAGGCTTACGAGGTTCTGAAAGACAACGACAAAAAGGCGGCCTACGACCGTTTTGGTCACGCAGCTTTCGAAGGCGGTATGGGCGGAGGACGCCCCGGTGCCGGTGGCAGCGGCGATTTTGCCAGCGCGTTTTCGGACGTCTTCGACGATCTCTTCGGCGATATGATGGGTGGCCGTCGCGGTGGCGGCGGACGTCGCGCCGTGCGCGGCTCGGACCTGCGTTATAACCTCCAGATCTCGCTGGAAGAGGCCTTCAACGGCATGCAGCAGTCCATACAGGTGCCCAGCGCCGTGGGCTGCGATACCTGTGATGGTTCAGGCTCAGAAGGCGGCGCTGAACCGGCAACTTGTCCCACATGCTCTGGCATGGGCAAAGTTCGCGCGCAGCAGGGCTTTTTCACCGTTGAACGCACCTGCCCAACCTGTTCCGGTATGGGTCAGATTATCCAGAACCCCTGCAAAACCTGTGGCGGCGCGGGCCGTGTTGAGAAGGACCGCTCGCTGAGCGTGAACATTCCGGCGGGCGTCGAAACCGGGACCCGTATCCGTTTGGCCGGGGAAGGCGAAGCGGGCCTGCGGGGCGGTCCGGCGGGTGACCTGTATATCTTTATCGAAGTTTCAGACCACCAATTGTTCCAGCGCGACGGCGTAAACCTTTATTGCCGTGTGCCAGTTTCCATGGCCAAGGCAGCGATGGGCGGCGACATAGAGGTGCCGACGATTGATGGGGGCCGTAGTCGCGTGAAAGTGCCTGCTGGTAGCCAGTCGGGTCGACAAATGCGCTTGCGCGGCAAAGGCATGCCAGCGCTGCGTGGTGGACCAGCAGGTGAGATGTTTATCGAGCTTGCGGTGGAAACGCCCGTAAACCTGACATCACGCCAGAAAGAATTACTGGCAGAGTTTGAAGAGCTTTCCGAAGAGAACAACCCTGAAAGCTCGGGGTTTTTTCGCAAGGTAAAAACTTTTTGGGATGGCATAAAGAGCTGATAATTTGGCTAGGCTTGCTTATTTTGGGAACCCGTCGCGCAAGTGTGGCGGGTTTTTTTAGTTCTGAAACGCTCCAGCCGGGTCGAACTGTGGTCGATTCCAAGTGACGCGCAGTACCAATAATGAGCCGGTTTTCATCGATTTTTTGGGTTTCGCCAGGCTAAAAACTCTGTTTCCGATTTGGAACCTAAGCAGCTCTGATTGAATGAGATGCGGCGATTATTAGAAATTTATCGTTTATTCATAGTAGCTTACAATTACCTGTTATCGAAGCGCAAATGCCGGAAAATCGTGTAAAGTTTGTGAATGAAAGTTAAAACTAAGTATTGCTAATGCATAATAAGTTATGCTAATTTAGATTTGTAATCGAGACCGTGTGGGTCGAGTGAGTAACGAGTTTTAAGAGTAACGGATAGGGAATTAGGAGCGGCGCAAAGTTGGTGTTGAGCATGTGTCGCTCCGCTTCTCCCCATCAAAGTTTTGTAAGTCACCGTGTTTTGTGTGTTTGGTGACAAAGGTGTGTAAGAGTTTGGGTGAGGCTTCCGTGCGTGTGTTGGTGGGCTTTGCTGAGTATGTAGCAAAAACGAAGTAACGCCGCGTTTTACTGCGGCGTCACCCCTTAGGTAGTGTTTTTTTTCCCGTCGCTCGTGTCGCAAACTTGGCGACGGGTCGGTCTGTTAGCGTCATTGTCCCGGTGCAGCAGGTATACTTAGTCTTCATCTAGTCGATGGCGGAATTAGGGCGCGAATTGGGCGCTGTTTACGAGAATTTCGCTTTTTCTGCTGCCATTTCAAACAATCCTGCCATTGCCGGAACGATTGTGCCGGTTTTCAGTAGCAATCTGAATGAGAGCAACTTTCCTGTTCAACATTAAAACGCAAATGCGCGAATCTGGGATTCCGCCATTTAAGTATTATGAAACAGCTGTTGTTGCGAAATTGCGCGGCGGCCCCAATCTCTGATCTCTTGGGGTATTCAGGCGGAACAGGGCTTTCTACAAAAGACCCATTACCTGGAGGGTCAGGCCCATGGACGGATTTATTGCCATTGGAATAGCTGCAGTTGTCGCAATACCGCTGACGGTTATTTACCTGCTTGTTTCGCATATTCGTCTGAAGGGAACTGTCAGGCAGCTCAACACGGATTTGGAAGAGTTGGCTGGTATCCTTGCCGGTGCTCAGCCAAAAACTGCGCCCGAACAGGAGCCGACTTCAGAACAAACTGAATTCGAAACATCGGCTGATAAGACGGAACCAAGCCGCGCGGCAGGGCCTTGGGCAGCCCGTTCTGGAACGGGCCCAGCGGATTCTTCGGACACCGAAGTGCCACCAGTACAACCTGATTTTCAGGATTCGTTGCCGCCAAAGGCTGTAGTTCTCAAGAAATATGAATTTGCAAAACTGGCGGCCTGGCTGCGAGAGAATTGGTTTTACGCTGTTTCGGCGCTGTCTTTGGCACTGGCAGGCGTGTTTTTGGTTCAATACAGCGTCGAGGCGGGATTGCTGCCACCTGCGGCACGGGTGGCAGCCGCTCTGGCCATGGGCGTTCTGCTGGTGGGCGCTGGTGAATACATACGCCGCCGGTTTGGGGATGGAGAGGATCAGGCAACGGCTTACTTGCCGGCCACTTTCTCGGGCGCTGGTGTCGTCACTCTGTTCGGTGCCGTCTTATCCGCCCGGGTCCTGTATGACTTGATTGGCCCTGAAGCCGCGATGATCGGATTGATTTTGGTGGCGCTGGGGTCCGTGGTCTTAGGGTGGTTCAATGGACCGCTTCTTGCAGCGGTCGGTGTCATTGGAGCGATGGCGGCACCGTTTGTTGTTGGTGGGTCGTCTGATGACAGCCAATGGCTCTATGGCTATTTCACCGTGATTACAGCCATTGGGCTGGCAATTGATGCCATTCGGCGATGGGCCTGGGTCACGCTGGTTACCTTGGCGTTGGCATTTGTGGCCGGTTGGGCGCTGTTGGGCTTTGATGACGATGTAGCGGTCGCCGCGGCGGTCTATGTGTCGTTGGTTGCGATCATGGCGATTGCGATACCGTTGATGAAGTTAACTCCGACTCATTCCGGGACAATGATCCTGGGAATGTTGGGTGGGAAATCTGACAAGCCATGGCCAGAGTATCCGACGCGAGTCGCATTCGCGACGATGGCGGCCAGTGCGGCAACGCTCGTTGCTATATCCTTGATGGGTGCGCTGGAATTTTGGCTGGCGATTGGCTGTCTAACGGCGCTAGTTCTTCTGATGATCCTGTGGTGTTGGGATGCACCGGCACTGGACGACGTCGCTATTCTGCCGGCCGGTGGTCTTTTGGTGGCGACCTACATGCATGCCACAACATTTAACGACGCATTCCGAGCCTACATCGCAGAGCGGCCCCCCGAAACGTCGATGCCAATGGAAGCGACCTATCTTGTTGGCATCGCGTTGATCATTTCCGTCTTGGCGGCGTGGCGCAGCAATCAGGCGGGCAGCACCAGGCCGCATTGGGCCGCTGGTGCTGCTTTGTTTGCACCTGCGATGGCCATTGTCCTGGAAATTAGCTGGACGCCCGCAGGTGTGATCGGTGACTATCGCTGGGCTCTGCATGCGGGCGCGATTGCTGCCGTAATGGTTATCATGGCTGAGCGGTTTGCGCGCGCTGACGGTGAAGACCGGTTGCGCATGTCTTTTGCGGTTTTGTCGGCCATTGCCTCGGTCGCGTTCCTTTGCGTGATTGTTCTAAGTTCGGCGGCGTTGACAGTTGCGCTTGCCGTGACCGTTCTTTCAGCGGCGGTTCTGGATCGCCGGTTCGACCTGCCTGTAATGAGCTATTACATTGCGGTTGGGGTCGTCACGTTGGGGTATCGCTTGTTGGCCGATCCCGGTTTGGGGTGGGCCGATAGGGCACCGGTTCTTGAGATATTGCTGGCCTATGGTGGCACTTTGATTGCGTTGATTGTGGCGCGGCACCAGATCGCCGAACGTGACCGCCAATTGCCAAAAGTGATGCTTGAAAGTGCAGCCTGGACGACGGGAGCCATGTTGGCATCGCTGCTGCTTGATAGGGCAATTGCAACGGCGGGCGGGTTTGCGGATCGCGACAGTCATTGGGCGCTGTCGCTGCACGCGATGGTCTGGTTCTGCACAGCCATGGCGCAGGTGTATCGGCTTCAGTTGGGGGGCAGGCTTAGATACGTCAGGATTGGATTGGCCGCAGTCTTTGGGATTATCAGTCTTGCAGGACTTGTTGGATCTCTGACTGGGGCAAACCCCTTCTTTGAGAGGTCGGACCTAGTTATAGGCCCTCCGCTGTTTAACACATTGGTGGTTGCTTATCTGTTGCCCGCGCTGCTGTTTGGAGTTGTGGCGTTTAAGATGCCAAATCTTCATCCAATGCTGCGCCGGGTCCTATACGGGGCGGCAGCTGGATTGGCGGCCATATGGGCTTCGTTGGCCATCCGCCATTTCTGGCAGGGTGCCGAGGGCATGGCGAGCAGTGGCGTCACCCAGTCCGAACTTTACAGCTATACGGTTGCATTGCTGATCGTCGGAGCCGCGATTTTCTACCAGTCGCTGGCGCGAAAATCGGCAGGCATGAGACGGGCGGGGCTGATTGTTATCGGGCTGGCCGTGGCCAAAGTCTTCTTCATCGACATCTCGGGATTGGGAAGTTTGACCCGTGTCTTCTCGCTTTTGGCGTTGGGGCTGTCTCTTGCCGGGCTGGCATGGCTTAATCGCTGGGCACAAGGCGCAGATCCGGAGACGGACCCTGAAAGCGAGGCGCCCGAACCTGCTCCCGTGGAAAACGATGACAGCTGAGCAGGCAAACGCAACGTTATGGCTGGTGAAATTTTAGAAATCCTGATTGGCTGACTGACGGCTTAATCTTTGATTGAAGGTCAGTCCATGCAGGACGGAAAATCTCCGCAGTATCCGAGGCTGTTTGAGCCGCTGGACCTGGGACATGTGTGTCTAAAGAACCGTGTTGTCATGGGGTCGATGCACTTGGGGCTGGAAGAGCGCCCGGATGGATTTGGCCGGATGGCAAGGTTTTACGCCGAACGTGCGCGCGGCGGTGTGGCGTTGATTGTGACTGGCGGAATTGGACCGAACCCAGAAGGCGCGGTTTATCAAGGCGGCGCGACGATGATGACGGCTGAGGACGCTCGAAATCATCGTGAGATCACCGACGCAGTACATGCTGAAGGCGGATTGATCTGTATGCAGATCCTGCACGCCGGGCGCTATGCCTATAACCCTGATGCTGTGGGCCCATCTGCCCATCGTGCGCCGATCAACCGATTTGTGCCCAAAGCATTAAGTGGTGCAGAAATTGAAGTTCAGATTGCCGATTTTGTGAATTGCGCGAGGAAGGCAAAAGATGCTGGCTATGACGGTGTCGAGATCATGGGCTCTGAGGGCTATCTGATCAATCAATTCATTGCCGAGCAGACCAACAGCCGGAACGATCGTTGGGGCGGTTCTTTTGAGCACCGGATACGCCTGCCAGTCGAGATTGTGCGACGTTTGCGCGAGGTCGTCGGCGAGAAGTTTATTCTGATATTCCGACTGTCGATGCTCGATCTGGTTGAGGGCGGTTCAACCAAGGACGAAGTTGTTGAACTGGGGCGGGCAATAGAAAAGGCCGGAGCCACAATCATCAGCACCGGGATTGGCTGGCACGAAGCGCGCATTCCGACCATTGCAGCGATGGTGCCACGCGCTGCGTTTGCGTCGGTGACGGCGGCGTTTCGAAACGCGGTCACCATTCCGGTTATCACTTCGAACCGGATTAACATGCCGGATGTGGCCGAGGGAGTCTTGGCCAACGGTTATGCAGATTTGGTCTCAATGGCCCGGCCTTTTTTGGCGGATGCTGATTTTGTGCGGAAAGCTGGGGAGGACAAACCAGAGCAGATAAACACCTGCATAGCCTGCAATCAGGCATGTCTTGATCAGATTTTCTCGGGCCAGGTGGCCACTTGTCTGGTGAACCCACGGGCCGCGCATGAAACCGAGATAGAGATTGCGCCAGTTGATAGGCCCAAGTCGATTGCGGTTATTGGCGCTGGTCCAGCCGGTCTGGCATTTGCCACAACTGCTGCGGTGCGGGGACACAGGGTGACACTTTTTGACGCAAGCGACCGAATAGGCGGCCAGCTCAATCTGGCAGTTTGTGTGCCTGGAAAAGAAGAGTTTTACGAAACGCTTCGTTATTTCGACAATGAAATTAAGCGAACAGGTGTCGAATTGCGTTTGAACGAATACGCGACTGGCAACATGTTGACTGGCTTTGACGAAGTTGTGGTGGCAACCGGAGTTCGTCCGCGTGTCCCTAACATTGACGGCATCGGACACGCCAAGGTGCTGAGATATGATGATGTGGTCTCGGGTAGAGCGAAGGTAGGTAATCGCGTCGCCATCATCGGTGCCGGTGGGATTGGATTTGACGTTGCGGAGTATCTTGTACGAGATGCGCAGGAGAGCCCCCAGGATCCGCAGGAGTTTGCCCAGGAATGGGGAATTGATCTTGCCGCCAATGCCCGAGGCGGTGTTGCAGGTGTTGAGCGAACCGAAAGGGCGCCCTTGCGCGAGGTATTTCTATTGCAACGAAAGTCGGGGAAGCTGGGGGCTGGCTTAGGGAAAACCACTGGTTGGATACACCGAGATCTTTTGAAACGCGCGGGCGTCGCGATGATCGGAAATTGCGAGTATACACGGATAGATGATGCTGGACTTCATCTTGCTGTAAATGGCGAGCCGCGTGTTCTGGTCGTAGATAATGTTGTTTTATGTGCTGGCCAGGAGTCAAATCGCGAGATTGTGCCATGTTTGCTTGAAGGGCATCAATTGATCGGTGGTGCCGACGTTGCTTCTGAGTTGGACGCGCGCCGCGCGATAGATCAGGCAGTGCGGTTGGCTGCTATCATCTGAATTTGGGATCGGGGCCGAATACTGGCGGTTATCGGATGAGAATCGCGCGGAAGTCGTTGACGTTTGTGCCAGTCGGACCGGGGGCAAAGATATCATCGACTGCGTCGAAAGCTGTCTAGGCATCATGCATCGACAACACCTTCGCCGGGTCCAAACCCGATGCCCGCATTCGGGTCCAGGTGGTGCCATCAGCGAATGCCCCTGCATTGTCCTCGGAACCGTCGATGCCGTCAGTGTCGGCTGCCAGTGCAGTGATTGTGTGGTCTTCGATGCCACCGGCCAAAGACAGTAGAAAATCGGTGTTTCGCCCGCCCTTTCCGCCGGATTGGGTGATGGTCACCGTTGTCTCGCCGCCGGACAAAATGACGACCGGCGTGGTGAAGGGACGGTCCTTTGCGCGCACTTCACGGGCAATGGCGGCGTGAACCTGACCGACATCCCGCGCTTCGCCTTCGATGGAATCGGATAGGATAACAGCCGGGATTCCGAGCTTCTCGGATGTTTGCGCTGCGGCATCCAGCGAAATTGCAGCAGAGGCTATAACGTGGACCTCATTGCCTGCAAACACGGGATCATCCGGGACCGGTGCCAGACCTGTCTCGCCGTCCAGGTGAGATTGTATCTTTTGTGGCAGTTGGATTGCGTGTGCTGAAATCAAAGCGCGTGCGTCATGCCGTGTAACCTGATCTGGAACAGTCGGGCCAGAGGCCACTTGTGCAGGGTCATCGCCGGGTACATCGGAGACTACCAAGCTAACAACTTTGGCCGGATGTGCCGCGGCGGCCAGGCGTCCGCCTTTTATCTGGCTGACCTGTTTGCGAATGGCATTCATTGCTGAGATCGGGGCGCCTGACGATAATAGAGCCCGGTTGAGGTCGGCTTCGTCTTCCAATGTCATGCCATCGGGCGGGGCTGGAAGCAGGGCGGAACCACCGCCGCAGATAAGGGCAACTACAAGATCGTCTGCAGTTAGGCCATCGACGGCTTTGAGGAGAGCCTTGGTCGCCTGTTCTCCGGCTTCATCAGGGACCGGGTGCGAGGCTTCAATCACGCTAACGGTGCGCGTCGGTGCACCATAGCCGTAGCGCGTGACAACCACACCTTCGAGGGGTCCATCCCATAGGTCTTCGAAGGCGGCTGCCATTTGGGCAGAGCCTTTGCCAGCACCGATGACAACGGTGCGTCCCTTGGGCTTTGCGGGCAATACACGCGCAATCGCACTTCGTGGGTCAGCGGCCTCGACGGCGGCGTTGAAGAGTTGCGTCAGAAAGTCTTTGTCGTCGCTTGAAATCATGCCAGTTTCATAGCGCATTACTGGTTGGATGCCAGAGATCTTTAATCAATGTGATCTGCTGGCTGAAAATGCGCGATCAGGAGGCACTAATCGCATCTTCAACAATCTTCAGCGCGCTGCTCAGTTCGTCTGTGGTGATGGTCATAGGAGGTGATAGCGTAAGGACATTCCCTGCGCTGATTTTAAACGACAGGCCGTTTGCCAGGCAGTCATAGTAAATGCGTTCGGCGCGCACGGGATCCGGTGTTCGTTGTTGCTTGTCAGAGACGATTTCGATGCCGAACATGCAGCCACGCCCGCGGATATCTCCGACAACATCATGTTTTCCCAGAGAATCATGCAGCCGATTAAGCGCGACATTCCCTATTTCAGCGGCACGCGCGACCAGATTTTCATCTTCGATGATGTCCAGCGTTGTGAGGGCGGCGCGAGCTGTTACCGGGTTCTTTTCGTGGGTGTAATGCCCGATCGCGAAATCACCTGCGACATCCAGATCACTTCGGGCAACCACGGCGGCAATTGGAAGAATACCTCCCCCTAGTGCTTTTCCAAGGGTCACAATGTCTGGGGCGATTTCGTCATGTTCGAACGCGAACAATTCACCGGTCTTGCCCAATCCTGTGGGGATTTCGTCCATGATCAAGAGCGAGCCGTGCTTGTTACATGCCTCTCTTACTGCCTTCCAGTAACCTGGAGGCGGCACCACAGGAACAGCACGCATCGGTTCGGCGATGACTGCGGCGACATCACCTTCGCGTTCAAGGACATAGTCGACCATTTTGGCGCAGGCCAACATGCAGCTTTCTGGTCCTGGATGACCATATGCACAGTGGTAGCAGTTGAAAGGCGCGACGTGTTCGGTGCCGGGCAAGAGCGGCCCGGCAATATGACTACGGAAGGTCGCTTCGCCACCAACGGAAGCTGCGCCAAAGCCCGCGCCGTGGAACGCGTCCCAGAAGCTCAATGTTTTGAAGCGTCCGGTCGCGGCACGCGCAATTTTTAGGGCAACTTCATTGGCGTCGGAACCACCTGTCGTGAACAGCACTTTGCCTAGCTCACCAGGAGCTAAATTGGCCAGGCGTTCAGCTAATTCGACAGCAACATCGTTGGTAAAGCGGCGGGGTGAAAATGGAAGGGAGTCCAACTGATCTTTTATCGCCGCGATCAATCTTGGGTGACCGTAGCCGATATGGTGAACCGAATTTCCGTGGAAATCCATGAACCGCCGTCCAGATGTGTCTTCTATCCAGATGCCTTCGGCCTTGGCGATGGTCGACACGCAAGGAGAGGAAAGCGATTGGTGCAGAAATGCCGCCGAGTCTCGTTTGAGTAAGTCTTTTGTTGGTTCGTGCGTTTCATCGGAAGACCAGCTTTTCCGGCGATCAGACGTGTTGGATTCACCTTCAGTGTGACGGATTGCCATTAGTCTTGCTCCGGTTCTTCTGAAATAAGCCGTGTCTCCAGGACCTGTCCTTCGCGGTAAAGGATTGGATACGCTACGGCGGCGATGTGCCCAAATAGCTCTCGTAAAGCGCGCAGCAATTCAAGGTGCATATCGCTGGTGGCAAGGCTGTCGGAGTTGGAACGCTCTAGGCGCTTCATGTGGGCTTTGCGGCTGGAGCGCTCTTTGCGTTTTACTTTGGCTTTGTCGAGGGTAAGACGCCTTGCCGCTTCAAGATCGTCAGCAAGCAGGACGTGTCGAGCAAGACCGAACCCAGCCAAGACCAATCCGTGGAGGCTTTGAAGTTCTTCGCGCCCGGCATCCGAAAACCCTGCAGCTGTATCGTTCAATTCGTTTGCAATCGCGGTCATCCGCTTTGCAACCAGATCTCCGGCGGCTTCGATGCGAATGGCATAGTCCAACTGCGCCCTAAGCTCTTTGATCGTTGCCTTGGGAAGATTACCCCGGGCATGTTCAGCGATATAGCGACGTAGGCCGGAGAACATTGCATTAACCTGTTCATCCCGCTGACGGATGGTGTTGGCCGTGTCGTCGGAATAGGTGTCGAATAGCCCGAAAATTGGACGATACATGCGTTCGACTTCTTCCAGCATCTTTAAGATGTCTTGTTGAGCGGCTGTGGTTATGACTGCGGCATTTGCCTTGTCATTCCCGTTAAGTTGATCGACGGAGCTGACTTGAGCCATCAATTCGGAAAGCGTGTCACCTGGCGACGGCTTGACCGGCAAGATCAAAGCCGTGGGTCGCTCAAGTGCACCGGCGACGGGAAGAAATATCGCGAGCACCGCCACATTGAACAAAAGATGGAGCAAAAGAAGCGAACCGGCAGGACTGTCGAGCACTTGCATGGCGCTGGAATTAAAAGTTGCCATAACCAGTAGGATGACACATGCGGCGCCCCCTTTTGCCAGGGCATTTGCAAGAGGGATGCGTCGGGCCATCGGCGAATGATCACGCGACAGCCAGACCGCAATAAGAGCCCCACCCAGATTGGCGCCAAGAATGACGGTAAGGCCAGCCTGAAAACTAAGACCCCCTGCGGCAACGAGCGCGATAGTCATGAGAATGGCGGCAACACTGGAGTGAAGAACAAATGCCAGCGCCGCACCGATCAAAAACCCCGTAAGTGCGTCGCTTTCAATGTAAGCTGCGGCGGCTGGAAGGATCGGGCTTTCGCGCAGTGGCTCCACGACCTCGCGCAAAAGATGCAAAGACACCAGGATCAGAGCCAACCCGAGAATAATTTGGCCTATGACTTTGGTTTTTGGTTGCGAGCTTTTAAGATAAAGCCATCCGCCGATGACCAAAAGTAGTGGTTCAAGCAACCGCAGGTCTTGGGCGAGTATTTGGACAACAATCGCAGATCCAAGATCAGCACCCAGCAGGGCGGTTAGGCCCGCACGAAACGATAGATGTCCGGCAGCGGCAAATCCCCCGACGAGCAAAGCGACGGCAGTGGCACTTTGCAGCGCGATGGCTAATCCGGTGCCGGTGAGTGCCGACGCGAAAACCGACTGTTGATTGCCCAGAGTGCTGGCAAACAACCGACCGAAGTTGCGCTCAACGCCAGAGCGAACAAGGCTTACTGCGAAGAGGAGCAGAAATACCGCTCCGAATAATCCCAGCGTGAACCCAACAATTTGCATATCAATACCGGTGTTTTCACCTCATCAAGGCCATGGCAGTGAGTAGGTTTTGACGTTGGTGAAGAATTTCATCGCCTCAATGACGCCTTCCTTTACACCGTTGCCACTGTCTTTGATCCCGCCGAATGGCGACATCTCGATGCGGTAGCCGGGCTGTTCCCAGATGTTGCAGGTGCCAACGTCCAACCCGTTGATGTAAGCAATCGCGCGGTTCAGATCGTTTGTGCACACGCCCGATGAAAGGCCGAAGTTGGTTGAGTTTGAAATGCGCATGACTTCGGTATCGTCATCTGGCACGCGGACGATGGGAACGATGGGGCCAAAGGTTTCTTCCATTACCAATTCGCTGTCATGCGGCACATGATCGACTACGATTGGGGGCAGCAATGCGCCCTGACGGCCGGGGTGGTAGAGGATTTTCGCCCCCGCTTCCTCGGCCATGAATACGCGCTTTTCGAACAGTTCCGCGGCGACATCGTGGATCACGCACCCAAGTTCCGTTTCGGGATCTTGCGGATCGCCAAACTTGATTTTCTTGGCTTTCTCCAGAACTAAGGGAACAAATTTGTCGGCAACGCTTTCCTGCACGAGGATACGTTTAACCGCCGTGCAGCGCTGGCCGGAGTTCCCCGTCGCTCCTGCGACGGCGATTGTCGCCGCCTTTTCAAGATCTTCATCGCTGAGGTCATTCAGGATGATCAAAGGGTCATTTCCGCCGAGTTCAAGCGCCGTGCGTTTGTAGCCAGCTTTGTCGGCGATCATTTTGCCGACGGGAACGCCGCCCGTGAAGGTGATGATGTCGATGTTTTCATTGGTGACCATCTCGTCGCCAATGTCGGCTGGCATGCCGGTGACGATCTGAAACATTTCCGAGGGAAGACCAGCTTCGTAGAGAATGTCCGCCAGAGCAATTGCGGTCAGCGGGGTCAGTTCGGTTGGTTTGCAGACCATGCAATTGTTGGTGGCGATGGACGGTGCGATCTTGTGGCTGACCATGTTCAGCGGATGGTTGAACGGCGTGATCGCACTGATCGTGCGCACCGGTTCGCGCTTGGTGAAGATCTTGCGATCTTTGCCGTTGTGGGTCAGGTCGCACGAGAATATTTCGCCGTCGTCCATCATAGATTGACCGGCGGCGAATTGGTACACGTCCTGCGCGCGTTTGGTCTCATAGATGGCATGCTGATGGCAGATGCCCAATTCTAGGGTTAGCCATTTCGCAAGGAATTCGCGTTTCTCGCCGATCAGTTGCGAGGTCCGGTTCAGGATCTCGCTGCGTTCATACCGCGATAGGGTCGGTGTGTAATTCGCTGCAATTTCAAAGGCTTTGGCGGCGTGTTCGGCAGTTCCGGCGGGAACGGTGCCGATGACCTCGTTGGTGTAGGGATATTTCACTTCGACCACTTTGTCGGTGAAGACAACTTCGCCGCCAATGCGCATGCCTTCTGCACGGAAATCTGTGTTCTGGTTGTTCATGCGGGCACCTCTTCCAATGCGGCGGCGGTTGTTGCGTAGAAGAACGCATCGAAGTTGCGAAGGTCGGGGGCGTTCCCCAGATCAATCACGCGGTTCACAATGAACGGGACTTCCTGTTCGGTCAAACCGCCTTGGCTGCGCAGAGGCTCTTTCAGCGCGGCAAGGTCGTGCCGGTGGGCGCTGGTGCCGATGGTCATGTTCTCGGTCGAGACCATAACGAGGTCGCCGATGCGGTCTGGCGGAAGCTCGAACCGGGTGACGGCTTCGGCCTTGTCGACGACTTCCAGCATCTCTGGCAGGGCGCTGAGACGGGCGATGATATCAGAGGTACTGGCGCTGTCGGGAAGGTACGCCGTGGCAAAGGAACCGAGGGCTCCATGGTGGACCACGTAGGGGTCAGTGATCGGGAGGATGACACGGGCGGCGGCCTTGCCGAGCCAGTCGTCCAGCACGTCTTGCACGTAGATCACGGCGGGGTCGCCGTTGGCGTCATGTTTGGGTTTCATGCCGTGATCTGCGGTCACGACGATGGCGGCACCTAGGGCGTCGAGTTCGGCTAAGTATTTGTCGAACATGGCATAAAAATCTTTCGCGCCTTGTTCGTTTGGCGCGAATTTATGCTGAACGTAGTCGGTGGTGGACAGATACATGACGTCTGGGCTCCACTCGCGCAATAGCTTCACGCCAGCGGCAAAGACAAACTCGGACAGTTCGGCGGAGTAGACTTCCGGCACTTCGCGGCCCAGCCATTGGCTGGCGTTTTCGATGCCGTTGTCGGCCTTTGTTGCCTGATCGGATTTCTCGGATGAAAAGCATATGACGCGGTCTTCATCGTAGCTGAGACCTGCCCCCAAAAGGGCGCGCAACTTGTCTTTGGCGGTGACCACCGCGACCCGTGCGCCTGCCTCGTAAAACTTTGAAAACACTGTAGGAGCGCGCAGAAAGCGGACGTCGTTCATCATGACTTCTTCGCCGGTATCCGGGTCGAACAAGAAGTTGCCGCAGATGCCGTGTACGGACGGTGGACGGCCCGTTGCGATGGACATGTTGTTGGGGTTTGTGAAGGATGGGATGACGGAATGGGCGAGCCGATCCGTGCCGGTTTTGCGCATCTTTTTAAGGGTCGGCATCAAGCCTTCGGCGATTGCGACTTCGAGATATTCGGGCTCGCAACCATCCAGACAGATGGCAATTGCGCAGGTTTTTGGCGCTGGATATGTGCGGTCATTTGCGGTGACCGGGGTGGTGATCGGCATGGGATTTCCCCTGATTTTGCGACGTCGGTATCACGTCGGTATTACGTCGGTGCGTGCGAACGGTGGGTTTAGGGATCATTAATCTTTGGCTAACCCTTTCCTCCGGTCGGTTACGCGGCGAGTTTCTTGCGTTCTTCTAGTGCGGCGGGTGGTGGGCCAGCGTTTGAGACCCCCAATTCGTTCAAGGCGTCACCGGCGGCTTCGACAACCCGGTGCATAATGTTGCCATCCATCCGGCCGATGCAGCCGATGCGAAAACTTTCCACGACCGTCAGCTTGCCGGGGTAGATGATGAAGCCGCGCGATTTCATGGCCTCGTAAAACCCAGAGAAGCTAAAGTTGGGATCGTCCGGGCAGAAGAAGGTGACGATGATGGGCGAGAGCCAGCGATCATCGAGCAGCGTTTCGAAGCCGATGTCGCGCATGCCGTTTACGACGATGTCGCGGTTCGAGGTGTATCGGGCAAGGCGTGCAGGAACACCGCCTTCTTCGGCGTGCAGATCCAGTGCCTTCATGAAGGCGGCGACCACGTGGGTTGGCGGTGTGAAGCGCCATTGGCCGGTTCTCTCCATTGTGTCCCACTGGGCGTGAACGTCCAGCGACAAGGAGTGGCAGTTGCCTTTGGAGGCGGTGATCTCGGTCTTACGAGCAATGACGAAGCCGAAGCCGGGCACGCCTTCGATACATTTGTTGGCGGATGAGACGAAGGCGGCGCAGCCGAGTTCTTCGGGGTGCAGGGGCAGCGCGCCGAAGGCGGACATCGAGTCGATCAGAAGTTTACGACCTGCGGCGCGGGTGGCGGCGGCGATTTCCTCGACCGGGTTCAGGATGCCGCTGGAAGTTTCGCAGTGAATGGCCAGAACATGGGTGATGGCGGGATCATTGGCGAGGATCGCGGCAACTTCGGCACCGCGCGGCGGCATGTAGTCGCCTTTATCGAGCAAATGGAAGTCGCGCCCCAGATACTCCATCGTTTTTGCGGCGCGCAGGCCGTAGGCCCCGTTGGCGAGGACCAGAACTTTGCCGTCTTTGGGCACGAACGAGCCCAGCATCGCTTCGACCGCGTAGCTGCCTGATCCCTGTATCGGCACGCAATCGTAGTTTTCCGAACCGGGGCCGATCATGCCAAGCAGACGGGCACGCAGATCGCGGGTCATGGCGCGGAAATCTTCATCCCAACTGCCCCAGTCGCAGAGCATCGCCTCTTTCACTTCAAAGGACGTGGTTAGGGGGCCGGGCGTCAGCAAATAGGGCTCGCCCAGTTTTGGATCAGGGAAGTCAGCCTTGGTCATTTCGCGGTCCTTGGTTGGCTTATCTGTCTGATGAAGAATGTTGACGCATATGTAAAATCTCTGTTTGGTATCGAAGTATAGGTTTTTCAGATGGCAGGTTTAGGATGCGCTATACGCAGCTTCGGGCGTTTCACAATGTGGCCTTGCACGCCGGGTTTTCCCGTGCGGCTGAGGCCATGAACCAATCGCAGCCATCGCTGTCGGATCAGGTGCGTAAGTTGGAGCAGGCGCATGACGTGTTGTTGTTCCATCGCGATGCGCGGCAAGTGCGGTTGACCGAAGCCGGCGAAGACCTGTTTCGGATGACGCGGCAGTTCTTCGAGATGGAAGAACAGATTGGTGAGCAGTTGGACCGCTCGCGGGCGGCGATTGCCGGGAATTTGCGGATCATCGCGGATAGTGCGCTGCATGTGACGGGGTTCGTCAGCGGATTTCGCAAGGCGCATCCGCGGGTGTTTGTTTCGGTGCATACGGGGAATACCGAGGACGTCTTGCGGCGGGTTCGGAATTATGAGGCTGAGGTTGGGGTGGTGGCAAATCTGGTGTCTGCGCCGGATTTGGACACGGTGGATTTGGGAAGCACGCCGATTGTCGCGATTGCGGCGAAGGGTTTTTTGCCGAAGGCGCTGAATTCCTTGTCAGTCGAGGAGCTGGCCGAGTGGCCTTTGGTTTTGCGTGAGGCGGGGTCGCGGACGCGGCGGGCGCTGGAGGAGGCTGCAAGTTCGAAAGGGATGGATTTGGATCCGGTGATTGAGGTCGAGGGGCGCGAGGCGATGCGCGAGATTGTGGCTTCGGGCGCAGGTGTCGGGTTTATTTCAGAGGCAGAGTTTGGAGCGGACGATCGATTGCGAACGCTGCCGATCACGGGTTTGGATCTGCCGATGTCGGAAACATTGGTGACGCTGACAGCTATGCCCAGAGCCTTGGTTACGAAAACGGCTATGACGCCATCAAGAGCTACTTTGGAAACTCGGATTGGACGGATACGCCTTCGCCAATGCTGTCGGCACCAGACAAGGTTGCTGGTCTGCCAAAAGGCACCACGCCAACGTTGGAAAGCCACATCTATGTGACGGATACGACAGAAGGCCGCTATCTGGTCGCCAACCCATATTTCCACCAAGTGGATCCAACGGGTCAGCAGTTGCCGTATATCCCGACCCAGGACGAGGTCTACATCAACGACAACGAAGTCCGTATTCTGAAGCTGGTGAACAACGAGATCGACTATAAATCTCAGTCGCTTCAGTTGGCTTCGGCACCGATCCTTTTGGAAAATCAGGAGAAGGGCAACTATACAATCCGCCTGCGTCCTGAGATTACAATGGGCGCATTCGGCTTTAACGTAACGCATGAAGATGACGCAAAGCGCGCGGTGTTTAACGACATTCGTTTCCGTGAAGCGATGTCGATTGCGATTAACCGTGAAGAGCTGAATGAAGTCGGCTTCTTTGGTCAGGGCACACCGCAACAGTATGTTGGTTTCTCGCCTTTGCCGGAGTTCGCTGATCAGTCGTTGAAAACCTATAAGACCGAGTATGATCCGGCGGCTGCGAATGCACTGTTGGATGCGGTTGGCATGGTTGACACCGACGGTGACGGCGCACGTGAACTGCCAAACGGCGAAAAGCTGGTCCTGAACATGAACTTCTCGACCCAGGGTATCGCGGGTCAGACTGTTGAGCTTGTTTCGCAGTATTGGTCAGAAGTTGGTGTTGCTTCAGTGGTGAAAGAAGTTACGCCGGACGAATATCGTTCTGCGCAGTCTTCGAACCAGTTGGATGTGTCGATGTGGCGTAAAGGTCAGCCATTGGCCATCGTCCTTGGCAACAACGAACTTTGGGTGCCGCCGTATGAGAACTATTTCGGCAACCGGAATGCGATGTTGTGGGCCGAGTGGGTTGATAGCGGCGGAAGCGCTGGTGTTGAGCCACCTGCATGGGCCAAGGGTCTGATTGATGACATCAACACGCTTCAGTCGGCGGATCAGGCTTCGGCAGCGTTTGCTGAAACCGGTGCCCGGATGGCGCAGACGATGGCAGAGAACCTGATGTTCATCGGCACGGTCAACGCACCTGCGCCGATCTATCAGAACAATGCGCTGAAGAACTTCACCGAGTTCCAGACGCATTCTTATGAGTACTACCGGACATATCCGTACCGCGCCACGCAGTGGTATCTGGACGAATAGGCCCCGGTTTGGTCTTATGAAATTGCCGCGGGCGGGTTTACCTGCCCGCGGTCTACGAAGGGAAAACGGTCAGGGACATCCGGAATAATCCGGGGCAGAGTGGCCGAACGACGGGGATAAACCATGCTGAATTTCGCGCGCTTTGTGGCGACACGCGCGGTCATGGCGGTGATCACGCTGTTGATCGTGTCGTTGGTTGTGTTCTCGTTAATGGAATTAGTGCCTGGGGACTGCGCAGAGCGGTATCTGGCATTTAAGAATACTCAAGGGTCCAGCATTCAGATTGCGAACGAGCTTGAAGCCGAACGTATACGGTTGGGGCTGGACCGGCCGTTTCTGGAGCGCTGGGGCGGTTGGATCGTCAACGCCTTTGGCGGAGATTTCGGCGATAGTTGCATCTTGCGCGTCGATATTGCCCAGCTTTTGGGTGACAAGTTCTGGCTGAGCCTGGGCATTTGCCTGGCCGCTTTGACGCTGGCCTATACCATCGCCATTCCAGTGGGCATCATCGCCGCTGCTTCGAACAACCCTTTCCTGAACAACTCGCTGCGGGTCGTCAGCTATTTGGGCCTGGCGATGCCAAACTTCCTTCTGGCGCTGATGATCATGCTGATAGCGACGGTTTACTTCGGGAATACGTTGACCGGGCTGTATTCGGACGGATTCCGAGATGCGCCGTGGTCGTGGGCGAAGTTTGTCGATTTGTTGAAACATGCCTGGTTACCGATCTTTATTCTGGGCTGGTCGGCGACGGCATTTGCGCTTCAGACGGTGCGGGCGTTGATGTCGGATGAGATCGGGAAGTTGTATGTGACGGCGGCGTCTGCCCGTGGTGTGCATGGGCGCAAATTGCTGTGGAACTATCCGGCGCGCCATGCGCTGGGCCCGATTGTGAATTCGCTGGGGTTCGACTTGAACCGTATCTTTAACGAGTTGCCGATTGTCGCGCTGATATTGGTTCTGACGGATGCGGGGGCGTTGCTAATCGAAGCGCTTGCGCGGTCAAACGATCAGCAATTGGCGGGGGCGATCATCTTCCTATTAACGGCGTCGATTGTGTCGCTGAACTTTGCAACTGACGTATTGCTTGCGGTTCTTGATCCGCGCGTCCGCAAAAGCATTCTGAGGTGACGGCGATGACTAGCGAAACCACAGATATCCCCGTCGGTGACGACCAAAAGGCAAAAGAGGCCTATTTTACGGCGTCGCAAACTCAGCTGATATGGGCGCGGTTCAAAAAGCAACGTGCCGCCATGATTGCAGCGGTTGTGCTGATGGTTCTGGTCGTCAGCGGATTGTTCGCGCCGTTCCTGTCGCCTTATGATCCGACGATTGCAGGGCGCGATAAGGACTATACCAACGGCGCGCCACAAATCCCGCAGTTCTGCGACACCAATGGGTGTTCGGCGCGTCCCTTTATCCATGGTGTTGAGCGCGAACGGTCGATGGCGACCAACTTTCGTTGGGTGACCAAAGTGAACGAGGACGAGCGGCATTACGTTCAGCTTTTCCCGAAAGGCGACAGTTACAAGCTGTTTGGTTTTATCCCCGGAAGCCGTCATTTGTTTGGTGTTGAGGGCGGGAAGATCCATCTGTTTGGCACGGATGAAGACGGCCAAGACATCTTCAGCAGGACGCTTCATGCGATCTGGACATCACTTCAGGTGGGGGCCATCGGCGTTTTCATTGCCTTCGTGCTGGCCCTGATTATCGGGGGGGTGTCGGGATACTACGGCGGCTGGATTGACGGGGTCTTACAAATGATCACCGACGCGGTCCGAACGGTGCCCGCGATCCCGCTGTTTATGGCGGTCGCGGCGTTCATGCCGCCTGAATTATCGGCGGAAGCGCGGTTCTTCTACATATCAATCATCCTTGGGTTTATCGGCTGGCCAACATTGGCGCGGCGGGTGCGAACCCATCTTTTAACCGAACGAAATCAGGAATATGTGCTGGCGGCGCAATTGTGCGGGGCTTCGTCGCCGCACGTTATTCGCAAGCATCTGCTGCCGTCGTTCACGTCTTACATCATCGTGGATCTGGTGATTTCATTCCCCTATATGGTTCTGAGCGAAACGGCCTTGTCGTTCATCGGGCTGGGTCTGAAAGACCCGGTTAGTTCGCTGGGCGTTATGCTGCAAAAGGCAACAAGCGCAGATGTGATGCTGAACTATCAGTGGTATTTCATCCCGGTTGTCTTCTTCATCGTGCTGGTCATGGCCTTCGTCTTTGTGGGCGACGGGCTACGAGATGCCGCCGATCCTTACTCGGATGCCAAGAAATGAGCGCGTTAATCGAAGTTGAAAACCTGACGCTGAAGTTCAAGACCGACGAGGGTCTGATCACGGCGGTCGATGATGTTAGCTTTACCATCGACAAGGGCGAGGTGATGGGGCTGGTCGGCGAAAGCGGATCGGGGAAATCTGTGACCGCCAAGGCGTTGATGCATTTGAATGCGCGCAACGCGGTTTATACGCCTGAATCCAAGATCACGCTGCACACGGAAGACGGGCCAGTTGATGTGCTGTCGCTGAAAACGCCGCGCGAATTGAATGTTGTGCGCGGTGGGGCAGTTTCGATGATTTTCCAGGAGCCAATGGCGAGTTTTGCCCCGGCGATTTCTATCGGCAAGCAAATGGTCGAACAGCTATTGCTGCACTCGGACATGAGCAAGGCGAAGTGTAAGGAAGTATCGATTGAGATGCTGGACAGGGTCGGGATCTCGGACGCGGCCAGCCGGTTCAATCAGTATGCGTTTGAATTGTCAGGTGGTATGCGCCAGCGGGCGATGATTGCTATGGCGCTGTCGACGCGACCAAAGTTGCTGATCGCGGATGAGCCGACAACCGCGCTGGATGTGACCATTCAGGCGCAGGTGATCGACCTAATGAAAGACCTGGTGGATGAATTTCACATGGGCATCATTTTCATCACCCACGATCTGGGCGTGGTTGCCCAGACAGCGGACAAAGTGAATGTGATGTATCTGGGCCGGATGATTGAGGAAGGTGAGGTGCGCGAAGTGATCCGCAATCCGAAGCATCCCTATACTCAAGGGCTGCTGAACGCCTTGCCGAAGATGGACGATCTGGATTCGCCCCTGTCGCCGGTGCCGGGGGATATTCCGTCACCACTGGAGCGCCCACCTGGATGTGTGTTCAACACCCGGTGCGGTCAGGTCGTTGGCGACCAGTGCATGTCGAAATTGCCGCGCGATGTGAAGGTGAGTGATACGCACCACGTCGGCTGCCACATCTATTCGGAGGCAGCGGAATGAGTGATATTCTGATCAAAGCCAAGGGCCTGTCTGTTGGATTTCAGATCGGCGGTTCGATTTTCAACAAGCAGGTGTTGAAGGCGGTCGATAACGTCTCGGTCGAGATCGAGAAGGGATCGTTCTTCGGTCTGGTTGGCGAAAGCGGGTCGGGCAAGACGACTTTGGGGCGTGCGTTGTTGAAGGCGGCGCCGATTACGGCAGGGTCTGCACATTATTCGGATGAAGAAGTCGAATACGATCTTGAAACCATCGATAAGGACGAGCTGAAGGACTACCGCAAACGGGCGCAGTTGATTTTTCAGGACCCTTACGCGGCACTGTCCCCTCGGATGACGGTTCGGGACATTATTGCTGAGCCGTTGGAAGTGATGGGGCTGACATCTTCGCGTGAAGAGACTGATGAGAGGGTGCGAGAGATTGCGGCCAAGTGTCGGTTGAACCTGGAGCATTTGCGCCGGTTCCCCCATGCATTTTCTGGTGGGCAGCGTCAGCGGATTTCGATTGCGCGGGCCTTGGTGTCGGCGCCGAAGTTCATTGTGGCGGATGAGAGTGTTGCGGCGCTGGATGTGTCTATTCAGGCGGATGTGCTAAATCTGCTGAAAGAGATTCAACGCGAGATGGGTCTGACGTTTATGTTCATCAGCCACGATCTGTCAGTGGTGGCGCATACCTGTGACCACGTGGCGGTGATGTATCTGGGACGGTTGGTTGAAACGGCCCCGACGCGGAAAATGTTCGAAGGGCCACGGCATCCTTATACCAAGGCGCTTTTCTCGGCGATCCCGTCGCTGGACCCGGATGATCGCGGTAAGGCACAGAAATTAGAGGGCGAGATACCGTCGCCCACGAACCAGCCGTCGGGGTGCAAATTCCATACACGTTGTCCGAACGCCATTGATGTCTGCAAGAAGGACGAGCCGGTGTTGGAAGGCGATGGATCGGGGCACGAGGTTGCCTGTCATCGCTGGAAAGAGCTGATGGCGATGGTGCCTGCCTGACCCAAGGGCTGGTCAGGGCGCGCATAGTCTGATTGGTTCGGGGGATTGAATTTACCCCGAGAGTTTTCGCAATGAGTCAGGCCGAGATTGAAACCCGAATTGCTGCTGGTCGCGGGGATGTGCCTGCGGATGTCGTGCTGCGCGGCGGACGGGTGTTTGACCTGATCACTGGCGATTTCATCGAAGGCGACGTGGCAATTGTGGGCGACACGATTGTCGGGATTGCTGAGGCGTATGAAGGCGAGACTGTCGTTGATGTTAGCGGGCTGACTTTGGTGCCGGGGTTCATTGACACGCATCTGCATATCGAAAGCTCGTTGATAACTCCGTTTGAGTTCGATCGCTGTGTTGCGCCGCGCGGGGTGACGACGGCGATTTGTGATCCGCATGAGATTGCGAATGTGATTGGTGCCGAGGGGATCCGGTATTTTCAGGCGGCGTCCGAGAGGACGTTGATGGATATCCGGGTGCAATTGTCATCGTGCGTGCCATCGACTGATATGGAGACGGCGGGGGCGGCTTTGGAAGCGGCTGATATCGCCGAGCTGATGGGGCATCCTTCCGGGATCGGATTGGCGGAGTTCATGAACTATCCGGGTGTCGTGCATCGGGATCCGGACGCGATGGCGAAGATTGCGTTGTTTGAGGGCGGGCACATTGACGGGCACTGTCCGCTTTTGTCGGGCAAGGATCTGAACGCCTATATCGCCGCCGGCATTCGGACCGAGCATGAGGCGACTACGGCCGAAGAGGCGCGCGAGAAGTTGCAGAAGGGGATGCGGGTGTTGATCCGCGAGGGGTCGGTTTCGAAGGATTTGCACGCTTTACAACCGCTTCTGAGCGAGCGGACGTCGCCATATATGTGTCTTTGCACCGATGACCGGAACCCGCTTGATATCGCCGAGCATGGGCATCTGGATTATATGGTCCGCACGTTGATCGCGCTGGGAACGCCGGTGTTGGCGGCCTATCGCGCGGCGAGCCTTTCGGCGGCGGAGGCGTTTGGGTTGAGGGACCGGGGGCTAATCGCGCCGGGGATGCGGGCGGATATCGTCGCTGTGGATAGTCTTGAGGGGTGTCACGCAGCGAAGGTGTTTTGCGCTGGGCGATTGGTGGATGAGGCTGCTTTCATGGGTAGGGAGGAGCTGCCGATTGTTGGACGCAATTCGGTCAAGGCGCCACGGGTCGGTCCCGCCGATTTTCGCACGACCGGGAACCGGGAAGATACTGACGTGATCGGGATCATTGAAGGCAAGATCCTGACCGAGCATCTGCACGAGAACATTGCGATTGTGGACGGCGACAAACGGCCCGACTCGGCGCGGGATCTGGCGCGGATTGCGGTTGTGGAACGGCATGGGAAGAACGGAAACATTGCAGCGGGATTTGTGCGCGGGTTCGGGATGAAGGCGGGGGCGATAGCCTCGACTGTTTGTCACGATCATCACAACATTGCCTGTGTCGGGGTCAGCTATGACGATATGGCGTTGGCGGCGAACCGATTGTCAGAAATTGAAGGTGGGTTTGTCGTTACGTGCGACGGTGAGGTTTTGGCCGAGTTGGCGCTGCCGATGGCCGGGCTGATGAGCCTTGAGCCGTTTGAATTTGTGCGCGACCGGCTGGTTGAACTGCGCGATGCGGCGCGGTCACTGGGCGTGACCTTGGAGGAGCCGTTTTTGCAGCTGGCCTTTCTGGCGCTGCCAGTCATTCCCGCGTTGAAGATAACCGACCGGGGTATGGTTGATGTGACGAAGTTCGAAATAATCTCCTGACAATCAAATGTTTACCTGAATCGCCGACAAAGATGCGGGGCCAAAGGGGTGGCTCGGTTGCTGTTGGGGGTACTTGTGCCGCAATTGGCTGTCGATCAGGTTTTAAGCGGGTCGGAGTTGGGCCTTTCCGTAGGGATTTCGGACCTTGCGGTATTGGAGATCGGTGGGCGCACCGTGCTTTATGCACTGGGGCGCAGCGACAACGCGGTGGCCGAAGTAACAGTGAATGCAGACGGCACTCTGACGCCTGTTGGGACGCTGGCGTTGACGGGGTATTTCACGGTCGGGATCGCGCCGAAGCTTGGGATTTATGAGGACGCGGATGGTTTCTCGCTGACGCTTGCGGGGATGCTGGCCAGCGCGGGCGGCATGGTTGATCTGGATGCGACCGGTGGGTTGGTTGGGCAGAGCTTGTTTGCGGGCGGGGTCGAGTTAATTGCGCCGGTTGCGGTGAGTTTTCTGGGGAGTTCGGCGTTATTCAGTGGCCGCGTTGGCGGCGGTGTTGATCTTTATTTGGACAGCGGGGCGCAACTAACCCTACAAAGTTCGTTTCTGGATCAAACCTGGGCTTACCTTGGCGACGTCAGTGCCAGCGCAAGTTTTGTTATTGATGATGATGCTTGGACAACCCCTCAAAAATTTGTTGTTACGACTTCGGCAACTGAAAATGGGTTGAGTGTCTTTTGGGTGCAAAACGACGGTTCATTTTATCCATGGGGCAACTATGGCTCTGAAGAAGGCTTGCCGGTTTCCGGGCCAAGCGGCGTTGAGGTCGTCCAGAGGTTTGGTGAAACACTATTGGTCATCGGGTCGACTGGATCGGCGTCGCTAACTGTTCTGGGAGTGAATAGCTACGCGCAGCCTTGGCTCATCGATCACGTGTTGGACGATGCCGACACCCGCTTTGATGATATCGCGGTTGTGGACACGCTGATTGTTGGCGATTTCGTTTATGTGGCGGCGGGCGGTTCTGATGGGGGTGTGTCGCTGTTCACGATGCTGCCCGGTGGCCGGTTGGTGCATCTTTCGACGATTGCAGATGAGGTGACGACGACGCTTTGGCCTTTGTCTTCACTCGAAATGTTCGCTTCGGATAATGCGTTGCATCTTTATGGCGGTGTCGAGTTTGAGGCCGGGTTGACGCGTTTGTCTTATGATCTGAGCGACCTTGGGTCAGTGATTATCGGTGATGGTGGCGGCCTAAGCGGGTCTGCCTTGTCTGACCAAATGATTGGGTCGGACTTCGATGATGTCATAACCGCCGGGGCGGGGGACGATATTGTGCTGGATGGCGCAGGATCGGACTATCTGACAGGGGGCACGGGGGCGGATCTGTTCGTGTTTGCGCAAGATGGCGTGGAAGATTGGGTCGCGGATTTCGAGCTTGGCACGGATAAGTTGGACCTGTCAGCGTTCGATTTGTTGACCGATGTTTCGCAATTGACCGTGACGGCGACGGCGACGGGTGCGCAGCTTTCATATGGCGATGAAGTAATTCATCTGACGACGTCCAATAGCGCGCCGCTGAGTGCGCTCGACTTGACCATTGCTGATATTCTGAATGTAGACCGGCCAATGGTGGCGCCGCTGATTGGGCCAGTGTTTGGTAGTGCAGGGGCAGATTCAATTGAGGGTGGTCTCGGGCGTGACACTATTGATGGCGCGGCGGGGAATGACACTATTCGCGGTTATGTCGACGAGGATTTGCTATTTGGTGGGGATGGAGATGATTTTGTGGAAGCGGGGGGTCAGAATGACACTGTATTCGGTGGCGCAGGAGATGACCTGCTGACAGGTGACCCAGGAAATGACCTGCTATTCGGAGGCAGTGGAGCCGATATAATCTTTGGAGACAATTACTTTGCTTAGATCCAGTTCGCTAAGCAATTGAGTAGACATCCAGCAGAATATCGTCCCAAACAGCCAGCAGATCGCCAGCGTCCAATAGGGCTTGCGCATCGGCGGGCGGGGTCCAGGTTGGAAAAGCGTTCGACAGTTCTAAAAGGGTGATGTCATCGCCGAAAAGAGCGTCGTTTCCGCCGCCGCCATCCAACACATCATTTTCAGTGCTGCCTTCGAGTAAGTCGTGACCGCTGTCGCCAGCAAGGTCGTCGGCGCCGGCATCTCCGGCAAGGGCATCATGGCCGTTGCCGCCTGACAGGGTATCATCGCCCGCACCCGCGTTGAGGCCATTGTCTGTGGTGTTGCCGATTAACTGATCGTCGCCAATGCCGGTTTTACCGTATTCGATAAGCGTGCCGCGGGCGATGCTGATGTTACCGCTCAGCCCGGCAAGGTCCGATGAAGCCTCTTCCCGCAAGTCCATTCTTTGATCGAAGCCGAAATCGGCGAAATCGAAAGTGTCGATGCCGCCGGAGTCGAAGACCGTGAAGGAGACCGCGTTCGACAGCGACATGGCGCTGTCGAGGTAGGTGCCGGTGGTGCCGTTGTTGCCATAGGTGTCGTTGCCGGTGTTGGCTGTTGGCGCACCATAAAGGTTTTGAATTGCAATGATATCAGCAACTTGCGGCGTAATCACATAGGCGAAGCTGGCATCTACATAGGTATTTTCTGTTTGATAGAAATAAGACATGACTGAGGCCTGCCAGCTGTCGTTTAGATAGTCGTTGTCGGTGCCATACGTGGCTGCCCCATTGTAGTTTCCGGCGTGACCCAGCCCGAGGGCGTGGCCAATCTCGTGCAGGTAAGTTTGGTAGAAATAACCGTCAGTGCGATTGGCACCCCCGGCCCAGTTGGCCTCGATATTGATCTGCGAGCTTACGATGTTGCTGCCCGAGGTCCAGAATTGTGCGTAGGCCCTGCTGCTGTTGTCGTCGAACCCGATGTCTGGCGAAGAAATTCCACTGCGAACCTCAATGGCATAGTCGCCGAGGCTGGCGTCGTTAAAGGACCCTGCCTGAATGTAATAGGTTCCGGCTGTTTCAGCCTGAAAGGCGATGAAACTGTCTGATCCAATGTGGTCGTCGCTTTCCATTAGCAAATTGCCCGAAGAGTCACGCAGCCGCAGGTAGGGATCGTCCAGTGCATTGCCGCCGCTGGTATCGCCGGACATGCTGATCGTGATACGTTCGCCTGCCGCGAGAGTAACGGCGACAGAGTCGCGATCAACGGTGCCGGTCAGGCTACCCTGGAAATCATCGCCAACGGACATGGAGTAGGCGGTGATCGTGCCTGAACCGGCGTCTGGACCCTCGACCACCGTGCCGGTTGCGGTGCCCTGACTGGCATGAGTTTCGATGAAATTGATGCCGGTTACAACGCTCCAGGCTTCGAGCGATTGGCGGGCCATATCCTGACCGGCGGTCGTCAGGCCGGTTAGATCGACAGTAAGTGATCCGCCGGGAGCGACGTTGAAGGAATATGAGTTGCCGCCCCAGTAAGTGTTGGTCAACTGGGTTGCGATTTCGTCCATCGTATAGACAGGCAGGCTGTTCTCTGCGGTCGTTGTCGTTTCGTCAGCCGGCGTAACCCCGGTGTAATTGCAGACATCGATCCAAGGCTGCATTTCAGCGCAGATCAGGCACATAATGTGGCCCCTGTGTGACCTGTCATGGCAGTTCGGAACGCCGACGTGCGGGCAACCTCACCGCACCGGGGGAATACCCGTCGTTGACGGGTTAGATATGGAATGGTCATTTTGCCTCTCACCAGAAAAGTGCGGATGCACCGCACCGCGCCGGATCAACCCCCGAGATCAGGCGCAATTTCCACAACTGTGAGTGGGAAGGCTTGAGAATGTCTTACCGCGCTTGGCAGAAGACATTTTGAAATTAGCAAAAATCCGAAACGTCTGTCAGCGACTCCAGCGGCGCAACGTCTCGCCAGGTTGAAGTGTTGATGACAGTTCAACGCGTTGGCCGGACTCGGATATGGATCCATCGCTGCGCCCGGCGACAATACGTGCGGCTTCGCGGCCAATTTCAAGCCGCCCTGCGTCCATCGTTGCAAGCTGTTTTGGAAGTCCATCCAAAAGATCGACGCCGTTAAACCCTGCAAGGCCAAGGTCGCCCGGCACCGAGATGCCGTTTTCCAGACAATACAGCAAACCGCCCGCACCGATCATGTCGTTTGAGTAATAGAGGAAATCGAGGTCAGGCGAGCGCTTCAGAATGGCAGCGGTCATTTCGCGACCTTTGGCAAGAGCGGAGCCACCGGAATAGAATTCCTGATCCATGACCTCGAGCCCTTCTTTGGCCAAAGCCTCGGTGAAACCCTCGAAACGCTTGCGGGCGCGGTGGTCGAGCGCCATCTTGGTGCCCAGAAACCCAATGTTTTCGTAACCCGATTTGACGATGGCACGGGCCATTTCGCGCCCTGCGCGGCGGTGGCTGATACCAACCATGGCATCGACAGGATCGCCATCAACATCCATGATCTCGACGACGGGCACTCCGGCGCTGCGAAGCATCGCATTGGAGGCGTCCGAGTGTTCCAGCCCGGCGATTATTACGCCGGACGGTCGCCAGGACAGCATTTCAAACAGAACTTCTTCTTCTTTTTCGGGCAGGTAATTCGTGACACCAACGACAGGTTGCAACGGAGTGCCATCTAATTCCTCGCTGATGCCGGTCATGACTTCTGGGAAGACCATATTGGACAGCGACGGGATAATGACGGCGACCAGGTTCACGCGGCTGGACGCCAGTGCGCCAGCAATCTTGTTGGGAACGTAGCCAAGGGTCTTGGCAGCTTTCAGCACCTTTTTGCGGGTGGCATCTGACACATCGCCCCGGTTTCTCAACACGCGACTGACAGTCATTTCGGACACGCCCGATGCTTCGGAAACATCACGAAGTGTCAGGGGGCGGCGCGGTGGCATGTCGATGTCGTCGTTCATCGGGATAATCTTTTTGTCCGTCATGGTGAAAAGTGGGACTTTCGAAGTGAGTGCTATTGCAGTTGGACAATGGTCGCGCGGATTCACATGTCGTGCAACCGGTTAGATAACTTTGGTGCCTTGCACAGAGCGCAGAAATTGCACAAACATCGCGCGCAGGCCCCGTAGCTCAGAGGATAGAGCAACCGCCTCCTAAGCGGTAGGTCATAGGTTCGACTCCTATCGGGGCCGCCATTCCCATCTGAATTCGAAGACTCGGAAAGAAAAACGGCAAGCCACCGGTGGGGCGGCTTGCCGTAGATTTTCGGTGTATGAGACCGAAGGCTTACTTCAACGACGCGATGAAGGCATCTACGTCGGTCAAGGACATATACTCGACTTCTTGAGTGCCGCTGTCATTGAACGACCAGACGACGGCAGGTGCCGAGACGTCGCCGTTTTCGTCGAACTGAACGTTGCCGGTTGCGCCCTGATACATCACAGTCCCGCCGCCTGCGAGAACCTCTTTCGCGGCTGCAAAGCCTGCGGTGTCGGCGGTGACAGCTGTGCCGTTTGGATCGGTCACTTTAGCAACGGCAGCTGCGATCGCTTCGCCCGAGGCACCTTGGCCGGCGGCTTCCATGGCCAGAAGCGCAATCATGGCAGCGTCATAGCTATTGGCCAGTCCTGGGCCATTCGGCTCGGACTCAAAACGCTCTACATAGGCTGCGCGGAAAGCGTCAGCGCTGGCGGAACGAGGCGACGCTGTATCGGTGCCAAGCGCCTTGCCGAGGTATTGCAGGCCGACGTTCTCGCGGAATTCGTCGGATTTCATCGAGTTGGCCATGATCATGTTCTGCGTGCCACCCAGCGAAATCCATTCACGAACTGCGGCGGTGCCTTCGGCAGGGTACAGAGCGAGGTAGAGTGCTTCTGGCTTGCTGGCCAGAGCCTGAGTTACTTCGGCGCGATAGCTTGGCTGACCGTCGTTGACGGCGACAGAAGCGGTTACATCAACACCAACTGCAGCAAAGTCAGCTGCGATCAGACGCGCCATGTCCTGGCCCCAATCGTCGTTCTTATAAAGAACAGCGACGGATTTATGGCCATTGTCAGAAGCGACTTTTGCGGCCACAGCAGATTGAACGCCAGTTGTGGCAAAGGTGCGGAACCACAGGCCGCCGGTTTTACCGTCTTCGGACAATTTGGTGAAAGCCGTCGAGGATGAGCAGCAGGACATCTGCATGACGCCACCCGGCACGGTGACGGACGTCAGGATCGGCATGGAAACGCCGGAAGAGACAGCGCAAAGCAGGACATTTACGCCTTCAAGATCGACCAGCGCTTTGGCGGCATCGACGCCGACTTTGGGGTCAACCTGCGTGTCGCGCAGAACCATTTCGATCTGGCATCCGGCGACACCGCCAGCGGCATTGACCTGATCAACAGCGAACTGAGCGGTTTCGGCAATTGGGCGGCCCCAGTCGACGGAAGTTGGCAGAACAGCGCCGATCTTTGTTGTACAGTCTTGTGCGTAGGCGACGCCACTTAGCGTTGATAGCCCCAGCACGAGGCCAAACACGGCCCCGAGGTATTTAAAAAATGACATGTTACACTCCCTATTTGGTCTTATGGGGTTTTTCCCCTTTGTGATACAACCAGCCGCTCAGGCAGCAGTCCCTGCGGGCGCCACATAAGCATGCCGACAATGACCGACCCAATCAGTACGAATTGAACTGAGCCAGTATAGAGTTGCGCTTCGATGGGCGCAAATCGCGACAAGGCCCAACCCGAGGCTGTCCAGGCACCCCAGATCAGGAAGGCGCCGAAGATAGCGCCGCGATTGTTACCTGCGCCGCCAACGATGAGCATTGCCCATATTTGGAAGGTCAGGGTTGGCAGTACATCCTGCGGACTGACGAAGGCATAGAAGGTGCCATAAAGGCCGCCCGCCAAACCGAGGATGACGGAACCGGTTATGAACGCTGTAAGGCGGATTTTGGAAGGGCTTTTGCCGAGCGATTGGGCCGCTTCTTCGTCTTCGCGGATGGCACGCAGCAAGCGACCAAAGGGCGAGGCGACGAGGCGTTGCAGGAACAGGTAGGTGGCGATCAACAGCATCAGCACTACTGCGAAGAACATCAGGTTATAAAGAAATCCGTCGCCCAGGGCGCTGCGCAGCGGGCGCCCGAATCCGCGCACGCCTTTTGCGCCGCCTGCCAGCCATTCGGCGTTGCGCATCAGGTTTTCAAAGGCAACGGCCACGCCGAAAGTTGCAATTGCCAGATAGTCGTGCCGAAGGCGTAAGGTGAGCAGGCCGACGATCCAGGCCATCAAACCGGCTGCCGCCATGCCGCCTATGAGGGCGAGGGGGTAAAACAGGCCAAAACCACCGAGATGCCCGTCTTGTGTGGTTCCGCCAAGGATCAGTGTTCCGTAGGCGCCCGCACCAAAGAAGGCGACGACACCGCCATTGAACAAGCCCGTATTGCCCCATTGCAGGTTCAATCCCAAAACCGCAATTGCCAGGATCGAGGCGGTTGTGGCGAAGAAGACGAGGTAGGAAATGACACCGATCATGCGCGCGCCTCGCCAAACAGACCGTGGGGTCGGATCATCAGCACCAGCAGGATCAATAGGAATGGCACAGAGGGTGTGTATCCTGATGGCAGGATGACAAGGGCCATGTTGCCAGCGACGCCGACGATGAACCCGCCTAGCACGGCACCATAGACGCTACCGATGCCTCCGACGATGGTGGCGGCGAATATCGGCAAGACCAAATCGCGCCCCATAACCGGAATTAACTGGTGGCTAAGGCCGTAAAAGACGCCAGCGACGGCAGCAAGTCCGCCGCCGATCAGCCAGACGGCCATGATGGTGCGCGCCAAATTGATGCCGTTAACTTGAGCCAATGACGGATTTTCTGCCACCGCGCGCAGAGAGTATCCGAAGGTTGTGCGCGAAAGAACAAGGTGCAGGATCAGCATGATCGCCAGTGCAGCGATCAGCACGAACACCTGGTCCGGCTTGACCAGGATAAGGGGGTCAAGGCTGAGAACTTTGGCAAAAGCGATATCGCGAGAGTACAGTTGCGGGCTAAGTCCAAAGATTAGGCCAATGATGTTTCGGATCACCAAAGCCATGCCGAAGCTGGCGAAGACCATAGATAGTTCCTGCCCTTTTTCGCGCACACGTTTGAACACTAATCGGTCAATCACCAAGGCGGATAGGCCCGTGATCACCATCGAAATGACGATTGCTGCTGCCAACGCCCATGTCATGGACAGTGGTGCAAGTTTGATTGCCAAAGCCGGTGCCAGTGCAGATACCAGCGCGTCGCAAACCAGGGCGAAATAGGCCCCAAGTGACAAAAGTTCGGCGTGCGAGAAGTTGGCGAACCTTAATATATGCATCACCAGTGTCAGGCCGATTGCTCCCAGCGAGATATACGAGCCGGTCAGGACCCCATCGATCAGGTTCTGGATCATGCGGCCCCGATCCTGCGCCCGCCGAGATAAATCTCGCCGACAACGTCGTCGTTCAATAGATCTTCGGCGCGTCCGTCGACCTGATTTCGTCCCTCGGCCAGAATGAAACAGTGGTCAGCCAGCCGCAGTGCCTGATTGACATTCTGCTCTACCAAAAGGATCGAGACGCCCCTCTCAGTCAGCGCGCGGGCGTGTTCCAAGACCTCTTGTGCGGCCTTGGGGCTTAGACCGGCTGACGGTTCGTCCATCAGGATAAGGCGAGGGTCCGAAGCAAGGGCCATGGCAATTGCCAAAAATTGCCGTTGCCCGCCGGAAAGCGTGCCCGCTTTGTCGCGATGTTTGTCTGCCAGCGCCGGGAACTGGTTGAAAAGGCGGTCCAGTGTTGCTGACGCATTTCCGCCTGTTCGACGAAGTGCCAGATCGAGGTTTTGGCGGATCGTCAGGCTGCGAAATATGTTGTCAGTTTGCGGAACATAGGCGATGCCTTTGATTGCCATTTGGTCAGTGCGCATATGCGTTATGTCAGCGTTTTCGAACGAAATCTGGCCTCTGCTAACCGGAATCAGCCCAGCGATTGCTTTGATCAGCGTTGATTTGCCTGCGCCGTTTGGGCCGATGATCAGTGTGACCTGCCCGGCACGCGCATCAAGCGAAACTGAGCGCAGGATGGGCAAGTCAGGCACATAACCGGCGGTGACGCCTTGCGCTTGGAGGATCAGATCAGCCATCTTCCATTGCCCCAAGATAAGCGTCGAGCAGCACTGGATTGGATTTTGCTTCTTCGCTGGTACCCTGAAAGACGACTTTACCTTCGGCAAGTGCGATGACCGGATCACAATGGCGCATGACGAAATCCATATCGTGCTCGATAATCACGAATGTTGTTCCGCGCTTGTTCAGCTCTTCTATCTTGCCGATCAGTGTCTGGGTCAGAACCGGGTTAACCCCGGCCGCGGGTTCGTCAAGAAGGATGAGGTTTGGGTCCCCCATCAGAACACGCGCCAATTCCAAGAGTTTCATCTGCCCGCCGGATATCTGGCCGGCAGGGTGATCGGCCAGGTCACCGAGTGTGACGAAATCAAGGACCTCAAGCGCCTTGTCACGGATTTGGCGTTCTTGCGACTGCATGCGGGTGCGGAACAGGAACGGGCCGGTGATGGTCTCGCCTGTTTGCTGTGTTGGGGCCAGCATGACGTTTTCTAAAACGCTCATCCGGGCAAAGGGTCGGGGGATCTGAAAAGTACGTCCCAGCCCGTTTTGAAACAGGCGATCGGGCGGCATGTTGGTTACATCATTGCCCATTAGATGAACGTGGCCTTGATCCGGGTTCAATGCCCCGGTTAGCAGGTTGAATAAGGTCGATTTGCCCGCGCCATTGGGGCCGATTAACCCGGTGATCGATCCTTGCCGAATATCAAGCGAAACATCATCGACGGCGCGCACCGAGCCAAAGCTGCGCGACAACCCTTTGGTGGACAGAATAACCTCAGTCACTGCCAAGAACCTTGTCATCGGGGCGAGTGTTGAGGTTGTATTTCATAATCTTGCCGTGGCGACCGTTGCGATCACGTTCAAGCGCGAAGACAGATCCTTTGGGTCCGGGGGCGGTGTCTAATATCGCCTGAATTGCACCACGGTCTTCAGCGTCCAACTGAAATGCAAAAGCCTCAAGAGTCATTGGTAGGTGGCGGGCATAGCGGGCGCCGACGATTGCGGCGGCGACCTGCGGGCGATCGAGCACCCAGCGTGTGGCGACGCTGGAGAGCGAGACGCCGTGCTTGTCGCCGATGGATTTCAGGGTGCGCAGCAAGTTCTGGAATTTGGCCCAGGGTCCAAATTCATCGATGATCAGGCGGTATTTGACCAAACTTCTGTTTTCAAATGCGAAACCCGGGTCGGGTTGATCCAGCCAGCGGTCGGTCAGAAAACCACCGGCGAGTGTGCCGTAACACAGCAGTTGAATATTGTTTGTGGCCGCCCATGACGTCAGGCCAGCTTCGGCTCTGCGGTCAAGCAGGGAGTACTGGACCTGGGTCGAGACCAATTCATACCCGGCATCAAGAAATGGCTGCGTTTCGGCGGCGTCCCAGTTGGTGACGCCAAGGTGGGCGATCTTACCTTTGTCCTGGCACTGTTTCAGGGCTTCCATGCCGATCAGGGGGTCGCCAAGCGACAGGTCCCACCAGAAGAACTGAACCACATGCAATTGATCGATCTGCAGCCGTTTGAGCGAGCGGTCGACAATGGCTTCGACGTCTTTGACCTGAATGTTTTCCAGAAGCCCTAAATCTGGCACCAGCTTGGTATGAATGCGGGCGCGACTGGCCACATCGGCCCCACGGCGGCGGCGCACATCTGCGATAAACTCGCCAATCATTTCTTCAACGCCGGTATAGATGTCGGCGCAGTCGAAGGTCGTTATGCCTGCGTCCAGAAAGGCTTCCATGTCGCGAATGGCGTCCGTGCGATCAACAGGGCCGTGGTCACCGGCCAGTTGCCAGCCACCTTTGATCACGCGTGATATCCCGTAGCCCGGGCGTAGTTCGACTGCTTCAACTGTCATGAGCGTTCGGTCTGCCAATAAGGTTTGGCGCGGTTATCTGGCAGGCCAGTCGTTTCAGCGTGAGAGAACCAGCGTTTGTCCAACCGTGAGATACGAAACCGGCCGCCGCAGTGGGGATCCGCACAGGCGACTTCGGCATCGGTGCTGATCCAGTCGTTCGGGTCGGTCATGCGTTGTTTCACCGGCAGCAAAGGTAAAAGCGCGGCAAGCGCATACATGGACAGGCGCGTATCTGGCCCAAAGACCAGTGTTTCGCCTTCCACCAGAAAACTTTCGCCTTCGATATGACGACAAACAGGAGTGCGACCGTCGAGAACGGTTTCGACCTTTAGATCGTACAGCCAAAAACCCTGATCGTTCTGGTCCGGTTCCATTCCACCCCTTCTGCTGGACGCCGCTGTGTGCTTCGTTTTATCTGGCACACGGTAAAGCATGTTGCGCGGCCCTCAAGGTCATATGCGCATTGCGGGGGAAAGAAAGGCCAAATTCATGTCGTCATCTGCACGCCCAGAGCGCCTGCGCCTTTCGAATGATCTTGAGATATCGCGCGTGCTGACTGGGCTTTGGCAAGTTGCGGACATTGAAAAAGATGGTGACGTGATTGATCCAGACACCGGAGCTGGATGGCTGGCGGGTTATGCTGAACGCGGTTTCGATACCTTTGACATGGCCGATCACTATGGAAGTGCCGAGATTATTACGGGGCGTTTATTGGCTGGCGACGCTGGCTCGGGTGTGACCGCGCTGACCAAATGGTGCCCTTCGCCGGGGCCAATGACGGCTGACGTGGTGCGGGCCGGTGTTCAGGATCGACTGGCGCGGCTAGGTGTAGAGCGCGTTGATTTGTTGCAGTTTCACTGGTGGAGCTTTCAGCATCCGGCTTGGCTGGATGCCCTGCACGAGTTGTCGCGGTTGCGCGACGAAGGGCTGATTGGCGAGATTGGGGTGACGAATTTCGATGCAGCGCATCTTCGGGTGGCCTTGTCGGATGGTGTTCCAATTCTGACCAATCAGGTTTCTTTTTCGCTGATGGATCGCCGGGCTTCAGGTGTATTGTCCGACTTGTGTGCAGAAACCGGTGTTCGGCTTCTGGCCTATGGGACGATTTGCGGAGGGTTTCTTTCGGATCGCTGGCTTGGGCAGGCGGAACCGGACGAGATCGCGGATTGGTCAAAGAGCAAATACAAACGGTTTATTGATGTTGCCGGAGGGTGGGATGCCTATCAGGCTATCTTGGTCGCCGCGAATATCGTGGCCCAGAAACACGGGGTTTCGATCACCAATGTCGCAACACGCTGGGTGTTGGAGCATTCGGCAGTCGCAGGTGTCATTATCGGCGCCCGGTTGGGTGAACGGGCGCACGTCGATGACAACCTGCGCCTGTTTTCGTTCGAGTTGGACGAAGGTGATACGGCACTGCTGACGGCTGCATTTGCAGGCAGCCGCGAAGTTCCGGGCGACTGTGGAGATGAATACCGAAAGCCGCCGTTTCTGACTGCGTCGGGGGACCTTAGTCACCATTTGGACGAGATGCCGTTGCAGCATGTCGCCACCGAAACGCCCCATCGGCAAGGCGGGCAACAAGTCTTGAGCGGGTCGAAGTGGGAAGACATCGCCGGTTATGCCCGCGTTCAACGTGTCGGCGACCGCATATTGGTTTCCGGCACCACCGCAACGGCTGGTTCCGACAGGGTCGTGGCAAAAGATGATGCGGGTGCGCAAACGATATATGTCATCGATAAGATATTGGCAGCTCTTGCCGCGCTGGGCGGACGCGCCGAAGACATCGTGCGCACGCGCATCTACATTGTTGACGAGGCGGATGTAGAGACCGTGTCGCTGGCACATGGTCGGATTTTCGGCGGGATCAAACCGGCAAACACACTTGTTGTGGTAGCGGGATTGATCGGCGGTTATCGGGTTGAAATTGAAGCCGAAGCAGTCTGTCCAAAAACCTGACTGGCGCGGTGCCGCTGATCTAAACCGTATCGTTCTTTGCAGGTATGCAGCGCGCGATATTTCTCTTAAAGTCGGGCCACGGCAACGGGGAAAGCCGAAAAGGAACTTGGATGACAACGGACGCCAAAGAAAGCGCCGCGCAGAGGGATTATCTGAAACGCCATATCGAAGCCCTGATCAAAGACATCGGTTACGCCAAGGCGTGCGAGGTTTCGGGAAAGTCGAAAGCGACGTTGGGACGTTATGCGTCGATGGCCAGCGAAAACTTTGATCGGTTCATGCCGGTGAATGTGGTGTTGGAGCTGGAGCAGGTCGCCTCGGCGCCGTTTGTGACCAAGGCGCTTGCCGAGTTGCAGAACCTGAGCCTGGAGTATGGTGACGACCACGACGCAAACGATGGCGGGTTGAACAGTGATGTGATCCGCTTGTCGCAACGCTTTGCAACATTGATGGCCGAATACAATCATTCAATTGATGACGGCGTGATTTCGTTGAATGAGGCGAAACGCCTATTGGACGAGACCAACTCGCTTCAAAGGGTTTTGGTTGAAATGAAGCTGCATTTGCAGAATGAGTCTGGTCCGGGAAGCTGACGAAAGAGGGGCCGAGCAACGTGCCCGACCCCCCTTGGTTAAATGGTCATGTAGCTGACCTGGCTTGGACACGTTCAACCGTGCCTCCCCCACTCGTAAAACACAGCTCGCGCCCACACACTGAATTCCCAACCTCGGACGTAGGGACGCGCCTTACGACCGAGGGGGCCGGGTCCAGGGACAACGGGGATGATCGATGCCGACCCGACACTTGAAATGTAGGGTGGCCGATTGGCACAAATAATGGGAAAAAACAGGCAAACACGTCATTTATGGGCGCAATGAGCTCGGCTGGATTTAGGGGTATTGGATCATGATTGAGACGCTGGAAGGATATTACGAGCAGGGGGCGGGCGTCCTTTTGGAGTGGATCACGTCTCCAGCGGCCTATGCCCAATTCGGGCTTTTGATTGCGGCTTACTTGTTGGCGGTTGTGGTGTCGGCCTGGGCGCGGCCACGGTTGGAGCGCTTGCTTCAAACCAGCGACGCGACCCAGCGCACCTTGGCCAAGGGTATGCGGTTTACCGTCATGTTCCTGCCGTTGCTGCTGCCGGTTCTGGCCTATGCGTTCACGGCAGCGGGCGAGCAGATTACGCGGTCCCTGTTTGGCTCGGGTGCGGTGATAGCACTGGGCAAGCGAGTGTTTGTCTTCCTGGCAGTGCGCCAGATTTTGAAGGACATCGCCACAGATCCTTTCTTAAAGACGCTGGGCAAATACATCGCCATGCCAATCGCCGCGCTTCATGTGGTTGGCCTGTTCGAACCCATCGTGGCAGCGCTGGACGCAACGCGGTTCGCGATGGGACGGATCGATTTCTCGTTACTGGCCATCGTGCGGGCGTTGATTGCAGGGTCGGTGTTGTTCTGGCTGGGTCGCTGGTCGGCGGACACCGGTACGACCTACATCCGCGCGCAAGAGACCATCCGGGTGCCGACGCGGGAGTTGGCTGCGAAGGTCTTCGAGATGGCGGTGTTTGCCGCCGTTGGTCTTATATTGCTGAACGTGATGGGGTTAGACCTTTCGGCATTCGCGCTGATTGGTGGCGCCATAGGTGTTGGTCTTGGCTTTGGCTTGCAGAAGATCGCGTCGAACTTCATCTCGGGGATAATTCTGTTGCTGGAGGGCCAGGCGACCGTTGGCGACTACGTCGAGCTGGACGGTGGCGAGGCCGGGACGATTATCAAACTGGGCGCGCGGGCGACGATTTTAGAGACGTTTGACGGCAAGTGGATTGTGGTTCCGAACGAAGATTTCATCATCTCGCGGATCACCAACTGGTCGGATGCAGGGTCAGGGAACCGGTATGAGGTGGATTTCTCGGTGTCGTATGACACGGACATCAACATGATCCCGGACCTGATTAGTAATGCAGTGGCGACGCATCCCGGCGTGTTGGACGACCCTGAAGGGCCGGATTGCGAGTTGAAGGGGTTTGGCGACAGCGGCGTGGATTTCGGGGTCGAGTTTTGGGTTGAAGGGATCGACGACGGGAAGAACAAATATGCTTCTGAAGTGCGGTTTTTGATCTGGAACGCGCTGAAGGATGCCGGTGTCGAGATACCGTTCCCGCAGCGCGAGATCCGCTATCGCGAGGGGCATGGGCCGGGCTAGGGCCCTCAGTTCATGCTGATCGCGTCCTGATCTATTGATAAAACGTAACCTTGGCGCGCGACGGTCTTAATTAACAATTCGGCAACCATTTGGTTCCCGAGCGCGTCGCGCAGGCGTTTTATCCGCGTGGCCCCGGCAGCTTCTTCACAGTCTTCGGGGCGTTTGCCGGAAATCATCGCCTCGATTTCCGCGCCAGACAAGACGTCACCGTCCATACGCGCTTCGGCCAAGACCGCCAGCGTCTCAATCGCCGCGCCGGTTAGTTTGAATTCCATGTCGTTCATCAGAACCGCGTTTTCTTCGCGTGAAATGACAAGGGACGACACCTGAATGCCCTGACGTTCGATGGCACCGATCCGGCGGTTCAGCACGATGATGGTGACCACAAAGACTAACGAAGCGATTAACAAACCGGTAGCAAACAGCATCAGCACGAAAATCACGAAGCGATAGCTGGTCAGGACATCGGAAAAGGCGGTGCCAGATTGTGCCAGGATTTCTAGCAATTTAATCTCGGCGCCCGAAGTCAGATCGGCGTTCTCTATAAAGATACGCTCGACCCGTTCGTTGAACGCATTCGCCGACGGTAGCCGCCACAACAAGAAGGCAGCCGCGCTGCCAAGGATAACCACGACTGCGGCAATCCCAAGGGCAACCACCCGCGCACCGGCAGCGCGCGCGTCAGAAACGGAGGAAATACTCACCTGCATCCCGCTTTTTGGCATCAAGTCCGCTTTCATCAAAGACTGATTGCACCTGTAGCACTTTCCAGCCGCCTGCGGCGACCCTGTTGGCGACAGATTTCCTGACGGCACCTGACATCTGGCAGGGATTGGCGTCAACCTGCACCACGCCATAGTGAAGGCGCAGCGGATTTTCCTGCTTGGCCTTGTAATCGGCGTAACAGGCTGCTGACGCGCCGTGGGCGGCTAGGACGGTGACCAAAGCGGTCGTGCTTATCAACATGGGATACTTCATGGGGCGACCCTGCTGTTTCCCGCATTGAAAATCAATAACAACGGGGATTTCGGCGGCTGTTATGGCATAGCAAAGCGGCGATATTGCGTGACTTCTGCTGTTCGCCCCAATTTGACCCCATCGCACTGCTGCGTGTTTTCGAAGCAAACCCAATGGGGCCAGTTATGAACAGTATTCCTGCCATCGTCGCCAGTATCGCGCTTGCCAGCGCAAGCTTTATGCCCAACGCCGCAAGCGCAGATGGCAATGATCTTGCCAAGGCTATCGCCGGGATTGTTGCAGTAGGGATTATCGCCAAAGCGATTGATAACCGAAATGATCGCGGTCGTGCGTCGACAACGACGCGCGCTGGCAGGCTTGGGTCTATCGAGCAGACCTTTGACGGGCGGCGCGTGATTGATGGTCGTGTGCGTGACTATGAGCAGCGCAAAGGGCCGAAAGCCAAACGCGGATATAAGAAGAAGGCGCTGCCGCAGGCGTGTCTTCGCGTGGTCGAGACGGATCGTCGGGATCGGTTGGCCTATGGATCGCGGTGTCTGAACCGCAACTACAGGCACGCGTCGAAACTGCCGGTTTCCTGCGAAACTGTTGTGCGAACAAACCGCGGGTTCCGCACCGTGTTCGGTGCAAGGTGCCTGAGACGCGACGGATGGAAGGTCGCGACACGTTAAAGACATATCGAATACCGGCGCGGGTATCCCGCACATCTCCATCTGCGCCGGTGGGCCGGGACTTCATCCCTCCCGGCCCAAGGTTGTAACGAGTGGGATGGGTTAATCTCACGAGTGGGTGGGTACGAGTAAGGGGCGGTCTTCTGGTGACAGAGGGCCGCCCTAGTTCTTGAGGAGCGTAGATTAAAGAACTTTGTTGAGCCAGCGAACAAGACGTTGGCGAGCCAGTGAAAACAGTCCTTTGTTTTCAATCTCTGGTTCCTTGGTCTCGGGCTTTTCGGTTGGCGCATTGTAATTGTTGATGATGATCGTTTGATTGTCGTTTTGTGACCCTTTGCCCATTTGATTGATCTCCCCTGGTGGTACTTGTGAAATCACGTACGTATACATATATACAATTTTATAGCAATATAAATGAAATATTGTAACATACGTTACTTAACTGTATTGCTGGGAGTATTTTGCTGTATAAGGGGCTAGTGCACACATACAGGGGAGGCCGAGTTGGAAGTTTTCGGAACTGTGCTGAAAGCTGTAATGGACAAGAACAGTGTCCAGAATCAAGAGCTTGCCACCGTTTTGCGGAAGACGGACGGTGCAATTTCGCACCTTATTACAGGTCGGACGAAGACTGTGGATCATGAGACATCCACTGCAATTGCGAAATTGCTCGGGACGCCCGAAGATTTTTGGTCCGAGCTGAAAGCTTCCGAGAGAGAACATCCCGAAAGGCCGGCAGAGTACTACCTTCGCACACTTGGCTTAAATGCCGGATTCGACCTCATGCCGGGGATAGTCGTTGATCATCAATTGCGTGTCCTAATTGAGAAGTGGGCGGACTGCCCGGAGGCAGAATACACAGACGATACTTTGATCCTGGCGCCGTTTGAGAATGCGCGGCTGCGCGCAACTGCTTATGATACCCAAATCGGAGGGATCTGGGACGGGCTTCCAAGGAACAGCCGCCCAAAGATGCTGAAACCTGGTTCGCATCTGACCATCAAACCGGGCTTAACGAAATTTGTGCACACCCTTGAACACTTTCGAATGCCTCGAGACATGGTTGGACGTGTTGGGCCGACCATAGATCTACTGTCCTCAGGATTGATAGTTTCGCACGGACCACTTATCGCGCCGGCCTATGTTGGGAAGCTCACCGTTGGTGTGCACAATTTTACGGAAGAGACGGTCACAGTTTCGAGCGATGTCAGATTTATCAAAGTAGTATTTGAGAAGCTTCAGAGCAAACCAGAAGACCAGAAACCTAAGCTTGGGTTGGACGCGGACTATGACCCGCAATTCCTTCTGGAGGAGGAAGAGCGTTTGAAAGCCGAACTAGAAACAGTGCGACGCGCACGTGGAACGAGTGGTTAGTTTCGGTTTGATCCGAGCAGCCCTTCTTCTTGTGGACCACTCGCGAGTGGTGTTTGTGTTGGTTCATGGCGGGACCGGATTTTTCATTTGAGTTGGAGGCGGTGCGTTCAGGTTTTGCGCGGGTGGCAGGCGTCGATGAGGTGGGGCGCGGTCCGCTGGCGGGCCCGGTAACGGCTGCGGCGGTTATTCTGGATGCGAACAACATCCCGGAAGGGCTGAACGATTCCAAAAAACTGAGCGCCAAGGCCCGCAACCGGCTGGCCATTGAGATTGAGGCGGTCGCGTTGGTGTCAGTGGCCCATGCCAGCGTTGAGGAGATTGATCAGATCAACATCCTGCGCGCGTCCCATCTGGCGATGTGTCGGGCGATGGAAGGTTTGGGGGTGCCGGTGGATCATGCGCTGATCGACGGCAACATGATCCCGCGCGATCTGGTTTGCCCGGCAACCGCGTTGATCAAAGGGGACGGTCGCAGTGTCTCGATCGCGGCGGCGTCTATCGTCGCCAAGGTGGTGCGCGATCGCATCATGGTGGATTTGGCGCAACAGCACCCCGGGTATGGGTGGGAACGAAACGCCGGTTACCCGACAAAAGCACATCGCGAGGCGCTTCAAAATCTCGGGGTGACCCCACACCATAGACGTTCGTTCAAGACCGTCCACAATATCTTGTGACAAGAGAAATTCGTAAGCACTTGATTCAAAAAAGAATTTGACGGCGAATCACCTTTGACTCATCTTTAGGCCAACGAATACGTGGACCGCGAACAGGTCTGGGGACAGAGGCAGAGATGACGACGAAGACGGAAAAAGCAGCTAAAAAGCTGCCATTGAATACGATTCTGGACGGCGAGTGCATCGAGGTTATGCGGTCGCTTCCTGAGGCTTCGGTCGATCTGATTTTTGCGGATCCTCCTTACAATTTGCAACTTCGTGGGGATTTGCATCGCCCGGATAATTCCAAGGTTGATGCGGTTGATGACGCTTGGGATCAGTTTGGATCCTTTGGAGCTTATGACAAGTTTACACGCGATTGGCTGGCGGCTGCGCGGCGGTTGTTGAAGCCGAACGGTGCGATTTGGGTGATCGGGTCGTATCACAACGTGTTCCGCATGGGCGCTGAGTTGCAGAACCAGGGGTTCTGGATCCTGAATGATGTGGTTTGGCGCAAGTCGAACCCGATGCCGAATTTCCGGGGCAAGCGTTTGACGAATGCCCATGAGACATTGATCTGGGCGTCGAAGGACGAAGGATCGAAATACACGTTCAACTACGAGGCGCTGAAGGCGTTGAATGAAGGGGTGCAGATGCGGTCCGATTGGGTGCTGCCGATCTGCACCGGGCACGAGCGTCTGAAGGACGAAAACGGCGATAAGGCGCATCCGACGCAGAAACCTGAAAGCCTGTTGCACCGGGTTTTGTTGGGCACGACCAATCCGGGTGACGTGGTGTTGGACCCGTTCTTCGGGACCGGGACGACCGGCGCTGTGGCCAAGATGCTGGGGCGCGAATTCATTGGAATTGAACGGGAAAAAGCCTATCGCGATGTGGCGACGAAGCGGATTTCCAAGGTTCGAAAGTTTGACAAGGCTGCGCTGGAGGTTTCGGTTTCCAAACGAAGCGAGCCGCGGGTGCCTTTCGGTCAACTGGTTGAACGTGGGATGCTACGCCCGGGTGAGGTGCTGATATCGCCCCGTGGTCAGGCAGCGAAAGTGCGGGCTGATGGGACATTGATTGCAGATGATATCAAGGGGTCGATCCATCAGGTGGGTGCAGCTTTGGAAGGTGCGCCAAGCTGTAATGGCTGGACATATTGGCACTTCCGCAAAGAGGGCAAGAACGTTTCGATTGATGTGCTGCGCCAGCAGATCCGATCCGAAATGTGACATGAGAATTTGAATACCGCCGGTGCCTGTGGCCGCCCCACGGCACTGACCGACTTGACCTCGCCAGCTTCGGCGGGGTCTTTTTTTGCGCTGCACTTCATGCACCGCGGTGGGCGAGGGGGCGCTGCCCCCTCACACTCCCCCGGAGTATTTCTACCAGAAAGAAAGAGCGGACTGTCGAGTCTGTCCGCGCTTGGTCAGTCTCGAGTTTATATTGGAGGCTAATGTTTTAAGTGTGTTCCGACCGCATTCCCAATTCTTCTGATCAAAAATACTCCGGGGTCTGGGGCAGCGCCCCAGCGGATCGACTCGACGAAGTCGGGGCGAAACCAAAAACGGAAACTACCTCAAATATCCGACCGCATAGGTTGGCGTAAGTTGCTGTCCCTCGACATAGGCATCCAGCGCGGCCTGATCCGGCTGGCGCTGGGTCTTGGTTTCGACCGCCGCCAGCCCGCCAGTGATGAACAGGCTATCGATATCTTCGCCCAAAGCGCCCCGAATATCCGTCAGAATGCCATCGCCGATGGCCAGTATACGGCTGTCGGGCACCAGACCGCCGAGCGCGGCCAATCGGCGCCGCGCCAGATCGTAGACCGGAGGATGAGGCTTTCCGAAATAAAGGCTTTCGCCGCCCATCTCGGTATAAAGATTGGCCAGCGCGCCGGCGCACCATTCCCGTGTTTCACCGCGATCCACAACGATATCGGGGTTGGCACAAAGCAGTTTCAGGCCCTTTTGCTTGGCGTAAAGGAACTCAGGCCGGTTCACGTCCGGGTCCGCCATGGCATCAAAGGGGCCAAGGCAGGCGATGCCGGTCGCGTCTTCCAGCGGCACGCGCGTGATCTGAACCGGATTATTGATCAGATGCAGCGGCTCGAAGAAGGTCAGGTCATGTTCGGGGCCCATGTACCAGACCTTGTCGCCGATGGCGCCCTGGAACATGGCGGACCGGGCGCTGTCGCCCGAGGTAGCAATCACGTCCCAGCAATCGCGCGGCACGCCGATACGGTCATCCATTTGTTTCTCGACCTCGTGTCGAGACCGGGGAGCGTTTGTCAGAAGGACAACTTTGCCGCCGGTGGCGCGAAAGGTGCGCAAGGCTTCGACAGCTTCGTCAAAGGGCTTCAGGCCATTGTGCAAACAGCCCCAGAGATCGCAGAACACCGCATCATAACGGTCGGAAATCTCGGCAAGGCTGTCTACGATTTGAACCAATGTCTTAAACCTTCAGCGCTGGGATGATTTGCTTTTTACGGCTGACCACGCCGGGCAATCGAACCGTGTCGCCTTTTACGGAAACGCCAAAGCTTTTCTCAGCGACTGATTTGACCAGATCGTTGGCCACAAAAAGAACCGCGTCTTCGTTCAGGATGTCGATCAGGAAAAACAGGACCTGATCCACACCGTCGTCTTCTGCGACGCTGACCATGTCTTCAACCAATCCGTCTTTACGAGCCAAAACAGTAGCTGGTGACGTGGTTTCCATGACCGAGACCCGAAACTTTGTTCCGTCTACTTCGTATTCTTTGCTGTCCATCCGCAGAAGTTCAGAATTGGAATAAGACGACACGTCAGATTTCGCGCTGAACATCTCGGAAGCGTAATCCGGGATGTTTATGCCCAGATCGGCCGCCAGTTTTTCTGCCAGTTCCCGATCGACATCTGTTGTCGTCGGAGAGCGGAACTCGAGCGTATCGCTCAGAATACAAGACAACATCGCGCCTTTGATGTGATCCGGCATCTTCTCGGCGTCAGTTCCCATCATGTCGTACAAGATGGTTGCGGTGCATGCGACCGGTCGCACTGTGATATTGATAGCGCTTTTGGTTTTCAGACCACCTTGCAGCATGTGGTGATCGATGACTTCGATCACTTTAGCCTCGTTGATGGATGGCGGCAGTTCGGCCACGTTGTTGGTGTCAACGATGACTACCTCGTCCTCGGCTGTCACATCCTCCAAAAGCTCCGGGCGGTCCAGGTTCCAGCGCCGCAGTACAAAAAGGGCTTCGGTATTGGGGTCGCCCAACAGACGGGCTTCGGCCTGCTGACCCCTGCATTCGTTTAAATACCAGGCCCAGATGATAGGCGAGCCTGTGGAATCGGTGTCAGGGGATTTGTGGCCAAAAACTTTGATGGTCATGTGTGCGATGTCCGTGAAGGTGTTGGATTTGGCGGCGTTATATCAGTGGAGTCGGCGATGTCACCCCGCCCTGGTTGCGCGGCAGCTTTGACGCGCACGCATAACTGAAGTAATCAGGGCCGATCTGAAAAGGAGTGCAGGACCAATGGACAACAAAGCTTAATCCCCGCGCACATGCCTGGCGTCGAGGCGCCAACACATTTTTCAGGAGTGATCTGACAATGGACCAGACAGGCTGACCCCGTTTTCGGGGTGTGTCGTGCCGTTCATCTGAGCGGACCCCAAATCCATTTTCACGAAAGGGCGCAATATGCCCAAAACACCAAAGTCACCCGCCACGCGCGGACACGGAACAGATCTGTCCAAAACTGTTCAGTCAAAAAAGCCTGGGTTCAGCCCTAACCAAAGCCGGTTGCCATCAGGTTTAAAAGAACGTTTTGGTGGACAGCAGGGCGGGAAACCGCCGCGCTTCCCGGGTAGAACCGGAGGGCGCTGAACCATTCCCTCGCCTGGTTCTTGATGCCGGGCGGGGGATTTTGCATGGTGACCCCAACAGTAATGAGGCAGTGCCAAGTGCGCGAAACCGAGCTTTATGCGCCGATAAAGGCGTTTCTTGAAGGGCAGGGCTATGAGGTTAAGGCCGAGGTAGGGGCCGCAGATGTCGTTGGTTGTCGTGATGGCGATCCGCCAGTAATCGTTGAGCTGAAGACAGGTTTTTCTTTATCTTTGGTACATCAGGCTGTTGCACGACAGGCGATTTCGGATGTTGTTTACATGGCTGTTCCCCGAAAGACCGGACGTGCGTCCTGGACCGCGCTGAAGAACATGAAATCGCTTTGCCGCCGTTTGGGCCTTGGGTTGATCACCGTTCGCTTAAAGGATGCGTTGGTGGAGGTTCATTGCGATCCGGCTCCTTATCGCCCACGTGAAAACAAAGTGCGTAAAGAGCTGTTGTTGCGCGAATTTGCGCGGCGTGTGGGCGATCCGAATATAGGGGGTGCCACGCGGGTGGGTTTGGTCACAGCCTATCGGCAGGATGCACAGAAATGCGCGCGTTTTCTGGCGACGAACGGGGCATCGAGGGGCACGGTCGTCGCCAAAGGGGCGGATGTGCCGACAGCGACACGTATGATGGCGACAAATCATTATGGCTGGTTCATGCGTGTTAAGCGGGGTGTGTTTGAGCTGACCGAAGCGGGGCGGGCTGAGATTGCGACATTGGAGTCCAATGCCTGAAACAGTTTCGGGTCCGTGGCCCTTGCGATTCAATAGCCGTTTGCCCTTAGATCGAGGCTCGTTCGCCCTTTCCAAAGAACTCTCTACCCGAGATTAACTCCTGTGTGTTACGCACAATAGATTTTATTGTAGGAGAGATTTTTTGCGCTGTGCAATTTTTACTTTGGTGCTGGCCGGATGTGGAGCAGGCGCACTGCCAGAAGGTGACCCTGACGCAATGAAAACAGAGCTTTCCAGGGATTGTGACCAGCCTCCGGCTCGTTTGGGTGGCTATTTCACCCCTTGCACGGAAGGCTGGTCTTAACTGATCTTAGCCGATCGCTGCCGCTCTGACGTCGTCGTCGATATAGCTTTCGTATTGCGCGAAGTTCTCCGAAAACATTGCAACTAGTTTTGCAGCCTGGCGATCATAGGCCTCTGGGTTGTCCCAGGTGCGGCGCGGATCCAGAAGGATATCCGGCACTGCACTGGCGAACACGTGGACCGGCACATCAAAGCCGAAATTCTTGTCTTTTCGATACTCGGATTTCTCCAACGATCCGTCTAAAGCGGCAGTCAGAAGGGCACGGGTTGCTTTGATCGGCATCCGTGAACCAGTGCCATAAGCTCCACCGGTCCAGCCAGTGTTGACCAGCCAGCAGGTTGCACCATGACGGGCGATCCTGTCACGCAGAAGTTGGCCGTAGACTTCGGGACGGCGCGGCATGAAGGGTGCGCCGAAACAGGTCGAGAACGTTGGTTGTGGTTCGGTCACACCGCGCTCTGTCCCGGCCACCTTCGAAGTGAAGCCGGACAAGAAGTGATACATCGCCTGAGCTGGTGTCAGCCGCGCAATCGGAGGCAGAACACCGAAAGCGTCACACGTCAGCATGATGATGTTCTTTGGATGCCCGCCGAGTGCAGTTTCAGAGGCGTTTGAGATGTAGTTCAATGGATAGGCGCAACGCATGTTGGGCGTCAGGCTATCGTCGGTGAAATCAAGCTCGCGCGTTTCCTCGTCATAGACCATGTTCTCGATGACGGTACCGAATTTAGTCGTAGTGTCGTAGATTTCGGACTCGGCTTCGCGGCTGAGGTTGATAGTTTTGGCGTAGCAACCGCCCTCGAAGTTGAATGTGCCCTTGTCAGACCAGCCGTGTTCATCGTCGCCAATCAGCACGCGCTCTGGGTCCGCGGAAAGTGTGGTTTTCCCGGTGCCGGAAAGGCCGAAGAAGACGGCCGTGTCGACGCGGTTGCCGGGAGCATGGTTTGCCGAACAGTGCATCGGCATGATGCCCTTTTCAGGAAGGAGATAGTTCAAGAGGGTGAAGACCGACTTCTTGTTCTCGCCCGCATACTCGGTGCCGCCGATCAGGATCAGCTTGCGGTCAAAGTTCATCGCAATAACGGTTTCAGACCGGCAATTGTGACGCTTTGGGTCCGCACGGAAAGAAGGCGAATTGATGACAGTGAATTCTGGCAGAAAGCTGTCGAGTTCATCGCGATCCGGGCGGCGGAGCATGTGACGGATGAATAGCGAGTGCCACGCCAGTTCGGTTACAACGCGCACATCCAAACGATGCGCGGGGTCAGCACCGCCGTAAAGGTCCTGAACGTAATAGTCGCGGCCCTTCATATGAGCGATCATATCTTCGTAAAGTGCGTCAAACCCTTCAGGCGACATTGGGCGGTTGTTGTCCCACCAGATTGTGTCTTCAACTGAAGGAGTGCGAACAACGTGTTTATCGTTGGGTGACCGGCCTGTGAACTTGCCGGTGCTGACCAGCAATGTGCCGCCTTTGCCAAGTTTGCCTTCGTCGAGGCACAGGGCGCGTTGGATCAGATCAGGCTCAATCAAGTTGTAATAGACTTGGCCAAGTCCGGTGATGCCTTGTGTGTCAAGAGTGTGTTTTGGGTTTACCCGGCCAATGGTCATAGTCCTGCTGTCCTTAAGTTTCAGGTTATTGGCCCCGGGGCACATGCCCGAAACCTTGTTTCGGAAGTCCTTAAGTCGCTTATACGCAGCCATTTTTGCCGAAGAACAGGACGCATGCGCACAGTTAGCGCAACCAGATCCAAGGTTAGCGCAACCAAAACCGAGGAAAACCGGGGTTAGCGCCGCCAACAGGGTCAAAACACGCCATAGGTGTGGCCGATTAGCCGAATCTCAAGAAAAACAGCGTTTATCCAGCGTGTCGAATAGGCATGATTCGCACATTATTGTTGAATAACCGCAAGGCAGACACGATTATGCCCAGAAAATGACATCGTAAAATGTGCCAGTTATAAGGCGCAGAAGCAGTATGAAGGAAAAAATATGTCCAGAATCGCGCTGGTCGATGACGACCGGAATATTCTGACGTCGGTTTCGATGACCCTTGAGGCAGAGGGTTTTGAGGTTGAAACCTACAACGACGGACAGGCCGCGCTTGACGCATTCAATAAGAAACTGCCGGATATGGCCGTTTTTGATATCAAGATGCCGCGAATGGATGGCATGGACCTGCTTCAGCGGGTGCGCCAGAAATCGGCCATGCCTGTTATCTTTCTGACCTCTAAGGATGACGAGATCGACGAGGTGCTCCGTCTCAGAATGGGCGCTGACGACTACGTCAAGAAGCCGTTCTCGCAGCGTCTTCTGGTCGAACGTATTCGCGCACTCCTGCGTCGGCAGGAAGTGATTGCTAGCGACGGCGAAGGCGCCGAAGTTGATCAGGCACAGGTTATGACGCGCGGCGAGTTGCGAATGGATCCGCTTCGTCATTCAGTCACCTGGAAAAACCGCGATGTGTCGCTGACCGTGACAGAGTTTCTGTTTTTGCAAGCTCTCGCGCAGCGTCCGGGCTTTGTGAAGAGCCGCGATCAGCTGATGGACGTTGCTTATGACGATCAGGTTTACGTTGACGACCGGACCATCGACAGCCACATCAAGCGGCTGCGCAAGAAGATGCGTATGGTAGACGACGAATTCGGTGCAATCGAAACGCTTTACGGCATCGGTTACAGGTACAACGAAGAGTAATTCACGTCTTCGGGGGCAAGCAGGGTGGCAGGCAAACCAGCCAAAACCGCTGATGTAGTCCTTGGCGAAGATTGGATCGGCCAAGACGCAGCAGCTGAAAGCGAAGCACGGGCCAAGCGGGACCGCCGTGGCATCATCGCCATGAATCGGTCGCCGCTGGCGCGAAAAATTGTGACGTTCAATTTGCTGGCCATTCTCGTGTTGGTCGCCGGGGTCCTGTTCCTTAACCCGTTCAGAGACAGCCTGTCTTTTCAACGCGAACGCAGCTTGGTTGTCGAAGCTGGATTACTGTCCGGGTTCTTTGAGTCACAACTACCTGAAACGGAACCTGTGGATCTGGCCGCAGACGAGGGCGCAAGTATTGCTGCGACTTTGGCCAAATTGCCAATCCCCCCAGGGGCTGAGATTTTCGTCTTTGACAGTGGCGGCCAAATGATTGCCACGACGGTTAATCAGGCACGTCAACCAAATCCGGTCAGTGAGTTTGACGCGGACAGGCGATCGACCGTGATTACTGATTTTCTGAATACCGTTTGGAATGGTCTGTCGGGCATATTTGGCAAAGATAATACTGGTCCGGCAACGGAGTCCGGCAATCAGACATTGGTGACAGGTTTGGTAGCCTCGGCACTGGTCGGTGGAACCAAAGTTCAATCTTCAACCGATAACTTCGGGAACACGATTTTTACGGTTGCGACACCGATCAAGCAGGGCGATCGAACAGTTGGCGCTGTTGCCATTGCAAGTGCGGCCGGTGAAATTGACAGCCTGGTGCGCGCTGAGCGCGAGCAGGTGTTGCAAATGTTTGTCATCGCCATCCTGGTTTCGATTGGGCTTAGTCTTGTGTTGGCCTCGACCATTGCGAACCCGCTATCCGATCTTGCGGCGGCGTCTGAGATTGGGCGCGAAAAGAATTCGCGCCGAGTTAGCCCGAACCGGGTTCGCATACCCGATCTGACTGCGCGCCCGGACGAAATTGGCCGTCTTTCTGGCGCTCTCCGCGGTATGGTGGCGGCGCTCTATGATCGTATCGATGCCAACGAGCAATTCGCGGCTGATGTTGCTCACGAGATTAAGAATCCCCTGGCCTCGCTCGGTTCGGCGGTGACATCGCTTAGAGTGACCAAACGCGAGGATCACCGGAAAAAACTCTTGGATGTTATCGAACATGATGCCGTGCGGCTGGACCGTTTGGTCAGCGACATCTCTAACGCGTCGCGGTTGGACAGCGAATTGGTCAAGGAAGAGGAAGATCAGTTCAACCTCCTGAAAATGATCGGCAATATCAGCGACTTTCTGGGCAACGACGCTAAAGAGAAGGGCGTGGAGTTTATCACCGATGTGCCCAGCGAACCCATAGTCATAGACGGTCTAGAGTCTCGTCTTGCTCAGGTTTTCGTTAATCTGATCGGCAATGCTATATCCTTTTGCGAAGACGGCGATGCGATACGGGTCTGGGTGCGAAAACGCGAAAACCGCGTGCTTGTCGTCGTCGAAGACACTGGTCCAGGTATACCGGATCAGGCTCTGACCAAGATTTTCAACCGATTTTATACCCAACGCCCGGTCAGCCACTTTGGCGACAACTCGGGCCTGGGCCTATCGATTTCAAAACAAATTGTTGAAGCTCATGGTGGCGTGATCTGGGCCGAAAATATTCGCCCAACTGACGCCGATGTGACAAGCGAACCACTTGGCGCACGCTTTGTGGTTGGCCTGCCTGTCTGACGACAGTGGTACCAAAATGAGCGGTCCCCAAATCTTGCATGCAAGCGCGGTGGCCCTAGGTCCAGCCGGGTTACTGATCAAAGGAAAGTCAGGTTCTGGAAAATCCTCGCTCGCCGTTGAGTTAATGTCGCTGGGTGCAATTCTGGTCGCCGATGACCAGATCGAAATACAAATAGGATCAGAGGGCGCGATTTGGATGCGCCCGCACGAACGCCTGCAGGGTCTGATTGAGGCGCGCGGTATTGGACTGCTCCAGACGAATTGGGCACCCGCACGGCTGACCCACGTCGTTGATCTCGACACCACCGAAAATGCGCGGATGCCTGACCGGCACGAAACCGTGATCTGCAATCGGGCTTTTCCATGCTTGCGCAAGGTTGAGAGCCCGGCTTTCGCCGCTATGATCATGGTTTACCTTAAAGGGGCACGCAGGGAACCATGACGACAGGCGGCCACACAATCGACGATGACAACAGCAGATTGAAGCTGGTTTTGGTCACCGGCCCGTCTGGCGCAGGTCGCTCAACGGCGGTGAATGCACTTGAAGACCTGGGGTTTGAAGTTATCGACAATCTGCCGTTGTCTTTGGTCGAGCGGTTGCTTTCGGGTCCACCGCGCACGCCAGTGCTGGCGCTTGGAATCGATGTGCGAAATCGCGATTTTTCAGCGGATGCCATGGTGGCGCTTTTGGATGATCTATCCGGTGATCCGGATGTTGATGCTGAAGTGCTGTATCTGGATTGCCGCGCAGATGTGCTGGTGCGGCGCTATTCAGAAACTCGTCGACGACATCCTCTTGCACCATCCGAAACGCCTGGAGTTGGCATCGAACGCGAGATGGAACTTTTGGTGCCGGTGCGCGCCCGCGCCGACTTTTTGATCGATACGTCCGAGCTGACTGTTCATGACCTTCGCGCCGAGATTGATCGCATGTTTGGCATGCCCGGCGGAGACCCTTTGGTCATCTCTGTCGAGAGTTTTTCATACAAACGTGGTCTACCCCGCGGAGTCGATATTGTTCTTGATGTTCGATTCCTGGCGAACCCGCATTGGGAAGCCTCTTTGCGCGATATGGACGGTCGCGATCCGGACGTGCAGGACTATGTTTCCGCCGATAAGCGGCATGCAGAGTTCTTCCGCAGCGTCACGAATATGACGGATCTTCTTCTTCCGGCTTTTAAAGAGGAAGGAAAGACCTATCTGACACTGGCCTTTGGGTGCACGGGTGGTCAGCATCGTTCAGTTGCTATGGCTGAAACCGTGGCAAAGACCCTTGCGGATAAGGGCTGGCAGGTGTCAATACGGCACAGGGAACTGGAACGGCGCGGTGTGAGTCGCGGGCGCATAATTTCGAGGACACGGTAGTTGATCGGCATTGTCATTGTCGCGCATGGCGGTTTGGCGCAGGAGTATCAGGCGGCCATGGAGCATGTCGTCGGACGACAGTCCGGCGTGCGTGCTGTATCGATTGCGCCAGATGATGACCGTGACCAGAAGCAGGCCGAAATTTGCGCGGCAGCAGACGGTGTTGATACCGGCGCTGGCGTTGTGGTTGTGACTGACATGTTCGGTGGTTCGCCGTCCAACTTGTCGCTTCGGGCCTGCATTCCGTCGGATCGCAAGATCATCTATGGGGCGAATTTGCCAATGCTGATTAAGCTGGCAAAAACCCGCCATCAGCCGCTGTCGAAATCTGTTTCCGCTGCCTTAGCTGCGGGTAGAAAATACATTGATAGCTTTGATGGCTGAAGGGATGGGCATGTCGACAACAGTGTCGCGTAGTTTCACGATCACCAACGTGAAAGGCCTGCATGCACGGGCCTCAGCCAAACTGTCTGAACTGGTCGAAGAATATGACGCCGATGCCGAGGTTTCCAAAGACGGTTTGTCAGTCATGGCTGACAGCATAATGGGGCTTTTGATGTTGGGCGCGTCTATTGGCACTTCGATAGATGTCGAGACCAGCGGCCCCGCGGCAGAGAAACTGATGGATGCAATAGAGGCGCTGATCGCTGACCGCTTTGGCGAGGATATGTAGCGCCCAAAAGTCTTAGAGAGACTTTTGACGAAGACCCTGTCTCAGAAAACTGCGTCACTCTCTGGGAAATGTTTCAGCGCGTCGGAACTGGTGTTTCACCGCGATAGTCGTAAAAACCGCGTTCTGTTTTGCGACCAAGCCAACCGGCTTCGACATACTTCGTCAAAAGAGGGCAAGGTCGATATTTCGTATCCGCCAATCCTTCATGGAGGACATTCATAATGGCCAGGCAGGTGTCCAGTCCGATAAAATCGGCCAATTCTAACGGCCCCATCGGATGGTTTGTTCCCAACTTCATTGCAGAATCAATGCTTTGTACCGAGCCGACGCCTTCGTAGAGCGTGTAGACCGCTTCGTTGATCATTGGCATCAGGATGCGGTTCACGATGAATGCAGGAAAGTCTTCGGCGCTGGCGGCGGTCTTGCCAAGCTGCTCAACTACGCCGACACAAGCCTTGTAGGTCGCCTCATCGGTGGCGATCCCTCGGATAAGTTCGACCAACTGCATGACAGGCACCGGATTCATGAAATGGAATCCCATAAACTTTTCGGGCCTGTCGGTTCGGCTTGCCAAACGGGTGATCGAGATCGACGAAGTATTTGATGTCAAAATCGTGTTTGGTTTCAGGTGCGGCACCAAATCTTCGAAAATTGCAGCCTTGACTGACTCGCGCTCTGTCGCAGCTTCGATCACAAGGTCTGTTTTGCCGAGGTCGCTCAGCTTCATGGTCATTGAGATACGCGCGACTGTGGCGTCGCGATCAGCTTGCGAGATTTTGTCGCGTGAAACCTGCCGGTCCAGGTTGGCACCGATCAGGTCCATTGCACTATCCAGTGCATCCTGACTGACATCCGTCATCAGCACGGAATACCCAGCCAAAGCAAAAACATGGGCAATTCCGTTGCCCATCTGCCCTGCGCCAATCACGCCGACCGATTTGATATCCATGCAATGCTCTCCTTGCTCGGCCAGACAATAGGCCCAGGGACCAACGGGGCGCAAGGCACATCGATGTCGCGCTTTTGGCTAAAATGCTGTTTTTAGTCAATTATCAACTCGGTTCGTTCAGTGTCGCCTTTGGGTGAATTCGACTGGTCTGGGTTACGGTGATTGAAAAGGACGACATAGCACCGCCGCTGAACTACCATCCGTGCCGCTATGCGCCGTCCCGAATTCAGTTTCGCGGGCCGAAATCGGTATTGGACGAGCCCTACGTGGCAGTTCTTGGCGGCAGCGAAACCTATGGGAAGTTCGTCGGTTCTCCGTATTCAAATCTGCTTTCTGATGCATTGAAGGAACCGGTTGTGAATCTTGGTGTCATGCACGCCGGTTTGACCCTTATTGCAGACGATCCGGCAATTCTTGGTATTGCATCCCAAGCGCGCTTGACCGTCATTCAGGTTCTGGGCGCACAGAACATGTCGAACCGTTTCTACTCGGTTCATCCCCGCCGTAACGACCGCTTCCTCGGTGCAGCCGACAGGCTTCAGAACTTATTTCCCAGCGTGGATTTTACGGATTTTCATTTTACCGGCCATCTGCTCAGCACATTGGAAAAAGATGCTTCGCCGGCCTTCGACGATTTGGTTGCCGAGCTGAAAAAGGCCTGGGTCAATCGCATGCGCCTCATACTAAGGGAAATCAGGGGTGAAACTGTTCTTCTGTGGATGTCCGAACGGCGACCAGAAGACGCTTCGACTGCAGCACAGGCGATTGATCCGCTGTTCGTTGATCGTGATATGCTTGAGGCGCTGTCGCCCATGATTGGCGGTATTGTCGAAGTTGTGGCCAGTGATACAGCGCGCAGCGAAGGGTTGGATGGCATGCATTTCTGGCCTTCAGATGAACAGGCAGCCGCCGCCATGCCTGGCCCGATTTTTCATGCCGAAACGGCTGCAGCCCTGCAATCGGTCATAGCCGATCCATTTAAAAAACGGCGCGCCGGGGATGCCGACGCGCCGCCAAATAGCAAAAATGCTCTGCCGCCTAGAGTTTCTCGATCAACTCGGGCACCGCGGTAAAGAGGTCGGCGACCAGACCATAATCGGCAACCTGGAAGATCGGAGCCTCTTCGTCTTTGTTGATAGCAACGATGACTTTCGAGTCCTTCATCCCAGCAAGGTGCTGAATCGCGCCCGAGATGCCCACCGCAACATACAAGTCAGGGGCCACGACCTTACCGGTCTGACCGACCTGCCAGTCGTTCGGTGCATAGCCTGAATCGACCGCAGCACGCGATGCGCCAACAGCGGCACCGAACTTGTCAGCCAGTTTTTCAATCAGGGCAAAGTCTTCTTCCGATCCGACGCCACGACCACCGGATACAACCACACCGGCACTAGTCAATTCAGGGCGGTCGTTGGCGGCGACTTTGTCTTCGATCCATTCCGACAGGCCAGGATTCTCAGCAGCACCAATGGTTTCAACTGGCGCGTTGCCGCCCTCTTCCGCTGCGTCGAATGTCGACGTGCGAACAGACACGACTTTGGTGGCGTCCGAAGATTTCACCGTTTGAATGGCGTTGCCTGCATAGATTGGACGCTCGAAAGTGTCGGCGTCGACAACGCCAGATACGTCCGAAATCACCATGACATCCAGCATTGCTGCCACTCGCGGCAACACGTTTTTGGCGTCTGTGGTCGCGGGTGCGATGATGTGGCTGTAGTCGCCAGCAAGCGATACTATCAGGGCGGCCGTGGGCTCTGCCAGGCGATGACCCAACGAGTCATCTTCGGCGACCAATACTTTGGACACACCCTGAATTGTTGCGGCTGCGTCACCGGCAGCAGCGGCCGAAGCACCTGCGCACAAGACGGTTACATCACCCAGCGCGCCACAGGCCGCTACTGTTTTGGCAGTTGCGTCCATCGACAATTCGCCGTTGTTCACTTCGCCAAGAAGAAGAACGCTCATGATACGGCCCCCGCTTCTTTGAGTTTCGCTACAAGTTCGTCAACTGAACCAACAATTTCACCGGCCTTACGTGCCTCGGGTTCACCCGTGGACAGGATTTGAAGCCGTGGCGTGACATCGACGCCGTAGTCTGCTGGTGTCTTTTCATCCAAAGGTTTTTTCTTCGCCTTCATGATGTTCGGCAGCGAGGCATAGCGCGGTTCGTTCAGGCGCAAGTCAACGCTGATGATCGCTGGCATCTTGACCTTGATGGTCTGAAGACCGCCATCGACTTCGCGTGTTACCGTCGCGGCATCGCCGTCGATGTCGACTTCAGAAGCAAAAGTGCCCTGTGCCCAACCGGTAAGGGCGGCCAGCATCTGACCGGTGGCGTTCATGTCATTGTCGATGGCTTGTTTGCCGCACAGAACAACGCCGGGCTGCTCTTCGTCGCAAACTGCTTTCAGCAGTTTGGCCACGGCCAAAGGTTCGATGTCAGTGTGCACATCGTCGGCGGCAACGATCAGAATGGCGCGGTCCGCCCCCATGGCCAAAGCCGTGCGCAGGGTCTCCTGAGACTGCTTAACACCGATCGAAACTGCAATGACCTCGTCGGCTTTGCCAGCTTCACGCAGGCGGATCGCCTCTTCCACGGCAATTTCGTCGAACGGGTTCATTGACATCTTCACGTTCGCAAGATCGACACCTGATCCGTCCGCTTTAACACGAACCTTCACGTTGTAGTCGATCACGCGTTTGACGGGCACCAACACCTTCATTTGCGTAAACTCCATCTATCTGGGGGCCATCCCCCGATTCTTGGCCGGTTTATCTAAGGTCACAGTCAGAAAACAGTGCAAAATTGCCGCGATTTGGTCGCTCAGCGCCCCTTATTGCGATCTGCGTGCTAGGATAGGAAAGTTCAGTCAGGAGAAATTGGTCATGGAAAAGGTTTTGGGTGTTGGTGGAGTGTTTTTTCGTGCGCGTGATCCATCCGCACTGGCCGCATGGTACGACACTCATTTGGGAGTGAGCCCGGCGCCCACGGATATGGAAACGCCACCCTGGATTGGCGAAGGTGGTGTAACTGTTTTCGCGCCATTCTCGGACGACACTGATTACTTTGCTACAGACAAGGCGTTTATGCTGAACTTTCGCGTCGCCGATCTGGACGCGATGACAGCGCAACTCAGAGCGGCAGGGATAGCTGTTTCACACGAGTCTGAAATGGATGGAGTAGGGCGTTTCGCCCGTGTTCACGATCCTGAAGGTAACCCGGTCGAGCTTTGGGAGCCGGCGGCGTAGCGGAAACTGATTTCAGTTTCCGGTTTGATTTCCGTCTCGGAACTCGTTCACCGGTTCGCGCCAGGTTGCCACAGCACATCGGCGCGGCCTTCGTCGTTGGCGATGCGCGCGGCCACAAAGAACCAGTCGCTCAAACGATTCAGATATTTGATAGCCACCTCGTTGACCGATTCCAGAGTTGCCAGTTCGACCGTCAGCCGTTCGGCGCGGCGGGCAACCGTGCGGCAAAGGTGCATTTGCGTGGCCAACGGCGATCCCGCAGGTAATATGAACGATCGCAGGGGTTCCAGCCGGTCAATCATAGCGTCGATTTCACCTTCCAGTCTGTCGGTCTGGGCAGGCACCATGCGCAAGACGGGATATCCCGCCTCGTCATCCTTCTCCATATCCGGGCGGCAAAGGTCCGCGCCAAGATCGAAAAGGTCATTCTGGATCAGGGACAGAAGTTTGTCGGTCTCGTCGTCCGCTACCAGACGGGCCATGCCAACCACTGCGCTCAACTCGTCGACCGTGCCATAGGCGTTCACCCGGGCCGAGTGTTTGGCTACACGATCCCCGTTCCCCAGCGCAGTTTCTCCTGCATCACCGGTCTTAGTGTAGATTTTATTCAATACGACCATAGGCTTATCCCCCCGACCCGCGCACCAGCACGAAAATCATAATTAAAACAACCGCCACGAACTGCGCATAGATGCGATAGCGCATGATCCGGTTGGCGTGCTTCTTGTTAAAGTCGCCGCCTTTGGCAAAACCGCCGACCCCTGTCAGCAAAATGCCCAGCACGATTAGCACTGCAATAGCGACGACAATAAACAGCGGGTCTTCCAGCATACTTCCTCGCACAGTAACGTTTGTCGGAAACTTAGGTCGTGTGCGGCCCAATTCGACCGCGACCTTGCGTCTCAGGTCAGCCCCGTATCAGAATCCGGTCCAATAGCGAAGTCGGTAAAGCACGGCGCAACAGATTTGCCGCGTAAGTGGGTGCCGTCACAAAGTAGCGCGCCTTGGGGCGCCTACTTTCGACGGCATGGATCAATTTAGCAGTAACAGCAGATGGTGATTTTCGAAATGAACTGCCGCTCGATCCCTTATAGAGCCGATTCAATAAATCACTGCGGTATTGATCCGCCCTTGGCGAGTTTTCCCAGTCAATCCACCGTTCGAAGGCGCGAATGGCATTTGGGCGAAACTGGGTGGCAATCGGTCCGGGCTCGATCAGGGATACTTGAATGCCCAGGTCTGCCATTTCCATGCGAAGGGCGTCCGACCAAGCTTCTACCGCGAATTTCGTCGCGGCATATGCCCCGCGATAGGGTGTCGACACCAAGCCCAATACGGATGAGCAATTGACTATCCGTCCGTGTCCTTGGGCGCGCATAGCCGGGATCAACCGCGCGGTCAGGTCGTGCCAGCCCAGAAAGTTTGCGTTGAATATCGCCGTCATTGCTTCGCGGCTTATATCCTCGACAGGGGCGGGGATGGCGTAGGCGCCGTTGTTAAAAAGCGCATCCAATGTCCCACCGGTTTCCGCCAGAACACGCTCGACTGCCGAAATGATCGTCGTTTCGTCTTCGTAATCCAGATGGATACCGATCAGATTTTCACCTTCGATCTTTGCAGCATCTTCGGCCTTTCGGCACCCGGCAAAGACTTTCCAACCGCGACGCGCGAATTCTTTCGCGGCATCGTGTCCGATGCCAGAGGAGCATCCGGTAATCAGAATGGATTTCTGCGGCGTAGGCATCTAGGCTTCTCTGAAATTCAAGGAGGTGTGAGATGGCAAGTCATCGGGCGTCGTGTCAATGCGGTTCACTGGTTTTAGAAGCGGATGTGGATCCAGATATGGTCAGCGTCTGCAATTGTCGGGCCTGCCAAAAGCGCAGCGGCTCGCCGTTCGGGGTCGGTGCGTTTTTTCGCAAGGACGCGGTGACGATCACCGGCGCGCGTCAAAGTTGGGTTCGGCGCGCCGCATCGGGGCGGGAAATCCAAAATCAGATTTGTCCTACCTGTGGCACCACTCTTTGCTGGTCAGGCGAGATGCGGCCCGATCATATTGGCGTTCCTGTTGGGGTATTGGATACTATCGTGCAAGAGCCAGCGCGCGCGGTTTGGGCAAGCAAAAAACATCCTTGGGTGAGCTTCCCGGCAGATTGGCCGACCTATCCGGAAAACGCGCCGCAAAGGCCTTAGGCGGGTGGCTGATCCGACAGGAACTTGCCGAAGATCCAACCAGCAGTTCCATCTGTTGTCCTGATCTCGATCCAGTCCGATCCGGTGTCGGTCAGCGCTTCGGCTTTGGTACCCTGTGTCAGTTGCGCGACAACGGCATTGCCGGTTCCAGGACCCGAGCGAAGATTTACCTTGGCTCCGCTCACGTACCATAGATCTGACGGTTGCTGCTGCGTCGGCTGAACCTTTTCGGCGGTTGTGATGCTTTGCAAAACTTCGCCATTGTCGCGCGTTGCGCGCAGTGTTTTCCCCGCCTCCAGTGCGGCGGCAACGGCGTCGGACTCGCTGACCGTGGGCAGAGGAGCAAGGGTCTGAGTTTCAACTTGTTCTTCGGGCGTAGTGAACGACGCCAAAGAGAAATTGAATAAAGGCTCGCGGGCATCGCGGGTCACACGCTCGGCCTTGGGGCCGTCGCCGAAAACCATAAAAACAGCGTAAATGACGGCCAGTGTGACCGCGATCAACTTGAACATTGCCAAATTCCCCCCAGGAACGGCGCGCGTGAAGCAACTTTGTGGGTTCTGTTACTAGCAGATTTTCCAACCAAGAGTCCCGGGGAAATCTCAGCGAAACACGTCAGTTCTGCGCTTTACCCTCTCAATCCGCGCAGTTACACATCATCTATGTCAGATACGACCGACGACCCCAATATCGACCCGGCAAATATCGCCGAACCGCTGCGCCGCGCTATTGGCGAGCGGTATCTGACCTATGCGTTGTCGACGATTATGCACCGTGCTTTGCCTGATGCGCGGGACGGATTGAAGCCGGTTCACCGCAGGATTCTCTATGCAATGCGGGAACTCAGGCTGTCGTCCAGCGGTGGATTCAGAAAATCGGCTAAGATCTCGGGCGATGTGATGGGCAACTATCACCCGCACGGAAATCAGGCGATTTACGATGCGATGGCGCGCTTGGCGCAGGACTTTAATGTTCGCTATCCGCTGGTCGATGGTCAGGGCAATTTCGGCAATATCGACGGTGATAATCCGGCCGCGGAACGTTATACCGAGGCGCGTCTGACAGCCGCCGCCGAGGCGCTGATGGAAGGGCTGACCGAGAACGCGGTCGACTATCGTCCGAACTATGACGGCACGCTGGATGAACCGGTGGTTCTGCCCGCCGCTTTCCCGAATTTGCTGGCCAATGGTTCCAGCGGGATCGCCGTTGGTATGGCCATGAATATTCCGCCGCATAACCTGAATGAGCTGTGCGATGCCTGCCTGCATTTGGCCAAAGCGAAGAACAGCGAATTGGTGCGCGACGATACCCTGATCGAGATGGTGCCGGGGCCGGATTTCCCGACCGGTGGCATCATTGTTGAACCGAAAGATTCGATTGCCGAGGCCTATCGCACGGGCCGTGGTGGTTTTCGGGTTCGTGCCCGCTGGGAGATCGAGGATCTTGGACGCGGCCAATGGCAGGTGGTTGTCACCGAAATCCCCTATCAGGTGCAGAAAAGCCGGCTGATCGAGAAGCTGGCCGAAGTGATCCAGACCAAAAAGGTGCCGATCCTTGGCGACGTGCGCGACGAAAGCGCCGAAGATATCCGCATCGTGCTGGAACCACGTTCGCGCAACGTCGACGCCGATGTCCTGATGAACATGCTGTTCCGTAACAGCGATCTTGAGACTCGGTTCAGCCTGAACATGAACGTGCTGATCGACGGCGTGACGCCCAAGGTCTGCTCGCTGAAAGAAGTGCTGCGCGCCTTTATGGAGCATCGCCGCGACGTGCTTCAGCGCCGCTCGCAACACCGGCTGGACAAGATTGATCACCGCCTTGAGGTATTGGAAGGCTTTATCACGGCGTTCCTAAACCTGGATCGCGTGATCGACATCATCCGCTATGACGACGACCCCAAAGCGGCATTGATGCGCGAGGATTGGTCCCGCGATTTCGTGCGCGCGATGGACGAGACCGATTACGTTAGCCCGCCCGAGGGTGAAGGTGAATTGAGCGAGGTTCAGGTCGAAGCAATCCTGAATATGCGCCTGCGCGCCCTTCGCCGTTTGGAAGAGATCGAACTGCGCCGCGAATACGACGAATTGCTGATTGAGCGGGCGGCGCTGGAAGATCTGTTGGCTGACGAGGGTCAGCAGTGGGCGAAGATTGCCGAACAACTGCGAGAAGTGAAGAAAGCATTCGGCAAGGACTACGAAGGCGGTGCCCGCCGTTCGACCTTTGCCGAGGCTGGTGTGGTCGAAGATGTGCCGCTGGAAGCGATGATCGACCGCGAGCCGATTACGGTTGTGTGCAGCCAGATGGGCTGGATTCGCGCCATGACCGGCCACATCGCGCTGGATCGCGAGCTAAAGTTCAAGGACGGTGACGGTCCGCGCTTTGTTTTCCACGCGGAAACCACCGACCGACTGCTGATTTGTGGCTCGAACGGGCGGTTTTACACGCTTTCGGCGTCAAGCCTGCCTGGCGGGCGCGGCATGGGCGAACCAGTGCGCCTGATGGTCGATCTGCCGAACGAGGTTGAAATCGTGTCGCTGTTCATCCATGCGCCGGGCCGCAAATTGTTGGTGGCGTCCAGCGCTGGCGATGGCTTTGTGGTGCCCGAGGACGAGATTGTGGCGCAGACACGCGCTGGCAAACAGGTGCTGAACGTCAAAGGCGAGACGCGCGCTTTGGTCTGTAAACCGGTTGATGGCGATCATATCGCCGCCGTTGGCGAAAACCGGAAGATGCTGGTGTTCCCCGTGGCCGACCTGCCCGAGATGACGCGCGGCAAGGGTGTGCGCCTGCAAAAGTATAAAGACGGCGGCCTGTCTGATGCCCGCACCTTCACGATGGCCGAAGGTCTCAGTTGGCTTGATCCGGCGGGGCGCACGCGAAACGTCACCGAACTGGCGGAATGGCAGGGCGCACGCGCCGGGGCCGGGCGCATGGCACCGCGTGGGTTTCCGCAGGACAACAGGTTTACCTGAGCCGTGGCCGCCACTGATCTGACAACTCGGTTCATTGGACAACGCGGGCGGTTGTTTCGCATGGCTTTCTTTATGGGTCTGCTTACCGTTCTTACCGTTGGATTCTATCGCTTTTGGATGAAAACGCGTCTCAGACGCTATTACTGGTCGTCAATCCGCATCGGCTCTCATCATCTGGAATACGTCGGCCAACCTCTGGAAAAGCTGCTTGGGTTCTTCATCGCCGTGGTCATCCTGGCCTTCTACATCGGCATCGTGAACCTGATCCTGATGGTCATCAGTTTCTCGCTGTTTGACGGTAACACGGCAGCTTACATTGCCTCTTTTGTTGGCGTTATCCCGCTTTGGTTTTACGCACGCTACCGGGCGCGGCGATATGTGCTGGCGCGCACTCGCTGGCGCGGAATTCGCTTTGGGGTCGATCCCGGCGCGTGGGGCTATGCCTGGCGCGCTATGGTTCACTGGTCTCTGACTATCCTCAGTCTGGGCCTGCTGTGGCCGCGCATGACGTTCTGGCTGGAAAAGTTTCGCATTGACCGAACGTGGTATGGCGATCGCCAGATAGAACAGGGCGGCAACAGCACCATGCTGATCAAAGGTATGTTGCCGTTCTGGCTGGTCGTCGCACTGACGGTAGCCGCAGGGGTTCACAGTTATCTGTCAGATGATGTCGAGATTGCCGCCTTTGCGTTAATCGCGGCTGTTCCTATGCTGGCTGTGACCTGGGCTTGGTACTCGGTGCGCAGCTTTCGCTTGCTGACAAATGCGAAATCAGCCGGAAACATCCATTTTCTCTCAAAAGCCCGGGCGCCGAGAGTGATTGGAATTTATATCTTCGGCTACACTGTCACGTGGATTCTGACCTCGATTGCGGCAGGTATCGCGGCCGTCGTTTTCCTGGCCGTGTGGTTGGTCAGTATTGGCGAAGGGTTTTCCTTCGAAGCAGTCGAAAATCTTGCCAATCCCGGTCTGACACTACAGATAGCCGGGTTTGCGATCTATTTTATTGTTTTTGTCATCTGGGCCAGCCTGCGTCATGTTTTTGTGACTCTTCCGATTTGGCGGCACTATGCGGACACTCTCACACTTATTGGCACAGAGTCCCTGCACGATATCCGCCAGCGCGAGCGCGACGAACATCGCGAAGCCGAAGGCTTTGCCGAGGCGTTAGATTTAGGGGCGGCCATATGAGCAGTGATCGCGTCATCAGCACGCCGATTTACGTTGGAGCCACGCCCGAAAAACCAGAAGGTTTTGCCGATTTCTTTGACGGGCGCAGTGCCAAGGCGCAGCGCGTTGCCTTCGAAATTGATGATCGCACGCGCGCATTAACCATCCGCCCTGTCGACGCTCCCCCAGAGCATTGGAAAATCGCTGACCTGCGCGAAGTGCCGGATCAGGCTGATGCCAGCCGCTTGATCTTGACCACCACGGATCGCGCACTCACCCGGCTTATTCTGACGGATTCCGAATCCATCGTCGTTCTGCGTCAACGCGCTCCGAAGCTGTCCGTCCGGCCACCAGCGAGAGGGCGGGGTCGCGTCATGGCTTGGGCTGCGGGCGCAGTTGCCGCCGTCTTTGCTATCGTCTTTCTTCTAGTTCCGGTCATGGCTGATCAACTCGCCAAAGTTTTGCCAACGCGGGGAGAACAGGCGCTGGGGGAGGCTACGCTTGAGCAAATCCGTTCAGCGCTCAGCAATGATTTCACTGGTTTTGTCAGTGTCTGTTCCACACCAGAAGGTGATCAGGCAATTGCGACGATGCTGGCCACATTAGAAGGCGATGGCCTGGATTTGCCGTACCCGATCCAGATCACCGTTCTGGATCATTCGCTGGTCAATGCGTTTGCTTTGCCGGGGGGGCAGGTGGTTTTCTTCCGCGGCATACTGGACATGGCAGAAGGGCCTGATGAAATTGCTGCGGTTCTGGCGCATGAGATTGGCCATGTCGCGGCCCGAGACCCAACGCGCATTGCCCTGCGTTCGGCAGGTTCGCTCGGAGTTCTAGGCTTGCTATTTGGCGATTTCGCGGGTGGCGCGGCTGTTTTGTTTTTGGTCGAGCAACTCATTCAGGCTGATTATAGCCGCGAAGCTGAGGCTGCTGCTGATAACTATGGTATCGATTTGCTTTTGAAGGCGGGTATTGATCCGGCTGCGTTGGGCACGCTGTTCCAGCGCATGCAGGAAGAATACGGCGAGGCGGAAGGCATTGCGGCTCATTTCACGTCGCACCCGGCGCTTGGGGATCGGATAGCGAACTCGGGTACAGCCAGCGATCGACTGGAAAACGACCCTTTGCCAAGCCTATCGGATGAAGGTTGGACAGCCATTCAAAACATGTGTGGCTAACTTGCGGGCCGGACTGTGGCGCGGTAGTTCAATGCAGGGCGGTGGGAGCCAATAAAATGAAGCAGGCCATTCTGATCACATTCTGTGCGGTGTTCCTTGGCGGCTGTGCCATCGAGGATGCAGCCGAAGTGCCGCTGGTGCCGCTGGGTGATTTCCGACTTGGACATAACATTGCGATTGCTGACAACGTCGTCCGAGGCCCGTTTTCGCGTGAGATGAGCGAAACTGATCTGGAAGCTTCGGTTCAAAATGCTGTGGCCGAGCGTTTGCGCAAGTATGACGGCAACGGTCTTTATCATCTGGGTATTGTCGTGGGCGGTGTGACTCTGGCGCAGCCGGGCATACCAGTTGTCTATTCGCCAAAATCCGTTCTTTTGCTGGATGTCACGATCTTCGACAACAGAACACGTGAGCCTTTGAACACCTCACCAAAGCGCATTCAGGTTGGCGAGGGTTTTGCGAATGCCGTGCCATTTTTGGGGTCCGGCAATGTGCGTGAACCTGAACAACAGCTTGAGAACCTGTCAGCAAATGCAGCGCGCGCCATCGAAGAATGGTTGCAGGACAATCCGGACTGGTTTCAGCCCCGGGCCGACCAAATCCGCGTTCCTTTCGATATCCGAACCCCGGCACCGGATGTCAGTCGCGCCAGACCTGCCGAAACGGTCAACTGACGCTTGATTTTCTGCCCCCGAAGGGCTAGGTGGCGCGCGATATGCACCACCTAGAGGCTAAAGGCGATGGCAAAGGCAAAGTTTGAACGTAATAAACCGCACGTTAACATTGGCACGATTGGTCACGTTGACCACGGCAAGACGACGCTGACGGCGGCGATCACGAAGTATTTTGGCGACTTCAAAGCGTATGACCAGATTGATGGCGCGCCTGAGGAAAAAGCGCGCGGGATCACGATCTCGACGGCGCACGTCGAATATGAAACCGAAGCGCGCCACTATGCGCACGTCGACTGCCCTGGCCACGCTGACTATGTGAAGAACATGATCACTGGTGCCGCACAGATGGACGGCGCGATCCTGGTTGTGAACGCAGCTGACGGCCCGATGCCTCAGACCCGCGAGCACATCCTCTTGGGTCGCCAGGTCGGCATCCCGACTATGGTCGTTTACATGAACAAGGTTGACCAGGTTGACGACGAAGAGCTTCTGGAACTGGTCGAAATGGAAATCCGTGAACTGCTGAGCAGCTACGATTACCCTGGCGACGATATTCCGATCATCAAGGGCTCGGCTCTGGCGGCAATGGAAGGCAACTCGCCCGAGATCGGCGAAGAGTCGATCAAGGCGCTGATGGCGGCTGTTGACGAATGGATCCCAACCCCAGAGCGCGCGATTGACCAGCCGTTCCTGATGCCAGTCGAGGACGTGTTCTCGATCTCGGGTCGCGGCACGGTTGCGACGGGGCGTGTTGAGCGTGGCGTGATCAACGTGGGCGACGAGATCGAAATCGTCGGCATCCGCGACAACAAGAAGACGACCTGCACAGGCGTTGAAATGTTCCGCAAGCTGTTGGATCGTGGTGAAGCAGGCGACAACATCGGCGCACTTTTGCGTGGTGTTGATCGTGACGGCGTTGAGCGCGGTCAGGTTCTGTGTAAGCCGGGTTCGGTCAAGCCGCACACCAAGTTCGAGGCCGAGGCCTATATCCTGACCAAGGACGAAGGTGGCCGCCACACGCCGTTCTTCGCGAACTATCGCCCGCAGTTCTACTTCCGCACGACGGACGTCACCGGCACAGTTGAACTGGCCGCTGGCACCGAGATGGTCATGCCCGGCGACAACGTGTCGTTCGGCGTTGAGCTGATCGCGCCGATTGCGATGGAACAGGGCCTGCGCTTTGCGATCCGCGAAGGCGGCCGCACCGTCGGCGCCGGCGTCGTGTCGAAAATCGTCGAGTAAACTGTTGCAATTCTAATGGTACAATCTGCCAATTGAATTCGAAAGGGCCGCCCTGATTGGGCGGCCCTTTTTTCTTTTGCAGCAATCATTTGCGTCGCACCAAAATTACAACAGAACGCTCGGTAGGTGCGGATTCTGTCCCCTTGGCTTTGCATTCCCGGCGCTTTGTCTTTTAATTGAAGGGACTTAGGCGGGTTGATCAGGGTCAGGCCGCCGACACGTAAGGTAGGCTCCATGAAGTTGACCTGGCGATTTTCGTTGTGGTTTTCGGCCTTCGCGCTGTTTTTGATCGCGCTGTCCCGCATGCGCGCACCATATCTGTGGGCGGAAACGCAGTTTCTGTTCACCTATGACATGGGTTTTCAACGGCGTGGTCTGTTCGGCGAAATTCTAAGTTGGGCCTATCCCGTCGGTATGTCGCAGACCGATGTTCATTCTGTTGCACTGTTGATGTCCATGACGGTGGCTTTTGCGACATTCTTCTATTTCCGCGACCGGTTTCAAGTTGCTGAACCCGGCGGCATCCTTCTTTTGTTGTTCGCAACGTCAATTGGTACCGCCACGGTCATTGGTAACACCGGATACCTCGATCAGTTGCTGGTGGTTCTGACACTGATTGCAGTTTCCATGCAGTCAACGACAGTTGGGATAGTATTGCGGCTGGTAATGGTGGCAGTCGGAGTCCTTGTTCACGAAAATATGCTGCCTTACTTTGCGCCACTGATCGGGTTGGAACTGTGGTTGCGTCGGCCCGAAGCGCCAATGGTCAACCGACTGATGATGGCTTTGATAATGCCAGTGTTTGCCACGGTGATCGCTGCGCTTGTGATCGTATTCGGAACGTATCCGCTAGAAAGTTCCGCTGCCCTTCACGCCTATATTGACAGCCGCGCCCTTGGATTTGATTTTCGCCCAGATACTCTTGATCCTTTAGTCGACCTGCCCGCGGGTCAGGGTGTGCACGCTGAAGCATGGGCCACCAACGACTACATTTTCCGGCTCACGTCCTATGGTGGCGTAGGTTTTGTCATGATCGCGTTGACATTTTTGCCAATGCTCGCAGCTATGTCGCACCGGCCGCTGGTGGATCGCATTGCTGCAACGGGGGCGATCGTCGCGCCCCTGTCGCTGATGGTGGTCGCATTTGACGTTTCGCGTTTCATGGCTATCGCCTTGCTCAATGTTTTTTTGGTAGCGGCAATGATGCTGTCACGTGACGAAAAGTTTGCGCGCAACCTGAGCGCCAGACTATCGCCCAATTTGGTAGTATCAATTCTTGTGCTCAGCGGAATTTTCGTATTGCGCGACCTGAATATCGACCCTCGCGGGCTTTCCGGGAGCGCTTAAGCAGCAGTTGCATTGGTTGGCCACCCAGGCGTCTAATTGACGGCAAGACAAGGTTTTTCCTTGCGTGTCGGTTCATGCTCGCATAATTCGACTATCGGCCTTAGGGGTTTAGCTCAGTTGGTAGAGCGACGGTCTCCAAAACCGTAGGTCGTGGGTTCGAGACCCTCAGCCCCTGCCAAGGCCCTTTCTTCAAGTGTCAATGTTATTCCGTGAGAGCGGTCTTGCGCTCAGACATCTGAAGGGCGGCAGGAGAACAACTCGCGCGTCAGCAAACCTTCCCGAATAGCCTCAGCCTTGCAGCGCCAGTTCTCGATCCGCGCGTCCGTTTCTTCTTCGCCCATAACATCGACCAACTCGCCGCGATACATGCGGTCAGCCTGAAGCTGTCTTGTGCAGGTGCTTAGAAATTCAGCTGTGAGGTCGATCTTCTGGTCTATGCGCCATCCCGACCGATCCAGTAGAGTCGGATAGTCGGCGGGGGCATCGACGAACTCGGGACCATTGGCTATCGCCCGGTCGAGGTCCGCCGGTTTTAGCCCTTTGGGCACCAACACAACTGTAAACACCATACATCCACCGCCGCGCACGACCCGGCGACACTCTTTCAACACGTCTTCTTTGCGGACAAGACAACACAGAAGATCACTGTGACTGATGGCGTCATATGTCCCATCATCAACCGGCAATTCTGCGGCGTCGGCCACATGGGCCGTTACGCAGTCGGACAGTCCCTCGGTAATTGCACGCTCTTGTGCAATCCGGACAGAGATATCGGGTAAATCAAACAGGGCCGCATGACTGCCGGTGGCTTTTGCAATGTGAATGGCCGGCCAGCCGCTGCCCGCTCCAAGATCCGCAAATTTGGAATTCGGCCCAAGGTGCATCAATTCTGCGATCAGATTGGCCTGTTCCTTGGTGGTCCAACTGTTGCCGCCATAGTCGCCACCAAAAACTTCGCGCTCGATTTTCAGCATTACTGGCAATGTCGAACGATGATAGGCGTCACCGAACCGCTCAGAGGCGGCCCGCTCGGCCGGGGTGCAGCATCCCATGTCTTCTCCTATCTGACATGCGCATTTTCGTAGCACAGTATTTGCGATTTGTCCGTCCTGCGGCCGCTGCTCGGCATCTTAACGTTTTACTCATACTGTTTAACGCTCCCCATTATCTTGTGTGCGAACGCGCAACACGCGCTAGGGGCACCGACGTGATACCGACGCGATACAGACAGACTGGTTTGCATGAAAAATTGAGGAAACTTGCGAATTAACGCCGTCTCTGGAAGTACACATGCCATGCCGCTGCGCTCGTTGCGATTACCAATTATTTACCATTTCATCCGCCACTTTGAGCGCGAAGGTCCGCGGTGATTTAATGCTACCGTTGGACCCGGGGTCACATCAACGCGAGATATCCCCTTCTTCTCAACGCTTCTGCCGAGAAGGGTTGAAAACCAATCAACAAAGGCGTATCTGCCCATCGATCCGCAGGAGATTTCGCCAGATGGCCACGAACCCGCTTCAGTTCCTTCAGCAGACCCGTTCCGAGGTTGCCAAAGTTGTTTGGCCGTCGCGTCGCGAAGTTGCGCTGACATCTGTGATGGTGTTCGCACTGTCGATCATCACGGCGATATTCTTTTCCTTTGTTGACTGGATTATCCGCATGGGACTGGAAGGCTTGCTGACATTCGTCAGCTAACCGGCCCTATCCTACATCCCCAATAACGAGCCGCCGCGATCCCCTTGAAATCCGTTGCAAGGGCCGGTATTGCGTGCCCCATAAGGCGTGCAACGAATCAAGTTGCACGCCGCTTTTATTCCAGCGACTCGGATCGCGCGAAATAGGGACGGAAAACAGATGGCTAAGCGTTGGTATTCGGTGAGCGTGCTCTCGAACTTCGAAAAGAAGATTGCCGAGCAAATCGGCCATTCCGTGGCGGATGCCGGGTTGGAAGATCAGATCGAAGAGGTTCTGGTTCCAACTGAAGAAGTCATCGAAATCCGTCGCGGCAAGAAAGTAACCGCAGAACGCCGCTTTATGCCCGGTTATGTTCTGGTTCGGATGGAGATGTCGGACGAGGGATATCACCTGATCAATTCGATCAACCGCGTCACTGGTTTCCTAGGGCCTCAGGGCCGTCCGATGCCGATGCGCGATGCCGAAGTGAACGCGATCCTGAACCGTGTTGAAGAGGGCGAAGGTGCTCCGAAGTTGCTGATTAGCTTCGAGGTTGGCGAGAAGGTCAAAGTCAATGACGGTCCGTTTGAAGATTTTGACGGCACGGTTGAAGAGGTTGATGACGAGAACCAGCGCCTGAAAGTTACCGTGTCTATCTTCGGCCGCGCAACGCCAGTTGAACTGGAATTCACTCAGGTTGCGAAGCAGAGCTAAGGCGACGTCTAGCTAGGTGAACGGGCACCGAATTGGTGCTTTGGGATTAATCAGATGGATCGCCGGACTAAACGGTCATTGTAATCTCCCACGTGAACTGTTCAAAATTTGAGCTGTGCTACTCAATTCTATCCAACTATCGGCTCTAGTAGTTTATCAACGGCGACCTTTATCTTGGGCATTTTTGCCATGTCAGCCGCTATTCCTTTTGCGCCGTTCTGGAATTTCTTTTGCGAGAGCACGCGTTCAATTGCCGAACGTAGTTTGGCAGGCGAAGGATCGAGCACCGCCAGACCTGCGCCTGATTCTTCGACCTGCTTGGCGTTGATGGGCTGATCAGCGAAAAGTGGCGCTACTACCATTGGTAGCCCCGCCGCAAGGCCACCAAGCAAAGTACCAGATCCCCCGTGGTGCAACATGGCGGAGGCCAATGGAAATACGTCCACCTGTGCGACCCAAGGCAGAACGGTCGTGTTTTCAGGAATTGCTCCGATGACGTCGGGAGAAAGCTCCGAACCTGTGGTCAATAGCGCGCGTATTGGCAGTTCCGAAACAGCTTCCAGTGCGACGCGATAGATTGATTTTGCATGATCAAAGTTCTGAGTTGCAGTACCAAAGGTCACATAGACCAGTGGCCTGCCGTCATCTCTTGTCCAACTCGCGTCCGATACTTCATGGCGTTTGCTGGTATCAGAGGGGCCAACCCTAAATGTTGGCACGCCACGACGAGCAACCATTCCATCCAATGCCTCGGGAAACGAGGAAAATGCCGGTTCCCTTAGATACGCATCGCCGCCATCAGCACTTAAACCAAGGCCTTCGCGAAGCGCATCAAGGGCTTCCACACCAGCATAACTATACTTCTCTTCGCCTTGCGCTGCATGAACCTCAACGCGTGCATGAGGTATGCCAGCCGCCTGTGCCGCAACGATACTCGAAAACTCCACAGTTTCCCGCACGACAAGGTCAGGGCTCCAATCCGCAATCGCGTCCCGCATCGAAGGCAATGCGGCACGAGCGGTCACCCCGCCAAATGTCTCTTTGACGTAAATTCTGATAGTCTCTTCTTCAGAAAGACCCTTAGTTCGCGCCCAAATTGCTTCCAGCTCCTTCTGATCGGGCCGGTCTAGGACAAAGTGCTTAAATCCCAAAGCTGAGATACGATCAGCGAGTTCGATCCTAGCCGCGAACGCCACATTATGGCCGCGACGGGACATTTCCTTTGCGTATTGAACTAGTGGATTGAAGTGGCCTGTACCTAGGGTCGTAGCAAATAGAACTTTTACTGAGTTCATACGATGTTCTTTCGAAATTTGGGCGCTCTAGTGAATGCGCCCCAACTGCCTATTAATCGATTTTTCAAGTTGAGCATGTTTTCCGCTATCTACGCAATGTACTCGCTTTCAAGCCGCCCGCATCGCCAAGCACGGCCCGGTCATATGGGCTCCAAGCTGACGTTGGCTTCGCACAACGCCAACGTACTTAAGACCCTTGCAAACAAAACAACTCCGCTGTATTCCCCGCCAGTCCCTGAAACGGGATTCCCATGTGGGAGGCGAGGCGGTCGCGACCGTCAGACCGGACCACATCGACATAAGTTCCCGATACGCGATTTGGGGACGTTGCTAAAAGGAGATGGCCAATGGCCAAGAAAGTTGTTGGGCAGCTGAAACTTCAGGTGCCTGCCGGACAAGCAAACCCTTCTCCGCCGGTTGGACCGGCGCTGGGTCAGCGCGGCATCAATATCATGGAATTCTGTAAGTCTTTCAACGCAAAGACCCAAGAACTGGACCCGGGCGCGCCTTGCCCAACGGTCATCACATATTACCAGGACAAGTCCTTCTCGATGGAAATCAAGACGCCACCTGCGTCCTATTTCCTGAAGAAAGCGGCCAAGCTGAAGTCAGGTGCCAACACCCCTTCGCGCGAAGTCGTTGGTTCGGTCACGCCAAAGCAGTTGCGTGAGATTGCCGAAGCCAAAATGAAGGATCTCAACGCCAACGACGTAGAAGCCGCGATGCAAATCATTCTCGGTTCGGCTCGGTCGATGGGTATCGAGGTGAAAGGGTAAGACGATGGCAAAACTAGGAAAACGCACGCGCAGTGCACGTGAGGCCTTTGCCGGCAAGAGCGACGTTACCGTTGAAGAAGCGGTGAGCCTGATCAAATCGAATTCAAACACCAAGTTCGATGAGTCAGTCGAGATTGCAATGAACTTGGGCGTTGACCCCCGTCATGCTGACCAGATGGTTCGCGGCTCGGTCACATTGCCAAATGGCACAGGCAAGACGGTTCGTGTGGCAGTATTCGCACGCGGACCAAAAGCTGAAGAGGCTGAAAAGGCTGGCGCAGACATCGTTGGCGCAGAAGACTTGATGGAAGCGGTTCAGGGCGGCAAGATCGACTTTGACCGCTGCATTGCAACCCCGGACATGATGCCAATCGTTGGTCGTCTGGGTAAGGTTCTTGGCCCACGTAACCTTATGCCAAACCCGAAAATCGGAACGGTTACAATGGACGTGACCGAGGCTGTAGCGGCTGCCAAAGGTGGTCAGGTGACATTCAAGGCCGAAAAGGCGGGCGTAATTCATGCCGGTATTGGCAAGGTGTCGTTTGATGAAGGGAAGCTTGTCGAGAACGTTCGCGCGTTTGTCGAAGCCGTCTCGAGGGCAAAGCCAGCGGGCGCAAAAGGCACATACATGAAGAAGGTGTCACTGACATCGACTATGGGTCCGGGCGTCAGCGTTGACGTTACTTCGGCGACCGGTAACGCTTGATCAACAAGTCAGTATCGGAAGATTAGATGGGGCGTGCCAGAGGGCGCGCCCTTTTTTATTTGGTAACAATTCCGCCTTAATTTGGTCCATTGTTGCCAGTTGAAAGACCAATAATTACTTGCGGCCAGTTTGCGCTGCCACATTTCCGCCGTTGTTAAGTCTCATTCTGTGACCTAGAGATGATTAAAAGTCGTGAAGAATACGCGACACTAAACCGTTGAGGCGGATATGAGTTACAACGCAGGTGACCTTAAGTGGGGGTCTAACACGTTGGGTGAAGCCAGCGGCGAGATCACATGGAACATGGATCTCTCGTCGGGGCTGAGCTTTGACGGATCGGTTTACGGGGTCGATGACTTTGAGGATGCGATGACCGCTGCGTTCGACCGGTGGGAACAGGCCGCGGATATTGACTTTACTTTTACAACCGATGCGTCTGCCAACGTCGAAGTCTCGATGGGTTACCTGGCTGGCAGCACGGTCGGATTGGCCAGCTACAGCTATTATCCTGATCCCGAAGTTGACCGCATTTTCGATGCGGACATCACAATGGATTCGGATGTCTTCTGGTCGCCATACGGCGGCGGTGGGTTGGACTTCTATGCAGTCGCATTGCACGAAGTGGGCCACATCCTGGGTCTAGGGCATGTCAATGACACGTCCGAAATCATGAACCCCTATGTATCGACTGATGCACTGGGCGATGGGGACATTTCCGGCGTCCAACTTCTGTATGGATCCGGAGGAGCCGCGGCTCCCCCTGCCGATGATCCAGCTCCGTCCGATCCGCCTCCTGCTGCTCCCGGTGATGACGGCGGCGGCGGTGGTGGTGTCGGCGCTATCATTGGGTTGCTGGCACTGATTATCGGCGCTGTCTTCGGAATGGGTGGCGGTGCGGCCATTGCATTGGCCGCTAGTACAAAAGACGGCGACGCACCAGAAGACGACGCCACAGAAGATCCCGTTGATTTGGCCGACTTGCTGCCGATAGTGGAATTTGACGCGCACGAGCTCTATGCGAACGAGGAAGACTGGCTGGCTGCCGATGGCCATCTTCACGATGATCATGATGACGATGATTACATCGACGCGCTATTTCTCTAGGCCGCTCTTAATCGAAAATCCCGGCAACACGCCCCAATAGCATGAATGCGCGCGCTGTTCTGGTTTCCGCGATGGCCGCAATTTCCTGATCACTTAAGCCATCGGCAATGCTGGCCAGAGTTTTATCAAATGTGCGCAAGAAGTGATGAGCCGCGTCCCGAAAAATTGAGTCCTGGCGCATACGCGCCGCCGTCAGAGCCAGCGAAGACCTGTCGCGAATGCCACCAAGAGTCGCGACCGTACGGCCGCGCTCGCCCAAGGCAAACCGGCGCCAGAACTCGGGACGTGCACGGTCGGGGTTCAGGTCATCCATATAGATGCCATCCTGGCTGAGCAGAGTCAGAATGTCTTGGCTGGCGCGGATCAAACGTGATGCCCGCCGGTCAGCCAGCGCTCGCCTCAAGGCATCAAAGCCCGCGCGGTCATCAGCAGTTTCCGGGAAATTCATCGCAGTGATGAAATCCGCCGTAGAGACTGGATTGGCATAATCTTCGGCGGTGGTGCCAAGCGCCAGATCGGGCTGCTCTTCTGGCAAGTTGCGCCGTGGGTCGGGCTGAGGAGCGGGAACGACCGGACGCTCTGGGGATGGCGCCGCAGGTGTGGTGCGCGATGTGGCGAAATGCTCAAGTGCGGTTTCAGCGCGTTTTTGCCCCTTTACGATTTCATCGATTTTGCGCTCGACGTTTGGACCCATCGTGGTTGCTGCCATCTGTGCCTGGGTCACATATATCTGACGCATAGCATCCATCGATATTTGCAACCGTTCACTTTCCTCGCGAATGATGCGCGCACTTTTGACAGCCAAAGCTGCAATCCAGATCAAGGCTACAGGCACGAGAACCGTCAAAGCAACGATCAGATAGCGCATCGGACCCAATATGCTGGCATCTCCCAGGCCGACAACCAGCAGAAATAATACGCAAATTAAAACCCATACCGCCGAGACGATCAGTGCAATCCGATCCGCCGGGTCAAGGCCCACTTCAGCAGCCTGTCGCGAGTAAATTCCCAGATCGACAGGCGGCTTGGGTTGCTGATCGTCAGACATGGTCTGATCGGTCCCTTCGATTTAGGAGTATTCGATTTTTAGAACTTCATAGGCTTTTTCGCCGCCAGGAGTGCGCACCTCGACGCTGTCGCCCTCTTCCTTGCCAATCAAGGCGCGCGCAAGGGGCGACTTGATATTCAGCTTGGCCGCCTCGATGTCCGCCTCGGGCTCGCCAACAATCTTATAGGTCTTTTCTTCGTCGGTATCTTCGTCAACCAAAGTGACCACTGCACCGAACTTGATCGAACCTGATAATTTTGATGTGTCGATAACATCAGCAAGGGAAAGAATGCCTTCCAGCTCCTTCACGCGCCCTTCTATGAAGCTCTGTTTTTCGCGGGCGGCATGGTATTCGGCGTTTTCGCTTAAGTCGCCATGTTCGCGAGCCTCGGCAATCGCCCGGATCACAGCCGGTCGTTCCTCAGACTTGAGCTTCTTCAATTCTTCATTGAGCGCAGTGTGACCCGCGCGCGTAAGCGGTATTTTTTCCATCGAATTGCCCTTTGGCGGAGCGAACTAAGATAATGCGAACTTGGACGTTAAATCCAACGCTGACCGTCAGAGTCAATACTAACTTCTTTACGTGGCGTTGAAACGCTCAATATCTGAGCTCGACAAAGTGCTTTGTTAATTGACAAGAAGCAATTTCATCATTGAAATTCTTGGCGGTTAATTGGTCGTTGCGCCTTGGCTACACCAAATGGCGCAATGTAGCGTCCAAGTGCTGGTCGTTGGCGGGTTCACTGTAGTTCCGCTAAGAAAATGCAACTAGTAAGGTTTGCGCATGCGATTTTTTGCATTTTCGGCTGCAATCTATTTTTTGGTTTCGACGCTTTTGACTGCATTGCTTTGGTCGCAACCGCTTGGCGGTTCTGCTGAGTTTTTTGTGGAAATGATGTCCAACGTCAGATCCATGCCCTACGATCATGCCGCCGTCATAATTATTTTGATTTGGTCATACTGGTCTAGCTCAGACATTTTCGCCTTTTTAAGACGTATTTTGGTGGCGTCTTTGGTGGTTCTAGTCTCTGCTCTATTTCTTTCGGCCTTCTCTGGAATAAAGACATCGTTTCCTCTGATCGTTGACGCAATTGGATTAGAGCGTTTTTTTGCGGAAGAACAATTTGCCGCTCTGGATCGCGCGCTGCATTTCGGAAATGACGCATGGTATCTTGCTCATGGGATTACAGATTGGTTGGGTTTTAACGATTTCATTAAGTTTGCCGAGGCCACTTATGGACAACTGTGGGCAATCACGGCGTTCTATCTGCCGGTCATCATGGTTTTGCTGGGCGAGAAGCCGGAACGCTTTAGGCGATTTGTCATCCTTTATTTGATCTCGTGGATTTTTCTCGGAAACTTTGTTGCGCTATTCGGCTACTCGGCGGGTCCAATCTACTATGATCGAGTGTTTGGGGGCGATGGCTTCGCAGATTTGATTGCTGCCTTGAATGCCAGCGGCCTAAAGGAAAGCTGGATATTCAGGGCGCAAGAACTTCTTTGGACGTCCTACAGTGAAGAGCGTCAATCTATTGGATCCGGCATTTCCGCGTTTCCAAGCGTTCACGTCGCGATGGCTGCAGTTGCAGCGCTGTATTTTTCAGAGAAATCGCTGACGCTTGGAATGTTTTTCTGGATTTTGACTGCGCTCATTCTCTTCACATCAATCTGGACAGGATACCATTATGCTGTCGATGGATACTTCTCAATTCTCGTGATCCTGGGTGCCAACCATTATCTGAAATCAAATCATTTCAAAAAACACTTGCCAATTAACGGTGATGGCTAACAGAGACAATTGACGCAGCGGCTCTTCGGTGAATAAACGGTCTGAACGAAGCACGTTGGCATCAAAGGATCTGATATGGCCGAGATCGAACGCGAAAGCATGGAATACGACGTTGTTATTGTCGGAGCTGGCCCTGCTGGTCTGTCGGCCGCTATTCGGCTGAAACAGCTTGACGCAGACCTGGATGTGGTCGTGCTTGAAAAGGGGTCCGAGGTAGGAGCCCATATTCTTTCCGGCGCGGTTTTGGACCCGGTTGGTCTGGATGCTTTGATCCCAGACTGGAAGGCCAAAGGCGCACCCCTGAATGTGCCGGTTAAGGACGACAATTTCTATATGCTTGGCGAAGCCGGGCAGATCCGCATTCCAAACTTCCCGATGCCGCCGCTTATGAACAACCATGGCAACTTCATCGTTTCAATGGGCAATGTATGCCGCTGGATGGCGGAGCAAGCCGAAGAAATGGGCGTCGAAGTTTTCCCTGGCATGGCCTGCTCCGAATTGATCTTTGGCGACAACGGCGAGGTCAAAGGCGTTGTCGCTGGCGAGTTTGGTCTGAACTCCGACGGCACCCCGAGTGATGCTTACGAGCCGGGTATGGAACTGCACGGCAAATACGTTTTTCTGGGCGAAGGCGTGCGTGGATCGCTTTCAAAACAAGTGATCGCGAAATACGCGCTGGACGCCAATTCCGAGCCGCAGAAATATGGCTTGGGTATGAAAGAAATCTGGGAGATTGATCCGGAGAAGCACCGCGAGGGAAGCGTAACACATACAATGGGCTGGCCCTTGGGGTCGAACGCTGGGGGCGGTTCTTTCATCTATCACTTGGACAACAACCAAGTTTACGTGGGTTTCGTGGTTCATCTGAACTACAAAAACCCGCATCTGTACCCATACATGGAGTTCCAGCGCTTTAAGCATCACCCAATGGTCGCGAAGCTGTTGGAGGGCGGCAAACGGGTCGCTTACGGAGCGCGCGCAATCACCGAAGGTGGATATCAGTCCATGCCAGAAGCCTCCTTCCCCGGTGGCGCCCTGTTGGGTTGCTCAGTTGGGCTGGTCAACGTTCCGCGCATCAAGGGTAATCACAATGCCATGCTGTCCGGCAAAGCCGCTGCCGAACACGCCTATAGCGCTATTCAGGAAGGTCGCTCGGGCGATACGCTTGCCGACTATTCGGCTGAACTGCGCGAAGGGCCGATCGGGAAGGACCTGAAAAAAGTTCGCAACGTGAAGCCACTTTGGTCCAAGCGCGGACTTCTGGCTTCGCTCACGCTTGGTGGTTTCGACATGTGGACGAATACTCTCGGGTTTTCGCTGTTGGGGACCGTCGGGCACGGAAAATCCGATGCTGAGGCGACCGGGCAAGCTGCCGATTTCGAGCCCATTTCCTATCCGAAACCGGACGGGAAACTCAGCTTTGACCGGCTTACGAACGTTAGTTTCTCGATGACCAATCACGAGGAAAGCCAGCCGGCGCACCTGAAGCTGCTGGATGCTGCTGTACCAATGTCTGTCAACATGCCGAAATTTGCAGAACCGGCGCAACGCTATTGCCCGGCAGGTGTTTATGAAGTTGTCGACGAAAACTTTGTCATAAACTTCCAGAACTGTGTTCACTGCAAAACCTGTGACATCAAAGATCCAAGCCAGAACATTAACTGGACGACTCCGCAGGGCGGCGACGGGCCTAACTATCCAAATATGTAGGCAAATTGCCGCTGATCCCGACCAGAATGGCAGGTCACACTCGCGTCAGAATACTCACTATCGTCGCAGGACACGTTGCATGGTCCGTGCGGGCGACGTAGGTTTTTTGCGAACTGATTGAAAGGACGATCCATGCGTCTGCGCCAAGTTTTCATGATCGTAGGTGCCATTGCGGCTGGCGGGCCGGTAATAGCAGACGGCAATGCAGGTGCCTATTTGGCTGCTCGAAGTGCGATTATTGACAATGACTATGCCGAAGCGTCGCGTCAGTTCACGCGGGCGCTGCTTGGCGACTCTACAAACCCAGTCATTCTTGAAAATGGAATGACGGCCTATCTGGGGCTTGGTGATCTTGAGAGAGCCGCCCCAATGGCGCGCCGCCTGGATGAGATGGATATTCGTAGCCAACTTGCCGATTTGGTGCTTTTAGGGGATGTGGCCGCGCGCGGCGAATGGGAGACTGCGCTTGATTACCTGAATGCCGGAAATTCCGTCGGACCGCTTTTTGACGGGTTGGTTCGAGCATGGTCAGAACTGGGGGCCGGTCGTGTCGGCGATGCGATTGCCAGTTTTGACGCTGTGGCAACAAGTGACGGTGTTCAGGCATTCGGACTCTATCACAAGGCTTTGGCCCTCGCGTCGGTGGGTGACTACGAAGGCGCTGCGGAAATTTTTTCCGGCGACTCCGGCCCGAACCTGAGACTGACTCGTCGTGGCATAATCGCTTATTCGCAGGTGCTAAGCCAGCTTGAGCGCAATGAAGACGCTTTGGAAATTGTCGGAGTAGTGGCGGGCAATGCGGCTGATCCAACCATGCTGGTTTTGCAAGAGCAACTGGCGTCGGGTGAGACGCTTACATTTGATGCCGTTCGTTCTCCTACAGACGGGGTCGCAGAAGTCTATCACTCAATTGCAGGCGCTCTTAGGGGCGAGGCTCAGGATGCATACACACTGCTATATGGACGGATGGCCCTGGCGCTTCGGTCTGATCATGTTGACGCCTTGCTTTTGACGGCGGAGCTTCTGGAATCTCTGGATCAATATGAACTGGCAACCCAGGTCTATGACACCGTTCCACGGGACGCCCCGGCGTTCTATGCTGCAGAACTAGGGCGTGCGGCTGCATTGCGTCAGGCCGATCGTAACGACGAGGCCGTGGAAGTGCTGCGGCAGCTGGCAGAGAGCCATGCTGACATACCGTTGGTTCACGTGAACCTCGGAGATACGCTTCGTGGTCTGGATCGGTTTGAAGAGGCAATTGGAGCCTATGACGCGGCCATCGAGTTGATTGTGACGCCGGAAGAGCAGCATTGGATCATGTATTTTGCCAGAGGGATTGTTCACGAACGAACAGACCAATGGGAAAACGCAGAGACCGACTTCCGCAAAGCGCTCGAACTGCGTCCCGAACAGCCGCAGGTTTTGAATTATCTTGGTTATTCCTTCCTTGAAATGCAGCTAAATTTGGATGAGGCGCTCGATATGATCGAGCGGGCCGTCGCGTTGCGACCCGAGTCAGGTTACATCATCGATAGTCTTGGCTGGGGTCTTTATCGGCTAGGGCGTTATGATGAAGCTGTGGGCCATATGGAGCGTGCAGTTGAACTGATGGCGATTGACCCGGTGGTCAATGACCATCTTGGTGACGTTTATTGGGCAGTTGGTCGCTTTCGCGAAGCCGAGTTTCAGTGGCACCGCGCCCTGTCGTTCATTGGGGGTGCCAACGACAATGGAGACGCGGATCCTGACCGGATCAGACGCAAATTGGACGTGGGACTGGACCAGGTTCTGGAAGAAGAGGGTGAGTCCCCTCTGAGAATGGCGAATGACGGTTAGTGTCTTTGCGCCGGCAAAGATCAATCTGACCTTACATGTCACAGGCCGAAGGTCGGACGGCTATCATGAGTTGGACTCGCTAGTTGTTTTTGCGCCCATTGGCGACAGTCTTAGAATCCGAAAGTCAAACACCATGTCACTCACGGTCAGCGGGCCAGAGGCTAGTGGTGTTCCGACTGACGCGAGCAATTTAGCGTTGCGCGCCGCCGAACTGGCGGGCGCGGGTCAACCGGTAGAAATTCTTCTTGAAAAAAACCTTCCTACGGCATCGGGGATCGGCGGCGGATCTGCAGATGCTGCTGCGGCATGGCGAGGAATGGAGCAGTTGTGCGGTGCAAAGCGCGCATTGTCCGGAAAGAGCAAGATGCTGGCGATCGGTGTCGATGTTCCGATGTGCTATTTATCACGCCCTATGCGCGCACGAGGTGTCGGTGAAATCTTGACCGAAATTAACCTGCCGCCTTTGTCAGCACTGTTGGTAAATCCGCGCGTGCCGGTCGCGACCCCTGCAGTGTTCGGAGCTTTAATGACATCAAGTATTTCGCCTATGCGCGAAGCGATCCCCTCGTTTGCGACAACCAGAGACTTGATCGATTGGTTGGTGCGATGCCGCAATGATTTGGAGGTTCCGGCGACAACCATCGCGCCAGTTGTAACCGAAGTCTTGAACTTTCTGTCATCTCTGGAGGGATCACGTCTGGCCCGTATGTCGGGATCCGGGGCGAGCTGTTTTGCGTTGTTCGATGACCTGAATGCCGCCAAGAAAGTCGAAGCCGCTGCGAAGACTGCGCATCCTAATTGGTGGGTTAAGGCCTGTCAGTTGGGAGATATGTCTCAGATGTCGCGACCTGTCGCCATTTGATATCGGTGCAATTTCGCTGCGCCGATCCGCTGGGGCCTTGCCCCAGACTCCAGAGTATCTTTGCCAAAAGGTATGCCGGATTTGTCAGTGCAATCGTGCAACGACATAGTCGGCGAGTTCAGCGAGCATTTCCCTAACGGGGTGCTTGGGCAGTACATTTAGAGCATTCTTCGCAGTCTGAGACCAGTGCAACGCTTCATCGCCCGTAGCAGCCATCGTGCCGTGAAGATCGATATACTCCAGAGCGGTTTCGAGGTCGCCGTCGTGCTGATCGCCTTTTGCGATAGTGCGTTGCCAGAACGCTGTTTGCGTTTCATCGGCCTGCGCTATCGCCTTTATGACGGGCAGTGTAAGTTTTCGTTCGCGAAAGTCGTCACCAATGTTCTTACCGGTTAGATTTGAATCACCGCCGTAGTCCAGCAAATCATCTGCAATTTGGAACGCGATTCCGAGAGCGTCGCCATAGGTTTGGAGTGCCTCAAGCTGGTCCTTTTCGATGCCTGCGATTTCACCGCCAACTTCGCAAGCTGCCGCAAACAGTGCGGCTGTCTTTCCGCGGACGACCTGTAGGTAGATGTCTTCTGTTGTCGCCAGGTTGGCCGCCGCTGTCAGTTGCAGCACTTCGCCTTCTGCAATAGTTGCAGAGGCGTTCGCAAGGATATCCAATACACGAAGCGAGCCAGTTTCGACCATCAATTGAAACGAACGTGCGAATAGGTAATCACCAACCAACACCGAAGATTTATTGTCCCACAGCAAATTGGCCGTGGGGCGCCCGCGACGCTGATTGCTTTCATCGACCACATCGTCATGCAACAGCGTTGCGGTGTGTATAAATTCGACCGTCGCGGCCAAGCGGCGGTGATGTTCACCTTCGTAACCGCAAAGCCGCGCCGCGGCCAAAGTCAGCATTGGGCGCAGGCGTTTTCCACCTGCTTCAACAAGGTGCGCCGTAACTTCCGGAATGCGGGGTGCATGCTCTGACGCCATCCGCTGGCGGATCAGGGCATTGACCGCCATAAGATCGTCGGCAAGGTAAGACGCCAACTTTTCATGCGGCTTGGCCGCAGTCGGGGTATCTAATCCCATCACACGCTCGTTAGATTGCTCGACAAACCCAATCGTCTGCCATTATGTCCATCCCATGAAAGAGCTTTTGCGCACCAATGATCCAACACTCATCGCTTTCGCGAAAGCTCTCCTTGAAGGCGAGGATATAGACTTCTTCGAGATGGACGTCCACATGAGTGTGCTCGAAGGATCAATTGGTGTGTTGCCGCGAAGGTTGATGGTGCGCGAGAAAGATCATTTTCGCGCCAGCCACGTGCTGAAAGACAACGACATCCCATTCGGGTCATGACGGATACCACTCAAGACGAGTTTTTAGACGGGCGGCTGGTGATCCGACAGCCCATAAAAGGATATCGTGCAGGGGCAGATCCGGTGTTTCTGGCCGCAGCGGTACCGGCAAAGTCAGGTGAAAGTGTCTTAGAGTTAGGATGCGGTGTTGGGGTTGCGCTGTATTGCCTAATGCGACGGGTATCTGGCCTGAGCGCAACGGGCGTAGAATTCCAACATGAACTGGCTCATCTGGCGCGCGAGAATGGCGAAGCAAACGGGCTAAAAGCAGAAATCGTCACGGCAAATTTGATGGCTCTGCCAGAGCCTATTAAGGCGGTTTCTTACGATCATGTTTTTGCCAATCCTCCGTACTTTGATCGTCGAACAGGTTCAGAGTCAGCCGAGATCGGGCGCGAACTGGGGCGGGGTGAAGAAACCCCATTGACTGATTGGGTCGATGTGGCCGTACGTCGACTTAAGCCCAAGGGAAGGCTGACATTAATCCAGCGTACATCGCGATTGAGTGATGTTCTGGCGACTTTGGATGATCGTGTCGGAGATGTGTCGGTTCAGCCTCTGGTGGCAAGAAAAAACCATGATAGCGAGCATTTTATTCTATCCGCTCGCAAAGGTGCAAAGGGCGCGTTTCGGTTGCAATATCCCTTAGTTTTGCATGATGGTGCCAAGCATATTGCTGACGGCGACAGCTATTCACCGGCTGCGAAATCGGTGCTTCGTGACTCTGAAAGCCTTTCAGACGCGATTTTAGCACTTAAGTAAGAATTAGGCCGTTAGTTGCCGAACACAGTTTTTCCAAGCGCAAGGCGTGACTCGAATCAGATTTCGTGCTGCACTTGGGGAATATTCAAAAGAGGAGGACGACAATGAGCATGAGTTCGCACCTGCAGGAACTCCGTAAGAAACACGACACACTCTCACAGGAAGTCGAACAGGCACAGCGCAGCCCGGCTTTTGATGATCTTCAGATTACGGCGCTCAAAAAGCAAAAATTAAAGATTAAAGAGGAAATTGAGCGGTTAAGTCACTAACCGCCCCCCAAACTTATCAGCACTGTCCTCACGGCTTTGCAATAAAAAAAGCCCGCATCTGTTGGGATGCGGACTTTCGAAGCTTGTTGCGCCTCAGTTGAATTAAGCGAAGAACTGAGCGCCGTTCGCTGAAATTGTCGAACCATTGATAAATCCAGCGTCGTCCGATGCCAGGAATGCAACGCAACGCGCAATTTCTTCTGGTTCACCCAAACGACCGGCTGGAATTTGGCCGATGATCGACTCGCGAACCTTTTCGGGAACAGCCATGACCATCTCGGTCGCAATGTAGCCTGGGCAAATCGCGTTGGCTGTGATCCCGGCGCGTGCACCTTCTTGCGCAAGTGACTTCACAATGCCCAAATCGCCAGCTTTCGTCGCGGCATAGTTTACCTGTGCGAACTGGCCCTTCTGGCCATTGATCGAGCTGATCACGATTACGCGGCCAAATTTGCGCTCACGCATTCCAGGCCAGGCAGGGTGCACAGTGTTGAACACGCCTGTCAGGTTCGTGCCGATCACCTCGTTCCACTGCTCAGGTGTCATACGGTGGAAAGGGGCGTCACGGGTAATACCGGCGTTTGCAACGATCACATCGATCGGGCCAAGATCGGCCTCTACCTGGGCAATTCCTGCGGCTGAGGCGTCATAATCAGCCACATTCCATTTGTAGGTCTTGATGCCGGTTTCCGCTGTAAACGCGGCAGCCTTTTCGTCATTGCCCGCGTAAGTCGCCGCGACTTCATAACCTTCGGCCTTCAGTTTCTTCGAAATCGCTTCGCCAATCCCGCGTGATCCGCCGGTGACCAGTGCTACACGTCCCATTTTCGTCTCCTTCATAAATCTCGAAACTCGGAGGCTTCTTTCTGCTCAGAAATACTCCGGGGGGTGAATTGGCCGTCTCGGCCAAGAGGGGGGCAGCGCCCCCCGTTTACCGCGTGGTCCCAAGAATTGGGGCCACGCAAAACCTTCAGGGGCGCTCGACGCACAGGGCAACGCCCATGCCGCCACCGATACACAGTGTAGCCAGACCTTTTTTGGCATCGCGGCGCTGCATTTCGAACAGCAGTGTGTTCAGGACCCGGGCACCTGAGGCACCAATGGGGTGGCCAATAGCGATAGCGCCGCCGTTGACGTTCACGATTTCCGGGTCCCAGCCCATGTCTTTGTTAACCGCGCAGGCCTGAGCGGCAAAAGCCTCGTTGGCTTCAACCAGATCCAGATCGCTGACCGACCAACCTGCTTTGTCCAGTGCTTTGCGCGATGCGTAAATCGGACCCACGCCCATGATCGACGGGTCCAGACCGGCTGTCGCATAGGATGCGATGCGGGCCATTGGGTTGATGCCGCGCTTTTCAGCTTCATCAGCGCTCATCAAGAGGACGCCAGCGGCGCCGTCGTTGATGCCGGATGCGTTGGCTGCTGTGACCGAGCCGTCTTTGGCAAAGGCCGGGCGCAGTTTCTGCATGTTTTCGATCGTTGCGCCGTGGCGGATGTATTCATCTTTGTTAACCAGAATATCACCCTTGCGGGTCTTGATGGTGAAGTCGATGACTTCGTCATCGAACTTGCCAGCCTTCTGCGCAGCTTCGGCTTTGTTTTGGCTGGCCAGTGCGAATTCGTCCTGGGTTTCGCGGCTGATCTGCCATTTCTCGGCGACGTTCTCGGCTGTCTGACCCATGTGATAGCCGTTGAAGGTGTCCCAAAGCCCGTCTTTGATCATCGTGTCGATCAGTTTCAGATCGCCCATCTTTTGACCGGCGCGGATGGCCTGAGCATGGGGGCTCATCGACATGTTTTCCTGACCACCAGCAGCGACGATGTTGGCGTCGCCCAGCATGATGTGCTGGGCACCCAATGCAACGGTGCGCAGGCCGGAACCGCATACCTGATTGATGGACCAAGCGGCGCTTTCTTGTGGCAAGCCAGCGTTGATGTGTGCCTGACGGGCCGGGTTCTGGCCTTGTGCTGCTGTCAGAACCTGACCAAGTATCGTTTCGGAAACGTCAGCCTTGTCGACGCCTGCGCGTTCAACCAGCGCCTCAAGAACAGAGGCACCAAGATCGTGTGCGGGTGTGTTGGCAAAGCTGCCGCTGAAGCTGCCGACGGCGGTCCGTGCGGCGCTGGCGATGACGACGTTGGTCATGGTGGTCTCCCTGAAAGTCCAGTGTCAGTTGCGGGTCGTTTACCCGACGTTGGTTTGTGGGTCTTTGACCCGACGGCATATTGCGGGTGATTGACCCGACGGAATTTGCGCGGACATTATGCAGTTGCAGAAAAATAGCAACTGACAGAACGTCACCCCACCCGAATACCCGTTATGCGGTTAGCGCCCGTAATACAGTCCGACGACGTGTTTTGCCTCGGCAAAGAACAACCAGCGTTGCACAAACACGCCTGCCAAATGCGACAGGATGGCCGCCACTGCAAAGGCATGGCTGAACGGCAAAAGTAGGATCAATACGGGCAAGACAACCGCTAGCGAAAGGGAAATGATCTTAAGCGTTTGCGCGTGTTTGCGGGCGACACGGAAGACCATTTCGTGGGTCAGATAATTGCCACCTGTATGTGGCGCTTCAAAGGCGCGGACCTTGCCGATAGTGCCAAGCCCAGTGGCAGTTTCCATCGTCGAATCCGAGGCAGCTTCGGTGCGATCCTGATCGTACCAAGCCGCGACCTGAAGGATACCCAGAAGCGGTAAAAACCATATCGCGACCGAGACTTGCCCCGCTAGAAGCGTGCCGCCGGTGATGCCATAGGCCAGAAATAGCGCCGGTGGCGACCAGTGATTCCATCGCGGCACCGTGCGCAGTTGGGTGTAAATCATCGAGGTTGCGAATATCGTCCCAACGGCAAGAAGCGCGCCGATGATGCCGAGAAAGCCCAGGCGCGTGTCCGCGAAGACAAGTCCAGCGCCATAAGGCGCCATGACAATCAATGTGGCAACCGCCAGCCAGCCTTCGCGGGAAAGCCAACTTGATCGCCATTGGGTAAATGCCTTCAACGCGCGTTCCGGGTGACCGAGATGCAGTGTCGATGCGACCAACCCGCCTGCCGCCAGAAGATAGGCGATAACGAAGAAGACGAAAGCGGTCCAACCGGTGACACCGGGATAGCCGAGGCCGAGAAGGGCCAAAAGGCCGAAGCCAAGGCCCGATAGCGTGGTGAATGCGATGATCGACGGTGCCGGATGCATTAGCCGATCCTTTCTAATGTCTTATCGAGCCAGCCGAGGAAGCCTGAAGGCTCTTCGTCGACCGGTGTCAAATAGGGGGCGAGGATGTCGAAGTCCGGTGCCTCGTCTTTGGGGCGAGGCGGTAGATAGCGGTTTACCGGAGCAGTGCCTTGTTCGGGCATCAGTTCCATGCCGCCACGATCTGCAACTAGTTTCGAGACATCGCTTTCGGGGTCGGCCAGGTCACCGAAGTGGCGCGCTCCAGAGGGGCAAGTGCGCACGCATGCCGGTTGGCGATCTTCTTCGGGCAGGTTCTCGTTATAGATGCGATCCACGCAAAGCGTACATTTCTTCATAACCTTTTCGGACGGGTCCATTTCACGCGCGCCGTATGGGCAGGCCCAAGCGCAAAGGCCGCAGCCGATGCAATCGCTTTCGTTGACCAGAACGATCCCATCTTCAACGCGTTTATAGCTGGCCCCGGTTGGGCACACGGTGACGCAGGGGGCATCGGCGCAGTGAAGGCAAGATTTGGGGAAGTGGAAAAGCTGGGTCGGGCCGCCGGTATCGGGTTGGACTTCGAAGCTGTGAACGCGGTTGAGGAAACTGCCCACCGGTTCGGCGCCATAAGCGTCGGTGTCGGCCAGCGGCGCGCCATAGTTCTCGGTATTCCAGCCTTTGCAGGCAGTCACACAGGCGTGGCAACCGACGCAGGTGTCGAGGTCGATGACGAGGCCGAGAGATTTCTCGGTGTGGGTGGGTAGTGTGGTCATGAGCCCACCTTCTGTTTGACGCTGCCGGGCGCTTTGCCAACCGGGCTTTTCTGCGCAGGAATTTCCGGTTGGGATTCTGCCGGGGCGGCGACCTTTTCGATTTTGACGCGCAGGTCGAACCAGGCGGCTTGGCCAGTGATTGGGTCTGAGTTGGCCCAGCGGAGACCATCGCCTTTGGGTGGCAACAACTCGTGGATGATGTGGTTCAACAGGAAGCCTTTGGTAGCTTCCGGCGCATCGGTTTCCAACGCCCACGCGCCTTTGCGTTTGCCGATGGCGTTCCAGGTCCAGACTGTGTTGCCATTCAGCGCTGCCATGTGGGCAACCGGCACAGTGATTTCGCCGTGAGGCGAGGTGACGCGGGCCCAATCGCCGTCTTCGAAGCTGTTCGCCTCCCACAATTTCGTAGGGACATAGAGTGGGTTGCGGCCATGGATTTGGCGCAACCAGGCGTTTTGCGACCCCCAGGAGTGATACATTGCCATCGGGCGTTGCGTCAGGGCGTGGATTGTAAACTCGTCGTCTGCCTCGGAGAACGGAGGATACCAGATCGGAAGCGGATCCATAGTTTCCTTTATCCGTTCTTTCAGGTGCTCCGGCGGTTGACGGCGGTGTTTGCCTTCGGCAGCCAGTTGGAAACGGCGAAGCGGTTCGCACCAGAGTGTGAAAAGATACGGTGACGGCGCGTCAAAGATGCCGGTTTTTACCGCCCAGTCCTGATAAGCCTTGTTCCAGGGTTTGTAGAATTCCGCCTCTTCCGGGATGTGGCTGACCCAGAAGCTGCCATTTTCTTTGTATTTCTCGATCTGGTCGGGATTTGGCGCGCCACGGCCGCTTTCGCTGCCATCACCGCGCCAGCCTGCAAGTGGGCCGATACCTGGCTTGCGTTCATGGTTCTGGATGTAATCCGCATAGTCGGCGTATTTCTGGCTTCCGTCATCGTTGGTGAAGCCCGGCAAGCCAAGCATCCCGCCAAGTTCGCACAGTACCGATTGGAAGCCGCGCACATCGCGATCAGGTTCAACAACAGGCCAGCGGATGGCGTCGGCGGCGGCACTGGCTTCGCAAATCGGACGATCGAGAAGCGAGATACAGTCGTGGCGTTCTAGGTAAGTTGTGTCAGGCAGGATGAGGTCGGCGTAAGCCACCATTTCGGATGAATAGGCATCGGAGTAGATGATGTGGGGGATGACATATTCGCCGTCCTCGTCGGTGTCCGTCAGCATCTCCATGACACCACTGGTGTTCATCGACGAGTTCCAGGCCATGTTGGCCATATACATCATCAGCGTGTCGATCTTGTAGGGATCACCGGCGTGGGCGTTAGAAATCACCATGTGCATGAGCCCGTGCGCGCTCATCGGGTTTTCCCAGGTAAACGCTTTGTCGATACGTCTGGGAGTGTTGGGGTCGTTGATCTGAGGATCGTCATCTTTGATTAGCAAGTCGTCCGGGCCGTGAATGAATCCCAGGTGCGGGCCATCTAGCGGTTGTCCGGGCTGCGGTTTCGCGTGTGGTTTTGGGTGGGCAGTGGCGGCCTTGGGATAAGGTGGTTTGAAACGGAACCCGCCTGGAACTTCAACCGAACCAAGGATGATCTGCAACAGGTGCAGCGCGCGGCATGTCTGAAACCCGTTGGAATGGGCGCTGATGCCGCGCATGGCGTGAAAGGCCACCGGACGACCGATCATCTTTGTGTGTTTGTCACCCCGGAAATCGGTCCATTCGCGATCAAGCTCGATAGCTTCATCGAACGCCACGCGGGCCAGATCCGCCGCGATGGCGCGAATGCGTTCAGCGCTGATGCCGACTTTTGGTGCTACGGCCTCGGGAGTATATTCGTCTTTCAGATAGGCGTCGGCCATGTGATGCAGAACAGGGCGGTGCGTGAAACCGGCGTGCCGCCAGGAACCGGCAAGATCGGGCTGGACGCCAGGCGTGTCATAGGCCTCGGGCTTGCCGGTGCGGCGGTCGACAACCAGCTTTTTCCCGGCTTCATCGGTCAGGATCAGCCCATGTTCATCGCTGGCAGGGTCTTCGTTGACCAAGCATGGCGCATCGGTGAAGCGCGCGAGATACTCCAGATCGATCTTGCCAGCCTTCATCAGGCAGTGAACCAGGCTTAGAATAAACAGCCCGTCAGTGCCGGGCGTGATGCCCACCCATTCGTCGGCAATGGCGTTATACCCAGACCGGATGGGGTTGACGCCGATCACTTTGGCGCCGCGTTCCTTTAGCTTGCCCAAGCCCATTTTGATCGGGTTTGAGTCATGATCCTCGGCAACACCAAAAATCATGAACAGCTTGGTGCGGTCCCAATCGGGTTGGCCAAACTCCCAGAACGCGCCGCCCATGGTGTAGATGCCAGCTGCAGCCATATTGACCGAGCAGAAACCACCGTGGGCAGCGTAATTCGGAGTGCCAAAACTTTGCGCCCAGAAACTGGTGAAAGACTGCGACTGATCGCGGCCAGTGAAAAATGCGAGTTTGGACTGATCGGTTTCACGGATTGCCTTAAGCCAAGCCGACGCAGTTTCCAGTGCTTCTTCCCATGTGATCTCTTCAAACTCGCCTGAACCGCGCGGTCCAACCCGTTTCATCGGCGCGCGCAGGCGGGCAGGTGAAAGATGCTGCATAATGCCCGACGATCCTTTAGCGCACAGGACGCCTTTATTGACCGGGTGATCGCGGTTGCCCTCGATATAGGCGACCTTGCCATCTTTCATGTGGACGTTGATGCCACAGCGACAGGCGCACATATAGCAGGTGGTTTTGCGCACTTCGTCCGAGACTTTGGGCGAGGTGTCGAGATCGGGCTGACGCATAATTCAGATATTCTCCATTGCATGAAGTCTAATTCGCATCTTCAGTGGATGCGAGGCCCCATGCGCGGGTTTAGCCTTAAGCGCAGCTTAGACTACGTTTTAGGACCAGATGAAATAGAGGTGTATGTCCAGAACGACATAGCAGCCCGATCCGGGCGCGGCATGATGTCACGAACAGGGAAGAACGGACTAATGTAGCGCATTTCCGACCAAATCCGGTGTTGCTACGGAATCGCGCATAGAGTCGCCGAGGCGATCTTAGTCCAGAAAATGCAATGCGATTGCGACCTAATCCGCTTGGTTGGCCCGTTCGATATGGCTGCGAAGGTCTTCGGTTTCGGTGCGCGCAGCGCGCAGGCCATCCATTGCGGCACCAAGCTCGGCTTCGGTCTGGCTAAGTTTGTTGGACAGCTCTGCTTCGCGCTGTTGCATGTAAGTGACCGCCTGGTCGCGGGCATCTTCGGCCTGATGTAACTCCTGGGCCATCAAATCCAGATCATCCATGTCTGATCTTGTGACCCGCGTGATTCGCGAAATCAGCCAATGGGCGAACCAGCCGGACATGAAGGCTACGAACAGGATTGCTGCCGTTGCAAGTATGAATTCGGTTCCATTCACTGGCTTGTCTCCTCGCCCGCGGCGTCTTCGGTTTCGGCACTAGATGCCTGTTCTTCATTTTCCGGCAATACCAGGCGGAACTCTATGCGCCGGTTCGCTTCGCGGCCTTCTTCGGTGTCATTGTCGGCAATCGGTGCCGCTTCGCCGTAGCCTTTGGCCGTCAAGTTCGAGGTCAGAACACGTCGCGCCATGATGGCATTCAGCACCGCGTCGGCCCTTGCCTGACTAAGTTGCTGGTTCATGATCTCGCGACCCTGACTGTCGGTGTGGCCGCTGATCTCGATTTTGACAGTTTGGCAATCGCGTAGGAGTTCAGAAATAGCATCGATGGTGCCAAGGGCAGCATCTTCGATATCGGTCGAAGAAGGCGCGAATGTAATTTTCTGGCTGGTCGCGGCCGAATTTATCTGTTCGACGCATTCCTCTGGCGTGGGAAGGGCGGCAAGCGGGTCGAGCGCTTCTGAATATGAGACATCCAGTTCAAATGCGGCACCATCTTCCAGTTTCGACGATAGGATGCGGGTAATTTCGGAGCGTGCTTCTGACCGACCAGAAACCCCGGTTATTTCAATCAAGTCAGGGGTAACTAACGCAGTGCCATCATTCACGATCGCCAAGGCCTCGAGACTGCTCAACACTCGGGTTGCCCATCCAGCCGGAAGATCCCCGGTTATGCGAGTGGCCGGTACGATATTCGCGGCTCCAAAATGCGCGGCTGCGAAATTTTCGACGGCGGTCTGAGTAAGCTCGTCACCAAGGCGTCCGCGAATCTCGACTTGGCCTTCGGTGGATCTGGTTGCCTGAAAATCGGGCACGGTGTCGTCCTTAGCGACCTCGGCGGGCTTTTCCAACAGAACCGCGTTCAGCGAAAAGACTTCGGGCAGTGCGCCTTCCAGCTCACCAATGTGACGGTCAAAAACCTCCCGTTCCGTACCTTCGGCAGCAACAAGCGTCATGTCGGCGTTCGACATCGTCAAAGTTCCCAAACCTATTCTGGACAGCGCATCAATGCCTGCAACGGCCGCCTCGCCCCAACTTGAGGACGGCGCGCCCAGACCCAAAGTGCAGTTACTGTCAGTGGATGCGCCAGCACGCATCGCGGCGGCGGCGATGCCCCGAGCCGTCGTTTCGGTGTCTGCCGAGCACGCATCGAACCTGGCTTCATTTTCAGCAATGAAGAACCGAAGCGTGAACGGCGTGATCACAGGGCGCGGTGCTGAAATGTTGAGAACGATTTCCAAACCAGACGGCGCGTCGCGTTTCAATGTGCGCTCGATCCGACGTTTGTCTTCAGGATCTTCTGCGACAGCAATGATGGTGACTTTTTCGGATGAAACTGAAACCTTGGAGCGCGGCAGTATCTTCAAGGCACCTAATCCGTATGTGAGGGCTTGCTCCCACCCGGGCGGAGGCGCGAATTCAGCGTCTTCCAGAAGGTCGGTAACTTTTTCCGCCCCCGATGTCTGGCGTGCCCGTTCGATTACCGTGTCCGGGTTGGACTCGGTTGGGATCAACCCGATCAAAGACAGCCCGTCTTGGTTCTTCAGAATTTCCACCGAGAAATCCGGGGCGGCGACTTCAAGAGAAGCTGCGACGCCCATATGGTCAAGCACCCGGCTGGCGTCGACGATTGTGCCAGCAATGGACAATGCTGCAAAGCGCGTTGCTTCGTCTGGCGCGACGCCCGATAGGGTAACCAACAAGCCATCTGCGGCCACGTCGGTCCAGTCATGTCCTGACTGGCCAAGAGCAAGGCCAATAGCTGTCAAAGAGCGGTCTTCTATTCGCGATTTGGTCCAGACGGCCACTCCAAAGCAAGCAGCACCGGCGATCAGCACAGCAAGTGTGTGCGGCAGGAAATAGCGAAGGCGGGGCATCTTGCGTGTCATTGGCGTCTTGTTAGTCGGCTGGATGGCTGTCTGCAATCAAAGGAAGTGGGCTACGGCAAAAAACAGCACGGGGATCAGGCCTGCATTGCGGTTTGAGCGGAAAAGCATCAGGCATTTTGCAGGGTCGTCGATGTCGAGCTCGCGTAATTGCCAGGCCAGATGCCAGCCGAAGGCCCAGATGCCGCCAAGGGCGACGACCAGTTGCAGGACATTCACGGTCGTTCCTAGCGCAAGGATCAGGCCTGCGGCGAAGAATGTGACGGCACCGACCATGAACCATTTCAGCCATTTTGCCGTGTTGTCGCCAAAGAGCCGTGCGGTGGATTTTACGCCGATAAGGGCGTCGTCTTCTGTGTCTTGGTGCGCATAGATTGTATCGTAAAACAAGGTCCAGAAGATGCCGCCGATATAGATCAGGACGGCGGCCCAATTAACGGTTCCAGTGGCAGCCGCGAAGGCCAAAAGCGCGCCCCAGTTGAAGGCCAGCCCAAGAAAGACCTGCGGCCACCAAGTGAAGCGTTTGGCGAACGGGTAGATGGCGATAAGCGCCAGCGAGCCGATGCCAAGTGCGACGGCCAGGGGATGAAACGTCAGCAAAATAAGGAGGGCCAGCAAAGCCTGTGCGGCCATCCAAATCACCGCGCCGCGCACAGTGACCTGACCGGAGGGGATGGGGCGCGAGCGAGTACGCTCGACCTTATCGTCGAATTCCCGGTCGGTGATGTCGTTCCATGTGCAGCCGGCGCCGCGCATCAGCCACGCCCCGACAGAGCATCCGATGGCGATCCAAAGGTGCTGTGTGGTGAATTGGCCCTTCATCAGTGAGGCAAGTCCAATTGCCCAGAAACAGGGGATCAGCAACAGCCATGTGCCAATGGGTCGGTCGGCGCGGGCAAGGCGCAGGTAGGGGCGCGTTGGTGCCGGTGCATAATGGTCGACCCAATTGCCTTTGACGGCATCGGCGACCTGTCCGGTTTCGTTGGTGTCTGGTGTCCCGTCCGTGCCGGTCATATGTTCGCTTTCATGAAAGGCGCAAAAGTCAGGCTCTGTGTAGATCACCCGCTTGGGGCGGGGCAATCGGTTCCCTTGTCGCGGGAGCAGGCACATTACCTTTTCGGGGTGATGCGATTGGGCGTTGGCGACGCTGTGTTGCTGTTCAACGGGCGTGATGGCGAGTGGCGCGGGGATGTGGTTGAGGCCGCAAAACGCAAAGGTGTGTTGGTTTGTGCCGAGCAGACCGGGGCACAAGCCAACCCGCCGGATCTGTGGCTGATGTTTGCGCCTATTAAGAAGGCTCGCACGGATTTCATTGTGGAGAAGGCGACCGAAATGGGGGCCGCGCGTATATTGCCGGTGCAGACGGCGTTCACCAATTCCGAGCGTATTCGACGCGACCGGTTGCAAGCCCATGCGGTTGAGGCGGCCGAGCAGTGTGGTGGGACGTTTGTGCCGGAGGTGGCCGAGTTGCAGCGGCTGGAGGCGGTTCTGCGCGACTGGCCTGAGGGGCGGCAGTTGATGTTTTGTGATGAGGGTTTGGCTGGGGACGGCGCTGGTTTGCCTGATGTTTCTGGGCCTTTGGTTGGTATTGACCAGCTTTGGCGCTTTGTTCCTGATTGGTGGGGCCATGCTGGCTGTGGGCGTAACCTTGATGGTGACCGGCGTGCAGCGCGGACGGTTTCGCGGGGCTGGCGGTGGGGCCGGCGTGGTGGAGGTGGACGAGCGTCAGATCACCTATTTCGGACCCTCGGCTGGTGGGGTTATGGCGCTGGAAGAGATCATCTCGATCAGTGTGAATCGCGCTGGTGATTGGGTGCTGGTGGATCGCGCACGGCAAGCCTTGTTGATCCCGCGCGATGCGGAAGGTGTGGAGGCGTTGTTTGATGCGTTTACGGCCTTGCCCGGAATTTCGGCCAACAAACTTGCAGACGCCGCGCAGCGCCCGATGCAACAAAGCACCGTGATCTGGGAGAAACCGCACAGTCACCTTGGTTGACTTGGGCGCGAAATCGCGCAACTGACAAAACCTGATTTTGGCCAAAGAGGCGTTGTTACATGTCTATTCCCCAGTCCGGCGGCGGGCCGATTGAGCGTTACGAGCAGATGGCCGAATATTTGGCCGAGGGGTGCAAGCCAAAGGACGATTGGCGGATTGGCACCGAGCACGAGAAGTTCGGCTATTGTCGCGATAGTTTGCAACCATTGCCTTACCGGGGCGAACGGTCGGTCGAGGCCATGCTTGAAGGTCTTCGGGACCGGTTCGGATGGGCGCCGGTTTTGGAAGGCGGCAACATCATCGGTTTGGAGAAGAACGGCGCCAACGTGTCGTTGGAACCGGGTGGTCAGTTGGAGCTGAGCGGCGCTCCGCTGGAAACGATTCACCAGACTTGTGACGAAGTGAACACCCATCTGGAAGAAGTGCGCACAGTCGCGCGCGAGATTGGTGTGCGCTTTATCGGACTTGGCGCTGCGCCGCATTGGTCGCACGAAGAAATGCCGGTGATGCCTAAGGGGCGTTACAAGCTGATGACGGATTACATGGGGCGCGTTGGCACCCATGGCACCCAGATGATGTACCGGACCTGCACGGTTCAGGTTAATCTGGATTTCGGGTCGGAAGCCGACATGGTTCAAAAGCTGCGTGTCGCGTTGGCATTGCAGCCTGTGGCAACGGCGTTGTTTGCGAACTCGCCGTTTTTCGAGGGCAAATTGAATGGCCACAAAAGCTGGCGCAGCCGTATCTGGCGCGATTTGGATGCGGACCGCACGGGCATGCTGCCGTTTGTCTTTGAAGACGGCATGGGGTTTGAAGCCTGGGTCGAGTATGCGCTTGATGTGCCTATGTATTTTGTCTACCGCGACGGGGTTTACCTTGATGCGTTGGGCATGTCGTTCCGCGACTTTCTGAAGGGCGAGTTGCCAGCACTGCCAGGCGAAAAACCAACGCTTTCTGACTGGGCCGATCACTTGACAACGATCTTCCCGGAAGCGCGGATCAAACAGTTCCTTGAAATGCGCGGAGCTGATGGTGGACCGTGGCGGCGACTGTGTGCTTTGCCGGCGTTCTGGGTTGGGCTTTGCTATGATCAGAGCGCGCTGGATGCGGCCTGGGATGTGGCCAAGGGCTGGGATGTTGAGACTCGGGATGCATGGCGGGTTGAGGCTTCGGTCCATGGACTTCAGGCTGAGGTCGGCGGCGTGAAAATGCACGATCTTGCGCGGGAAGTTGTGTCGATTGCCGGGGCTGGCTTGAAGGCGCGGGCGATGCCTGGGGTCGGTGGATTGGTGCCCGATGAGACGCATTTCCTGAATGCTTTGCAGGAATCGCTGGAATCTGGCGAGGTGCCAGCGGACGAGTTGATCCGGCATTTCAACGGGGACTGGGGTGGCGATGTGACTCGGGTATTCGAAGACCACAGCTACTGATATTGCGATCTTAACGACAAGTTGCGGCAACGTTCTGTGGTAGGGCGTTGCGTCAATGTGGTCTGATTGTTAACGCCTTAAAACATTGGGGATCCCGCAAATCCGCCCTGTCTGTATCGCGTCGGTATCACGTCGGTGCCCCTAGCGCATGTTGCGCGTTCGCACCCAAGATTTGGTGCGTGCGGTAAGGAAGGTTAAGACAGGGTTAATGTTTGGCCAAGAGCCGCATTGAGCGAAACGGAGTGTCACTGAACCAGATTTTGGCCGACATGACGGCTGGCTAAGTTCACAGCGAAGAATTAAATTTAGTTGCCACCCTTCTTTCTTCCGACGGGGCAAAGTTTAGAGTGCCAGGAAAGTGGCCAGTTCATTTTCAACTCTATGATCTCGGCGCCGATAGATGGTTCAATCTTGGCGTATGGGGAATGGTTGGTGCTGGACGTGGAGACCCATTCTTGATGATCAAACCCCATCACAACGCGGTGTAGTGGCGTCGAATATGTGGAGCATTCGAGGAAAGGCGTGGCAAGATAGTCGTATGAAGTTGTTGCTAGCGATCTTGTCAGCCATTGTTCTAGTAGCTTGCGACGATGATGGCGTGCCAGTTGATGCGAGCGCCTTGGCGGAACTATTCGCGGTTCCGCAGAAGGCCAGTTTCAAAACGGTTCGATTTACGGGCAGTGTTGAATTCAGAGCAAATGGGTCTGCACGACTGGTCATCCCCGCACTGGGCGCGGACGATGGGCGGTGGTGGTTGAATGGCGACAGGATCTGTTCGCAGTGGAACCAGGCGCTGAATGGCAAGGAAAGATGTGCCCGTCTCGTCGCATTGACCAGTGGGTCGTATGCAGCAGTTGATAGTGGCTCTGGTCTGCGAGTTGGGACATTTTCTTTTAATTAGCGCGGCGAGCGACGATCAATCGATCTGCACATCCATAACGAATGACACGACTTTCGTTTAGGACATTTCACAGGGCTTCAAAAGCACGGCCCCTGAGGCGAGACGGTATAGATTGAAGCTGATGTAATCGTTGCCGCCAAGTTCTTCGGCTTCGAGTTTTTGGCTGCGTCCGCCCGACATCTGGGTCTTTACCACACGATAGCGTTTACCGTTGTAGGTGCCGCCGTAGCCACCATTTGGCAGGGCATCGAAGGCGGTAACGAAGGCGGGATCGGCGCTCAATCGCGGCCAACTTTCGGGATGGAGGATTGGGAGAGTTTGGGGTCAGGAGTCTCGGGCTCCCGGTGCCCGCCGCCGCCATTTAGCGGATCGGGGCCAAAGCGGTTGGGGCCATCGGTGCCACGCATGACGAAGAGGACCAGAAGGACGATGAACCCGATTAACGGAACCAGAATAAGCAACATCCACCATGCGGACATGTCGCGGTCGTGCAGTCGACGTCCGCCGACAGTAATGGATGGGATGAGCAGGGCCAGGCTGACGATCGCGCCTGCAATACCGATATTGGAACCAAGACCCATGCCTAGCGAGTCGACAAGACTGGCCAGAAAGTTGGCGATCATGCCAAAGAGAACAAACCACCAGTATTCGGCGCGTCGCGCGCGGCCTTCGACGGTGAGGTATTTCTGAAAGCAGACTCGGACGGCTTCGGTGAAGGTCATAGGGTTTCCTCGGGCGCAGGTTTTGAGTTCCCGATGCGAGGTTCGGTGCCGCTCAGCAGGCGGCGGATGTTGTCTTTGTGGCGCTGGAAGATCAGGGCAACCATGATCAGAACGACGGCAAGGGCAGAAGTTGCGCCGAAGAGGACAGCCCAGATTGGCGTCGACAGTGCGGCAACGAGGGCAGAAAGCGATGAAATTCGCATAAGCCCGGCGATCGCGAGCCACGTGAGACATGCGCCGACGCCCACCGGGAAAGCCAATGCCAATAGTGTGCCAAGGAAAGTGGCCATGCCTTTGCCGCCCTTGAAGTCAAGCCAGATGGGGAAGAGGTGTCCCAGAAACGCCGAGAGCGCGGCCAGTTGCGCGGCGTCCTCGGCCAGGGTCGCGCGGGCGATCAAAACCGCGATCGCGCCTTTTCCACTGTCCAGAAGTAGGGTTGCTGCCGCGGCGGGCTTGGAACCTGTGCGCAGGACATTTGTGGTTCCGATATTCCCTGACCCGATAGAGCGAAGATCGCCGAGCCCTAACAGGCGTGTGATTACGATGCCAAACGGTATCGACCCGAGGATGTAGGATAAAACGGCGGTCAGGGCCAAAAGGCTGAAGCTGGTTTCAATCAGTGGCACGCGGCGGCTCCGGTAATTTGTTAGGAAAGTTTCGGATTTTGATGCGGGAACTGCAAGGGTGATCTCCGACGCGGAGATCAGAATGGAAACTCAACGGAGTTTCCGGCCATCGGATCGGGGGACGGGGATTTCGTGTCGAAATCCGGGGCGGAACCTCTGTGAGGTTCCAATTAGGCGGCGAAAACCTGATTGCCGCCGACCCAGGTGCCAATAACACGGCCTTCCATTTTCGCCTCGTCGAAGGGTGTATTCTTGGATTTTGAACGAAGTTTGAAGCGATCCATGACAAAGGGCGCTTCCGGGTCAAAGAGCACCAGGTCTGCTGGTGCGCCTGACGAAAGTCGCCCTGTCTCCAGCCCCAGCCGCTTCGAAGGGGTCAAAGACAACGCCCGCCAGAGCGTGGGTAAATCAAGGCTGCCGCCATTTACCAGCCGCATCGACGCAGGAAGCAAGGTTTCAAGTCCGACCGCCCCAGAGGCTGCTTCAGCAAATGGCAGGCGTTTGCTTTCTTCGTCTTGCGGTGTGTGCATCGAAGAGATCACGTCGATCAAACCGCTGGCGACGGCCTCGACGCTTGCGATCCGGTCGTCTTCTGACCTGAGTGGCGGTTTTACTTTGAAAAACGTGCGGTAGTCGCCGATGTCGAATTCGTTCAGTGTCAGGTGGTGGATCGAGACGCCCGCTGTAATGTCGAGGCCCGCATCCTTGGCGCGTTCGAGCCGCCGCAGGGCGCGCGCCGTCGTAATCTGGTCAGCGTGGTAGCGTGCGCCGGTCATCTCGGCGACGGCGATGTCACGGTCCAGACCCATGCGCTCTGCCATAGGTGACGCAGATGGCAGGCCTTTCAGCGAGGCAAACTTGCCACTGGTAGCGGCTGCACCTTTGGACAGCTGCGGTTCCTGGGGATGGGCGACGATCAGGGCGCCAAGTGAGGCGGCGTAGGTCATACACCGCGACAGCACCTTGGTGTTGGTGACGACTGTATCACAATCGGTGAAGGCGACCGCGCCGGCGTCCATCAAAAACCCGATCTCGGCCATTTCGCGCCCTTCGCGACCACGGGTCAATGCGGCCATGGGCAGGACGCGCACTTGCGCGGCTTCGTTGGCGCGACGGCGCACGAACTCCAGCGTTTCCGGTGTGTCGATTGCGGGCAGAGTGTCGGGACGCGTGATCATGGTGGTGACGCCGCCCGCCGCAGCCGCATGCCCAGCTGAGCGAAAACTTTCCTTGTGGCGTTCGCCGAGTTCGCTGACTTTCACGCCGATGTCGACAATGCCGGGTGCCAGGCATTTCCCCTTGCAATCAATGATTTCGGCCCCGTCCATTCCGGAAACCTCGGCGATTTGGCCATCCTTAACCGCGAGTATCCCTATGGTGTCGGTGCCCTTCTCAGGGTCGATCAGGCGAGCGTTCTGGAAGACGATATCGGTCATGTCAAAGTCTCTTACAGGGCGATGAGCAGGATGATACCCGCAGCGACGATCAGGGCCCCGAAGGCACCGATCCAGGATCGGGTTCGAGGGGAGTTCAGAGGCGTAGGTGCAGGCATTTGTAGCGGCGTGTCTGTGGCGGTGTTCGGAGTCGGTATGGGGGCCGGAGCCTTGGCGGCCTCTTCCTTGAATACGCCAATGAAACGCAGCGCGGGGTTCGGTTCGAGGGTCTGTTCGAGGCCCTTAAATGCCGAGGTCGGGATCAGGATGATCAGCCCGGTCAGAGCGTCCAAGGCGGCAGACTTGCCTGCAAGATCTTTCGCGGCGATTCCATAAGCGTCGATCAGAAAGGCAGTCAGGCCAAGATCGGCGATTGATTTTGACGGGATAACCTGAATTTTCGAAGGGTCAATTTGAAGGTCTTTGCCCAGTAGGCGGTGAACGTTGTGCGCAGTGATGGCGGCGGCTTCAGGCGGATCCAATTCGGTCGAGAACAGGCGCACCAACCCGTATTCATCAGCAGGAATTTCAACCGCCTCGGGCATATCAGGCCATGACTCCGGCTGGTGACTGGCGCTGGGCGATCAGATTGTTTGCCAAAAGTTTCATTGCGGCCATGCGCACGGCGACGCCCATTTCAACCTGTTCCTGAATGACTGAGCGGTTGATGTCGTCGGCAATGGTGCCGTCGATTTCGACGCCGCGGTTCATCGGACCGGGGTGCATGACGATGGCATCGGGCTTGGCGGCTTCGAGTTTGGCGGCGTCCAGCCCGTAGCGGTGGAAATACTCGCGTTCTGAAGGGATGAACGCGCCATCCATGCGTTCTTTTTGTAGCCGCAGCATCATGACGACGTCTGCGTCTTTCAGGCCCTGGGCCATATCGTCATAGACTTCGACGCCCCATTCGGACGCGCCGCTGGGGATCAGGGTTGGTGGGCCGACAAGGCGGATGCGGCTTTCCATTTTACCCAGAAGCCAGATGTTGGAACGGGCAACGCGGGAATGGGCGATGTCACCGCAGATGGCCACGGTCAGGCGGTGGAGGCGACCTTTGGCGCGGCGGATGGTGAGGGCATCGAGAAGCGCCTGAGTTGGGTGTTCGTGGCGGCCATCGCCTGCGTTCAGCACCGCGCAGTTCACCTTTTCGGCCAGAAGGCTGACCGCTCCTGAGTGTGGGTGACGCACCACGAGGAGGTCGGGGTGCATGGCGTTCAGGGTCATCGCGGTGTCGATCAGGGTTTCGCCCTTTTTCACCGAAGACGCCTGCATGTGCATGTTCATCACGTCTGCACCGAGACGTTTGCCTGCCAGTTCAAAGCTGGCCTGGGTACGGGTGGAGTTTTCGAAGAACATATTGATCTGGGTGAGACCGGTCAGGGCGGTATCGTGTTTGTTCGCCTGGCGGTTCAGATCGACGTAGGAATCGGCGAGATCGAGAATAGCGGTAATGTCATCGGGGGAGAGGTGTTCAATCCCCAGAAGGTGGCGAGCGCGAAACGGCATGGGCGAGCTCCTTCGATTTTCGGGTGTATAGGCCGGGATCGTCTTGGGGGGAAGGTGTGATTTAGCGGACACGCCTGAGGCGTGACATGATGTTTGCGCCGCGCGTTCCGCGCATCGCGGTGCCTTCGGCGAGAGTATTTTAGATCAGAAGAAGACGCAGGGCGGGATTGTTCTTTGCTGGGTAGGGGCCTAGCTTTGCGGACATGGGATTCTGGGAGATGAAAGCAGCGCTGGAGTGGCAGGTGGCCATGGGCGCTGACGAGGCCATCGGCGAGGGGCCGGTGAATCGGTATGCTGTGGCGGAGGCTCCCAAGAAGGTTGCGAAGCCAGCGGCTACCGGGCCAGTCGGGATGATTACGGTGGATCCGGTGGCAGCAGCCGAGGCTGCGGCAAAAGTTGGGTCCTTGGACGATTTGCGCGCGGCGATGGAGGCCTTTGAGCATTGCGAGCTACGGCGCGGGGCGCGCCAGTTGGTGTTTGCAGATGGGCAGGCCAGCGCGCGCGTGATGATCGTGGGCGAGGCACCGGGGCGTGACGAGGATTTGCAGGGCAAGCCATTTGTGGGGCGAGCCGGGCAGATGCTGGATCTGATGTTTTCGCATATCGGATTGTCGCGCGAGGCCGCGGACGCTGTGGGTGCGCTGTATATCACCAATGTATTGCCCTGGCGGCCGCCGCAGAACCGCGACCCCGAACCGGGTGAAATTGCGATGATGCTGCCGTTTCTGAAGCGGCATATCGAATTGGTGAATCCCGATCTGATCGTTGCCATGGGCAACCATGCCTGCCGCGCGCTTTTGGGGCGGCAGGGGATAACCCGGCTGCGCGGGAACTGGGCCGAGGCGATGGGTAAACCGGTCTTGCCGATGTTCCACCCGGCCTATTTGTTGCGCAATCCAATGGCCAAGCGTGAGGCTTGGGCCGATTTGTTAGATTTGCAGGCTAGGTTGCGGGGTTGATGGTTGATCCGATTTTATATTTGGCGTTTCTGCCAGCAGTGTTCGCTTTGGTGCTGACGCCGGGGCCGGACATGATGTTTGCCATGGCCCAAGGTTTGCGCGGCGGGGCCTGGGCGGCGATAGCAGCAGCGGCTGGGGTGGCGACTGGTGCCTTTATCAATGCGACGTTGGCCGGTTTGGGGTTGGAGGCGGTGGTTTCTAAAGCACCCTGGATATTCGGCGTGGTGCGTTGGGTGGGCGTCGGATACCTGCTGTATCTGGCCTATAAGACGGTGACGACGCCCTTGGCCGGCGAAAATGCGCGGCCCGTGCGGACGTCTCATGCGTTTCGCGATGGGGTGATTGTGAACGTGTCGAACCCGTCGGTCATCTTCTTCATCCTGGCGTTCATTCCGCAATTCGTGGACCCGATGAAGCCGATCCTGGCGCAGTTCCTGATCTATGGCGGCACAATCGCGGTGCTGGGGTTTCTGGTGAAATCGGGGGTCGGCATTTCGGCTGGTGGATTGGGCCGGGTTCTGGCGAAGAACAAGGCGGTTGAACGCGGGTTGCGTTGGATCTCGGCGACGATCTTCGGCGCGCTGGCCCTAAGGATGGCCATTGCGGGTGGGCGGTCGTGAATCGGATTGACGAAACCAAGGAATTTGTGCCGGTCAGAATCGCGGTTCTGACTGTCAGTGACACGCGGACGACGGCGGATGATCGCTCGGGCGATACGCTTGCCGGGCGGGTCAAAACGGCGGGGCATATTCTGGCCGCACGGGGCATAGTGCGGGATGATCGCACAGCAATTGCCAATCAATTGCGCGACTGGTGCGCCGATGACACGGTTGATGTGATCATCTCGACCGGTGGCACGGGGCTGACGGGTCGGGATGTCACGGTAGAGGCGCATCGCGACGTCTATGAAAAGGAAATCGAGGCGTTTGGCACTGTTTTCACCCATGTTTCTATGGCGAAAATCGGCACATCAGCGGTACAAAGCCGGGCTTGTGGTGGGGTTGCGAATGGCACGTATCTGTTCGCTTTGCCGGGGTCTCCCGGAGCGTGCAAAGACGGTTGGGACGAGATTTTGGCGCCGCAATTGGATTATCGGCACCTTCCCTGCAACTTTGTGGAGATAATACCGCGTCTGGATGAACATCTGCGACGGAAGTAGCTGCGTATAACGTATAAGTGTCAGGGTTTTGCTATATTTCGGCACGACCTACATAATAGCATGTTGGTTAAGATCACGCGGTTAGGATTTTTATGCGGTTTCTTCGGCGATCTCTGATCGGTGTCTTCTTGATGGCGGTGACTTTCGGGTTGTTCGCCTGGGCGGGAAGCACGGTTTATGGCGCGTTGCAGACGCGCTGGGCGGACGAGCCCGGGCAAAGGCCCGCGCGCGAGCGCATTTTTGCGGCCAATGTGGTGACCCTGGCGCCCGAGACGATCCGGCCGGTGTTGGCCACCTTTGGCGAGGTGCGGTCACGCCGCACGCTGGAATTGCGCGCGGCGTCGGGTGGCGAGGTTATCTGGCTGAGCAAGGCTTTCGAAGAGGGCGGCGCGGTCGAGGTTGGCGCATTGCTGGCGCGGATTGATCCGGCGGACGCTGAAAGCGGGCTGGCGACGGCAGAGGCTGATCTGTCCGAGGCAGAGGCGGATTTGCGCGAGGCGGAGCGGTCTTTGGACCTTGCGAGATTAGATATACTGGCAGCCGAAGATCAGGCGCGGCTTCGTGCCAACGCTTTGACCCGGCAACAGGATTTGGCGGAACGCGGTGTCGGGTCTGCGGCGGCTGTTGAGACAGCGGAACTGGCCTTGTCGTCAGCCAATCAGGCGGTTCTGGCCAAAAAGCAGGCCAAGGCGAATGGCGAGGCGCGGGTTGATCAGACCAAAACGGCCCTGGAGCGTCGCCGGATTGCCTTGGCAGAGGCCAAGCGCACGCTGGCCGAGACCGAAGTGCACGCCGAATTTGCAGGCGTCCTTAGCGATGTGTCTGCCGTGGTTGGCGGGTTGGTGTCGCCGAATGAACGCCTTGCAGAACTCATTGACCCAACCGCGCTGGAAGTGTCGTTTCGGGTCTCGACGCCACAGTATACGCGATTGCTCAGCGAAAATGGCCGGTTGGTCGGGGCGGACGTGACCGCCTCGATTGATATTCTTGGCGTAGACTTGGAAGCCAAAGGCGTTGTCAGCCGCGAAAGTGGTGCGGTGGGGGCAGGGCAGACCGGACGGCTGTTGTTTGCGCAGATCGAAGATGCGCCCGGGTTCCGGCCCGGTGATTTCGTGTCCGTTAAAATTGAAGAGCCCCCGTTGGAACGCGTCGTGCGTCTGCCCGCCTCGGCGGTGGATGCGGCTGGCACGGTTCTGGCGTTGGGCGACGAGGACCGGCTTGAAGCCGCAGACATTCAGGTGCTGCGCCGCGAGGGTGACGATGTGATCGTCCGGGTGCGTGGGCTGGTGGGTCGCGAGGTTGTGGCCGAACGCACCCCGCTTCTGGGCGCAGGTATCCGCATTCGTCCGATCCGCCCTGATGGTGCCGAGGAGACGCAGGAAGAGCCAGAAATGCTGGCGCTTGATCCCGAACGCCGCGCGCGTTTGGTGGCCTTTGTCGAGGGTAATGCCTTTATGCCTGCCGAGGTCAAAACTCGCGTTCTGGCGCAATTGGCTGAAGATATGGTGCCTGCCCGTGTGGTCGAACGCATTGAAAGCCGGATGGGGGGCTAATGTGATGTTCTCCAAGCCTCAAAAGATCTTCTTCTGTTCAAAAATACTCCGGGGGACGCGCAAAGCGCGGGGGGCAGCGCCCCCATCGGATCCCGTTAGGGCAATCTGATTATGGCCCGCGATCTGTCCAAAGCCGCTGGCGGCGTCCTGTCCTATTTTACCCGGCACAGAACCGTGGCGAACCTGCTTCTGGTTCTGTTGTTGCTGGCGGGACTCTATGCGATCCCGAAGATGCGGGCGCAGTTCTTCCCTGACATCGTGGTCGACGACATCACCATTCAAGTCGCATGGGATGGGGCAGGGGCGGAAGACGTTGATCTGGCCGTGGTGCAGGTGCTGGAACCTGCGTTGCAGGACGTCGATGGCGTCATTGAAAGCTCGTCGCGGTCGCGCGAGGGCGGCGCGACCATCTGGCTGGAGTTCGAACCGGATTGGGATATGTCTCAGGCCGCGAACGATGTGGAAACCGCGCTGGAAGGCGTGACAAACCTGCCAGAAGATGCCGAAGACCCGGAAATTCGGCGCAGTCGCTGGTCGGACCGTGTCACGGACGTGGTGATCACCGGCCCTGTGGGCGTCGATCAACTGGCGAATTTCGCCGATGAATTTGTGGCGCGCCTGTTTGCCGAAGGCGTGACGCGCACCACGATCCGTGGACTGGCCGCGCCTGAAACCATTGTCGAAGTCACTTCGCTTGACCTCATACGGCACGATATCTCGATGCAGGAGATTTCAGCCGCCATCGCCGAAGAGGCGGAGGCTGATCCGGCAGGCGATGTCAGCGGTTCAGCGCGGGTGCGCACCGGTGTTGCCAAGCGCAGTGCCGGGCAGATTTCGGATATCATCTTGCGTTCGAACCAGGACGGCACTCAGTTGACGGTGGGCGACGTGGCCCTCGTCAGGGTCGAGGGCGCTGACCGCGACCGGGCCTATTACGTCGGCCCGGATCCAGCGATTTCCGTGCGAGTCGACCGATCAGCCCGTGGTGATGCAATCCGTATGCAGGCGCAGGTGGAAAAAGTCGCCGAGGAAATGGAACTGACCCTGCCGGAAGGTGTGCAGATCAACCTGATCCGCACTTTGGCGGAGTCTATCACCGCGCGTCTGAATATCCTGTTGGATAACGGCCTGTTGGGCCTTGGTTTGGTGGTCGCGCTGTTGTTTCTGTTCCTGAACGCCCGCACGGCGTTCTGGGTTGCCGCCGGAATTCCCGTGGCGATGACGGCGGCGATTGCCATGATGTATATGGCCGGGCTGACGCTGAATATGGTGTCGCTTTTTGCGCTGATCATTACGTTGGGCATCGTGGTGGACGACGCGATTGTGGTGGGTGAGCATGCCGATTTCCGTGCGCGCCGTCTGGGCGAAGACCCGGTGACGGCGGCTGAAAACGCCGCGCGCCGGATGTTTACGCCGGTTTTTGCGGCCACCATCACCACGATCATCGCTTTTTTCGGGCTGATTGCAGTTGGTGGCCGGTTCGGTGATTTGATCTCTGATATTCCGTTTACCGTGATCGTTGTTCTGATTGCCTCGCTGGTGGAATGCTTTTTGATTCTACCGCACCATTTGAGCCACGCCCTGACCCATACCGCCAAGGAACACTGGTATGACTGGCCCTCGCGAAAGGTGAACATTGGGTTCCGCAGGGTGCGTGAAACGTTGTTCCGCCCGATGATGGCCGGAGTGGTCTGGGCGCGCTATCCGGTGATTGCCGGGGTGGTGCTGATCCTTGCCAGCCAGGCCGCGCTGTTCATCAAAGGCGATGTGCAATGGCGGTTCTTCAACGCGCCCGAGCGCAGTTCGGTCACCGGCAACTTCGCCATGGTGCCCGGCGCCACCCGTGAAGACACCGTTGAAGTCATGCGCACTTTGCAAAAGACGGTTGAAGATCTGGGGGCCGAATACGAGGCCGAACACGGCCGCAGTCCGATCCTGTATGCGTTGGCGGAAATCGGTGGCACCTCGGGCCGGGGTCTGGCGGGGCAAGAGACCAAGGAAAGCTATCAGCTTGGTTCGATTGCAATCGAATTGATCGACGCCGATCTGCGTCCCTATTCCAGCTTCGCCTTTGTCGCCGATCTGCAGGACGCCGTGCCGCGTCACCCGATGTTGGAAACGATCAGCTTTCGCGGCTGGCGGTCTGGCCCCGGTGGCGATGCCATCGATATCGAACTTTCGGGCTCCAGTTCTGACACCCTGAAGGCGGCGGCAGAGTCGTTGAAAACGCAATTGTCGCGCTACGGCGAGGTGTCGGCGCTGGAAGACAATCTGGCTTATGACAAAGAAGAACTGGTGTTGGAACTGACCCCCCAGGGGCAGGCTTTGGGGATCACCATTGATGATTTGGGGCGCACGTTGCGCGCCCGGTTGAACGGGTTAGAGGCCGCAAGTTTCCCTGACGGACCACGCTCGGCCACTATCCGCGTTGAGTTACCAGCCGGTGAACTGACGGCGGATTTCCTGGACCGGATGTTGATGCGGACAGGCGCAGGCGCACCTGGCGAAGGAGTCTATGTGCCGCTTGCAGATATCGTGACGGTCGAGCGCCGCACCGGTTTCTCGACCGTGCGGCGCGAGAACGGCTTGCGCGTGGTTTCGGTCACCGGAGATCTCAGTGAAGATGATCCGGCGCGCGCCGAAGAAATTTCAACAGAAATTGCCGAATTGACCCTGCCGAAATTGCAGGAAGACTTCGGTATTTCGACCCGCATGGCTGGATTGGCCGAAGACGAACGCAACTTCCTGTCCGACGCCCTGACCGGTTTGATCCTGTGTCTGGCGGGTATCTACATCACGCTGTCCTGGGTGTTTTCAAGCTGGTCGCGCCCGATGATCGTGATGGCGATTATCCCATTCGGTTTAGTCGGAACTATCTGGGGGCATAACTTCTGGGACGTGCCGCTGTCGATGTTCTCGGTTGTTGGGTTGATCGGAATGGTCGGGATTATCATCAACGATTCCATAGTATTGGTCACAACGGTTGATGAATACGCGGAGGATCGCGGGCTGATTCCAGCGATCATCGACGGGGCTTGCGACCGATTGCGCCCTGTCATGCTGACGACATTGACCACGGTCTTGGGGCTGACACCGTTGCTTTACGAAAGCTCGCAACAGGCGCAGTTTTTGAAACCCACGGTGATCACTCTGGTTTACGGGTTGGGCTTCGGTTTGGTGCTGGTTCTGCTGGTGGTCCCTGCCTTGCTGGCCATCGGCCACGATCTGGGCCGCAACATCCGCGCCGCACGCCGGGGTCTCGCGGGCCGTGCACCGGGTCTTCAGGGCGCGTTGGGTGTGGCCGGTCTGGCCGCTGCGGGCTGGTTCGCCGTCACGATGGGTGCAGTCATGATGACCGGAGCGTTGCCCGTGGCCCTGGGTTCTGGTGCTTCGATGGCCATGGCGTTTGGGTTATTTGTCGGTGGTGTCGCCGCGATCACACTTCTGGTCTGGATTGCCGCGGCGGTGCGAATAGCCCGGCGCTTGCAAACCTAGCGACAGCCTTGCAAATCGACCGCGTGGCCACCACCGAACACGGTCAGTCGAACGTCCTGTCGCGCAAGTGCAAAAGGCCGGGCATCGGGCGGAACTATCTCGGCCTCAGCAACCAGATAGTTGCCTTCGCGGCGGGTCGTCGCCTCGGATATCCAAATTTCGCGATCGGGCAATTCGATCACTGCTGCTTCGATTCGTCCCAGCGCTGGCAATTCGACCTTCGCGGTCAGGCGCAGCCCATCGCTGATTGGTACGATGTCACAGGCAACCCTGCCGGCACGGGCTTCGCGCGGGGTCAGTGGGCGGTCCGCGTGGGCAGCGGTAATGGTGTGGGTAGGCGTTGTGTGGCTGTTTCCTAGGTCAGCATTAATCCTGAAATCCATGGGAATGCAGATATCCTCGCAAACACCGATCGTCACCTCGCCCTTAAGGGAAACGGTTTCAGCGTTCTTGGGAACATGCAGCGTTAGCGGGAAAACCACCTGGTTCTCATAGCCAATCGAGCGCATTCCATTGTCAACAAAGACATCAGGAACCGGGAAGTCGACAGTGACATTTGAAATGTTGCGCGAGGCAGACCAGTCAAACACCGGCGGAATTCCAGCAGCGCCGGGAGTACGCCAATAAGTCTTCCACCCGGGTGCCAGAGTGATCGAAAGGGCTGCATGGTGATATCCGTCCGCAGTGCGCCATCCCGGCAGGATTTCTGCCACAGCGATGTTTTCCGGCAGATGCCCTTGTGCAAGTGCTCCGGTGGCAGTGGTGCAGGCCAAAACGGCAAGAAGGTTACGAACTTTCAACATGGCCCTCAGTTAAGCGTCGTCTGCGTCGTTTGGAAATCACATTCCGGTAATCCTTTGTGACTGTGGTTTACCTGCCCTTGATGGAATGGGTGGCATAGATCATCTATGAGTCATGAGTTCAGCCGATATGACATCGCTTGAAGGCAAGTTGTTGATCGCCATGCCTGGCATGGGCGATCCTCGCTTTGAACACAGTGTCATCTTTCTGTGCGCCCATTCCGACGATGGGGCGCTGGGGCTGATCGTCAACAAGCCTACGCCCGAACTAACGTTTTCATCGCTTTTGGATCAGCTGGGGTTGAACTCGGACAAGTCATCACGCGATATTCGCGTGCATTTTGGTGGCCCGGTCGAGAACGCGCGTGGTTTCGTGCTGCATTCGGGGGACTACGATTCCAACGATGCGACGCTTGAAGTGAATGATACATTCGGCATGACCACGACGATTGATGTGCTTGAAGAACTGGCGCGCGGCGAGGGGCCGAACTCGGCTCTGCTGGCGCTTGGCTATTCCGGTTGGGGGCCGGGCCAGCTCGAAGGTGAGATCATGCAAAATGGCTGGCTGACGTGTGATGCATCGTCCGAGCTGGTTTTCAACGGGGATGACGAGTCAAAATGGAGCGCCGCACTGGCGACGTTGGGTGTCGATCCGTTGACCCTGTCCGCAGAGGCCGGTCGCGCCTAAGCTCCACCTTGCGTCCTTCTTCTGTCTAAAAATACTTAACCGCGTTGGCGAAAGCCAACGCGCGGGTCGATGCGCCGGAGGCGCAGCGAAAAAGAGGAGCTTGGTTGGGGTGATGGCTAAGCTTTAGCCCGGTCCAACGGGCAGACAGTTCATATTCTGGGCCAGAAGACGGCGGCAGGCCAGTTCGGCTTTCTCTTCGGACAGGCCGACGAAATTCGCTTCATAGCCTTTCGAGCTGTGTACAACTTTGCGCAACGCCGTGTCCAAAGTGCCAAGCTCGACCAATGCCGTTTGCAACAGCATCTTTTCGGCCTCGTGACGCGATGCAAACCGGCCAACGTTTATGGCCCAGTGACGTCCGCCCGAGGTGGACATGCGCGTAACAACCACTTGTTCGGACCGCGTGACTTCTTCGGATTCTGCGGTGCGCTCGGCAAAGGCAACAGGCCGCGGAGGTGGGCTGACCAAAGCGGCGGCGAGGGAGGCGGCCAGAACAGGCGATGGGACAGCAGAACTGCCTTCAGCAACTACTTCAGCGGTTTTTTCGGCGTCCGGTGTGGCGACTTCGGCGAGAACATCGCTGATGCCTGCCTGCATGGCGATCAGAACATCGGCGTCAGGTTCCGGCAATGGCCGTTCCAGCGGGCGTGGGCTTTTCGCAATCAGGCCAGAGGCGCGCACGACCTTGCCCGTTGAATTCTCACTGGCGCCTTCAGCCAGAAGGATCGGGCGCTTGGGCTTTCTGACTGCAACGCGGCTGGGCGCGCGATCAAATCCCATGTCCAGCAATTCGGCCACACGGGCGTTGCGCCAGGCGGTCGAGCGGCCACCAAATACCGTCGCGATGATCCGTTCATTGCCACGTTCGGCGGAGGCCACAAGGTTATAGCCAGCCGCGCGGGTGTAACCCGTTTTGATCCCGTCCGCGCCACGATAGCCATTCAGCAAGCGACGGTTGGTGTTGCGCACAGATTTGATGCCTGCGCTGGTCGATTTGCGGGAAAACAGGTTGTAGTAGTCGCGGTGGTCGTAAAACAGATGCCGTCCAAGCCGCGTCATGTCGCGGGCCGTGGACAGATGGCCCGACTCAGTCAGCCCGTGGGCGTTCTTGAACGTGGTGTTCGACATGCCCAGGGCTTTGGCCATGCGGTTCATCCGGCGGGCAAAGGCCGCCTCGCTGCCGGAAATTGCTTCGCCCAATGCCGTCGCGGCATCGTTGGCGGATTTTACGGCAGCCGCGCGGATAAGATAGCGCAGCTGGATTTTAGACCCTGCCCGCAGACCCAATTTCGATGGCGGTTCGGATGCAGCTTTTTTGGATATCAGAACTTTGGTGTCCAGACTGATTTCGCCCTTTTCGATTGCGTCAAACACCACATAAAGCGTCATCATCTTGGTCAGCGAAGCCGGATGCAGTCGGGTATCTGCGTTGCGCGAATGCAGAACCTTGCCGGACCGGGCGTCAATGACCATGGCGGCATAGGGGGCTGCCATAGCAACGCTGCCCGACGCCAAAAGGCCGACGAAAAATAAAACGGATACGAAATTGCGCGCGACCTGACGGATCGTCACCACACTGCCCTTTACTCTGCCTCAGACCCTGATCTTTGCCGCCAGGTGTCATCAATTCGCAAACCCTAGCACGGCCTAACTCATCGGAAAACAATGAATTTTCGGTCAATTCGAGGTCTTTTTAAGGCAAAAGCTATATAGTGTGGCATTGAGGCTTCTGGCTACTATATGCTGTGTTCGATCTCGGCGATTATTCGCGGCAACTCGTCGAAACGCGCGATCTTGCGGAAGCGATCATGGCCGGTCGGGGCTTCGGCCGCTTCGATCTCCCAGGTCATTCCATGGGGCACATAGATACCCCATCCGCCAGCCTCGATAACTGGATTTACGTCTGATTTCAGCGAGTTACCGGCCATCAATGCCGCCGTTGGTTGGGTCTATGCCGTGTAAAAATCTCGGCATAGACCGGCGCGGTCTTTTCAGACACGATCTCGACCCCGTCAAAGTGTTCGCCCAGTCCCGACTGCGCAATTTTACGTTCCTGATCCAGCAAATCGCCCTTGGTGATCAGCAACAGCCGGTATCTTCCGGCCAGCGCATCAACGGTTTCTTCGACCCCCGGAAGCAATTCAATGGGGTGGGCCAGCATTTCCTGACCCGTTGCGATGATCTCGCGCACCACATGGCCGGGCACCTTATTTTCGGTTACATCCAGCGCGGTTTCGATCATCGACAGCATGAAGCCTTTGATGCCAAAGCCATAATGGCCGATGTTCTCACGCTCGAACGCGAGCAAACGTTCTGCCAGATGGTCCTTTTCCGCGTAGTCAGCCAACAATTCGGTAAAATGCGCTTCGGTCATTTTAAAGAAACGTTCGTTGTGCCAAAGCGTGTCGTCGGCATCGAAACAAAGCGTGGTTAACATGGTGTTCTTCACTCCGGCGGCGATCCGCCCTTTTCATGCGCCCATAAACGCATATATTGTGCGATCTAGCCAACCATCCAGAGACGGACAACCGTGACCCTCAGCACATTGCATATGATGGCCGAGACCGACAGGCCAGGCGACGGTGATACTGGCGTCCTGACCGAGACCAAGCCAAAGACGCAAAAGCCGCCGCTGTATAAGGTGATGCTGCTGAATGACGACTATACGCCGATGGAATTCGTGGTGCATGTTCTGGAGCGGTTCTTTGCCCTCAGCCATGCGCAGTCGTTCGAGATCATGATCACGGTGCACAAGAAGGGGCTGGCGGTTGTTGGCGTGTTCTCGTTCGAGATTGCCGAGACCAAAGTGGCGCAGGTGATGGACTTCGCACGCCGTCATCAACACCCGCTGCAATGCACTATGGAAAAGGAATAGGGCGCGCGCGCCCGTTTCGACTATGCTGTCCCAAAGATTGACCCTCGCGCTGGAAACGGACGCTGTTTCGCTGCCCGAGGAAGGTGTGATCGCGGTGATCGGCCCGGATGGTGCCATGGATCTTTCGATGCTGCCGAAGGATCGCATACAGGTCGTTCAGCGGCACTTCCCTCATCACGCGGCGTTTCAACGGCAAGGGTTTGAGACCGCGACCCAGATCGGGACGTCTTATGCCGCGGCCATCGTCTGCCTGCCCCGCGCCAAGTCCGAGGCCCGCCAGATGCTGGCGGCGGTGCGCGCGGCGACGGATGGGCCGATTGTGATTGATGGTCAGAAAACCGACGGCATCGATTCGATCCTTAAAGAGGCGAAGAAGCGCGGGCAGGTGGGCGAAGTCATCTCAAAGGCCCATGGAAAGATATTCGCCGTCACGGATGCGAATTTCTCGGATTGGGCCACGACCGTGCAGAACAGCATTGGCGGCGGCTTCAAAACCGCGCCGGGCGTGTTCTCCGCCGATGGTGTCGATCCTGGATCGGCCCTTCTGGCCGAAACGCTGCCAAGGAAGCTGCCGGGGCGCGTCGTTGACCTGGGCGCGGGCTGGGGGTTCCTCAGCGATGCCATCTTGAAACGTGAGGGTGTGGCACGTGTTGATCTGGTCGAGTCTGATCACGCTGCGCTGGAAATGGCTCGTCTGAACATCACCGATGAACGCGCGGTCTTCCATTGGGCCGACGCACGCGAATTCCGGCCCGAAGCGCTGGCTGACCACGTGGTTACCAACCCGCCATTCCATCAGGGCCGCAGCGCCGATCCGTCCTTGGGTCGCGCCTTTATCGCCAGTGCCGCCGCCATGCTGACCCCGCGCGGTCAGCTTTGGCTTGTCGCAAACCGTCATTTGCCTTACGAACAAGCGCTAGAAGACGCATTTTCGACTGTTCAAACCCTGGGCCAAACCCCGTCTTTTAAACTTTTCCACGCCGCATCGCCAAAACGCCGCCGCAAAGGATAGACCCATATGTCATTCTCAATCGCAGGCAAAACTGCCGTCGTCACAGGGGCCGCCAACGGGGTCGGGCTGGCGATTGCGCGTCATTTCCACGCCCGTGGGGCGAATGTCATGTTTGCTGATAAGCATGAAGACAAGCTGATCAAAGAGGTCGGCAGCGTCGATGATGATGACGAAGGCACGCTGGGATACTTCGCGGGCGATCTGCGGGAAAAGCTGAACGTGACAAACCTGTTGTCGGCAACGCTGGACCGTTTTGACCGGGTGGATATTCTTGTCAACGGATCACGGCAGATGCTGTCGTCGGACCCGCTTTCCGCTGATGATGATCTGGTGACCAAGCTTTTGAACCAGAACCTGATGACGTCGCTTCGGCTGACCCAGGTTTTTGCCAAACGCATGATCAAACAGGCGCAAAAGGATGGCAATGACGGCCCCGCGGGGTCGATCATAAATATGTCGTCAATTGCGGCGCGGCGCACGCAGCCCGATCTTCTGGCCTATTCCGTTAGTTCGGCGGCGGTGGATCAGATGACCCGGTCTATGGCCGTCGCACTGGCCCCGAACCGCATCCGCGTGAACGCAATCGCGCTGGGGTCTGTCATGAGCGCTTCGCTAAAAGGGGCCTTGGACGAACACGAAGAATTCCGGGACGAAATCATCGACTCTACGCCTCTGGCTCGTATCGCCAGTCCAACCGAATTGGCGGATGTGGCTCAGTTTCTGGCCTCGGACGGGTCGGGCTTTATGACCGGGCAGATCCTGACGGTGGATGGCGGGCGCACCCTAGTTGATGCCGCAGACGCCCCGGCGCATTGACGCGCAGGCCGAATTCTCGCACCAACGCTGCACATGCTTGATCTACCTCAAAGCTTGGCAGAGGCTGCCGGGTCTATGCGGGGTCGAACAGTGAAAGAGCACCGCTATGACCGAACAGTTTGATCATCAAAAGACCCAAGCCAGCGCCTGGTTCCGAAGTCTGCGCGACGAGATTGTTGCCGCTTTTGAAGCGCTGGAAGACAGCCAGACCGGCGGCCCCCTTGCCGATCAGCCCGCTGGGCGGTTCGAGGTGTCCGAAACCAAACGCGCCAGTGATGATGGTTCAGACGCAGGCGGCGGCCTGATGAGCGTTATGCGTGGCGGACGCGTGTTCGAGAAGATCGGGGTCAACGTCTCGACTGTTTACGGGCAGTTGGGTGATCGGGCGCAAGCGGCGATGGCGGCGCGCAAAGGCATTCCCGGCATGGCCGACGATCCGCGCTTTTGGGCCAGCGGCATCAGCCTTGTCGCCCATATGCAGAACCCCCACGCGCCGGCGGTGCACATGAATACCCGCATGTTCTGGACCCCCCATGCCTGGTGGTTCGGGGGTGGTTCAGACCTGAACCCCTGCATCGAATATGACGAAGACACCGCAGCGTTTCATCAGGTTCAGAAAGACCATTGCGACCCGCATGGCGAAGATATCTATCCCCGGTTCAAGAAATGGGCGGACGAGTATTTTTATGTCCCGCACCGGCATCGCGCGCGCGGTGTTGGTGGCATCTTCTACGATGATTTGAACACCGGTGACTGGGATCGCGATTTTGCGTTCACACAAGACGTGGGCCGGGCGTTTCTGAAGGCTTTCCTGCCGGTGACCGAAAAGCGCCGTAACACGCCCTGGACCGAGGCCGATAAGGACGCGCAACTGGTGCATCGCGGGCTCTATGCCGAATACAATCTGGTCTATGACCGGGGCACTAAGTTCGGCCTTGAAACCGGACACGACGCCAATGCGGTGCTGATGAGCCTGCCACCCATGGCGAAATGGGTTTGAACGCCTAAGATGGCTTAGTTATCGTTCAGTGTTTCCAATGTGCGTTCGATGTCCAGCTGCAATGCGTTCAGGTCGTCATCAGACAAAGCTGGTGTTTCCGGCTGAGGCGCGGGTGCAGGTTGTGAAGGTGCGCTGCCGGCCATCCATATTTCAATCGTTCCCAGTGCAGGCGAGGGCCTGAAACTGGTGAAATTGCGCAGCTCGCCATCAACGGCGTCGGCAAGTACCTGAGCGTTCTCGGCGTTGGCAGCGTGATAGTAACGAATGTTAGTTCGGCTAATTGTGAATCCGGCGGGACGGGTTTGATCGACAACAAATCCCGCGTCCCGTGCCTGTGCGATCAAGGCATTCGCGTCCAGCCGGCTAACACGATTGGGAACATGCAATGTTACATCGATGCCTGAGATAGGCTCTGGTGGGGCGACTTCGGCAGTTGTGCTTTCGGCTGGCGGTTGCGGCGTTGCCGGTGTTTCGACGGGCTCGGGTGCGACTTCGGCCACCACGGGTTCAGATGTGACGTCTAAGGGTGCAATGTCAGTGACCGGCTCAGCCGTTTCCTCGATGGGTTCTTCGACTGCTGGCGCTCCTGGCCGCTGCGGCGGCACTGTCGCCAGGCTCACCGGCGGGACGATGGCAGGTATCTGGATTGGTGTTGTGAAATCAGGCACTTGCGCCTGAATGGGTAACACCGCGTCCGGTACTGCGACGACGGTTGCCAGCGTCATTGCTGTTTGGCGTGTGACCGTGGTTAGCCGGGAAGCTGCGAAATTCTGTGTCTCGATTTCGGGACTACTGAACCTTAAGCGGAACACGCGCGGTATCGCAAAACCATTAGCGGCGGGCGATACTGATGCGATGGCGTCGGCGTTTTCGGGCGCAGGGGCCGGTGCGGCACTTGGTTCCTGAATTGTCGTGTCGGGCAGGGGAACAGGGGTTTCTGCAACCACGGGTGCTTCGACGATGGGTTCTTCGGCTGCAGTGCTGTCTTCCGTTGGCGTCTCGGTCGCTAATGGCGTTTCCTCAGCAACCGGCGTCTCATCTGCAACCGGCGCTGCTTCGGCGACCGGCACTTCAATTACAGGCTCTTCGACAGCCACAGGTGTTTCACCCAGGACAGGCGCTTCAGAAGCAGGTGCGGCGTCCTCTGCCACAACTTCGTCGGTGGTGTTGAAAAGCGGAACATTCAGTGCTGTGTCTTCGTCAAGAAAAAATAGCGCACCGATGCTCAGGCCGGTGACCAGCACGCCAGACCATAAAAAGCCAAGACGCCGCTTTCGTACCGGCTGGCTGCTTCTAGGGGGCACTTTGTCGCTGTATTCCATTTCGGAATGCGAAACGCTTGGTCGCAACAAAGGTGCGGTCGTTTCGCGGCCTTTAGGCTCGTCTAACGCTGGGGTCAAAGACGCGGCAGCGACTTCGGGCGATATAAAAGGATCCTCAGCGCGCTCAGGTCGCATGCTAGAGCGTCGCCGCGGTGGGTCGTTTACCGTCGAAGCATCCGGTGTGCGTGCCGAAATTGGGCGTTGCGAAACAGGGCGCTCAGTCACAGAGCGTTCGGATACGGGGCGCTCAGAAACCGGACGCTGTGAAACTTGCCGTTCGGGTCGGGAAACCGGAGCGACCGGCGGCGGTGCGGGCGGTCGCTTGGAAATTGGACGCATCGAGTCGTCTTGCTCGGGCGCGGGTCTGGGGCGCGATCTTGGCGGTGTTTGCGGAGTAGGTTCAGGGATGTCAGGCTGGATTGGCGGATAGGCAGCGCGCCCTTCCGTTTCCATCAGTTCCTGACGACGACGGCGAGCGTCTTCCAGTTTGTCATACATCGTCATCCGCCGACGTTTCGGCGGATCCGAGCGACCCCCATTGGACCCAGAATCTCTGTCCATTATTCCCTCAAAGTGCCGCGCAAAATCTTCGCGGTGGGTTAGTAACTTATCATAGCCATCTCGGGCGCAAATGAAAGAAATTGGCCCAAGCAGCGGTGTCTAACGGCGATTTACCGCGTTAATGCGTGCATTTTATGGCACACTACACCCGAAACAGAACGTTCGGGCATGGTGTATGATGTTGAAGGCATCAGGCCGTATCGCCCTCCATTTCGCCCAGGCTTTGCAGGCGGATGACCAGGATCCAGATGACGACCGAAATGGCCGTCATTGCGAAGGCACCCGATGTGAAAGTGCCGACCACAGCCATAAACAAGGCAAAAGACGACAATCCGCCAATGGTATCGCGCAGTTTATCCAAGGCTGACACTGCCAGCACCGCAATCGTCAGAATACCGGCAATCCCGGCGGTCACGACCACTGTCCAGACCGCTGGCAATCCCCCTTCGGTCAAAAGTGCGAAGGGCGAAAGGATGCCCGAGGCATCCATAGTTCCAGTGCGCTCTAGCACCCAGAAAGCTGCAATAATGGCGATGCCCGCAGAGACAGGATTGGCGATGCGTGCGCGATACCAGCTTTGACTACCGAACAAGAGCCCGAAAGCCACGAACGCTGCTGCTATCACCGCCAATTGGCCGATTTCCACACCGACATTGAACCCAATCAGCTTGGGCACAAAATTGGACGCGCCCAAACCAAAATCACTAAGGACGCTGGCAAAGCCCAATCCGTGCAACAGCCCGAACATAAAGACCACAACCGGACGCCAAGGCATCAGGCCGCGCGCAATGATGTTCTCAATCCCGACATAGACTATCGAGGCGGCGATCAGGGATTCGATTACCACCAGATTGCCGTCGGTTAGCTGGATGATGCCCATGGCACCCAGCGCCAGTGTGACTGTGTGGGCCAGAGTGAACGCTGTGATCTGCCAAAGAAGCGGGCCGATACGCAGCGCCAGAAAGAACAGCCCCAGCACGAACAGAATATGATCCAGACCCAGCGGAATGATGTGGTCAAAACCGACGCCGACATAATCGACAAAGGCTTCGCCTGCCGTTTCTGCGTCGCCACCACCACGCGCAATCAGATCACTTTCGCCACCGTTGATCAGATAGGCGGTATAGGCGTTCTCGACGCCAATCTGGCGGATGACGATCGGACCGAATGCAGCTGGCCATGACATGATCACGCCTGCCTCGCCAGGTGGAAGGTCAGCGCGGATCACCACCTGCGAGGGGCGCGCGAGTTCGATATCCCCAACTTCGGGAATGTTTACCTCTTCGATGCTTAGCTCCAGTAGACGGCCATCGCTTTCCAACGTGAGCTGGCTTGCAATCTCGGGCCAGGTGGCGCGAAACGCGGCTTCTAGGTCGGCTGGCTCCAAAGCGCGCAGGCGATCATATTCTTCTGCATTTTCAGTGAGATTGGTATCTTCGATACCTTCAAGGTTCAGCCCCGCAACTGGCGCTTCCAGAACCCAGCCAAGGGAAAGTTCGACCTGTTCGGCCCCGATTGAGATGTCGGCGATTGTCGGCTGAACTTCGTGCGCGCGCAGAACCGTGATCATCATCAGGCTTGACAGCAGCGTCGCGAAGGCCACCCTCATCCAAAATCGCGCTTGCAGGATACCCATCATGTTTCGAACCCTCTCTATTGCCGCTTCATTGGCATGTATTGCAACTGTCGCCAAGGGCCATGAATTCTGGATTGATCCGGAGAATTATATTGTCGAGCCGGGCGCTCAAATTGTTGCCGATATAAAAGTCGGCGAGGATTTTAAAGGCGGCAAGCAATCCTATTTGCCGCCAAACTTCCGGCGATTTGACTATGTTTATGCAGGACAAGCGCACCCGGTCGAGGGACGCATGGGTGATCTTCCAGCCGTGCGCATGGATGCCCCCGGAGAGGGTTTGGTCGTATTCGTTCATGAGACTACGGATCTGCGTTTGGCATGGGATTCGTATGAGAAGTTCGAGTCATTTGTCATTCACAAAGACGCTGCTTGGACCTTGCAATCGCACGCGGACCGCGGCTTGCCGAAAAAAGACGTGACAGAGGTGTATTCGCGCTATGCTAAGTCTCTTGTGGCCGTAGGTGATGGAGCCGGTTCGGATCTGGAAACCGGGCTTCTTACCGAGATTGTTGCACTGGAAAATCCCTATACCGACGATATGTCGGACGGGATTGACGTTCAGGTTTTCTATGAGGGAAATCCACGCGCAGGCGCGCAGTTGGAAGTCTTCGACGAACCAGTCTTTGGTCGCGTGAGTGTGTTCACCGTGAAGGCCGATGAACAGGGTCGCGCCACCATTCCGGTGAAGCCGGGAAATAAATACCAGTTGGATTCGGTGGTTCTGCGAGAGCCATCGCCCGAGTTGGCAGCATCAAAGAACGCGCAGTGGGAAAGCCTTTGGGCCAATCTGACCTTTGCTGTCCCGGCACGCTGACAGGCGTATTTAGTAGCGGTCGGTATCGATGAAATTGCCGCCCGGACCTGCGATCCGATTTGGGAGCGTCGCGATGAAGACCTCGCGCAGGACCATGCAGGTCAGGGCACTGATGGCTAGGGCATCGAATGACAGTGTAAATAGCTCACTCATTGTTCGTCTCCAAATCTGTCGATACATGCAATAAGCCTGATGTTCGCGGCCAATTGAGGTCGCGGCAAAGGTGATTTGGGTACGCTTTCGGCTGTCCTAGGCGGGAATTGGGCGCGTTGTTTCGATTTCGTGGCAAATGACTCAGAAAACCGGTGGATTGTACGAAACCCCTGTCAAATAGAGCCCATCTGGCGGAGCAACTGGCCCGCAAGAGGCACGATTTCGCGATTCGAGAGCGGTTTTGACCTGTTCCGGTTCCCACGCGCCTGTGCCGACCCGTTCCAGTGTTCCAACGATGGATCGCACCTGATTGTGCAGGAAGCTGCGGGCGCGGATGGCAAATCGAATTTCGGCGCCACCGGCGTAGGGGCGGGTTTCAATTGTAATCTCATCCATGGTTTTGACCGGGCTTTTAGCCTGACACATGGTCGAGCGGAAGGTTGTGAAATCGTGCTGGCCGATCAGGTGTTCCGCACCGGCGCGCATGGCTTCCACATCCAACGCACGTTGCACGCGCCAGATCTGCCCCGCATCGTGGACCAGAGGCGCGCGGCGCTGCACAATGCGATAAAGATAGCGTCGCTCGACTGCCGAAAACCGTGCATGCCAGTCGTCGTTGACCTCTGCGCAGGCGGTAATGGCGACAGGTTGCGGTTTCAGATGGAAGTTCAGCGCCTCGGATAGACGGAATGGGTCCCAGCTGCGTTGGGTTTCGACATGGGCGACTTGTCCAAGCGCATGAACGCCTGCATCGGTGCGCCCGGCAGCGGCGATGGATGGCAGGCCAGGTTCCAGTTTCGACAGGGCCGTTTCCACGGCTTCCTGCACCGAAGGCTGGTCGGCCTGTCGCTGCCAGCCCGCAAAGGGGCGGCCGTCGTATTCAATTTTGAACGCATAACGTGGCATGGGTGGGGCCTTAGCGCGATATGAGGGTTAAGGGCAAATACCCTTATTTCGCCTTGCCTTCGGCAAGTCGATCCGCGCATCGGCTGCGCCGATGCGCGATTGAGTATTTTTGCCAGAAAGAAAGCCAGGGCTGGTGCGTTTGGTTCAGCGTTCCTATCTTGATCCGACACGATAGGGGTTTTCGAGTGGTCATCGGTGAAATTGCAGACGGTTTGACGCGAGGCGTCGAGACGACCGTGAACACGGTTAGCGAGGCGTTTTTTGAACCCGTGGTCCGTCTGGGCGTCACCGGGTTGTCGCGCGCCGGGAAGACCGTGTTCATCACCTCGCTTGTGGCCAATCTGATCAATCGGGGCAGGATGCCGGGTTTGACGGCGGCGGGTCGGATCGAGGCTGCGTGGTTGCAACCACAGCCTGACGACACGGTGCCGCGTTTCGAGTATGAAAGCCATCTGGCCGCGATGACTGGCCCGAAGCCGTTCTGGCCTGACGGGACCACCGGCATCAGCGAATTGCGCCTGTCATTTCGCGTTCAACCGGGTGGCTTGCTGGGCGGCATGCGCAGCGCGCGCACTATGCATCTGGATATCGTTGATTATCCGGGCGAGTGGTTGTTGGATCTGGGGTTGTTGGGCAAGGATTTCGCCACCTGGTCGCGCGAAACACTGGCTCGGATTGAAGCGCGCGGAGAGGCGGATGGTTATCGCGCCGCCTTGGCTGCTGCGGACACCGGTGCGAAACTGGATGAACCTGCCGCAGGCGCATTGGCCGAGGCCTTTACCGGCTATCTGACGGCGGCGCGCGAAGCGGGATATTCCGATTGCACGCCGGGGCGGTTTCTGTTGCCAGGGGATCTGAAAGGTTCGCCTGTCTTAACTTTTGCACCATTGCCTGCCGGGGATTTTCCGCGTGGGTCATTGGGGCGCGAGTTTCAGCGCCGGTTTGAGGCCTATAAGCGCCAGGTCGTGAAGCCGTTCTTTCGCGAACATTTTGCGCGGATCGACCGGCAAGTTGTGTTGGTGGACGTGCTGGGGGCGATCCATTCGGGCCCCAAAGCGGTCGAGGATTTGCGCGGCGCAATGGCGGATATCCTGGGCGCGTTTCGCCCCGGGCGGAACGCCTTCCTCAGCCAGATATTCCTAGGCAAACGGGTGGAGAAAATCCTATTCGCCGCCACCAAGGCCGATCATCTTCACCACAGCCAGCATCCGCAGTTGTCCGCCATCGCTGATGCGATGTTGGCCGATGCACGTAGCAAGGCGGATTTTGCCGGGGCAGAGACGGCAGCATTGTCGCTGGCCAGTTTGCGCACCACGACCGAGGATCAGATCGACCGCGATGGCCGCAAACTGGACGTGGTGCGCGGGACATTGTTGGACAGTGGTAAGCGCGCGGCGTTCTATCCCGGCCGCCTGCCCGAGGACCCGGCGCGATTGTTGACGTCAGCGCGGCAAGGGGCGGAGGATTGGCTAGAGATGGACTATCAGGTGATGTCCTTCGCGCCCCAACCATTGGAAATACGCCCCGGCGACGGACCGCCCCATATCCGGCTGGACCGTGCGGCGGAGTTTTTGATTGGAGACCGGATATGAGTGAGCGCGATGCACCGGTTCTGATCGAACTGGATGACAGCGGGCCAAGTCCCGCCGATGCGCCCCCTGTGTCGGAACCGGAAGGCGCGCCGACGGGACAGGCGATGCAAACCATGGCAGCTTTTGCGGCGCGCAAACCGTCGCGGCTGGTGCGGTGGTTCTGGCAGTTGCTGGTGGCGGTGGTGCTGTTCTTTGGATCGATCGCGATCTGGGATGCGGTGGTGGCGCTGGTCGCGCGGAACTCGTGGCTGGGCTGGGGCGCACTTAGGCTGTTGGGGTTATTTGGGGCAGTCTGTCTGGCAATCCTGATCCGGGAATGGGCGGCATTGGCGCGGCTGCGCAAGATCGAGGGCTTCCACGAAGAGGCGGACCGGGTGATTGCCGCTGGTGATTTCGCGGGGGCCAAGGCGCTGACCGGACGCCTCAGCGCGATCTATGCTGGACGCGAGGATATGCGTTGGGGCCGGGCACGGCTGGCCGATGGGCAGGGCGATGTGTTCGACGCCGATGCGCAGCTCGGGCTGGCGGAAACCGCACTTCTGGCCCCGTTGGACGACCGCGCGCGGCGCGAGGTTGAAACGGCGGCGCGTCAGGTGGCCACGGTTACGGCTCTGGTGCCGCTGGCGTTTGCCGATGTTTTAGCAGCACTGACGGCGAATGTGCGGATGATCCGGCGCATTGCCGAGATTTATGGCGGACGCTCCGGCGCGCTGGGCGCTTGGCGGTTGACGCGTGCGGTGATCGCGCATCTGGTGGCGACCGGTGCGGTGGCGGTTGGGGACGATCTGTTGGGGTCAATCGGTGGCGGGCATCTGATCAGCAAGATCTCGCGGCGGTTCGGGGAAGGTCTGGTCAATGGCGCATTGACGGCCCGGGTCGGGATTGCGGCGATGGAAGTATGTCGGCCTTTGCCGTTCCGGCGGGCTGATAGGCCCAAGGTTACGCGGCTGGTGCAGCGCGCATTGACGGGCCTGTTTGAACGAACGGACGCAGCACCGAGGGAGTAGCGGTGCCGCGCCTATTACCGCCCGCCACTTAGCGCGGCTCGAAGAAGAAATCGCGGATCGCAGATCGGTCTTGCTGCGCGGCGGTAAAGCCCATGTCGGCCAACAGATGATCGTCGATACGTTTGAAGCGGTGATAATCATTCACAGCATTGTTCCAGGCGCGCAGCTTGGCAATGGGGCGGAAGTTTGAGCCGGGAAAGGCGGGGCGGGTTTGGGCTATTACAGTCATTTTGGTCATCCTTTGATGTTGTGTTTTCGATGACCCTTTGTGACTGGTGAGGTGTCGCCTTGCCGTTATGCCAATGGTGAACGCGCCCGAAATCGGGGTGAATTGGGCGTGAATTTTGCTTGATAATCAAAAATTTTAGCCGAATTCGGCTTTAGGCGCCGAAATCCGGCGGTGTCAGGCTGGCGAGTGGTGGCACGAAATCGCCCGAGACCAAACGGGTCAGAACCGAGGGGATCGGCGGCACCATCGAGACCGGAAACAACAGCCGATCCCGCAAGACCGGCAGGGCGCGGCTGTGGGACTGGTATTGCGGGGTGAACGCATAACTCATTGCCTGATAGATGCGCACGTGCCAGCGCCGGGCGCGGGCAAAGTGGTTCAGGGCTTCAGGAACGGGACCGCGTTTCAGAGCCTCGCCCAGTGCGAAGGCATCCAGCATCGCCATGTTCGCGCCCTGCCCCAATTGGGGGCTAGCGCGATGGGCGGCGTCGCCGATCACGGCCAGCCTGTCACCGGTGGTCCGCCGCAAGGTGCCGTGGCTGTAGTGGGCGAAGGTCATCTGGGCAGGGTCGGTTATCTGTTGAAACACCGGGAGGGCTTCCGGCCACAACCCAGCTATTTCATCGTGCCAGGCGGCCAGACCGGAACTAGTCCAATCGTCGTGGCCGTTCCGTGGCAACGACCAGAAAATGGTGGCGGTTTCGGTGGCATCTCCGGGTCGGGTGCCGCTGGGCATGATCCCGATCATCCGATCAGCACGGCGATACCGCTGGCGCAACTCACCGGCGTCAAATCCCGCCTCGGGCCACGGCACGGTGCCCCAGAGCGCGCCGAAGGGCAGGGGCTTAGATTTAAGGCCGGAAAGGGTGGAGCTTGCCCCGGAGGAGTCGACGACCAGATCGAAACGGGTCGTTTGGGTGGCGTCGGCCAGAGTGAGGATTCCAGAACCGGCGCCGGTAATCCGGGCCGAGGTCTGCACGGTTACTCCGGCCGCCATCGCCGCTTGATACAGACAGTCGAACAGCGCCGGGCGCTGGATAGCCAATCCGAATCTGGGTCCACCATGGTCGCCATAGTCGACCTTCAGAACTTGCCGCCCGGAGTTGATCTCGCGCCCGTCCATGCGCCAGATCGGGCGTCCATGGTGTCGGGCAGGCACGAGGGCACCGATCTCGGCCAGAACGGCCTGTCCAACCGGCTGGATTACCAACCCGGAACCGACTGGTAGCGGGGCGTCAAACTGGTCGAAAACTGTGACCTGATGCCCGGACCGGGCCAGAAGTGCGCCAGCGGTCAACCCGCCGATACCAGCGCCGATAATGGCGATATTCAGGGCCTTGGTCATGGGCGATTTAAGGGATGTGGTAGCGCGGGATGCCATGTGGCGCGTTGACGCCGCCCGGAGTTGTAGTTTCGCCGCGAACTGACGTTTGCGTCGATCCGCGCGCGAAAATGGCGTTTCGCGCGGGAAAAGGGCTCTGCCCCTCGGGCCTTTGGCCCTCACCCCGGAGTATTTTGGATCAGAAGAAGGAGGGATGCGGACACAATTGCTCAGTGATCGTAGAGGCGATTATCTTCGTTATTCTTGAAAAGCGCTTCCAACTCACCCAACGGGCCACTCAGATGGGCCTGATCGGTGACAGCCTCGGCGTATGTTGCCATGCCATCGACCGAAAGCGCCTTGTCCGGGTGCCACAGGCCGGAGCGGATAATGGCTTTGCCGCAGTGGTAGAAGGCCTCTTCGACGTCGACCAATATGGCCAGATGCGGCACGCGGTCCTTTATGGCCATAGCGGCGCGGATATCTTCATCGCGTACTATGCGCGCGGTGCCATTGATGCGCACAACCTCATTTCGGTTTGGCACGAAGAACACCAAACCTATCCCGCCAGTCTCCAGAATGTTGGTCATGCTGTCATAGCGATAGTTCCCAGGCCTGTCCGGGATGGCGAGCGTGTTCTGGTCCAACACTTTGACGAACCCTGCCGGGTCGCCGCGCGGCGAGACATCGACTTTGCCGTCCGCTCCATAGGTCGCCATCACCATGAAGGGTGAACGTTCGATCCAGGTTCGACAATGCACGTCGATGTGGTCGATGATCTTTTGGGTTTGCGAAATATGTGGGTCGCGGTGCAGGCTTCGAAACTCTACTTCCCTGGTCAGCACGTCTTTGGCGGGATACATCGTGGGCGTTCCTGTCTTTACCTCTTGGGACGCCAGCACTATAGCACAGGGCCATGATGATACGGCCAGCAATCATTATGCGAATTAGTGGCCCGGCGCTCTGATCTGATGGGCAGCCGGGATTTAGGCGTTGAGTTTCTCCGCCGCCCCCAACCGACATTTTGCGAATTTTAAAGGACATGACACATGTCTTCCGACACGCCTGACTATAAAGAAACGCTGAACCTGCCTGTCACCGACTTCCCGATGCGGGCCGGGTTGCCGAACCGCGAACCTGCCTGGCTGGAGCGTTGGGAGAAGATCGGCATCTATGACCGCCTGCGCGAGAAAGAGGGGCGCACACCTTTCACGCTGCATGATGGTCCGCCCTATGCCAACGGGCATCTGCACATTGGCCACGCGCTGAACAAGATCCTGAAGGACATGGTGGTGCGATCCCAGCAGATGATGGGTAACGATGCGCGCTATATCCCCGGCTGGGATTGTCACGGTCTGCCCATCGAATGGAAGATCGAGGAACAATACCGCAAGAAGGGCCGCGATAAGGATGCGGTGGATGTGGTCGAGTTCCGTCAGGAATGCCGCAATTTCGCCGATGGCTGGATTGACATTCAGCGGTCGGAATTCAAGCGTCTGGGCGTCACCGGCAACTGGGATGACCCGTATCTGACGATGAATTTCCACGCCGAGCGGGTGATTGCCGAAGAATTCCAGAAGTTCCTGATGACGGGGACGTTGTATCAGGGGTCGAAGCCCGTGATGTGGTCGCCGATGGAAAAGACCGCGCTGGCCGAAGCCGAGGTCGAATATCACGACAAGGAAAGCTTCACGGTTTGGGTGAAGTTCCGCATGACGCGCCCCGGCCAGGGAGCCGGGGCCTTGGGTGGTGAAGAGGCCCCGGGTCAGGCCCGGGGCGGGGATCTTGACGATGCCCATGTTGTCATCTGGACGACAACCCCCTGGACCATGCCGTCGAACAAAGCGGTCGTTTACGGGGCCGACATCGACTACGGGCTGTATGAAGTGACTGGCACGCCGGAAGAAAGCTGGGCCGCCGTCGGTGACAAATTCATTCTGGCAGAAAAGCTGGCGGGCGATGTTTTCACACGAGCGCGGCTGGAAGACGGCATGTATGCACGGGTACGCGATGTTTCGGCGGACGAGTTGTCAGGATACGGCCTGCTGCATCCGCTTGCCGGGGCCGTAGGCTCGAACGGCGAATGGGACGACGTGCGAGACTTCCGCGCCGCTGATTTCGTCACCGATGATGAAGGCACCGGGTTCGTCCATTGCGCCCCGTCCCACGGGATGGAGGAGTATGAGCTTTATCGCGATCTTGGCATGCTGGAACAGGTCATCACCTACAACGTGAATGACGATGGTGGCTTTCGCGAAGACCTGCCGTTCTTCGGGGGCAGCTATATCCTGTCCCGCAAGGGTGGCGAGGGCGATGCCAACAAGAAGATCATCGACAAGCTGGTCGAGGTTGGCGGCTTGTTGGCGCGCGGCAAGATCAAGCACAGCTATCCGCATTCATGGCGCTCGAAAGCGCCGGTTATCTATCGCAACACGCCGCAATGGTTTGCCGCCATTGATCGGCCTGTGGGCGATGGGCAGGACACCTTCGGCAAGACAATCCGCGAACGCGCGATGACCGAGATCGACAATGTGAAGTGGACGCCCAAGACCGGGCGCAACCGGCTTTATTCGATGATGGAGGCACGCCCTGACTGGGTGCTGTCGCGTCAACGCGCCTGGGGTGTGCCGCTGACGTGTTTCGTGCGTAAGGGCGCTTTGCCGACAGACGCGGATTACATTTTGCGGAATGAAACGGTGAATGCCCGCATTCTGGAGGCTTTCGAGGCCGAAGGGGCTGACGCCTGGTATAAACCCGGCGCGAAAGAACGGTTCCTGGGCAATGACGTGAACGCTGCCGATTACGATCAGGTGTTCGACATTCTGGACGTGTGGTTTGATTCCGGCTCGACCCATGCTTTCGTTTTGCGCGACCGGGAAGACGGGTCCGAAGACGGGATCGCTGACCTTTATCTGGAAGGCACCGACCAGCATCGCGGCTGGTTCCATTCGTCGATGCTGCAATCCTGCGGCACCAATGGGCGTGCGCCCTATCGCGGTGTGCTGACCCATGGGTTCACGCTGGATGAGAAGGGCATCAAGATGTCCAAATCGCTTGGCAACACCATCGTGCCCGATGCCGTGGTCAAGCAATATGGCGCCGATATCCTGCGGCTTTGGGTGTCGCAAACCGACTATACCGCCGACCAGCGGATCGGGCCTGAGATCCTGAAAGGCGTCGCCGACAGCTATCGTCGTCTTCGCAACACCATGCGGTTCATGCTGGGCAGCCTGAACGGGTTCACCGAGGCCGAGCGCGTCGATCCCGCCGATATGCCGGAGCTGGAACGCTGGGTGCTGCATCGTCTTGCGGAACTGGATCACAAGGTGCGCACTGGCTATGCGGCTTATGATTTCCAGGGTGTGTTCCGGGCGATTTTCGAATTTGCCACGCTGGATCTGTCGGCGTTCTACTTCGATATCCGCAAGGATGTTCTCTATTGCGACGGTCCGTCAGACCGTCGGAACGCAGCGCGCACGGTGCTGGACATCCTGTTCCACCGGCTGACCACTTGGTTGGCGCCAGTTCTGGTCTTCACCATGGAAGAGGTTTGGCTGGAACGGTTCCCGGGCGACGAAAGCTCGGTCCACCTGATCGATATGGCAGACACGCCAGCCGATTGGTTGGACGAACCATTGGCTGCCAAATGGTCCGGTATCCGCAAAGCGCGGCGGGTTGTGACGGCGGCGCTGGAGGTTCAACGGCGCGACAAGGTCATCGGAGCATCGTTGGAGGCGGCACCGGTGGTGTATGTCGAGGACGAAAGCGTGCTGGCTGCGTTGAAGACAGTGGCGTTTGAAGACATCTGCATCACCAGCGCGATCTCGGTCACTTCCGATCCCGCACCGGCCGAGGCGTTTCGTGTGCCCGAGGTTGATGGTGTGGGCGTGGTCTTCGAGATGGCAGATGGCGAGAAGTGTCAGCGGTGCTGGAAGCTGTTGCCGGATGTTGGGACGCACGGACACGCAGGTGTCTGCGCGCGATGTGATGCTGCTCTGCATTGAGTTTCGCCCCGTCTGACGACGGGTCGATCCGGGGGCTCTGCCCCCACGCGCTTCGCGCTCCCCCGGGATACTTTCGGGCCAATAATGACGTGGGATAGTGGAATTGGCTTGGAGCGGTAACTCCGTCGGTTGCGCAGGTTCCGGGTTGCCGGATTTGGCTGTGCATCGCATGGTTAGTTTATGCCTTCTTTAAGCAAACCCAGCCCTCTTGGGCCCATCACAATCGTCGAAGAAGATGGCGGTATCACTGCGTTGGAATGGGGCCGGAACGGGGATGAAGAAACGCCGCTTCTGGTGGAAGCACATTTTCAACTTGCGGCTTATTTTGACCACGCGCTGGTTGAATTTGACGTGCCACTAGCGCCGAAAGTTTCCCCTTCGCAGCGCATGTTCCTGGACGCGTTGATTGCCATCCCCTTTGGCGAAACCAAGACTTATGGCCAGATTGCCAAGGAAACCGGCCTGTCGGCCCAAGGTGCAGGGCAGGCATGTGGGGCCAACCCAATTGCGATCATCATCCCCTGCCACCGTGTGATTGGCACTGGTCATTTGGGTGGGTTTTCCGCGCCTGGCGGTATTGAAACCAAAGTAGCCCTGCTGAAGCATGAGGGTGCTGCAAGCCTGTTAATCTGACGCACGCGGGCACTTTTGGATCGTTGTTGCAAACCATTGCTATGAGCAGGCCAAAAACACGCTGTTCTTGCACCGGATTGCCGGTCTGCTATGAGGCATTTTCATGGACCACTTTATCTATCAGAACGGCGCGCTATATGCCGAGGACGTTGCCATCGCCGATATCGCAGCAGCGGTCGGAACGCCGTTTTATGTGTATTCGACGGCAACTCTGACCCGGCATTACAAGCTGTTTGACGAAGCTCTCGCCGGCACGGACCATTTGGTTTGCTATGCGATGAAGGCCAACTCAAATCAGGCGGTGTTACGCTTGATGGCCTCGCTTGGGGCAGGTGTGGATGTGGTTTCCGGCGGGGAATACCTGCGCGCAAAGGCGGCCGGGTTTGCGGGCGACAGGATCGTATTCTCTGGTGTTGGCAAGACACGCGATGAAATGCGTTTGGCTCTGGAAGGCGGCATCCGCCAGTTCAACGTCGAAAGCGAGCCTGAAATGGTGGCGCTGTCGGATGTGGCAGAAGGCCTTGGCGTGGTCGCGCCGATCACCGTGCGTGTGAACCCCGATGTGGATGCAAAAACCCACGAGAAGATTTCGACCGGCAAGTCCGAGAACAAGTTCGGCATACCAATTGCAAGGGCACGCGAAGTTTATGCGGCCGCGGCCAAATTGCCTGGTCTCGAGGTTATCGGCATCGACGTGCATATCGGTAGCCAGTTGACGGATCTGGAGCCATATCGCCTTGCCTATCAGAAGGTTGCGGAACTGACCGAAGTTTTGCGCTCGGATGGGCACAATATACGTCGGTTGGACCTTGGGGGCGGCCTTGGCATCCCATATGAGCGATCAAATACTGCTCCGCCATTGCCAATGGAGTATGGTGCGATGGTCCGTGAAACTGTTGGCCACCTTGATTGCGAGATCGAAATTGAGCCGGGCCGCCTGATTGCCGGGAATGCCGGGTTGATGGTCAGCGAAGTCATCTACGTCAAATCGGGCGAAGGGCGCGAATTTCTGATCCTGGATGCAGCGATGAATGATCTGGTGCGTCCGGCTATGTATGCAGCCTATCACGATATATTGCCAGTTATCGAGCCTGCGCCGGGGGCCGAACAAAGGCCCTATGATATCGTTGGGCCGGTTTGCGAATCCGGGGATATATTTACCAAGAACCGGCCCATGCCGCCGGTTGATGCTGGCGATCTTGTCGCCTTTCGTTCGGCCGGGGCATACGGCGCGGTCATGGCATCAGAATACAATACCCGCCCCCTGATCCCCGAAGTTCTTGTGCATGGGCATCAATTCGCCGTCATTCGGGCCCGTCCCACCTTTGACGACATCATAAATCGAGATACCATTCCAGAATGGCTCGAGGGGTCGGATTAACCCGACTTCGGCCCTATATGTTTGCGTATGACTTATCCGCGCGATCTTCCTGAGAATGCAGCAAAGCGGCTTTCCTGGCCGCTGAGGTGGACATTTGTCGGTATGGTCTCCGAGCGTTTCGTCCGCGCGTTCTGGCCGCTTTGGGCTATCTTGCTGACATCACTGGCATTTTTGATGCTCGGATTGCACGAAGCTCTGCCGCTTGAGGCGGTCTGGGGTATTGGTGTTCTGGTGGTTCTGGGTGCATTGGCGGCGTTTGCTTTTGGCGTGCGACGCCTTACGTGGCCGTCGCGGACAGAGGCCCTGGCGCGTTTGGACGCGACTTTGCCGGGAAATCCGATTGCGGCTATTTCAGATACTCAGGCCATCGGCAGCGGTGATCCGGCGTCTGAACAGGTCTGGAACGCGCATCTGGAACGAATGATGGCGCGGACCGGGGCAGCCAAAGCAGTGTCACCGGATCTGCAACTTTCCAGTCGTGATCCCTATGCGCTGCGATATGCGGCGCTTTTGATGTTTACGGTTGCACTGTTGTTCGGTTCATTCCTGCGGGTTGCGACAGTTGCTGAATTGACGCCGGGGAACACCTCGCTTGCGGCTGGGCCCAGCTGGGAAGGGTGGGTGGAGCCGCCGCTTTATACCGGCCAACCAAGCCTCTACCTGAATGATATCGACCGCGAAGCGTTTGCGGTTCCGGTCGGCAGCAGGGTCACGCTTCGGTTCTATGGCGCAGTCGGCGCCCTTGCACTGAACGAAACCGTCTCGGGGCGCACCGAGGACATACCACCTGCGACGGATACCGTTCAGACATTCGAGGTTGCCGAAAGCGGAGAGGTTTCGGTCGACGGTCCGGGCGGTCAGTCCTGGGCGATTTCAGCAACAGAAGATCAGCCGCCGACAATCGAATTCGAAGCCCCAATAGAACAGGGCGAAGCTGGCCGAATGGAGGCAGCTTTTGCGGCATCCGACGATTATGGCGTTGTCGCGGGGCAGATGGAGATCACTCTAGATCTGCCTGAAGTGGTGCGCGCCTATGGACTGTTGTCAGAACCGGAAGACCGTCCGGCGCTGGTTCTGGATATTCCGATGACGATTTCTGGGGATCGCGCAAATTTCAGCGAAATAATTGTCGAGGATTTCAGTGAGCACCCCTGGGCCAATCTGCCGGTGCGGGCATCGCTGACTGCAGAGGATGCAGCAGGGCAAATCGGGTTGTCGGCACCGCAGTTTGCGACCCTGCCGGGGCGACGGTTCTTCGATCCGCTGGCCAAATCGATCATCGAGCAACGGCGTGATCTTTTGTGGAATCGCGCCAATGCCAAGAGAACATCCCAGATACTCAGGGCGGTCTCGTTCAATCCTGATGGAATTTTCCGGTCCGAAACGGTCTATCTGAAGTTACGTTTCCTCGTCCGACGTCTTGAAGCTCGCGTGGCGCTTAGGCGCATGGATGATGCAGCGGTCGAGGAATTTTCCGACGTGCTGTGGAGCATTGCACTGGAGATTGAAGAAGGTGATTTGGGCGACGCGCTGGAACGGCTTCGGCGGGCTCAGGATCGGCTGAGCGAGGCAATTGAAAACGGTGCGACCGAGGACGAAATTGCCGAGCTAATGCAGGAGTTGCGCGAGGCGATGCAGGATTACATGCGCCAGTTAGCCGAGCAGCAAAGTGGTGAGAACCAGCAAACGGCTGAAAATCAGGGCGACATGCAAGAGATGACCGGCGACCAATTGCAGGACATGCTGGATCGATTGCAAGAGCTGATGGAACAAGGCCGCATGGCCGAGGCCGAGCAATTGCTGAACCAATTGCGCCAGATGATGGAGAACATGCAAATCACCCAGGGCCAGCAGAACGGTCAAAGTCAGGGTGAACAGGCGATGGAAGGGCTGGCCGAAACATTGCGGCAGCAACAGGGACTTTCCGATGAGGCCTTCCGTGATCTGCAGGAACAGTTCAATCCCAACGGTCAGCAAGGCCAGCAGGGGCAAACGCCCGGACAACAGCAGGGCGAAGGTCAACAGCCCGGTCAGGGGCAAGGCCAGCAAGGTCAGGGCCAGGGCAGCGGTGGCAACCAACAGGGGCTTGCGGATCGTCAACAAGCGCTGCGTCAAGAATTGGACCGTCAGCGTGGTAGTCTGCCCGGCGCAGGTTCCGCCGAAGGGGACGCCGCGCGCGATGCTCTGGGTCGGGCTGGCGAAGCTATGGAAGATGCCGAAGATGCCTTGCGCGACGAGAATTTCGCCGACGCATTAGACAGTCAATCAAAGGCCATGGAGGCGCTGCGGGACGGCATGCGTGATCTGGCCGAACAAATGGCGCAGCAACAGCAAAACCAACAGGGCGGTCAGCAGGGCCAGGCCGCTGGTCGCAATGACCCATTGGGCGGGCGCGATCCCTTGGGTCGCGAGGCCGGCGAATACGGCCGTATCGGCACAGACGAGCAATTGTTGCAGGGCGACGATGTTTATCGCCGGGCGCGCGAATTGCTGGATGAAATTCGTCGGCGGTCTGGCGAACAGGAACGCCCGTCCGAAGAGCTGGACTATCTGAAACGTCTTCTTGACAGGTTCTAACCCAGCGGCGCGAAACGTTCGTTTCGCACGACATGCCCGATCTGGGGCTCTGCCCCAGGCCCCGGAGTATTTTCGCCAAAAAGAATTAAAACGCGGCAGGTTTCAGCCGTCGGCGGCAGATTGCCGAAAGTGCTGTCTTTTTTGCGTGACGAGAATTGGCTAGTCTGACGTCAGAGCAGTTTAATAGATTTCGGATTGTGTCATGCGCGGAATATTGGCCGCAGTGTTTGTGACTTTTTTGGTCGGTGGTGCCCATGCAGGACCGATTGTGGGTGGAAGTGTGACACCGAGCATGCCGAAACAAGGGGACACAATGGTGGTTGTTGAGGCGAGTGTTTCAAACCAGGCGTTTCAAAGTTGGGTCGAAAAGTTTCAACGCCGCGCGCGCGGTATGGGTATACGCGCGACTGTGTTGACTGAGGCATTCCAAGGCGTTCGGTACAATGCGGATGTCGTTCGCAAAGACCGAAATCAATCCGAATTCACCAAGCAGATATGGGATTATCTTGATACTGCTGTGTCGTCGACGCGGGTTCGAAACGGCAAGCGTGCGATGTCGAAACATATCCGCACATTGAAGGCTATTGAGGCGCAATATGGCGTCGAAGCCGAAGTTGTTGCAGCCGTCTGGGGGCTGGAAAGTGCATATGGCACGTTTCGCGGCAAGGAAAATGTGATCGAGGCCTTGGCGACGCTGGCATTTGATGGCCGTCGCGGTCGGTTCTTTGAACGTCAATTGATTGCGGCCCTGCGCATCTTGCAGTCTGGCGATGTGGCTCCGCGTAAGATGACAGGGTCTTGGGCTGGCGCCATGGGGCATACCCAGTTCATTCCGACCTCGTATCAGAGCTTTGCCCAGGATCATGACGGAGACGGGCGGCGCGACATCTGGTCGGATGATCCCGGCGATGCTCTGGCGTCGACTGCACATTACCTGAAGCAGCACGGATGGACCAAGGACCAGCCCTGGGGTGTTGAGGTGACTGTACCCAAGGGGTTTGACTATGCGCAAGCCGGTGTAAGGATCAAAAAATCACCTGCACAGTGGGCGCGTTTGGGCGTGCGGGATGTCAAGGGCGGCAAGGTGGCCAACCATGGCCGCGCCTCGATCCTGCTGCCGGCGGGCGCGCGTGGTGCGGCCTTTATGATCTTCGACAATTTTCACGTAATCGAGCGCTATAATACCGCCGATGCCTATGTGATCGGGGTCGGGCATCTGAGCGACCGGTTGGTGGGTGGCCCCAAACTGAAGTCGGGCTGGCCGCGCGATGATCGCAATCCGGCGTTCCGGGAAAAGCAGGAAATGCAGCGGCTTTTGACGTCTCGCGGGTTTACGACGTCTGGTGTCGATGGGATCATTGGCCCCAACACCATCTCTGCAATCCGTCGGTTTCAGACATCGGTCGGGATGGTGCCTGATGGTTATGCGAGTTTCGAAATTCTGAAGCGTTTGCGCTAGGCGCTCGAGAGCTGTCGGGCTCGCCCCAACAGGATGGCGGTGATGAAGACCGTGTAGAGTGTGAACAGATACATGGGATAGGCCAGAAGGATCAGATCAAAGGTTCCAACAGCCAGCATTGCGCAGATCGCGGCGACAAAAGACACCACCCAGGTCACCAGAGTTTCGCTTCCCGGATCGCCATAGGATTTGATGGCTGTCAACACACCGCCCAGGAGGCTGACAGAGATCGTGATGGTCAACGCATAGGCTGCGGTTTCGGTGAAATACCACAGGATCAATCCAATCGCAGCAGCGACAAGAACGAAGTAGTCCGTGCGGTTCAAATACGCCCCCAACCCTTTTCGAATGGACAAAAAGAAAACAATGATCGTGCCGCCAACCTGCACGCCAGCAAACCAAAGCGATGATGTGGCGCCCTCATACACTTGCGAAAAAAAGGCCACAGAGCCAAGCACCGACCAGATCAGCCAGGATGCGCGTTGCGGCTGGGTGCGTCCGGCCACGGTGTCGATGATATAGGGAATATAGGCGTAGGTGCTCAAGACCCCTGACAAAACGCCGAATATTATGGTCGGCGTCAGCCAGTCTTGAATGTTCATTCAGTATTGTCCGCCTCCCGGCGGGATATTCATTGGCTCAGAAAAATGCCCGGGCCATCATTCGCTTACGCTGACACAAAAAACTCAAAGAGGCCAGACAATTAGGATGGTCGGGACGGCAACTGCGATCACCAGAATCTCCAGCGGCAGGCCCATGCGCCAATAGTCCCCGAAACGGTATCCGCCGGGGCCCAGAATGATCGTGTTGTTCTTGTGCCCAATGGGCGTGAGAAATGCGCAAGAGGCCGCGACTGCCACGGTCATCAACCACGCATCCGGGTTGGTGCCGGTTGCGGTGGCCATTCCAATGGCAATGGGGGCTGCGATCAATGTGGTGGCGACGTTATTCAGGAAATCCGAAAGCGTCATGGTCACGATCATCAGCAAAAGTAAGGACACCCAGGGCGGCATCCCATCTGTGACCGACAGAATTTGACCGGCGATCAACTCGGCGCCGCCAGATTGCTCAAACGCCTCGGCCAGGGGAATTAGGCTGGCCAGCAAAACTATCACTTTCCATTCGATAGACTCGTAAACCTCTCGTCCTGATACCAACCCGACACCGACAAATCCGATCACCGCTGCCGACAAAGCTACGGGCAAAGACACCCACCCCAAGACCGCGACGACAATCGCGGCCAGGAACATGCCGATGGACAGACCTGCTTTGGAGCGTTGCACAACCTGGGTTTCCCGCCCGTCTAGCGGCAGCACGCCAAGCCAGGACGCAGCAGCGGTCACCCGTTCCGGCGAGCCCAACAGCAGCAACACGTCACCGGGTTTTATCGGCAGCAGGCGTACGCGCTCGCGGAACCTTTTGCCGTTCCGCGATACGCCCAGCAAAGTCACCGAGTGGCGGTACAAAAGCTGCAAGCCGCGCGACGTTCGTCCGGCAATCCGTGCGCCTTCGGGCACGATCGCTTCTGTCAGAGTAAGACCTCCGGATGTCACGCCACCGGAATGTTTCTCGGAACCTGAAAACTCCAGATCGCCCTGACCCATAAAAGCCTCGATGGATTTAGGCTCGCCCTCGACAACCACAAAATCGCTGGGCCGAATGTCCTGCCGGGCTGCAAAACCAGGAAGGCGCTTGCCGCGCCGCACAAGGCCCAGGATGTGGACGTCGTGCTCATCGGCCAGGGGATAAAGGCTGGCAACAGTTTTGCCTTCTTCCAGGGCCTTCTCCCCCACTCTTAATTCGGCAATATATCGGCCTTTAGCAAACTCGCCTTCTTGTTCCAGCGCGCCTTCCCGTGCAGGCAGAAATCGCCATCCGATCAACGATACAAAGGCAATGCCGGTAATGGCCACGACCAGACCAACAGGCGCGAAATCGAACATGCCAAAGGGCGTGCCCAGAACGTCCTGGCGATACTCGGCGATGACGATGTTGGGTGGCGTGCCGATCAGGGTGATCATGCCGCCCAGAATGATCGCAAACGACAAGGGCATCAGGGTCTTGCTGACCGCCCGTTTGGCCTTTGTCGCGGTTTCAACGTCCAATGGCATCAACAAGGCCAGTGCGGCTACGTTGTTAATCACCGCCGAAAGCCCGGCTCCGACAACCGCCATCACCGCAATGTGCAGTGGCAGCGGGCGCTCGGCGTCCAATAATCGTGATGCCAGCTTTTCGATTGCCCCCGAGCCGACCAGCCCGCGCGATACGATCAGGACCAGCGCGATTATGGCAACAGCCGAATGTCCGAACCCCGAGAATACCCGGTCTTTTGGCACCAACCCCAAGGTTGCCGCGAGAACCAGCGCGCCAAACGCTACAAGGTCATACCGAATGCGCCCCCAGACAAGCAGCGCAAACAACACTGCGAAAATGCCGAAAATCAAATTCTGGTCACTGGGCATGGGTACTCACCTTTGCTCAATGAATAGTCGGAACAAATGCGAATGGCAAAATGGGATATTTTATTAGGTGGGCCGGTGTTGCACCCTAACTCAAGCGCCCCAGCGCCAGCACCCCTTATGATGGTCGTTCACCACACCAACCGCCTGCAAATAGGCATAAATAATGGTCGTTCCCACAAATGACATGCCGCGCTTTTTCAGGTCTTTTGAAATAGCATCCGACAAGGGCGTAGACGCAGGAATATCGGCAGCGCTGGGCCAGTTTCCGACCAGAGTTTCGCCATCCACATGCCCCCACAGCCAGTCTGAAAATGACCCGAACTCTTCCTGCATCGCCATGAAAACCTGCGCGTTCTTGCGTGCTGCCGGTACTTTCTGGCGGTGTCGCACAATAGCAGGGTTGGTCAGTGCCTCGGCCAATTCATCGTCGTTCATCGAAGCAACACGGCCAATATCAAAACCGTGGTAAACCTCGCGATATCCCTCGCGCTTTTTCAGGATGGTTTCCCACGACAAGCCCGCGTGCGCGCCCTCTAGTATCAGCATTTCGAACAACATCTGATCGTCATGCACGGGCACCCCCCACTCGGTATCGTGGTAGTGCGCATAAAGCTCGGTGTGGGAGCCAAAGCAGCGGGTCTTGTCGTCAATCGGATCAGCCATGCACCAACCCTAACGCGCTGCACCTACCACGTCACGCACCCCAACTGACAAGTCATGTCAGTTGCAGCATTGTGCGCTGACACACCGTCACCGCGCGACTTTGCCGGTATCGTGCGTTTGCAATTCGGCCTACCGTGCCAAAATGACCGATATCACCCTCTACGACCACAAAAGCTCGATCTGTTCGCAGATGGCCCGGCTGGCGCTGTGCGAAAAAGGCTTGAGTTTCACACGCCGCCAAATCGACATCATGGATACGAACGAACAGTTCGAACCCTGGTATATGGCCCTTAACCCCAAGGCCGTGGTGCCGACTCTGCAAATGGGTAACGAGGTGGTGACTGACACAATCCGCATCGTTCACCGTTTGCAGCAAATGGACGGCCCCGATCTGTCAGGGGATGCAACCATGGCCAGCTGGCTGAAGGACATCATGGCGCTGCACTATGGCGTGTTGATGTACCGAAAGCGACTGGAAGCGGATGGCACCGCGCCGCAGATTGTCGCCCGCGGCACGTTCCTGACTGAACTCGCAGCCAAACGACCTGATGCGGCCGAAACACTTGCCACCCGCATCGAAGGCAACAAGCGGTTTCAGGACCTGCTGCGCGATCCCGAAGGCGTCCAAACCCACCTCGACGCCACTCGCGATCTTATAGACCGCATGGCATCATCTCTTGTCGATCAACCTTATCTTGCCGGCGATACCCATTCCCTTGCCGATTGTTTTGCGACCGCCGCCATTGCCCGTTTCACCATCCATGGACTTCAGGGCTGGTGGGCCGATACTGCGCTTGAAGACTACTACGCGCGCATGAAACAGCGTCCCAGTTTTCAGGCTGCCCAGGTTGTCGATACCGGCACCGAACGCGACCTGTAGGAGCCACCAATGCCTACCGATCTCCCCGCATTTGTCGCTGCCGCAAACGCACCGCTGACTGACCCTGACAAGAACCGTCAGGTCGGCACTGGTGATCCCCGCTTCGAGATTTACCATTTCGCCTTGTCGCTCTGCTCGCAAAAGGTGCGCTATTGTTTGGCCGAAACTGAAGCCACCTATTTGGCACATGACCTCAACCTCAACATGCCGCTACTGGGCAATTACGATCCGGGTTATGTGCGCCTGCGTCTGCTCGCTGGTCCTGGTCAGGGTTTCGCCACCGGCTATACGGGCCGCTCCAGTGTTGCCACCGAAGGGTTTGACCCGGCAGTTGTTCCAACCCTGGTCGACCATCACGCCGGGAAGGTCGTTGCAGACAGTGCAGTCATTTGTCGTCACATCGACGCCGTAACTGGCGGTCACCTGATCCCACGAGATTTGGCAGCCGATATCCTGACAGAAATTGCAGCAGTCGATGCCACCCCCCATGTCGCAATTCTTTATGGCGGCCATCCTCAGCACGATTTCCGACCGGAACGTCTTAAAAAGAACATGCCTGGCGTCCATGACCGCAAGATCGCCAAGATCAAGACGGCGCGGAATGCATCCAGCGATGATCCTACACTGGTTGCGGCCTACGACGCCAAGATCGCCAAAGAGCTGTCCGGTCGGGACTTCGTGACCACGCCTGCAAAAATGGAGGCAGCCGTCGCTGAAATGCTCGCCATTGTCGCCGCTCTCGATACTCGCCTCGACGATGATCGCCCATTCACCTGTGGCGATAGTTTCACCATGGCCGATGTCGTCTGGGCCGTCTCATTATTTCGAATGAAATGGATCGGAATGGCATTCGCCTGGAACGGAGATCATCCCCTGAACGACCGGGCGCGCCCTAATGTTGCTGCTTATACCAACCGCGCTTTCCAACGTCCGGCATTCAAAGACGCCGTTATCCACTGGCCCGGCGTGCCGCGCACTGAATTCGTGGCGGAACACTACACTGACTGACAAGGACTACATGTGATCCTCGGCCTCGGATACATCTATGCCAAGCGCCTCCATCCCTGCTTCCAGATACTCCGGCAAGCCGGGAATACCAGAAAGATACTGTTCAGTCGGCGCAGTCGCATCGACGCGCGCATGGGTCTTTGCAACGGCAAGTTCCGCTGGCAAATATGTCTCGCGCCCAACCCACATCAACGACACCAGGCTGACTTTCTCATCATCGTTCAGCCCGCTGACGTAGTCCTTTAGCTGGGCACCGTCAGGTCCATATTCCCGCGCAAGAAAAATTACGCGGACGATCTTGGCAGTTGAGATATCGAGCATGTTCTGACCTCGCGACGTGTCTGGTGCGTTCAGGCCCTATCGCAACTTGACCCACGGAACATTGCGCCAGATCAAATAGACTTGAAGCGACCGCCCAAGCCGTGATTGGTTCAATTCCAGATGATGACAAAGCCCATTCTAGAAAGACAGTATGACAGATTTTCCGAATACCGATCAGGCAGAATTCTGGAACGGCCGTTCGGGGCTTAGCTGGATCACCAACGAACAGGAGCAGGATCACCTTCTTGCCGCCGCCAGCAAAGCCGTTCTTGCCGCTGCATGCCTGTCTCCGGGGGAAAGAATTCTGGATATCGGTTGCGGCACTGGCTCCTTGTCCCTCGAGGCCGCGAAATCTGTCGGCGCTTCCGGGCAGGTGCTGGCCACCGATATTTCCGCCCCTCTCCTGCGACGGACTAGCGAACGCGCTGGGTCTTTGCCGCAAATCACGACTCACCTTGCCGATGCCGAGACGGCAGAATGGCCACAATCTGAGTTTGATGCGGCAATCTCGCGCTTCGGTGTGATGTTCTTCGCCAACCCCACAGCGGCATTTGCAAATATTGCCCGTGCGCTGAAACCCGGCGGGCGGATAGTTTTCGCAGCCTGGGCCCCAAGTGCCGTCAATCTCTGGTGGCATATGCCCAACCGTATCGCCAGCAATCATCTCGGGTTGCCTCCCAAAACGTCGCCCCACGCTCCAGGACCCATGGGTCTTTCCGATATTGAATGGTCCCTCAACCACTTTCGCGCCGCCGGTCTCATTGAGCCTCGTTGTGAAGTCACTGAAATAACCCTTCAGCACGATGGCGGCGCTGAAGGCGCAGCGAACCTGTCCCTCCGGGTCGGTCCCGCCGCGCGCATAATTTCCATGTTTGATGCTGATGCCGCCCAGATCGAGTCCATTCGCAGCGAAATCAAATCCGCCGTCAGCAAGACTGAAGTAAACGGCACCGCCCAAATCCCTGCGACCATACATCTCTACAGCGCAACCGTCCCCTGATCCATTTTTCTAGCCTCTGGTGCTTCGCATCGCGACGAAACTTGCAGAATGTGTCGGTCGCAGTCATATAGATCCGAACACCCAAAGCAGGGACGATCATGCAAAGCTACCTCGAGTTCGAAAAGCCCCTTGCCGAGATCGAAGGCAAAGCCGAAGAGCTGCGCGCCATGGCCCGCGCCAACGAAGAAATGGACGTCGAAAAAGAAGCCGCAGCGCTGGATAAAAAGGCCGCGCAGCTTCTGAAAGACCTCTACAAAGACCTCAGCCCATGGCGGAAATGCCTCGTTGCCCGTCACCCGAACCGTCCCCATTGCAAAGACTATATCGACGCGCTTTTCACCGAATATACCCCCCTTGCCGGTGATCGGAATTTTGCTGACGATCAGGCGGTGATGGGCGGCCTTGCACGCCTGAACGACATGCCCGTCATGGTCATGGGCCACGAAAAGGGCAATGACACCAATTCCCGGATCGAACGCAATTTCGGCATGGCAAGACCGGAAGGGTACCGCAAAGCTATCCGCCTGATGGATCTTGCCGACCGTTTCAACGTGCCCGTAGTGACTCTCGTCGATACTCCGGGCGCATACCCCGGCAAAGGGGCCGAAGAACGCGGCCAATCCGAAGCCATCGCGCGCAGCACCGAAAAATGCCTCAGCCTTGGGGTTCCCATGGTCTCTGTCATCATCGGCGAAGGCGGCTCCGGCGGCGCCGTTGCCTTTGCCACCGCCAACCGTGTCGCGATGCTGGAGCACTCGGTCTACTCTGTCATTTCACCCGAAGGCTGCGCCTCGATCTTGTGGAAAGACGCCGAGAAAATGCGCGAAGCCGCCGAAGCCCTGCGTCTGACCGCACAAGACCTTCACAAACTGGGCGTTACCGACCGCATCATCGCCGAACCTGTCGGCGGCGCGCAACGCGACAGCGCATCGACCATCGCGTCGGTTGGGCTTTGCATCGAAGACATGATCAAGGGCCTGACAGGTATGTCGCGGGATGAGGTGCGCAACGACCGCCGCAAAAAGTTCCTTGAGATCGGTTCGAAAGGGCTGGCGGCCTAAGACCGGTTCCCTATCACTTCGGTCAGAGACGCCCCCAGAATCAACGCGGCCCCCAACGCTTCGAATGGACCGAACGGCTCACCGGCCAAAAGCGCGACGGATCCAATTCCGACGACAACTTCACTCATCAACAAGATCCCCATGCGGCCGGGTGTTAAGATCGACGCCGGCCACATGGTCAGCAGGATCATCGGAACCGCAAACAACCCCGAGAGCACTGCATAAAGCCAAAGGTCCTGAATAGGAGGGAATTCGGTACGCGATCCAAGCGTGTCACCCGCCACAAGCAGCAACACAAACGTCACAACAATGCTTCCGACAAGGAAGGCAAGGGTCAGATGAATGGGTGGAATATTGCCAACCTTATAGATCTTATACGATCCAATGGCCCAAAAAATCCCGGACGCCAGGGCCAGAACATCGCCAAGGTTGAAACCGGACCGGCTGCCACATCCGACAACCGCAAACAATCCGCCAAAGGCCATCAAGATAGCAAGCACGCGCGCAAGCGTCAGGCGTTCTCCAAGGAACATCACCCCGATTGCCGTTCCCCATACGGGTGTCAGATAAAATAGCAGCAACGCCCGCAAAACGTCCGTCAAAGTGATCGCGGTGCCATAAAAGGTAAATGCTGCTCCTGTCAAAAGACCAACCCACGCGAACTGCCACTTGGACACTGTCGGGAATTTAACGGCAAAAGCGAATGGCGCGATAATTGCTAGGGCCGCGACATAAATAACCAAGCCCGGCCAAACACCCGTCAGCCCCAGTTCCTCGAACATCCGAATTGGCACCCAATACAGACCCCACAATGCGCCACCGGCGACAACTGCTAAACTGGCAAGGCGGATGGTCGATGTCGATTTGGCTTGGTTCAGGCTGGGCACAGCGCCGGGCTTTAACATGCGTTTTGGGACTTCATGTGCCTGCCACCTGGCGTTCGTAGTCGGCCACATCATACCAGCCCAGCGATTTGGTCACTTTCAGATCGTCATCCAGATCCCATTCTTCCCAACCCGAAAAGCAAACCGGATTGAAGGATTCTTTGTGGTGACCTTCGAAAGTCCAAGCATAGATCATGTGACGGCCGGCAACTAAGACGCTGTCCAGCGATAGAGTGAGGTCTGGGAAATCTGCCATGAATGCGCCCGCCATTTCGGCAATCTCGGCCTTGCTGGTCATCGGATCGTTGCCATTCATGCCCATTGTTGTCTGCTCGGCGTACCGGTTCGCAACGGCGTCCGGCTCGCGGCTTGTCCAAGCGGCGCAATGCGCTTGCGCGATGCGACGGGCCGTCTCCAAATCAGGCAACATGACAGTCTCCTGCGATTTCCGGTATTTGAATCACTATCCTTGCTTTCACGACTTGCAGACCGCAATCCCGGTCATTTCGCGTCTTCATCCTCGGACTCAATATTTCCGGATCGAATATCCGACATCTCCTTGCCCAACTGGTCCTGCCAGGGACCTCGAATTTCCTGAACGCGGGCGATATAGGCTTCGTTTTCGGTCGGCGGGATTTCCAGATCATAGACATCCGCAACTTCGATCATCGACTTGCGATCCATCCGGTCAAAGGCATCGGCCATCGCCTCGGCCTTATCCTTGTCCACGCCCATCGCCTCAAATGCGGAACGCCCCATGCGGATCGAACTATCATAGGTTTCGCGAATGATATCGCGGCATCCAACCGCCCACAGGTGATACACATGGTGCCGGTTCCGCGCCCGCGCGATAACGTGCAGATCGGGGAACGTCTGCACAGCATAGCGAGTTAACTCGGTCGCCCTCTCTTCGTCGTCAATTGCAACGACAAGAATTTTCGCGTTGGCAATTCCTGCGGCGTTCAGCAGGTCGGGCCTTGTCGCATCGCCGTAATAGGCCCGTGCGCCGAACACTCTTAGATTGTCGATTTGTTCCGAGCTAAAGTCGATCACGGTGGTATTGTAACCAGCCGACCCCAACATACGGTCAATCACCGTGCCAACCCTGCCAAAGCCTGCGATTATAATGTCGCCCGCTTCTTCGATCTCGTCCTCGTCACGCTCTTCATCCAGACCGGTAAACTTTGGCGCGATCACTTTGTCGTAAAGAATGAACAAAGCCGGGGTCAGAAGCATCGAAAGCGCGATGACCAACAGCAACTGATCAGCAACCGAGGTTGGAATGACCGAATTGGCCACCGTGAACGACAACAGCACAAAGCCAAACTCACCCGCCTGCGCCAGTCCCAATGTCATCAGCCAGCGGTCCGTGCCGCGCAACGCGAAGATCGTGCCCAGCACGAACAACACGGTGCCCTTCAGCAATATCAATCCAAGCGTTAGCCCAAGCGTTGCACCCAACGAACTGAACAACAGCCCAAAGTTGATGCCCGCGCCGACGGTCATGAAAAACAGCCCCAACAGCAACCCCCGGAACGGATCAATGTCGGATTCCAACTCGTGGCGGTAGTCGCTGTTGGCCAGAACCACGCCCGCAAGGAATGTTCCCAGAGCCGGGGACAACCCGACCAAAGACATCAATAGTGCAATTCCGACGACCATCATCAGGGCGGTCGCGACAAACAATTCGCGCAACTGCGCCACCGCGATGAACCGGAACAAAGGCGTCGTCAGGAAGTTCCCGCCAAGGATCACGGCGGCAATTGCGGCAAGCGTCACCAACGCCGTTTGCCAGCCGTTCAACCCGTCCACCAAACTCATCGACGACCCATGGCTATCGTCGCCATGATCATCCTCACCGTGGGCATCACTATTGGCGGCGTCGCCATGACCATCCGCCGCAACAGTTTCAGTTGCATGCACTTCAGCAACGCCATGGGTGTCTACAGCCATGGCGCCATCCATCAGGCCCGGCATCGCCAGCAATGGCACCAGCGCCAGAATGGGGATCACGGCAATGTCCTGGGTCAGCAGGATCGAAAAGCTCGACTGCCCCCCGTCGGACTTCATTAGCCCCTTTTCATTCAACGTTTGCAGCACGATAGCCGTCGACGACAGCGCCAACACCAACCCGATGGCCAGCGCAATACTCCAAACCTGCCCAAACAACATGGCGGCCAGCATTACGATCGCCGTCGTGATCAAAACCTGCCCGCCGCCAAGGCCCAAGATTTGCCGCCGCATCGACCACAAGTGCTTGGGTTCCAGCTCAAGCCCGACCAGAAACAGCATCATGACCACACCGAACTCGGCAAAATGCTGGATCGAAATCACATCGACGTTCAACAAGGCCAAAATCGGGCTGATCAGGATCCCGGCAATCAGATACCCCAGGACCGAGCCCAACCCCAACCGCGAGGCTATCGGAACCGAGGCGACACCAGCCACCAGAAAAACAAACGCCAGCATCAGGAAATCGGTCATGAAAAGTCCCCCTTGGCCTGATCAAATGGTCCGGCCTTACCTAATGGCAAGGTTCCACCAAGGCGGGCAGGGCCGTCAAGGCCAAAGGTCAGAGGTCAGCCGCGCGCGGCAGCCTCCCATTCGTTCAGAAACGCCATGATCTCAAGCGAGTCTTTCCATCGTGGCGAAGGACGAGGAGCCTCCAACTCGCCACTTGCTAGGCACCGCTCGACCATCCGAACCTGGTGGGCAAAAGCATCCAACCCATCAGATACGACAACCCGCTCAACCGGTTTCTTGTGTTCGCGCACTTCCAGAACGTTCTCGCCACCAACCGGCAGCCAGGGATTGGTTGCAAACCGCAGCGATCCCAATTCGCCGACAATCTCGAAACTGTGGTGCATGCCGTAGCTGTCGGTTGATTGCAGCGTTGCCAGGGTGCCGTTTTCGAACCGGACCGAAATCGCCGTATCGCAGATGTTGCGTTCGGAATTCAGATTGCCCGTCGCCGTCACCCTGCGGGCGGAAAAGGCATCCTCTCCGAAGGACGATTGCATCACGAAATGCAAAAGCGAAGCGGGATAGCACCCAAGGTTATAGAGTGTACCGCCGCCCGCCGGGTTTACCACGTCTTTGATGTCGGCGGCATAGATACCGTTGACTGACCGCACTGTGCCCAAACGACCATCGGCAAGAACTTCGCCCAAAGCAGAGTAAATCGGATGGCTGAGATACATCAGGCCCTCGACGAAAAACACGCCCGCCGACCGAACCCGGTCGATTAGGTCTACGGCGTCGCCATGAGTGACTGTGAGTGACTTCTCGGACAGGATCGCTTTCCCGGCGCTTGCGGCGGCAGCGACCATTGGCAAATGCGCGTGGTTCGGCAATCCGATGTAGACCACGTCGATGTTCGGGTCTGCCAAAACGGCATCATAATCACCGAAAACCTTCGCGATCCCGTGGTTCACGGCGAAAGCCTCTGCGCGCGCTGTCGAACGCCCGGCGACCGCAGCCAGCTCTGATCCCTCACTTTGCGCAATCGCCTCCGCAACAGTGTTCGAGATAAACCCGGTTCCCAATATCGCCCAACGCAACACCATCCCACTCCTTGGCAAGTGATAACAGGCCTCTGCTAAGGCAGCCGGGCCAGCACGGCAAAGGGTTTCTCTGCAGTTCCTGCGGCATCTCCCAAATCCGTCCAACACTTTATTTGAACAATGTTCATGAAAAGTGTTGACGAATCGATCTCTCCTTCCTAATTGTCATGAACGTTGTTCACAAAATGAAGGAAAGACCAATGTTGAAACGAACTTTTGCCGCCGCTGCCGTTGCAGCCCTTGCCGTTTCGCCCGCGTTTGCTGGTGCCAGCGGTCAACACTCTGCCGCGGCAGGCGACCACAGTGCCGCAGCCTCGGCCCACGGCGTATCGGCTGTCGCATCCGGCGTCTCAACAGCAGTCGCCGTGCCGGTCATCGCAGTTGGGGCCGCAATCACCGTCACCGGTGCGGCATTGGAAGTTGTGGGCGAGGGCGCTCTGCATCTCGGATCCGATATGGCCAACGCGGTGCCTGCGCCCGTGGTGATCAACAACGGCGTCATTGTCACTGGTATTGCAGCCGATGGCGCGCCGACGCTGGACTAAACCTGTAATCGAACAAGGACCAAACCCATGAAACGCATCGCCGCTCTCTTCATCGCCGCCCTTGTTGCTCTCATGCCAGCCGTTGCGACGGCTGGCAGCAGCGAGGCCGGCAAACCAATCCTGTCGCAACATTTAGTCGCCCAGTTTTCAAACCGTGTGCAAAAAGACCTGGCCGCGCGCGGGGCGCACGTTGCCATCGTTGCCCGAACAGGTCGCGACCCTAAATCTCTGCCGCAGGGCGTGCGCTATACCCACCTTGGGTTCTGGGTTTATTCCGACATCACCCTGGCGGATGGTTCCAAAGGGCGCGGTTATAACATCTATAACCTGTATCAACTGGCTGACGATAAAACCCGCAGTCGTCTGGTACAGGACACCCCCGCTGATTTCTTCGCAGGTGCGCAGAAACTTGATGCAGGCATCATCATCCCCGACGTGCGCCTGCAACAGAAGCTTCTGAACGTTATTACCAGCCCGACGTATTCAGCGCTGCATAACGCCAAGTATTCCGTGTTGGCCAACCCCGATAACATGCGGTTCCAAAATTGCACCGAGCATACGCTGGATGTGTTGATGGCCAGTCTCTACGGCACCAGCAACCGCGCCCAGATCAAGGCCAACATCAACGCGCATTTCGATCCTCAGGTGATCCGTCTTGGTGGGTTAAAGCGCGCCTTTGCCCCGGTCGCCTCGCAGGCGCTGACGACATCGGATCACGGCAGCACAGTTGCCACGGCGACCTTCAGCTCGATTGCTCGCTTTATGAAACAGCATGATTTGACTGACAAGGTATACCGCATCACGCCACAAGCATCCTATCGGATCAACTAACTGGTCTGGGCGGTCGCACTCAGGCCGCCCCGATTGCTGTGTTCACCCGATCAATCTCGGTCTCATACCAGGCCACCGCCGCCTTCGGATCATCCCGATAAGCGGCGGCAAATGTGTCCGGTGCTTCCGTTTCGGTGTCATACTCGGTCGACCAGACCATCATGCCCAGAAAAGCAGGCAACAACGCCCGCGCCTTCGCCGTCGGCAGATAAACAATTTTGCTTTTCTTCTGCTGGTCCACATGACGACTCAGCATCCCGTCCGCTTCCAGCCGCGCCAGACGATCCGCCAGAATATTGGTCGAGATCCCTTCTTCGGACCCCAGAAAATCACCGTAATACCGCTTTCCATGCAGCAGAACATCGCGCAGCAGCACAAAGCACCACTTGTCGCCAAAGATGCCCGCCGCATAGCGCACCGGGCATCCGCCCCAGCTGATTTTGTCAGGTTTTGTCATGAGAGAAACATAGGCGATTTCATTCCACTTGCAATTTACAAGTTGGGTTGCTAAAAATCTACTTGCAAAAAACAAGTGAAATGGAGTTCACCATGCCCACCCCCTTCGTCTGGTTCGACAACATCGGTAGCAATCGCGATGAAACCGCCTCGTTCCTGGGTAAGGCTTTCGGCTGGTCCGAAAACAATATCGGCCCCATGACATTTCTGACGGGCGACGGCGAACTGCCCTTCGCCGCCGCCTGTGATGCCATGAAGGATATCAGCGGCTGGGTGCCCTATATCGAGGTTGACGATCTGGAGGCTGAAGTCGCCAAAGTCAGTGCGCTCGGGGCCAATGTGGTTGCGGCCAATCTCGATGGACCCGCAGGAACCGCCACCTTTCTGACCGACCCCGGCGGCGCTCCCATAGCGCTCTGGAAACGCGGCCAGAACATGTAACCTGTGATGCGCCACGCCCTGACAATCCTTGCCTTCGTGGCGGTGTCTTTCGCCGTGCAAGGCACCTCACACTTCGTGATCAACGTCGACCACTTCGCCGCCATCACATTCATGCGCCCCGATCCGGTCCTGCCGCTCGGCTTCCTCGCGATGGCGGTGCAGGCCCTGATTATGAGCTTCGCAGTGCACCGCCTTTATCCGGCCGGTGCCACCATCGCCGACGGCCTCAAAACCGCCGCCGCGTTCGGCGCCTTCCTTGCTGCCTACATCGTCCTCGTTGAGCCGTCGAAATACATCGCGCCTTCAATCCCGGCATGGATGCTGGTCGAAGGCACCGCCAGCTTGATCCAGTTTGCCGCGTTCGGTGTGCTTCTGGGCTTGATCCACCGCCGTCCCGTGACCTGAAGACCCTATTGCCAGACCGCCAATATGACCGACAGGATCACGATCAACACCACCTGACTGCCAATCGCCAGTTTCGCGGCTTCATAACGTTTCAAAAATGCATAACCTGGCAGGGCAGTGGCAGCGGCAAAGCAAACGGCGACAACAACGCCAAACCCAAGCCCCGCGCCAACCCCAACAACACCAACCGCGCGCTGCACCAGCGCCAGACCGACCACCAACAAGATCATGCACCCAAGCCCGATCCCATAGGTATAAGCTGGAACCTCTGCCGTATGCTGCGTCTTGTCCGCCGCGCCATAGGCCTTGGCCCAGGGGTCGGCAAATATCACCGCAAACCACACCGTCAGAAATATCTGCCCAACCACAACGCAGACCAATACAGCCAGCCAGTTCAGACCGCCAAAATCCAGTTCCATACCAAGTCCTCTCTAGTCATCCTCAACAAAGGCGGCCAAAGCCGGTAACGCCGCGTTCCAGCCACCAGAAAACAAAGCGACACGGCTGTCCCACTGATCGCCCAATTCCGCATCCCCTTCGACATGCACCACCCGCACCCGCGTTTGCGCGCCCTCAGCCTCAAACGTCACCGTCACCTCGGTCGGCCCAATGATCCGCCCGGGGTTTCAGGTCAGACAAATCTCGTTGGGGGGGTCGCACCGCAGAACTTCGCCAAAGGTCATGCTCTCGCCATTGGCGGTCTCTTCTAAGAAACGCCCGCCCAGCTTAGGTTCCAACCGCAGCACAGAATCCGCAAACTTTCGATGGCTCCTCGGCCACCACAGATCAATCATCCCGGTGAAGGCCTCGAAAGCATGTTCCACCGGGCACCGCAATTGCACGTCCATGACAAACGGCTCAGACATCGTCGTCTCTGCGATAGGTATTCTCAGCCACCATGGTGAAACGATTCAATGCATCACCCCAGAACTGGCCCATCCAGTCCTGCGCGCTGTCAAAGCCGTTTCGCTCCAACTGATAATAGTTCCGGTTACCAACCGGTTGCATCGAAATAATGCTAGCTTGCTGCAAAATGCGCAGATGTTTGGAAATGGCCGGGCGGCTGACTGGAAATGCCTTGGCAATCACCCCCACTGCTTTCGGTCCGTCGGCCAAAAGCGCCACGATATCGCGTCGAAGCGGATTTCCCAACGCATCAAGCGCGGCATTGCTGGTCTTCTTCGGCAGGGCCATTTTGTGCGTCACTTAAAAGTTACGGTAACCCTTAAGTTACAAAAGTCTACCCAACGTGCAAGACATCATTTTCACCGCTATCCAGCCTCCGCGCCCAAAGCGCTGCCAGTAAACCGGCGAAACTCGACCCCAGCATCAAGATCAGCAACACCGCCGGTGGATTTCCAATTCCCAATGCAAACCCTGTAAGCGAAGTCAGAACCGCTCCGCTGCCGACATTCAGCGCGGCATTTAGCCCCGCGGCACTGCCCGCCATACCATCCCGCGCTGAGATTGCCCCGGTATTGCTGCCAGGCATGGTCACCCCATTGCCGATACCTACAAAAATTGTGCTGCCAAAAAACAACCAGGCCGAGTGAACACCTGCAAGAAAGATGATTAATCCAACACCAAGACCGAGACAGGCCACCACACGTCCGGCAATCATCATGGTTGTCAGGTGATATCGCGGAGCAAACTTTCCGGCCAGAAAGCTGCCCAACATAAAACCGGCCGTGATGCTTCCGATGTAAATTCCCAGTTTGGCCGTGCCGACCCCAAATGTCTCAGCCGCAACAAAGGGCGCACCTGCCAGAAAGATAAAGAATGCTCCGGTCGAAAACGCGGTGCAAAACGCATAGGCCAGAAACGTGGATGTTTTCAGCAGGACCAACAGATTGCCTGCGCCTGAACGGGCGGCTTTAGTGTTCTTCGGGCGGGTTTCTCCCAGATCGAACCAGCAAATTGCCAGAAGCATAACTCCACAGCCGGTATAGAGATAGAAATTGGATCGCCATCCAAATCCGGCGTCCAGAAAGCCGCCTAATACCGGTCCCAACATCGGGGCCAGAGCCATGACCATACTCATGTAACCGATCAGACCCGCCGATTTCTCCTTTGACGTGGTGTCACGCACAATGGCCAGCGACAGCGCTGCACCTGCTGCCACCGCGCTTTGGATGGTTCGGAAGGTCAGAAAAATCCAGATGTTGTCCGCAATCGAACAGATGGCAGAGGCAAAAACAAAAACTGTCATGGCAACCAGAATGACCGGTCGCCGTCCATAGCGGTCGGCCAACGGTCCGGCTGTCAGATGAACCAACGCTGTTGCCCCAAGAAACCCGGCGACGGAAAAACTTACCAACGCATAATCAACACCGAAATCGGCCGCGATGTTTGCCAACGAAGGCAAGAACATGTTGAGCGACGCAACCGAAAGCGCCGTCAGCAAAATTAACGTCAGAAGGTGGGGCGAGGTGCGGGTCATGAAGTGTTCCGATTTTGGCGACGCTAGAGTTTCCTAGCCGGAAAGACAATTCTGGCGCAGTCCCTGGGTATTACTGGCCCAAAAATATCCCCGCCGGAGGCCAACGGGCGTCAGCCCGTTCCGCGGATTTCGTGTCGAAATCCGCGTTACCTAAAGATTAACGAAGTCAAAACGTCCCGTTCGGGTCCACCGACGTAATACCGACGCGATACCGAAACCGATCATTGTGCAAAAATCGCTCGAAAATCCGCTCGGGCTTTATCCCGCAATCATCTCGGACTGACGCACAATTACTTCGGCCTGCCGCACGCTGGCAATGTCCACCAACCGACCCTTATAGACCGCAGCCCCTGCACCGGTGCGCTGGGCTTCCTCCATCGCCGCAAGGATTTCCCGTGCCTCGGTCACCGCCGCGTCCGACGGCGTAAACACCTCGTTGGCAAGGGTAACCTGCTTGGGATGGATCGCCCATTTGCCGACCATCCCCAATGTTGCTGACCGCAGTGCCTGGGCCCGAAACCCGTCGTCGTCGCTGAAATCTCCAAAGGGCCCGTCCACCGGCATAACGCCATGGGTCCGACACGCCGCCACGATCGCAGCCTGGGCCCAATGCCACGGGTCTGACCAATATTTTTGGCCTTCGCGGTGCATGTAGTAATTCTCTTGCGTCCCCCCGATACCCGTTGTTTGCATACCCATCGAGGCTGCGAAATCGGCAGCACCAAGGCTCATCGCCTGCAATCGGGGCGAGCTGGCGGCAATCTCTTCGACATGGGAAATGCCAGCCGCCGTCTCGATGATCACTTCAAGACTGATCGGGTTTTTGCGCCCTTTGGTGGCCTCAATCGCTGTCACCAAGGCGTCCACTGCATAGACGTCCGCCGCACATCCAACTTTCGGGATCATGATCTGGTTCAGCGCGTCGCCTGCCTGTTCGACCACGTCTACTACATCGCGATACCAATAGGGCGTATCCAGCCCGTTGATCCGCACGCTCAGATACTTGTTGCCCCAGTCAACGTCATGAGTAGCCGCAATCACATTGGCCCGCGCTTCGTCCTTGTCCGCAGGCGCAACGGAATCTTCAAGATCAAGGTTTATAATGTCCGCATCACTCGCCGCCATCTTCTCAAAAATCGCCGGACGCGATCCCGGACCAAACAATTGGCACCGGTTGGGGCGCGCGGGGGCAGCAGGCTGTAACTTGAAACTCATCGGGTAACTTTCTTTCGTTTTGCGATCACATTCTGTTAAAATGTTGCGCCGCAGCATTCAAGCCCATTTCGCACACGCAGAAAGATGCGCTTTGCTTGAGATGACTAGGATAATCTTCGATGATTTGTATAAGTCACCGAAGAAAATTCGACAATTTGCTGCTCAAGCGGCGATTTAGCAAAGATCTACAGCAACGTATCGCGCAACATCGCGCGACTCGAAATTTTGGGGGAAACCATGATTCGCACGCCTTACTTGCTGTTCCTCGGGGACGCCAAAGACCAACTCGCTGCCAAGGTTGCCCAAGGCATCCAGGATTGGCGCCCTGAAAACGTCGTTGGACAATACAGAATGGACGGCTGCAATGCTGATGTTGGCGCGCAGGATATGTCCCTGCAAGAGGCCTATGACAAAGGCGCTCGCACATTGGTTGTTGGCGTTGCCAACCGCGGCGGCGTCATCTCCGAGGCCTGGCTGACCGTTCTCGCTGAAGCGATGGAGATTGGTTACGATATCGCCTCGGGCCTTCACAACCTTCTGCGTGATGAAGGTTTGCTCAAAGCCACGTCGGCACGCGCCGGTCGTACGTTGCACGATGTCCGTGTTCCCAGCGTCGCTTACCCGATAGCCAATGGCGACAAGCGGGCCGGAAAGCGTTGCCTTGCTGTGGGCACTGATTGCTCGGTTGGGAAAATGTACACCGGCCTGGCAATGGATACCGAAATGCAGAAACGCGGGCTGAAATCCACGTTCCGCCCAACGGGCCAAACCGGCATTCTGATCACCGGAAATGGTGTTCCGCTTGATGCTGTTGTGGCTGACTTTATGGCCGGCGCTGTAGAATGGTTGACGCCCGACAATGATGCAGATCACTGGGATCACATCGAAGGGCAGGGTAGCTTGTATCACGTTTCCTACTCCGGCGTGACGATGGCTCTTATTCATGGCGGCCAACCTGACGCGCTTATTCTGGCACATGAACCGACCCGCACGCATATGCGCGGCCTTCCGAACTACGACCTGCCAAGTCTGGAAAAATTGCGGGACACAGCGCTTCCACTTGCCCGTATTTCCAACCCTGCATGCGCGATCGCCGGGATATCCGTAAATACCAAGGCTCTTTCCGATGATGAGGCCGCTCAGTTGTGCTCAGACATTGAGATGCGCATGGGTCTGCCGACTGTTGACCCTTATCGGCACGGCGCTTCCCGGTTGGTTGACTCGCTATTGGCACTCTGATGCGCTTTTCGGCAAAACCAGAAGCCTTTCGGCTGGCCGAGACATTTACGATCTCGCGAGGGTCGCGTGATGTCGCGGACGTCTTGACCGTCACCGTTGAAGACGGCGATCTGACAGGGTGGGGCGAGTGCGTGCCTTACAAGCGCTACGGTGAAACCATGGATGGCGTGGCTGCGGCTGTTGGGGCACTATCAGGCGATATTGACCGCGTGTCATTGCAGGCCGCGATGGCCCCTGGTGCCGCGCGCAATGCCGTCGATTGTGCTCTGTGGGATCTGGAAGCCAAGCGCGCGGGCGTGCCAGCCTGGCAACTCGCCGGTCTGCCCAAGCCTGGTCCTGTCACCACGGCCTATACTTTGTCGCTGGATACGCCAGAAAAGATGCGGTTGGCCGCCCAAAAACACGCACATCGTCCGCTTTTAAAGATCAAGTTGGGCGGCGAAGGAGATATGGCACGGCTAGAGGCTGTCCGAGAAGGCGCGCCGAATACCGACCTGATAGTGGATGCCAACGAAGGCTGGACTGCTGAAGTCTACAGCGATCTTGCCCCGCATCTTGTCCGCCTTGGCGTACTGTTGGTTGAACAACCTTTGCCGGCTGACAGCGATGATCTTCTTGCTGAAATTGAGCGTCCCTTGCCAGTTTGCGCCGACGAGAGCTGTCACGACCGCAATTCTCTGTCCGCTCTCAAAGGCAAATATGATTTCGTGAATATCAAACTGGATAAAACAGGTGGTTTGACTGAAGCACTTCTTCTGAAAGAGGCGGCTTTGACGGATGGCTTTGGTATTATGGTGGGATGTATGGTCGGAACTTCCCTTGCCATGGCCCCGGCGGCATTGGTGGCGCAAGGCGCTGGCGTAGTTGACCTTGACGGCCCGCTTCTTCTGGCCGAAGACCGCGACCACGCACTGAATTTTGACGCGGATGGTATTCATCCGCCCACATCCGACCTTTGGGGATAATGAAATGAGCCGCATCGTCTACGTCAACGGAGATTACGTCCCAGAGGATCAAGCAAAAGTGTCGGTCTTTGACCGTGGGTTTCTGTTTGCCGATGGCGTTTACGAAGTTACGACGATTCTGGAAGGCAAGATTCTGGACTTTGCCGGCCATGCAAAGCGACTAGAACGTTCACTGAACGAACTGGACATGGCCGCGCCGGCAACGACAGACGAAATTCTCGAGATCCACCGCCAGTTAATTGCACGGAACGATTTGACCGAAGGCATGATCTACATGCAGGTCACCCGAGGGGCAGCCGCCGACCGAGACTTTGCATTCCCTAACCCGGCCGAAGTCTCGTCGTCGCTTGTGTTGTTCACTCAGTCCAAGAACATCGCAGAAAGCCCTGCTGCCAAAACGGGCCTTCGCGTTATTTCTATTGAGGATCAGCGCTGGGCGCGCCGCGACATCAAGACTGTCCAGCTTCTTTACCCGTCAATGGGCAAGATGATGGCCAAGGCCGCCGGATGTGACGACGCGTGGATGGTCGAAGATGGTGCAGTAACTGAAGGCACGTCAAACAACGCCTATATCGTCAAAGACGGAAAGATTATCACTCGTCATCTGTCAAACGATATCATGCACGGAATTACACGCGCAGCAGTTCTGCGTTTTGCTCGCGAAAGTCAGATGGTGGTGGAAGAGCGGGCGTTTACTATTGAAGAAGCGCAGAACGCGGATGAAGCGTTCATCACTTCGGCGTCGACATTCGTCATGCCCATCGTCGAGATTGACGGCGCTTCATTGGGTGATGGCACTCCCGGTCCGGTCGCTGCACGTCTGCGGGAGATTTACTTGGATGAAAGCCGCAATACCGCCATTTGAGGCCTTAAAACCTGCAATTTTAGGCAACTAAGTCCTTTCGGCAGACGGCAATTAACGTCGGTCTAAACCTGGCTCGGTAAAAATTGCACGTGTTTGCAATCCGGCCGTTCGATGACTCTTGACGACATTATCGCCTCGTTTCCCCATCTGACAGGTGACTCTATTGCTATCGGTTTTCGGGCCGAAGGCGAGCCTGACGTTTATCTGCAGTGGGTGAACGGCGGCTACGTGCACATGTTCGGTTACTCATCGGAAGAGGCTATTGGGCAGCCTGTTTCATGGGTTCATGATCCGGAACATGGCCAAGATTTTGTTGCCCAGGTCCGGCCTAAATTCGACGCAGGTGAACGCGTTGCATCCGGCGAAACGTATTGCTGGACCAAATCGGGCGAGCGGATTTGGACAAGCGTTATGATTTTCGTCGTGCCGGTAGAGGGTGGGCGGTACAACGTCGCGTTATACAGGGATCACTCGGCTCTAAAAGGCAGGGAACTGGCGGCCGAGGCGGCATTGTCGGAACGGGACTCTGCTGTTCGCGAACACAAAGACCTTCAATCCCGCCTTATTGCTGCGATCAACGCAGTTCCGGATCCGCTGGCAATCTGGGACAGCAATTTTCGTTTGGTGGTCTGTAACAGGGCTTTCTCACCTCGAATTCTAGGCAGAAAAGTATCGTTGCCTGCGGGCACGCGTGTCGAAGATGTACTAAGGCTTGCCTCATATTCCGGCCAGTTTGCTGAAGCAGTTGGAAACGAAGAAAATTGGGCGACGACTGCCATTGCAGATGTTCGAAATGGTCCCATTCGCCACACAACGCGATTTTCTGACGGCGCCGTTCACAGCGTAATCAGCCACCATCCACCCAATGGTGATACGCTTGTACTTTCAGTCAATATTACGGATCTCGAAAACGAGAAGCTACAGCGCGACAGCTACGCCAAACAACTGGAACAGGCTAACGAGTTGGCTCAGTTTCAGTCCCTGCATGATGAATTGACCGGGCTGAAAAACCGTCGACATCTTGCCGAGGCCCTGCAAAAAAACATCCAACGCCGCGCACGCGAAGGCGGGCATATTGCGGTGCTCCACATCGATCTCGATCGCTTCAAGCAAATCAATGATACGCGCGGTCATGCTGTTGGCGACAGCGTCTTACAAACTGTCGCAGATCGAATTTCTGATGTCATTCAGGACAGTGATGATCTGGCAAGAATTGGCGGTGACGAGTTTGTTGTGCTGCGATACTGCGAAACCGAAGAAGATATTCCAACCCGGCTGGGGACCAGGATTGTCGAAGTTCTGTCGAAGCCCATTCTCCACGGCGGCAAAGAACTACGGATCGGCGCAAGCGTAGGTATCGCGGCTACTACATTCTCAGAGCAGGATGATCTGCTGACGGACTCGGATATTGCGCTATACAAAGCCAAATCTACTGGTCGAGGATGTGTCTGTTTGTTCGAACAGGCAGATTTCGATGCCATGGCCCGAACCAAGCAATTGTCGGACGAAGTTCTGCGTGCACTTGAATGCCGAGAATTTGTGCCATTTTACCAGGTTCAGGTCGATGCTGCCACAAAGTCTATTGTCGGATTAGAGGCATTAGCGCGCTGGCAACACCCTGACCGGGGCATCGTTATGCCGGACGAATTCCTGCCCATTGCCGAGGACCTGAACGTTGTAGATCAGATTGACCAAATGATCTTTGATATGGCTTTGCAGGAAGGCATAGAGCGGTTTGCCGATGATTTTGCACCGGCTTTGTCCTTTAATGTCAGTCACAAACGTCTAATGTCCCGCGATCTCATAAATGCGGCGGAACGCGCGAAACTTTATCGTGGCGGGGTGTCGTTCGAACTGTTGGAATCTATATTTCTGGACGACACGGACGAAAGTGCGCGCTTGCAGCTAGATGCACTGCGTGATTCAGGTGTCCAGATTGAAGTTGATGATTTCGGCAGCGGTCACGCTTCGATTATTGCCTTAGAGCAAGTGGCACCACATCGATTGAAAATCGACCGACGACTCGTGTCCTCAGTTACCGCTTCTCGAAGATCTGCCGGGATGGTTCAGGCCATTGTATCGTTGGGACGGTCATTAGACATCGCGGTCACTGCCGAAGGCGTCGAAACTCGGCGACAGGCTGACCTCTTGCACAAACTGGGTTGTGATCGGCTTCAGGGCTTCTACTTCGGACGCCCGAAACCGATGAGCAAAATCGTTTTTGAAACGGCGTGGGAACCCGGGGCCTCAATGCCGCGCCAGGTTGACCTAGGGTTTTGACGTTACATTCTCTTCAAAGGCCTTTTCGAACGCCGTGTTTTGCGTCGCTGATGCCTCTGTTTGGTACTTATCTTTCCATTCAGCGTAAGGCATTCCATAAAATGCCTCGCGTCCCTGTTCTTTGGTCATTGGGATTTCGCGTTCGGTTGCTGCTTCCTGATACCAGCGGCCCAAACAATTTCGGCAGAAGCCGGCCAAGTTCATCAGGTCGATGTTCTGAACATCGGTACGGTCTTCCATCAGATGCTTCTGAAGCCTGCGATACGCCGCAGCCTCAAGCTCAAGCTGTGTTTGCGGGTCCATATTATACTCCTGTAGCTTCGGCCATTGACAAGGCCTCGGGCAGAAGCTGTGCATACCTGTCGGCCCATTTGGTTTGCCCTATGTCGTCGGCGATCAAATCGTTCCTGATCTCAATCAAGGTATTCTGCCGCCCATGCGCAATACCATGGCGATCAATTGTGTCGCCTCTCAAAAAACCGGAATAAGGCTGGTTTTCTCCAACCACCATTCGATCTTCACGGCGCAACAGTTCGATCAGCGGTCGCGAAAGGCGATCATCGTCCGCGAAAAGCAAGCCCGTTTGCCAAGGGCGCAAGGCACGCCCGCGAAACCGAGGCGTGAATGAATGCACCGAGATTATGACTGTGTCTTCCTGACGGCCAGCCATCTCGGCGACAGCTGAGTGATAAGGCCAGTAGCATTTTTGAAGGCGCTCGTTGATTCCGTCTTCGGTAATTCCCCGATTGGCAGGAATAAGTGTGCCGTCATAAAGCTGCATGACCAGTGTCGGATCATCCTCACCCCTATTGGGGTCGATGACCAGTCGCGAGAAATTCGACAAAACCACCGGCGCGCCTAGACGCTCAGCAAGCCGAATGGCAACTCCCGAGGCCCCAACATCATACGCTATGTGGCGCGCCATATCGTCATTGTTTATGCCCAAGCTGCCGCCATTTACCCAATCGGGCACCCGGTTCGTGGCATGGTCGCAAATGACCAACAACCGTGATGCACGGTCTCCACCAAGTATCATTACCGGGTCCCAGTCTAAATTTTGGGCAATATTCTGCATAAAGCTTCTCTAACCACACCGTTACAAAAGCGCCAGTTGTCACGCGCTAACATTTGCGGCAATAGAGGCGCAACAAAAGCTGACATCGACAAAAAGGACCCCTCACATGCGGCGCCAGCGCAATGTAAAGATCGTGGCCACCCTTGGCCCAGCCTCCAGCGACTATGAAACCATCCGCGCGCTCAGTGATGCCGGAGCCGACGTTTTCCGGCTGAATATGAGCCACGGGACGCACGCTGAAATAGGTGAAAGACATCGCATCATTCGTGAAATTGAAGGCGAGACAGGCCGCCCGATTGGCATCCTTGCTGATTTGCAGGGACCGAAATTGCGCGTCGGTGTCTTAGCGAACGAAGAAGAGGAATTGGAAGAAGGTCAGGCTTTCAGACTTGATCTCGATTCCGCCGACGGAGACGGAACGCGCGTTCAGTTGCCGCACAAAGAAATCTTTGATGCGCTTGAACCCGGCGCGCACCTTTTGGTCAACGATGGGAAAATCAAGTTAATTGTCGAAGAATGCGGTGGAGACTTCGCAAATTGCAAAGTCGTGGTTGGCGGCACAATCTCGAATCGCAAGGGCGTGAACGTGCCGGATGTTGTATTGCCGGTGGCCGCACTCAGCGAAAAAGACCGCAAGGATCTCGAGTTTGTGTGTCGCCTTGGCATTGATTGGCTGGCGCTGTCTTTTGTTCAGCGACCAACTGACGTTGCTGAAGCGCGTGAATTGGCGCAGGGCCGCGCAGCAATTCTGTCGAAGATCGAAAAGCCCGCTTCGGTCAAGGAATTCGAGAACATTCTGGCCGTCTCGGACGGCATCATGGTGGCAAGGGGCGATCTTGGCGTTGAGCTTCCGGTCCAAAACGTTCCGCCCATTCAAAAACGCCTTGTGCGCAAGTGCCGCTCGGCCGCCAAACCCGTGATTGTCGCAACCCAGATGTTGGAATCGATGATTGAAAGCCCCATGCCAACACGTGCCGAAGTATCGGACGTCGCTGCGGCGATATATGAAGGCGCGGATGCGGTAATGTTGTCGGCTGAAAGTGCTGCGGGTGACTATCCCATCGAGGCCGTGCAGACGATGAATGCAGTGGCTTGCGAGGTTGAAGATGATCCAACGTATCGTGAAGTGATCGAAGCCAGTCGCGGTGGCATGAAACAATCCGTTGCAGACGGAATTGTCTCGGCTGCCCGTGAAATTGCAGAAACAGCTGATATTAAGGTTATTTGTTGCTTCTCGCAGTCAGGCAAAACGGCCTCGCTTGTGGCGCGTGAACGTCCCCGTGTGCCAATTATTGCGCTGACGTCGATGATGGGCACCGCACGCAGATTATCCCTGACGTGGGGACTTCATTGCGTCAAAACTGACGAGGTTGATCGGTTTAAGTCGGCTGTGGTGAACGCCGCCCGCGCTGCACGGATCAATGGTTTTGCCGAGCCAACCGACCAGATTGTCGTGACTGCTGGCGTACCTTTCGGACAATCTGGGACAACCAATATTTTGCGCGTTGCTCCCTGCGACGAAAGATTGATTTTGCCCGCCGATCCAGAGTAAAATTCGCCCAGCGGGGGCGAAAGGAAGGCAAATGGCAGCCTATACTGACGCTTTTATGATCGTTGGAATTTTGATTCTTGCGGCAGCTTTTCCTGCCGCAGTAGGGGCTTTTTCGCGTGGAAGGTCGCCACGAGCGGCGATTTTGGCCTTGATGGTCGGAGGCGTGCTGATTGTGATGGCAAACAGCTCTCGCCCCGGTGGTTACAAGATGGAAGAATTTCCTAGTCTCTTTCTCAGCATCTTCACCGGATAAATATCGCCACTTTTCCCTTGCCACACAGGCAGATCCCGGTTAATTCGCGCACTTCGACGGGTCCGCCGGCCAAGTGGCATGCCGAGTGGGCCGTGAACCGTCCGACTAAAGGAGATGGAAATGCCTAAGATGAAGACAAAGTCGAGCGCCAAAAAGCGCTTCAAAGTGACCGCGACCGGTAAGGTCGTTGGTGGCCAGGCTGGTAAACGGCACGGCATGATCAAGCGGTCCAACAAGTTCCTGCGCAACGCACGTGGCACCAATGTGCTCAGCGAGCCGGATCAGAAGTTGGTCAAATCTTACATGCCATATAGCCGTTAAGGAGCCTTAAAATGCCAAGAACCAAGGGTGGGACAGTTACCCACGCGCGTCACAAGAAGGTCATTAAAGCCGCTAAAGGTTATTATGGCCGTCGCAAAAGCAACTTCCGCACTGCAACGCAGGCGGTCGATAAAGCCAACCAATACGCCACGCGCGACCGCAAGAACCGCAAGCGCAATTTCCGCGCTTTGTGGATCCAGCGGATCAACGCAGCCGTGCGCAGCCACGACGAGGCACTGACGTACTCGCGCTTCATCAATGGCCTGTCGCTTGCAGGTGTTGAAGTGGACCGCAAGGTCCTCGCTGACCTCGCCGTGCACGAACCAGAAGCGTTCGGTGCCATCGTCGAAAAGGCGAAGGCCGCTCTGGCCTGATTTGTCGCCATATATCTGGAATTCGAAAGCCGCGAGCTCAGTGAGTTTCGCGGCTTTTTCGTGTCCTTAAGCTGCACTTGGAATTCACTTGAACCGGCGCTAGTGTCACGTCAATTATTCCCGGCAAAGCAAAGGAACAGGCAATCGAGACGCTTTTCGCGGATCTAGAGAAGGAAATTCTTGGCCTCATCGGGGGCGCAATTTTCCTTGGTTCCTGGATGCTTCAAGCGCTGGAATCGCGGCGGGCTGGCGAGCCGGTCGTGTCCATGAAATTTTTCCTGATACGGGCGGTGGCATGCGCGCTTTTGACGGTCGAAGGTTTTCGCGCAGGATCGCTGTCGGTGGTCATCGTTATGTTTGCGACGATGCTCTTGATGCTGTTCAACGTCGGTTTATTGATCAAAAAGCGCTGAGCGTCTCTTCTGATCTGGCAATTAACGTTGTCGAATCTGAGATAGGCAGGCTTACCGCCAATCCATCAAACCGTCTAAACGGAAGACCGCAGTCCGAAATGGCATCCTTGTAGCGCTGACGTTTAGTGTCATCGAAGACAATTATGCCATCGGCCTTCAATCTGCCAACCGCTTCGGTCAGGCACGCTTCGCGCGAGCGCCCATCAATGACAATGACATCGAACTCGCCCTCAGCGGACCGGATGGCGCGAACAAAGTCGTCGAAATACTGCCCTTCAAATCCACGCTTGCGTGATGCGATTTCTCCTGTTTCCAGCGCTGGCGTCAGTTTGACAGTGACGTGACCGGCATTCTGCAATTTGGCGGCCAAATTTTGATGCCAGTTTGCATCAAACTCGGCGGAAATGACCTCTCCCGATCTCTTTGCCAGCCAAAGCGTACTTGCGCCGCTGCCCCATTCAAAAACGCGCGCGCCGGGATTTTGGATAAGAAACTTCGAAACTGCGTCGATTGCATCGTAAGTCCACCATGGAACGCCCAGACGTTCCATGTCGTCCAGGTCATAAATGGCAAACAGCGAACGAAACCATCGCGCGCGACGGTTTTCGCTTTTTTCAAGGCGGTCCAGTAATCCCGTTGGTTTCAGCAGTGTGCGAACGACCCTAATGCACGCAACGTATGCGCGCTTTGCCAACAGATCGATCATTCAGGACGCTCCGATTTGTCATCCAGCGGTTGGGCAACATATTTGTCGTCTTCTCTCAGTTTCGATGCCAACACCAATTCTGCAATTAATCCGATGCCTAACAATTGAACTCCGGTCACGACAAACAGGATTCCGATCTGCAAAAGCGGCCTTGTGCCAATCGGCCCCATTCCCAGCAGCCATAGAACCGAGAGATAGCCGATGAAAAGTCCACCCAATCCCAGAATTGGCAGGCCGATCATGCCAAAAAAGTGCAATGGCCTGGCACCATAGCGCGTAATTAGCATCACCGTCAGCAAGTCCAGCAAGCCTTTCACCATTCGCGACCAGCCATACTTCGAAACGCCATGCTCGCGGGCGCGATGTTCGACTTCGATTTCGCGAACAGAGAAACCACCTGCATTTGCCAATGCCGGGGTAAACCGATGCAACTCGCCATATAGATTTAAGTGGGAAAGAACCTCGCGACGATAGGCTTTGAAACCGCAATTAATGTCGTGAATTTCGATGTTGAAGGCGCGCGAAGTCATGGCGTTGAAGATGCGTGATGGCAGTGTTTTGTCGATGGGATCGTGTCTTCGACGTTTCCAGCCACTGACCAAGTCAGCTCCGGATTGTATCTCTTCGATAAAGCGCGGTATTTCCTTGGGATCGTCCTGCAGATCGGCATCCATGGTTACCACCACATCTCCTGTAGCCACCCGAAACCCATAGGACAGGGCCGCTGCCTTGCCAAAATTCCGACGAAATCCGATCAATCTTAAATTATCGTGTCGTGCCGCAAGGTCTTGTGCCACTGATCGACTTTTATCGGTACTTCCGTCATCGACGAAGATAATCTCAAAAGGCGTGCCTAGCTCGCTTTCGACTGCGGAAAGTTCTTCATAAAGCGCAGCAAGGGTGTCTTCTTCGTTCAGAAAGGGCACCACAATTGAGACGCTTGTAATGCGATCCGTCGGCGGATGATCCGGTGCAGGTTGCAACTCGGTTTTTTTGGTCATTGAACTCTGCAAACCCTGTATTTGCTGCTCTTATTGTCTATGGGCAACAACACTCGCCAAAGGAATTGCCCGGATTGCAACTTTATCCGGATCACTTATAGAGCGTGTCATGGCCACGGATACTTTTTCTGCAACGCCGGATCGGGTCAAGCGATTGACCGCCTATGGCCTTATCGTCCTTTTGATTGTTGCATTTGGCGCATGGACCATCTTCGAGCCTTTTGGCCGTGATCAGGCTATTCATGCAACGATCGCGGCAGGCCTGCTGAACGGTCAGACTACTTACGCGGAAATATACAACATTAAGCCTCCGATCACGACGGCCATTCACGCGCTGTCGCAGATCCTGTTCGGACACTCCGAAGCATCGATACGCCTGTTTGATCTCGTTTTTGTCGCCGCAACAGGTGCAGCGATGTGTGCATTACTGATGCGCCTTGGTTATTCGATCGTTGGCGCAACACTCGCGCCACTGGCATTCGCCGCTATCTACTATCCATCTTCGTTTTGGCATCGTGCCCAGACGGATGGTTGGGCGGGGCTGCTGATCATTTGGGCCTTGCTGTTACTCGTCATGGGATGGCAATCCCAAAAGGCGCGGCACGTCTTCTTCTCGGGCGTCATTTTGGCGTTGGCTTTTAGCCTGAAGTACACGATTGGCCCGATAGCATTGGTGATTTTTGTGCCAATCTTTGCAAGTGATCTGCGACTGAGATTGGTTGATTTTCTATCCTTTGCTGCTGGCGGACTTGGCACATTGGTGATTTCCGGTGGGTTGCTCGCTGTGCTTGGCGCTTTTGATGCATACGTCGAAATCCAGACGTTTATTTTGTCATACGCCTCGGGTTTTCGGGTCAGCGCACAATTCATACAGATGGAGCTTCTTTCAGTCTTGCTAAAGGCTCCGCTATTCGGATTGGCAATGTTCATTGGATTGGCGCTCACGATTTCCCGCGCGCTTTTTCCTGGCCGCGATCTGGCCGCCTGTCTGCTTGTTATCTGGTTGATAGCAGGATGGGTTTCACTCTGGATTCAAGGCAAAGGATTTCCGTATCACGCCCTACCATTCTTGGTGGCTCTTGCAGCATGCTCGGCATCTGCCTTTGATACGATCACAGCTTTCGTGAGGCACCGTTTGACCGACACGCGCACACAAAAGATCGTGGCGGTGATCGGAATTGTAGCACTGGCTTCGAACGCTCCCTTGAAACAGCCAATTGATGTTGCCAGGTCGCTGTTAACCGGTCAATCGCCGATGACCGAAGCAGATTTTTACGTCGAGACTGACTTCAGCTCTGCGGCCAATGCGGCGGCAACTGAGTTTCTTCAAAACGAGCTTCAGCCAAGCGAAACGCTGTTTGTCTGGGGCTATGATACGGGCCTCTATTTCACGACCAACCGCACGCCGTTGCACCGCTATCCCTACAGCTGGCCATTTTTGGTGAGTTTCTATGATCGCCGCTACGACGCTGATTTACTGGGTCGGCTGTTGGCGAATATGCCAGATGTCGTTGTTGTCCAGAACAATGACATGACACCCTGGGTGACCGGTCGCGCGGTCGACAGCCGCGGGGCGTTGGCCGAATTCCCGGCTTTGCAGAATCTTATTGCAAGTCGCTATCGCAAGATCGGCGACAGCCCCAAATTTGAATACTACCGGCTGAATTAGGGTCACCCGGACGACCTTGCTTTTCCAAGGCCCCAAGGCTAACCCGAGCAGGCTTAATGACGAGGGCGGAAATGGACGATCTACGGCAGAAATATCTCGATGCCATTGCGGATGCAGGTGATGAATCCGCGCTTGAGGATCTGCGCATTGCCGCCGTCGGCAAAAAGGGCGAGGTCTCGCTGAAAATGCGTGAACTTGGACGCATGACGCCCGAGGAACGCCAAGTCGCTGGCCCGGCTCTGAACGCCCTGAAGGACGAGATCAATTCAGCCCTTTCAGCGAAGAAATCCGCGCTGGGCGATGCCGCCCTTGATGCCCGTCTGCGTGATGAATGGCTGGACGTTACACTGCCCGGTCGCCCCAGCAACAAGGGCACCATCCACCCCGTCAGCCAGGTCACGGAAGAAGTCACAGCCATCCTCGCCGACATGGGCTTTCCCGTCGCCGAAGGACCGCAGGTGGAAACCGATTGGTTTAGCTTCGATGCCCTTAACATCCCCGATTACCACCCCGCCCGCAGCGAGATGGACACGTTCTATATGCACCGCGAGGACGGCGATGATCGCCCGCCCCACGTGCTGCGCCCCCACACCTCGCCCGTGCAAATCCGCTCAATGCAGAAAAACGGCGCTCCGATCCGCATCATCGCGCCGGGTAGGGTTTACCGCGCCGACTATGACCAGACCCACACCCCGATGTTCCATCAGGTCGAAGGCCTCGCCATCGACAAGGATATCTCGATGGCCAACCTCAAATGGGTACTGGAAGAATTCTTCTCGGCCTTCTTCGGCACCTCCGTCAAAACCCGCTTCCGCGCCTCGCACTTTCCGTTCACCGAGCCCTCTGCCGAGGTCGACATCCAGTGTTCCTGGGAAGGCGGCACAGTGAAAGTCGGCGAAGGCGATGGCTGGCTCGAGGTTCTGGGCTCCGGCATGGTCCACCCCAACGTTCTGTCAGCAGCAGGTGTTGACCCGGCGGAATGGCAAGGCTTTGCCTTCGGCATGGGCATCGACCGTATGGCAATGTTGAAATACGGCATCCCCGACCTGCGCGCCTTCTTCGACAGCGATCTGCGCTGGCTCAGACACTACGGCTTTGCAGCGCTCGACCAACCAACACTCCACGGCGGCTTGGTGCGATGAACGACGAATTCGAAGATCTGCAAGACACTTACCCCGGCGCCGGAACCTTCAAATTTGGCGACAACGCCAAGCTGTCCAAACGCCTGATCGCTCTGGTCCGCTCGGGCCACAAACGCGCCACCTGCGGCGCGCTAACTGATTTCACCGACGATCCGGCCTCGATGCCGGTCGTGGGCCGCTGCGACATCGCCACCAATTGGGACGACACGCCCGCCGTAGTGATCCGCACGGTGCAAGTTGATCAGGTGCGGTTCTGCGATGTGACCGAAGAGATGGCGCTGGCCGAGGGCGAAAACGTTGATCTCGAAGGCTGGCAGGAGGACCACAAAACGTATTTCGAGCGCAACGGCGGCTTTGACGCGGAAATGATGCTGGTGTTCGAGCACTTTGAGGTGGTCGAAGACTTGGCGGGGCGAGAGTAGTTATGCGCGACGAGAGCATAGGTGGCTTGGATGCGACGGCGAACCTAAAAAACGACAGTTCGGATTTGCGCTGGCTCAGGCACTGCGGCTTTGGTTTGCTGACGGTACCGGCATTGCTTGGGGGGCTGTAATGGCAATCCGCCTTATCGCTAATGAGGTCGGTTCAAATTTTTTGCTTGTCGATGTAGCCCAATCCGGCTTTCGTTTGTCTGATCAGCCTTTTTTTGTTGGGTTGATGCATGGCACGCAGGCAAATGAACTTGGCAAGCTTAGCCAGGCGCTCTTGAACCTTGCTCCTATTTATAAGCGTCGGGCTACAGAGACTGAAAAGTGGTTCTCGTTGTCATCTGGGTTGCCGGGCGGCAATCAGTTCCCGCAAATCCAATACCGTGGCGTATATCCACGGGAAGTTTCCATTTCGTCCGGATCCCAAAAGTTGACGATAATCTGGGCCAGTGCAATTACCGTGATGTCTGGAGTCGCGAACTACCCAAGCTTCAAGGATGGATGGAAGGAAATCCAGTCGGACTTGAAGTTAGCCGTTAGCGAGATTCACAATATGATTGTCCGCCCAACGGAAGACGATGAGGCGCCCATGCCTGTTAAAATGTTTGACATTGCAGAAGCAGCAACTCTGGAACGCCGAGTTATCGATGAGCTGAACAAACGAGCTGAGCAAGAAGGTTCAAAAAAATGAAATTCACCCTCTCCTGGCTCCGTGAGCACCTCGAAACAGACGCCTCGGTCGAAGACATCGCCGAGACCCTGACCGACCTTGGCCTTGAGGTTGAAGAGATCGTCAATCCGGCCGAGAAACTCCGCGATTTCACCATCGGCAAGGTCCAAACCGCCGAACAGCACCCCGATGCTGATCGCCTGCGCGTCTGCATGGTGGAAACCGACGAGGGCGTGAAGCAAATCATATGCGGCGCGCCAAATGCACGCGCTGGCATCACCGTCGTCATCGCCAAACCCGGCACCTATGTCCCCGGCATCGACACCACCATTCAGGTCGGCAAAATCCGCGGCGTTGAAAGCCACGGCATGATGGCCAGTGAACGCGAGATGGAACTTTCGGACGAACACGACGGCATCATCGAATTGCCCTCGGGCGAGGTTGGCGACAGTTTCGCTGACTGGCTGGCCGCCAATGACCCCTCGAAAGTCGATCCGATGATCGAGATTGCGATCACGCCCAACCGGCAGGATGCGCTGGGCGTCGAAGGCATTGCGCGCGATCTGGCCGCGCGCGCACTCGGCACCAAAATCGACCGCCCCGTTACCCCCGTGAAAGGCAGCTTCCCCAGCTCGATCAACGTCACCATCGACGATGACACGCTGGACGGCGCGCCCTATTTCACCGGGCGCGTCATCCGTGGCGTCAAGAACGGCCCCAGCCCCGAATGGCTGCAACAGCGCATGAAGGCCATTGGCCTGCGCCCCATCTCGGCCCTTGTCGACATCACCAATTTCATGACCTTCGACCGCAATAGCCCCCTTCATGTCTTTGACGCCGACAAGGTGCAGGGCGATTTGCGGGTGCATCGCGCCAAGGGTGGCGAGGAACTACTGGCGCTGGACGAAAAGACCTATACGGCCTTCCCCGGCCTGATGCTGATCTCGGATGACCGCGCCCCGGAAAGTCTTGCCGGTATCATGGGCGGCGAGGAAAGTGGTGTCAGCGAAGACACCGTGAACGTGTTCCTCGAAAGCGCCTATTGGGAGCCGATCACAATCGCCCGCTCGGCTCGCGCGCTGAAAATCAATTCGGATGCAAAGTATCGTTTTGAACGCGGCGTTGACCCTGATTTCACTCTGCCGGGTTTGGAGCTGGCGACGCAAATGGTGTTGGACCTCTGCGGTGGCGAAGCCTCGGACGTCGTCACAGCCGGGGCCGTGCCAGACATGACCCGTGCCTACAAACTGGACACCGCGCGCTGTTCGTCGCTGGTCGGTATGGACATCCCCGCCGAAACCCAACGTGCGACTTTGGAGCGCCTCGGCTTCACACTGGACGGCGACATGGCAACCCCGCCAAGCTGGCGTCCTGATGTAAAGGGCGAGGCGGATTTGGTCGAGGAAGTCGCGCGCATCGCCTCGTTGACCAACCTTGAACCAAAGCCAATGCCCCGGATGTTTCCCGGCGTTCCCCAACCGATCCTGACGCCCCTGCAAAAGCGCGAACAGATCGCGCGACGCACCACCGCGGCGCTGGGTTACAACGAATGCGTGACCTACAGCTTCATTGACGAAGCCTCGGCCAAGCTATTCGGCGGCGGCACAGATACTACCCGCGTCGCCAATCCGATCAGTTCGGAGATGACCCACATGCGCCCAACAATGCTGGCCGGTCTCCTGCAGGCCGCATCGCGCAATCAGGCGCGCGGCTTCAGTGATCTGGCACTGTTCGAAGTCGGTGCGGTATTCCACGGCGGTGAGCCGGACGAACAGGAACTGCTGGTCACCGGCATTCGCATCGGCGCTACAGGCCCCAAAGATCCCCATGGCGCACGCCGCGCCGTTGATGTCTATGACGTCCGCGCAGACGCCGAAGCGGTGTTGTCAGCCCTTGGCGCACCCGCAAAAACGCAATTCTCGCGCTCGGCGAAGGATTGGTGGCATCCGGGCCGTTCATCGCGGATCACCCTAGGTCCGAAGATCATCCTCGGCTCGTTTGGTGAACTGCACCCGCGCGTTTTGAACGCTCTGGACGTCAAAGGCCCGGCCGTCGGCTTCGCCCTGCATCTGTCGGCAATCCCACAACCAAAGGCCAAATCCGCCTCGCGCGGGGCGTTGCGGATGAGCGGTTTGCAAGCGGTCGAACGCGACTTTGCCTTTGTGCTTGATGCCGATGTTGAGGCAGTCAATCTGGTGAATGCGGCAGCAGGGGCGGACAAGGCGTTGATCGAAGAGGTGCGCGTGTTTGACGAATTCATTGGCGGATCACTGGGCGAGGGTAAAAAATCTCTGGCGATCACGGTGCGGATGCAGCCCATGGCCAAAACCCTTACCGATGAAGAGATTGAAGCGGTGGGCGCGAAGATTGTTGAGAAAGTCACCAAAGCCACTGGTGGTGTCCTTCGCGGCTAACTGCTGTTTAATTGGCGCACCTACGGTGCGACACCACGAATGGCCTGGCCTGTGCAGGCCAGGCGGTTCTGAGTATTTATGAACAGAAGAATGGGGGGGCGTTGTCCTATGACCTTGAACGTGTATCTATCCGGCGAAATCCACACCGATTGGCGTGAGCAGATTGTGAGCGGCGCGGCAGGACTGGATGTGACTTTTTCCTCACCCGTAACTGACCACGATGCATCCGATGACTGCGGAGTTGCGATACTCGGCGCAGAAGATTCAAAGTTCTGGCACGATCACAAGGGGGCCAAGGTCAACGCTATCCGCACTCGTCTTGGGATCGAAAACGCCGATATAGTGGTGGTGCGTTTCGGGGAGAAATACAAACAATGGAACGCAGCTTTTGACGCGGGCATGGCGGCAGCACTTGGTAAATCGCTGATTGTCCTCAGCATGCCCGAGCATCAGCACCCCTTAAAAGAGGTGCATGCCGCGGCTCTGGCAGTGGCAGAAGAACCGCGGCAAGTGGTCGAAATTCTGACCTATATTCTGAACGGCAAACTGCCTGATTAGTGATCACGCGATGGTATTTTGAGGCCGCGCTGAACTGCCGGACGCTCAAGGAAACGCGCCAGATAGGCTTTCACGTTGGTGAAATCATCCCAGCCGACCTGATCCTGAACGCCGTAGCGGTCCAGCCCCCAAAGCCAGGGCGCAATCGCGATGTCGGCGATGGAAAAGTCGCCTGCGATCCACTCCTTACCCTCAAGGCCTTCTCCTAGGACACCAAGAAGACGCTTGGCTTCGTCAATGAAACGTTGCCGAGGGCGGGGATCTTCGATCTCTGCGCCCGCGAACTTGGCGAAGTATCCCAACTGTCCGAACATCGGCCCAATGCCCCCCATCTGGAACATCAGTCATTTGAGGACTTCATATCGATCTTTGCCGATCTTGGGCAGAAGTTTGCCAGTCTTATCAGCCAAATAGATCAGGATGGCGCCGGATTCGAACAATTGAATCGTTTCACCTCCGGGCCCATTCCGATCAATAATGGCCGGTATTTTGCCATTGGGGTTCAGCGATCGGAACTCGGCACTTTTTACATTGGCTTCAGCCAATGTGACGCGATGCGGTTCGTAATCCAGGCCCAATTCTTCAAGTGCGATCGACACTTTGACGCCGTTCTGAGTCGGAAATGAGTACAGCTGGATGGCGTCCGGTCGCGTGGCGGGCCAACGGTAGGTGATCGGGAATTCTGCGAGCGGGGTTAGAGCGTCCATGACGGCTCCTCCAATAATTCGTGCGTGCTATCCCACATAAGTAGGAATTTACTCCACGGAACCCTTAGATCTGTGCGATTTTGTGCTAGTGGGTATGCACGGGACGCAGGGGATGACCTGTGTAAAGGGAAACAAAGGGAATATCTGAAACCATGATGCAGGAATTCAAAGATTTCATTGCCAAAGGCAATGTCATGGACATGGCCGTTGGTATCATCATCGGCGCAGCTTTTACGGCAATCGTTCAGTCGCTGGTGGGCGACCTGATCAATCCGATTATCAGCCTGTTTACCGGGGGGATTGATTTCTCGGGACTGGGCATTCAACTCAGCGAAGGCGAAGACGGTGCTGTCTTTGCATACGGTAACTTCATCATGGCGATCATCAACTTCCTGATTATCGCCTGGGTCGTATTCATGCTGGTCCGCAGCGTGAACCGCATCAAAGAGGCGGCCGAGAAGGAAGAGGAAGCTGCACCTGCGCCGGAGGCTCCAAAAGGGCCCACACAGGAAGAGCTTTTGACAGAAATTCGCGATGCTCTGAAGGCGAAGTAAGACCTATATATTCTGGTTGAGGGCTCCGTCGTTGCGGGGCCCTTTTCTTATGGCCGGTTGGGTGTCAGTCTTATGTGACCTTAATGCGGAGAATTAACATGGCGGCGATACCCCCGGTTTGTGATTTTGGCTGGCAAGCACCGGACTTTCGTCTGAAAGCGACGGACGGTCAGATGTATTCCCTGGCGGACGTATCTGGTCCCAATGGGGCCGTTGTTGCCTTTATTTGCAACCACTGTCCTTATGTTTTGGCGGTGATGGACCGGATTATCCGTGATGCCCGGGATCTTCAGCCACTCGGTATTGGCTTTGCCGCAATATGTTCCAATGACGCTTCAACCCATCCCGCTGACAGTTTTGAAAACATGCAGGTGATGGCGCGTGAACGCGGTTTTCCATTTCCCTATCTTCACGACACCAGCCAGAGCGTTGCACGGGATTATGACGCTGCCTGCACGCCGGATTTTTTCGGGCTGAATGCTGACTTGCAGTTACAGTATCGTGGCCGAATTGATGCATCGCGCGCGCAAACCGGGCCAGCCGATCTGAGACGGGATCTTTTTGAAGCTATGCGTGAGGTTGCCGAGACCGGGAAAGGTCCACAGGAGCAGATCGCGTCGATGGGGTGTTCGATCAAGTGGAAAGCGGCCTGACGGCGTTTCGCCGACTACGTCGTCGAGGTAGGGGGGCGCTGCTCCCACCTCGCTTTGCTCGTTCCCCCGGGAGTATTTTCGCCAGAAAGAAGATGCCTACATCTTCAGGGCCAGCTGTGGGGAAGTCACGTCGATCCCCAGTGCCTTGCCGACTGCAAAGTAAGTCAGTTTTCCCGCGTGCACATTCAAACCGGCCAGCAAATGCGGATCATCTGTACAGGCTTGCTGCCAGCCCTTGTCAGCAAGCGACAACAGGAACGGCATCGTTGCATTGGTCAGCGCAATTGTGGATGTGCGTGCAACTGCGCCGGGCATATTGGCGACGCAATAGTGCATGATCCCATCAACATCGTAGATCGGGTCGCGATGTGTGGTTGCTTTCGAGGTTTCGAAACAGCCGCCCTGATCGATGGCCACATCAACAATCGCAGCCCCCGGTTTCATGGAGGATAGTTGCGCGCGTGTGACCAGTTTTGGTGCAGCGGCCCCCGGGATCAAAACGGCACCTATTACCATATCAGCGGTTTCAACCAGTTCGGCCGTGGCTGCAGCGCTGGCATATCTGTTCTTAAAATCCCGGCTGAAGACGTCGTCTAAATAGCGAAGGCGGGGCAGGGACCGGTCCAGAACAGTTACATCCGCCCCCATGCCGGCAGCGATCTTGGCTGCATGGGTGCCGACGACGCCGCCAATGACCACAACATTTGCTGGGCCAACGCCGGGCACGCCACCCATCAATACCCCGCGACCACCGTTGGCTTTTTGCAGGGTCCAGGCGCCGACCTGCGGGGCCAGACGACCGGCAACCTCAGACATTGGTGCCAACAAGGGCAGGCCGCCCCGGTCATCGGTTACTGTTTCATAGGCAATGCAGGTCGCCCCGCTGGCCAAAAGATCATGGGTCTGTTCCGGGTCTGGTGCCAGGTGCAGATAGGTGAACAGCAACTGCCCATCGCGCAGCATTTTGCGTTCCGCTGGCTGCGGTTCTTTCACTTTAACGATCATGTCTGCCGTTTCAAAAATCTCTACCGCAGTTCCTAAGATCTTGGCACCGACAATGCGATAATCTTCGTCCGGGAAGCCAGCGCCAACGCCGCCTCCTGTCTCGACATAAACTTCGTGACCGTGCCGAACAGCCTCGCCAGCGGTTGCTGGTGTCATGCCGACACGGAATTCTTGTGGTTTGATCTCTTTAGGGCACCCGATTTTCATGACCCAAACTCCCCTAACTGATGGACATATATGGCCAGAACTTCGGCGCAATGGCGCGCTTATTTCTTTGGATGTTGGCGCTAATAGTGGTAGAATATTCGAACAAACCCTGAAATTTCGAATGATTTTTGTGCCATGACCAATATCGACGCGACAGATGCCCGCATCCTGAATGTTCTGCAAAAGCGGGGTCGTATTTCCAATGCGGACCTCTCAGATGCCATCAATCTTTCGGCATCAGCTTGCCACCGCCGGGTGCAGCGGCTGGAAGACTCCGGAATTATCCGCGACTACGTTGCTCTGTTAAACCCGCGCAAACTCGGTCGCCCCACGGTCGTCTTCGTTGAAATCACGCTCTCAGGCCAGGCCGACGAAGTGCTCGACGCATTTGAAAAGCAGGTCAAGCTCATCCCCGATGTGCTTGAATGTCACCTGATGGCCGGGACCGCCGACTATCTTTTGAAAGTCGTGGCCGAAGACACCGAAGACTTCGCGCGCATCCATCGCCGGTACCTTGCCCGATTGCCGGGTGTGGCGCAGATGCACTCGTCTTTTGCACTGCGGACCGTTCGGCAAACAACCGCACTTCCTGTCTAGGCTTTTCTTTCTGGCAAAATACTCCGGGGTGGTCTGGAGGGGCAGAGCCCCTCCAGCGGGTCGCGGCACGTCAGTGCGGGGAAACCTATATCGTCTCCACGATCTCAAAATCGTGCGTTACTTCGGCTGTCATCTCCAGCATCTTCGTCGCTGAACAATACTTCTCGACGGATAACTGAATGGCCCGCTCTACGCGCGCTTCCGACAATCCACGTCCCTTCACGATGAAATGCATATGAATGCGTGTGAAGACCTTGGGCACCTCGCCCGCACGGTCGGCGTCCAACTCAACGATCACATCGTCGATGTCTTGCCGCCCCTTCTCAAGGATGGAAACAACATCATAGGCCGAACACCCGCCGGCACCCATCAGCACCAATTCCATCGCACTTGGTCCCGGTTTGGGCGCATCCTCGGTGGCGGTTCCCAAAACGACACTGTGGCCACCTTCTGTCAGCCCCCAAAACGCCTTGTCACCAGTCCATGTTACACGAGATTTCATCGCCATTTCCCATCGCTGCCTGAGCCACGCGATACAAGGTTCCGCACATGAAGAAAACCGTTCTCAAAGCTGTTTCACGTTATCTGCCTCAACGGAACCGCCATTGGTAAGATCCTCGATAAACGCGCTCAAAAGCTGAGTCTTGCTGGCATAGCCTGACTTTTTGTAGATTGAGTTTGTCTGCGCTTTGATTGTGCCCTCGCGCGCTCCGCGGATCTCGGCAATCTCAGAGATTGAGCACCCCTTCAGGATCAAACGTGCAACATCCCGTTCGGCTGGTGAAAAATCCCATTCGTTGAAGTATCCGTTCAACAAGTCCTGAAAAGCTCCCGACGCCCTGATGGCCCGACCTTCCAGTGTGGCATTCTGAATTTGGAGTTTTCTGACTTCAATTCCGATCAGGCCAATTGTGATCAAAAGACAACCGACAATAAGAAACTCCCAGACATGTAAATCGTCCCACTCTTCAATCCAGTTTATGCCAATCGCCTCACCCACGTCCTCAAAGAACATGACCGAGGCACAAAAAATTGCGGTGAAAAATGCGATGCGAAGGCGGGAGTGATTGACCATGGTTTGGCTCTTCTCTTTCGAAAGTTTGACACCCATTGAGGGTTCACGGCGACAAAGGCAACTAAACGAAAGTTCTAAGCCGGAACATTCCTGCAGATCATTACCCTCAAAGCCCCTGAATCTGAGACCCGGAAATGGCGCAAATTATAACAAATGTTTATCCAATTGCGGCTCAAACCGAACATAGGTTTATATCCCGATTTCAACGACCGACCTATCGCTGTGAGTTGGGGGCGCACTCGAAAAACGGGGCGCTTTGAGCGGAAGGATTACATAATATGAACATGAACTTACAGGCTTTGACCTGTGTGCTAGTCGTTGGCATTACTCCCAATGTAGCTAAGGCTTTCGAATTTACCGGCGGGGTCGAATTGGGCTATAGTCAAACCGACACTGGCAACTCTGACGATGGCGAGAACCTGTCCTTAAATGGCCCCAGTGGTTCTGCCTTCGTCACAGTTGGTCTGGAAGACTGGCGCGCAACCCTTGATGTGAACCATATCGGGCGAAGCTTGCCTGCTGGCGATGCTTTTGACAGTTACGCACCTGAAAACGCGACAGCATATGGTCTTCACATCGGCCGGCAGTTCGGCTCAGCATACTTTGGCGGCTTTTACGGAAAGACTCGCTTTCAGGGTAGCGATGCCGCGACCTTTAATGGGTATGTGGACGGCGATCTTTATGGCATCGAAGCCTCTCAAGACTTAAGCTTTGGTTCCATTTTTGGCCAAGTCGGCCAGGCCAAGATGATTGGCGATGGCACGGATACCGCATTTGACGGGCTATTTTTCCGCGTCGGGGTCAATGCCAACCTTGGAAATCAGATTAACCTGATAACAGGATATGAACGCGGCAGCTCGCCCGGCATTTTCGAAGATGAAGGCGATTCCGGTTCATACGAGCGGTTTGACCTAACGGCCGAGTATCCATTCGGGGACAGAGTGATTGGTCAGGTTGGGTTCCAGATGACCGACTTTCAGGCAAACACCGAGGATCTTGGGTCCGAAACAACCATTAGGGTCGGGCTGCGCATCCCTCTGGGAAAAACATCCCGGCGCAACGACTTGAAAACAACTTACCTGCCGGGTCTGGCAGCCGCCTGGGCCGAAGTGCTCGACTAAGTCTCGGCCCTTAAAAACAACAAACCCCCGAGGCTTGCCGCGGGGGTCGTCGTCGATGACCGAAGCCATCCAGTGTCTTGTGAAGGATGACTTACATCATTCCTTCGCGCTGTGCTTTCTTCCGAGCTAGCTTACGAGCACGGCGAATGGCCTCGGCCTTCTCGCGCGCACGCTTTTCAGACGGTTTCTCGAAATGTTGCCGAAGCTTCATTTCACGGAAAACGCCCTCACGCTGCAGCTTTTTCTTCAGGGCACGAAGCGCCTGATCGACATTGTTGTCGCGAACACTGACCTGCATGTGGTTGTCACCACCTTTCTAAGATAGAGTTGCGCAAAATTTGCAGGAATTGGGCCTATAGCAAGGGCAGATTGACTTGTCTACTGTCCCCAAAGGCTCAAAGGAGCGCGTGCCATGCCCGACACAAACCCAAATATCCGCCAAGAACTGCTGACCGCAATTCTGCCTCATGTAGCCTTCGACGGCTGGTCAGAACTCGCATTTGTGGCCGCGGCTGACGACATCGGCATCGATATCGAACAGGCCCGCGCCACCTGTCCCCGTGGGGCCATCGACCTCGCCATCGACTTTCACCGCGCAGGGGATCAAGCCATGGTCACCGCCTTCAAGTCGACCGATCTGTCCGACATGCGCTACCGCGACAAGGTCGCCACAGCTCTGAAACTCCGTGTCGAAGGTATGACAGACCGCGAGGTTATCCGCCGCGTCTCCGCCCTTTTTGCGCTGCCGCACAACACGGCTGACGGGGCAAAACTCATCTGGGAAACCGCCGATCACATTTGGACCGCGCTTGGCGACACTTCAACTGACGCAAACTGGTACTCCAAACGCGCAACTCTTTCTGGTGTCTGGGCGGCCACGGTTCTGTTCTGGCTCGGCGATGACAGCGAAAATGCCGCCGACACCATGGCCTTTATCGACCGACGCATCGACAACGTGATGCAAATCGAAAAGACCAAGGCGCAATTGCGCGAACACCCCCTGACAAAACCCTTGATGGCGCTTCAGGCCAGTATTCTTTCCGGCGTGAAAGCACCAAACCCCCAGTCAATGAAAGACACGCCCGGCCACTGGGACCAGTCACCCGGCAACCAATAGAACTTCTTCTGATCTCTCGTGCATTGCCATTGCAATGCACTGCCGACAGGCGATTGCTTGCAATCGCCGAAAGAAAAATACTCCGGGGAGTGTGAGGGGCAGCGCCCCTCGCCCACCGCGATGCGCGTCAGCGCAGCGCAATTTAAATCCTCACCGAACCGGCGAAAACAATGCATCCGACATCGTGCAATCCCGCGCCACAGATCCCGAACACGCCCGCGGCTCCAACCCTCGCGTCAGACAAATCCGCGCCTCCTGAATTCGCCCGGCCTTACACGTCACCGTCAGACCATCCGCGCGTAACACTTCATTGTCCTCAAGGAATGCCTCTTCGATCACCGTCGCGGGCAACCGTATCTCGCGTTCCAATCGACGGAACACATCCGGGCGAATGACACGCCCATAGGCTTCCCGCGCCAGCGCATAGAAATCTCGTGACGAAAGCCCAGAACACCGCCCGTGTTTGTTCCATTGATGCCAGGCCGATCCGCCCGATCCCTTGATATCCGCCATGGCGGCCGTCTCTGACCGCGAGGGGTTTCGATGCCCCGTGTGACAGTAGCTTGGCCAACCATCCTCATATTGCGGCCAAAGCCCGTGTAAAACCCATCCAAAGTCCGCTTCATCGTCGCATTGTGGTGACCCGCGCCGATCCCCTTCCAACGCACACCACGTCGGCGACCAACTCAATGCCAGCACATAGTAATCGAAATCCCCCGCCTTCTCGCCATCTCCCCAGGCAAACCCGGTCAAAGCCAGCCACATAACGAACACACGCATTTCCTCTTCCCTCCGGGTCAAAACGGGACTATATCCCCGCCAACTTCCCCGAAATCGAAGATGTGGTCCAGCCGGACCGGGCGATTTCCCGGCGCGGGAAAGATTTGTCAGGAGTGTGCCAAATGAACAAACCGATCATGGCCAAAGCCACAGCCGTCTGGCTGGTGGACAATACAACCATCAGCTTCAAACAGATCGCCGATTTCTGCGGCCTGCACGAGCTTGAGGTTCAGGGCATCGCCGATGGCGACGTGGCCACCGGCGTGAAGGGGTTCGATCCTATCGCGAACAACCAGCTGGTTCAGGCAGATATCGACGCCGCCGAAAAAGACCCGCTGAACAAGCTGAAACTCAAATTCAACGCGGCCGCCGTAGGCGAAGAAAAGCGTCGCGGTCCGCGGTACACGCCTCTGTCCAAACGCCAGGACCGTCCGGCAGCGATCCTTTGGCTGGTCAAGTTCCACCCCGAACTGTCCGATGGCCAAATCTCGAAACTGGTTGGCACCACCAAGCCGACCATCCTGTCGCTGCGCGAACGCACGCACTGGAACATCTCGAATATTCAACCAGTTGACCCGGTTGCTCTTGGCCTGACCAAGCAATCCGAACTGGATGCCGCCGTTCAAAAGGCGAACGAAAAGAAAGCAAAAGAAGGTGGCGTCATGTCCGACGACGAACGCCGCAAATTGGTCTCGACTGAACAATCGCTTGGGTTGCCGGAAGAGCCAAGAATACCAACAGCAATCTCTGGCCTCGAAACCTTCTCTCTCAGCGACAATGAAGACGACGACAAAGAAGATGAACTGCCTGATGCTGACAGCTTTTTCAATCTGCCCGAGGGCGGAGACGAAGACGAACAACCTTAAAAAGTTCCCTCGGCTGCCCTTAAACCCCGGCTTATTTCAGCCGGGGTTTTTGTTTGTCCAATGGTCAGCGCGCGTTCTGTTAACAGCCAATACATTCCACCGTTCGCTTTCATCGATACCGACGTGATACCGACGTAATACCGACACGATACAGACAGCCCATTTCCCTTAAAAAGCAGGTGATTCGCTGGAAACCCCGCAAAACTAACGTCGGTGGACCCGTGCGTCGCGTTAAAGTGTCATCAGTGTTTGAAAGAGATCTGGTGTCGATCAGGCTCAAAATCTAAAGCGACTTGCGCGCTTTTAGGGCTGCTGTGATCGTCCCATCGTCCAGATAATCCAGCTCACCACCAATCGGAACGCCCTGTGCCAGCGACGTCACCTGCACCCGCCCCTCCAACTGGTCGGCGATATAATGCGCCGTCGTAAGTCCATCGATAGTGGCATTTAACGCCAGAATAACTTCGCTGATGTCTTCGGTCTGAATCCGGTCCACCAGTTTTGGTATGCGCAATTCTTCGGGACCGATGGCATCCAAAGCTGACAATGTGCCACCCAATACATGATAGCGCCCTTTGAACACGGCGGCCCGCTCCATCGCCCAAAGGTCGGCAACATCTTCGACCACGCACAACTCACCATTGCGTCGCTTTTCGCTGTCACAAATCTCGCAAAGATCCGTGGTGCCAATGTTGCCGCAGTTCAGACATTCTCGCGCGGTCTCAGCGACCTGCTGCACGACATCTGCTAAAGGAATCAACAACAACGATCGCTTCTTGATCATGTGCAGCACAGCACGCCGAGCTGACCGGGGCCCAAGCCCCGGCAGTTTTGCCATCATCTCGATCAGGTTTTCTAACGCGCTCTGTTGAGCCATTATCTTAAAACGGCAGCTTCATATCCGCCGGCAAGCCCATGCCCTCAGTCAGCTTCGACATTTCTTGCTGATGCTTTTCAGATGCTCTGGACTGCGCGTCCTTGATGGCTGCTAAGATCAGAGCCTCGACCACTTCACGCTCGTCGGGATTAAAGATCGACGGATCAATACTGAGCGCCGTCAACTCACCCTTCGCCGTCGAAGTTGCTTTGACCAAACCCGCACCGCTTTCGCCGACAACCGTCATCCGGTCCAGCTCTTCCTGCAGTTCGGTCATTTTCGTCTGCATTTCCTGTGCGGCTTTCATCATCTTGCCCATATCGGCAAGGCCGCCCAAACCTTTCAGCATTTCATTCTCCTACTCGTCCTCGAAAGGATCCCATTCGTCTTCAACTTCGGCCAATGCCTCGGTTGTTATCTCAACTGTTAACTCTTCCGGTGTTTTCAAGTCGCCGATTTGTGCGTCCGGAAAAGCATCGAGAATCGCCGACACCAACGGATGCGCCCGCGCCTCGGATTTCATGGCCTCTTTGCTGGCTTCGCGCGCCTCGGAAATTGTTTGTTCACCACCTTCGGATACAACTGATACCGCCCACCGAACGCCGGTCCATGCCTGCAAACGTGATCCAAGACGTTGCGCCAGGTCTCGGGCCGCATTTGGGGCTGGTTCAAATTCAATGCGTCCGGGCTGATAGCTGACCAACCGGACACCACTTTCGACTTCGACCAGCAATTTCACATCGCGGTTCGCCCGCATCAGATCGACGACATACTGAAACGTCGGAAACCGGGCCAACGCGCTTTCCGGCGCTTGTGCCAAAGCGGTTTGTGCGCCCACGGCCGTAACACCGCCGCCGGAGGACATCTCGGTCGCCCTTTCGGCCACCGCGCTCGTGCCGGCGGGACCTTGAGGAGCAGTCGCTCCGCCACCGCTTGGCGCAGGCGGCACAGGCGTGTCTTTCAACTTTGCTACCAGGTCACCAGGCGTCGGCAGCTCTGCCACATGCGTCATGCGGATCACCGCCATTTCAGCGGCCATCATCGCATTCGGCGATAGGGATACTTCCTCCAATGATTTCAATGACATCTGCCACATTCGCGCTAGCACGGGCATTGAAAGCCGATCCGCCATATCGCGCCCACGTGCCCGCTCATCCGGGCCAACCGTCGGATCGTCTGCCGCTTCCGGCGTAATGCGGATAACACTGATCCAATGCGTAATCTCGGCCAGATCACGCAGCACCGCCATCGGATCGGCCCCGTCACCATACTGTGACGACAGTTCAGTCAATGCCCCCGCCGCATCGCCAGCCATGATCATATCGAACAGGTCCAGCACCCGACCCCGGTCCGCCAGGCCAAGCATTGCACGGACCTGATCGGCGGTGGTTTCACCGGCACCGTGGCTTATCGACTGATCCAGCAAAGACTGCGCATCCCGTGCCGACCCTTCCGCCGCCCGCGTAATCAACGCCAGCGCATCATCCGAGATCTCGGCCCCTTCCGCCGTGGCAATCCGCCGTAGCATCGCGATCATCACTTCCGGCTCGATCCGCCGAAGATCAAATCGCTGACAACGGCTTAGAACAGTCACAGGAACCTTGCGGATTTCGGTCGTCGCAAAGATGAACTTCACATGCGCTGGCGGTTCCTCCAACGTCTTCAACAGAGCGTTGAACGCGCTAGTTGACAGCATGTGAACTTCGTCGATGATGTAAATCTTGTAGCGCGCCGATGCCGCTCGATACGCCACCGAATCGATGATCTCGCGGATGTCGTTCACACCAGTCCGGCTGGCCGCGTCCATCTCCAAGACGTCTACATGACGCCCTTCAGTGATGGACACGCAATGCTCGCATTCACCGCATGGATCGGTCGTTGGGCCACCGTTTCCGTCAGGCCCGATACAGTTCATGCCCTTGGCAATGATCCTTGCCGTCGTCGTCTTGCCAGTGCCGCGAATGCCAGTCATTACAAAGGCTTGCGCGATCCGATCTGCCTCGAACGCATTCTTCAGCGTGCGCACCATTGCGTCCTGACCGACAAGATCAGCAAAGGTCTCCGGGCGGTACTTCCGCGCCAGAACCTGATAGCCTGTGTCGGTGGTGTCGCTCATGCCGTTTGGTCGATCCCTCAAGTCGATAAAGCCTAAACCGTCTGACGCCGACCGTCCACAGTCCGGGTTGCCCAAATCGCCTCAAGGGGCTAAAAAGCGCCATGCCGTTTGGGGCGGCAGCCAGGTCCGCGGACAGCCGTCATCGGCACCCCACTTCAGACCCGAACGATCACATCGTCGGTGTTTCTCATGCCCGGATCAGCGGACCGACGGGCCAATTGATGAGGAGCCCGATGCCAAAATCCATCGAGCAATTGCGCCGTGATGCCAAGGCGCTTCGCAAGGCCTACGAGGCCCAGGATACCCGTGCCAACGCACGGATCCAAAATTATCCACCCAGATCAGATGGTGCGCCTCTAAAGCACGCTGACTTCCTGCATGTCATTGCTTTGGAAAACAGTTTTGCAAGCTGGCCCCAATTGTCTTGGGCAGCAGAGACGGTCGGTTTGGATCGCGCAGCCAAACAGCAACGCCTAAAAATCGCGATCTATCACGGCCAGAATTGGGTAATCGAAGCGCTTTTGCGCGACACACCTGATCTGGCTGCGGATAACTTTGGTTTGCAATGCGCGCTTTATGATCGCGCGGCAGTTCTGGATGCGCTGAAAGCTGATCCAAGTCTTGCTGTCAGGGATTTCGGGCCTCGCCGACCGATCCTGCATCTGGCGTTCTCAAAATACATTCATGACCGCCCTGATCTCGAGGGTGACATGCTGGCAATTGCAGGGGCGTTGTTGGAAAATGGTGCCAATGTGAACGACGGGTTCCCTTCCATGCCCGGCGAAGATCATTTGTTGTCAGCGCTTTACGGGGCCATCGGCCATGCCAATAACTTGGTGCTGGGCCGTTGGCTGTTGGAGAATGGTGCCGATCCCAACGACAATGAGTCCCTCTATCACTCGACAGAGTTAGGCCGCCACGATGGCCTGAAATTGTTGCTTTTACACGGCGCAAAGCCGAAAGGAACCAACGCTTTGCTGCGCGCAATCGACTTCGACGATGTCCCTGCGGTGAAGTTGTTGTTGGAGGCAGGGGCCGAAGTCGATGAATTCAATGATGAAGAAATCGGTGGCGAAAAGCCCTTTGTGATCCCCGCATTGCATCAGGCGGCACGGCGGATGAGCGGGCGCGAAATGATCGAAACATTGCTGGACGCCGGTGCAGATGCAACCCGAGTCTATGAAGGGATGGCGCCCTATGCATTCGCGCGGGTGTTCGGAAACGACGCGCTTTCTCAAGCGCTTACCGCGCGAGGACACACAACGACCCTTTCCCCGATTGAACGGTTGCTGGCCCAAATAGCCGATAATGAGCTTCCGGGTGGAACGTTCATTGATCCCGCAAAAATGCCGGAAGCTGCGCGAAATATCGTGCGTTTGATCCTGCATCTTCCCGGCAAGCTGGACCATATAGAGAGGTTGGTTGAGGCCGGTGCAGAGTATGACCTCGCAGACGATCAAGGGCTGACTCCTGTGCAACTGGCGGGTTGGGAAGGTTTGCCAGAAGTGTTGGGATATTTCCTTGGTTTGAAACCGGATCTTGGACACATTAACGGTTATGGCGGGACATTGCTGTCAACGATCATTCATGGGTCCGAGAATGGGCCAGATCGCGCGGCGCGGGACTATGTGACCTGTTTGGAACTGGCATTGAACGAAGGGGTTGCACTACCGCGCAGAGCCATAGAGCTTGCGGGCGAGCCGCATGTCGCCGCGTTTCTGGCGGACTGGGCCGAGGCGCATCCCGGTCAGGTCGTGGAGGGTGGCGTTGCCTGAATGGTCGGTCAGCGAATTGCCACTTGGCAATGGTGTGCTGGGGATCAGCCCGATTCCCGGCCGCCAAGGAAACTATACGTCTGATTTCAACCGCTTGGCCCTTTGGGGGCCGTCTTTGGTTCTGACGATGACGACATCGTTGGAACTTTCTCGGGTCGGTGCGGATGGTCTTGCGGATGATCTGGCTGCGCTTGGCGTCGCCTGGAGGCACCTTCCAATCATCGATTTCGGGGCCCCGGGGTCCGAGACCGAACCGCTCTGGTCCGACGTTTCTTTGCAGGTGCATGAGATATTGGCGGAGGGTGGCAAAGTTCTGACGCACTGTTTCGGGGGTTGTGGTCGGTCGGGGATGATTACGCTCAGAGTGATGGTGGAAGCGGGGGAAGATGCTGAAAAGGCGCTTACGCGGCTGCGTTTGGTTCGACCATGTGCTGTTGAAACGGATGCGCAATCCTCGTGGGCCGCTGCCGCGAATGGCGCGCAGAAAGAAGGGCGCGAATAATGCGTGATAGCGCGCCAAGTGATGGCCTTAGATTTTTGTTTACAGGGCTCTACGCCCTTTGGGTGCTGCTGTTTTGTTATGCCTTTTTTGCATTTTTAAACACGCCATCTGAAGGCGATGGGTTCACCGCCGGAATGAACCGACCGCTGACATATCTGGGATGGCAGGGCGCGGCGGGGATGTTGGCGTTTGCGGTATTTGGTGTTGGACGGCATTGGCCCAAGGGATCACCAGCGCGCAGGCTGTCTTTGCTGCCGCTGGTGATTGCCTTGCTGCATGTGATTGGAATTGTTGGCGTAATCTTTTGGGCGCGGGCCTAGTCGCCGCGGTTCTTGCGCTTCTCTGACATCACATTTCGCACCATCTTGCCAAAGCCTTTGTCTCGGGCACGGGCTTGGGCGATGGTTTCCGAGTTGCGTAGGTCTTCGGCCAACAGTTTTCGCCATCGTGCGACACGCTGAGGTTCCAAGTCGCCCGCTTCAATCGCGGCTTTCACAGCGCAGCCCGGTTCGCTTTCGTGGGCACAGTCGCTGAAGCGACATTCAGTTGTAAGCGCTTCGATATCCTTAAATACCTGAGCGATCCCATCACCGGAATCGACAATCCTAAGGGCGCGCATGCCCGGCGTGTCAATCAACCAACCGCCGGCTTCAACGCGCACCAATTCGCGGGCGGTTGTGGTGTGCCGTCCCTTGGCATCGTCTTCGCGGATGTCCTGGGTTACTGCTTCGCCACCCGCCAGTGCATTCCGAATGGTGGTCTTACCGACGCCCGATGACCCGGCCAATGCCAAGGTTTCACCAGCGCGGCACCAGGGGTGCAAACGTTTGATCTCTAACGGGTCTTTGGCGTCCACGGCCAACGCAGTCACAAGGGGAGACAAACGTTCGGCGCGTTTCACATAGCTGTCGGGGTCTTCGTCCAGATCGGCTTTCGTCAGGATGATCAACGGCAGACAACCCGCCTCGGACGCCATGACCAGATAGCGTTCCAGACGTGCCTCGTTAAAGTCGGCGTTGCATGAACTGACAATGCCAAGCGTCGTGACGTTGGCGGCGATCAACTGTTCGCGGGCGTCTTCCCCGGCGGCGCGGCGTTTCAGGACGGACACACGTTCGAACACATCGGCGACGGCATCGTCATCGGCTAGAACCCAATCGCCAACGGCGATGTTCCCGGTGCCGTTTGGTGCGCGCAATGTCCTTGTTTCATTAGGGGATATCGCGGTGATCCGGTCGCGATGAACCGAGGTAACGCGAAGGGGTGAAGATCATTTGCGTCGCCCTGACGCACAAAATGCGCCGACCATCCGAGGTCAGCATAGGAAAGTTCAGTCATTGGTTGGGTAGCCCTTGGAAAACGAAAACGGGCTGCGTTGCCGATTTGGCGAGCAGCTTATAATTCCGTGGCCTGACGTGCGTTAGCGACGTGCGGCCCGGAGGGGCGATACATTGGCCATAAATCCTCCGATCGTTCGTTTGGGTGAGAGGCTGGACAACGACCCAAGCGGGGCTCGTTACGGCTGCTTCCTTCCGGATCTGACCGGGTTGGCGAGGCGCCTGCCCGCGCCAACCTCTCACCTCTGCATGTAGTTGGAAGCGATTAGATTCGCAAGTCTGACACTTCGAGAATGACGATTGGCACGCTTGGCCATATGTTTGGCACGTTCTGCGAGTGTTGCGGCATCAATCGTCGGCTACTTCATCTTCAGCATTCAGATTGGAGAAACGAAATGACTCGCAAATATCAAACGGTTCTGGTCACCGGCGCATCGTCAGGCATGGGCAAGGACTTTGCCCTTCGACTGTTGAAAGATGGCATGACCGTCTATGCCGCTGCCCGCAGTGTGGGGAAGATGAAGGATTTGGAAGACGCGGGGGCGATTGTTCTGGCGATGGATATTACCAAGGAAGGCGATGTTGTTGCAGCAGTTGAGAAGATCAAAGCCGGGCATGGTGGTGTTGATGTTTTGATCAACAATGCAGGCTATGGGCAGTACGGACCTATGGAAGATACGCCGGTCGACAAAGCACAGTATCAGTTTGAAGTGAACCTGTTCGGTCTGGCGCGTCTGACGCAACTTTTGCTGCCATCAATGCGCAGCAAGAAGGCCGGGCTGATCATCAACATCAGTTCGGTGGGTGGCAAGATATATACGCCGCTAGGGTCTTGGTATCATGCGACAAAACATGCGCTAGAGGGGTGGTCGGATTGTCTGCGGATCGAGCTGAGGCCGCTTGGGATTGATGTTGTGATTATCGAGCCGGGCTTGATTGATTCTGGGTTCAGCGGCGCACTTGAGGCCAACTTTGTCGCCGCCGAAGACACTGCCTATTCGAAGATGATTGATGCACTAATGAAAGCAGCCGAAAGTGGTATTGCCGCTTCGCCACCTAGCGTCATTACCGATCTTGTCGTGAAAGCGATAAATGCACGCCAGCCAAAAACCCGCTATGCTGCTGGAAAGATGGGATCTTCGGGAATATTTATGCGGTGGCTGCTGCCGGATCGTTGGTTTGACAGGATGATAATGAGCCAGTTTTCATGACGCGACCTTTTACCGTTGATCTTGGTTGGGCAGCCTTGCTGAACAACCTGGGTATTCGTGCCGCTGACCTTTTGCGATCGGCGCGGTTGCCCGATGGGTTGTTCACTGAAGGTCGCCCGACCTTGAACACCGACGAGTTCATGCGGTTGTGGAACGCGGTTGTAAATGCGTTGGACAGCGAAACTCCGGCGTTGGTGCTTGGGCAGTCGGTGACGTCCGAGACGTTCAGCCCGCCCTTGCTTGCCGCGTTTTGCAGCCCCAATATGACGACCGCATCGCGGCGTTTGGCGACTTATAAGCCATTGATTGGCGCGTGTATTTTGGAATCACACGAAACTTTGGGTGGGTTGGAGCTGACCTATGGTGGCGAGCCCGGGGTGGAATTGCCAGAAGAGTTTCTGCTGACCGAGTTGGTTTTTCTAGTGCACCTAATTCGGTTGGCGACCAAGGCGCAGGTGAATCCTATTGCGGTTGAAATGGTCTCGCCACCGGATCATCCGGCCTATGCTGAGTTCTTTGGGCACCGGGTTCGAACCGGGCCGTTTAACCGGGTTGTCTTCGCGCCCGGGGATGCCGATCGGCCATTTTTGTCGGCAAATCCTGCGTTGTTCGGCGTGTTTGAACCCGAGCTTCGGGCGCGGCTGGATGAGTTGGAGCGGGATACTCAGGTCACGGATCGGGTGCGAGCCGTTTTGATGGAAGCGATGCCGAGCGGTCAGCCGGAAGTGAAGGAAGTGGCGCGGCGGTTGGGGATGAGTCAGCGGAGTTTGCAGCGTAAGCTGAATGGCGAAGGCACGAATTTTCAGGCCGAGTTGCAGGCGCTGCGCGAGCGGTTGGCGCGGGGGTATCTGGCGGATACGACCCACACCAGTTCAGAGATTTCGTTCCTTCTAGGGTATGAAGATCCGAACAGTTTTATCCGTGCCTTTAGCGGTTGGACTGGGACATCGCCCGAAGCGATGCGGTCTCAGTTGCATTAACCTTTCGTTAAGACTTACTTCGACTTCTTGGTCGGTTTCGGCTTCAACGTGCGTGCGTTGGCGACGCATTTCGTAAAAACCGTCTTGAGAGCCGCGTCGTCCGCAATCAGGTCATCGCGAATTTCGACGTATCCGCGCATTGTGCTGTTGTATTGGATAACGTCGTATGGCCCGTGTTCGTCTTCGAATGCGGTTTTATCGTCCTTGGATAAACGAAACGCTAAGGTGCCGTCCGGTGCCAGAAAGCTGAACATGTTTCCGTTCATCGAGGTATAGCGCGAGGCCTTGCCTTTGATGGCGAAGTCGTCAAACCCCGCCACCAAGTTTTCGTAAACCGCGAGCTTTTGTTCGCGGTCCATGTTTTACAGCTTCAGCCGGAACAGCGCGAACCCATCTGCACCGTCGCCTGCCGGGGCGACATCGAGACCTTTCAGGTCATCCACATAATCCGCAGCCTTCGGCCCGGTTTCGAACAGAACTGAAGTGTCGGCCAGTGGCGCAAAGGTCCAGTTGGCGTCTGCCGATGGCTGGATCGTGCCCTGTTCGACGATGTAGCGGACGATCACGTCGCGGTTGGTGTCGGGGGCTTCGAAGATCACTGTGGATCCGTCTGCGCCCGGGAACGAACCGCCGCCGCTGGCGCGGTAGTTGTTGGTTGCGATCACAAACTCCATATCGTCTGTCACCGGCTGGCCGTTGTAGGACAGGTTCTTGATCCGGTTTGCAGTCGGGTTCAGGTCTTCGCCCTTTGGCCCGTATTTGGACGGCTGGCTGAGGTCGATCTGGTAGGTCACGCCGTCCATCACGTCGAAGTTGTAGGACGGGAAAGATGGGTTCAGAAGTGAGGTGTCGCTGGTTCCCGGTGTGACCTGATTGAACATACCGGCCGAGCGTTCCAGCCAATCGCGGACCTCTTTGCCCGAAATGCGCACAGCGCGCACGGTGTTCGGATAGAGGTAAAGGTCGGCCACGTTCTTGATCGCCACATCGCCCGCTGGCACGTCGGTGTAGTATTCGGGGCCACCGCGACCACCGGCTTTGAACGGCGCTGCGGCTGAGAGGATTGGAAGGCCCTCGTGTTCAGTGCCTTTCATCATCTCTTCGATGTACCATTTCTGGGCGATTGAGACGATTTGCACTGATGGGTCATCGGCGACCAATGCGAAGTAGCTGTGCAAGGGTGCTGCGGTCTTGCCGACGGCGGTGCGGACATAGTTCAGTGTCGCTTCGTGGTCGGCCTTGGTTGCGGACAGCACATCTTCGCGGCTTTCGACAAGTGCCGAAGTTGAGCGGTCTTCGTTGCGCTTGCTGATGGGCCGGGTTTCGACAGCAGTGTTCACCACGCGCCAATCGCCGCCTTCACGCTCCAGCATCAGGTCGATCACGCCCAAGTGGCTGCCCCAGAACCCGCCCATTGTGGCAGGCTTGCCGTGGATCAGGCCGTTTTCGGCGTCAACGGCTGAGTAGTCGGCGTAGGTGGCCGAAGGGAAGACAAGGTGGCTGTGGCCGGTGACCAGCGCGTCGATGCCGTCGACAGCGGCCAATGGGACCGATGCGTTTTCCATACCGTCAGTTTCATCTGCCGAGCCAATCCCTGAGTGGCTGAGCGCGATGATGATGTCAGCGCCTTCTTCACGCATTTGCGGCACATAAGCGCGCGCGGTCTGCACGATGTCGCGGGCGGTGACGTTGCCTTCTAGGTGCTTGCGGTCCCAGTTCATGACCTGTGGTGGCACAAAGCCGATAAGGCCGACTTTGATGGCGTGTTCGTCGCCGTTACCGTCTTTCAGCATCCGGTCGAGGATGACGTAGGGTTGGATTAGCGTGTCGTCGGCGGCGGGGCTTGCGCCTTCGTTCTTGACGATGTTGGCGGAAATGACTGGGAAGTTTGCGCCAGCCAGCGACTTCATCAGGAAGTCCAGGCCGTAGTTGAATTCGTGGTTGCCCAGCGTCGATGCATCAAAGCCCACGGTGTTCATCGCGGTGATGACCGGGTGCATGTCGCCTTCTTTCATGCCGCGTTCGTAAGCGATGTAATCGCCCATTGGGTTGCCTTGCAGGAAGTCGCCGTTGTCGAGAAGCAGCGAATTTGTGGCCTCGGCGCGGATGTCGGCGATATGGGCGGCGGTGCGGGCAAGGCCGACGGTGTCGCGGGGTTTGTCGGCGTAATAGTCATAAGGCCAGACGTGTACGTGAAGGTCAGTAGTTTCCATAATGCGCAGGTGTGCTTGGCCGCCTGCAGCGCGAGCCGAGAACGGGTGCAGCGCGATCAGGCTGGCACCAGCGGTGGTGGCAAGGAACGAGCGTCGGCTCATAGCGGTCGAGTTCTTAAATGACATGAATATCTCCCCAGGTGAGTCGGTTTATTATCTGATGGGAACATGAAATCGCCGTGACACCCAGCCGAAAATCGAGGAGCTAAGGATAGTTCGCGACATGGCGTGTCCAACTCGCTGAAAATGCGGGGTCTTGCAGGCAGTTGCGCTTGGGCGTTTATTGGCCGAGGCAGCTAAAGGGCAGGCAACGTGAAGCACGCAGAAACCGTAACTTTTGGCGGTTCGGGATTGGACCGGGCAGCGAAGGTGCGCGAAGACAAGGCCGCATTGGCGCAGCTATTGGCCGAAGACAGCCCAAGAGTATTGCCGTTTTGGCGCGGCAAGCCGCTTTTGGCGGTGGATACCGGTGCGCCGGTTTGGTTGGCAGCCAATCATTCGGTTCTGGATGACGCAGATGAAGCGCCCGTTTTTCTGGGGTTGGACGAGGGCGAGGCGCGGTTTGCGCAGGATATTTCGAACTGGGAACCGGATGCAGTGCCGGACACAGTTGGCGCGTTTCATGATCCGTCTGAACAGCTGCATCCCAATCTGCCGGCGACGCAAGCGTTTGCCGAGTTGAGGGCGAACATGACCCGGTTGTCGGCCCGCGATGCCGAACTTGTTGCAACGGCCAAATCCATTATCAACTGGCATGAGACCCACGGATACTGTGCGAAGTGTGGTGGAAAAAGCGAGATTGCGAACGCGGGGTGGCAAAGGGATTGTCCTGCTTGCGGATCGCACCACTTTCCGCGCACGGACCCAGTCGTGATTATGCTGATCCTGCACGGAAACTCGGTGCTAGTTGGGCGGTCGCCCGGCTGGCCTGAAGGCATGTATTCTTTGTTGGCAGGTTTTGTGGAACCAGGAGAGACAATCGAAGCGGCTGTGCGGCGCGAGACATTGGAAGAGTCTGGGATCAAGGTAGGACCCGTTGATTACTTGTCGTCGCAGCCTTGGCCATTTCCGTCTTCGTTGATGTTTGGATGTTGCGGGATCGCCCAAACCACTGACATCGTTGTCGACACCGACGAGCTGGAAGATGCGGTTTGGGTGACACGGGAAGACATGATGACGGCGACCCTTGGGAACCATCCAAAGATCAATCCGGCCAGAAAAGGGTCGATTGCGCGATTTCTGATCGATAACTGGCTTGCCGATACGCTCGACTAAAGCGATCAAGAGACCATGAAGTTTGCGACCCACGAAGATATCGACGCACCGATCCAGACAGTATTCGACTCTGCCACGGATTTTGACGGTTTTGAACGGCAAATGCTGCGGCGAGGGATTGATGTGGCTCATGACGAGGCGCTGCCGCCGCCCATGCCCGGTGCGCGCTGGCGCATTTCATTGCCATGGCGAAATCGGACCTATGAGATAGATGCCGATCT